>NZ_JAOASQ010000028.1 GCF_030158565.1 Limnohabitans sp. | reverse complement strand
AGAAGCTGCAAGAGCGCGTGGCCAAGTTGGCTGGCGGTGTGGCCGTGATCAAGGTCGGCGCTGCCACCGAAGTCGAAATGAAAGAAAAGAAAGCCCGCGTGGAAGACGCCCTGCACGCCACTCGCGCTGCTGTGGAAGAAGGCATCGTGGCTGGCGGCGGCGTGGCCTTGCTGCGCGCACGTCAAACGGCTGGCACCATCAAAGGTGACAACGCTGACCAGGACGCCGGTATCAAACTGGTGTTGAAAGCCATCGAAGCGCCTCTGCGCGAGATCGTGTACAACGCCGGTGGCGAGCCATCGGTGGTGGTGAACGCTGTGTTGGCTGGCAAAGGCAACTACGGCTTCAACGCTGCCAACGACACCTACGGCGACATGATCGAAATGGGTATTCTGGACCCTACAAAAGTGACCCGTACTGCATTGCAGAACGCCGCTTCTGTGGCTTCCTTGATGCTGACCACCGAGTGCATGGTGTCCGAAGCTCCGAAAGACGAAGCTGCTGGCGGCATGCCCGACATGGGTGGTATGGGCGGCATGGGTGGTATGGGCGGCATGGGCATGTAACAAGCCCCAGCCTGTCATCCCGGACGCGCTCCGGGATCCAGACGCCAAAGCCCCACGAGAGATCGTGGGGCTTTTTTCTTGTCCGTACACTTGATGCATTGGAGGTCACATGGCTATTGCAACTTTTCAACACCAGCATGGCGCGATGCTGCTCAAGTACTCGGGCATCAGCTTCATTTCCGGGGCGGTCAATCACGGCTTTTTCAGCGGAGAGCGCTCGCTCTGGACAGCGGCCATTGGCATGGTGCTGTTCGTGCTGGGCGCCTGGCTGGAACACCGACTGACCGATCACACGGGCAGCACAGAGCGCACCAGTTTGCTTCAAACCCTGGTTCTGGGTTCCTTGCTCTCCATTGGTTTGGGCTTTTTCACAGGCGGTCTGCAGCACTTTCCGGACTCCCCGGCCCGCAGCGCCTGGGTGGTGCCACTGGGCTTCATCGTGTCGGTGCTGGCACTGGCCTTGAGCACACGCCGAGCATGGCAACGCTCTGCCACGGTGTATGTGGTGGTGCTGGGTGCTCTGGTCAGTGCTGGCAGCTATGGCGCTTGGCAATGGCTGGTGCGCAACCCCGACTGGGCCACCACAGGCCACAGCCACGGCGAAGCCTCTGACGCGACAAGCCATGCGTCAGCGCTTCAAGCCCAGGTGGTCACACGCAGCATCGCGGTGCGCATGGACGACCAAATGCGCTTTAGCCCCTCATCGATCGCGGTGCAAGCGGGCGAGACCATCCGCTTTGTGGTGCACAACGCAGGCGCGACCGCCCATGAAATGGTGCTGGGCAGTGCGCAAGAGATCGCAGCCCACGCGCAAGGCATGAAGCAGGCAGCCAGCGCCAACCAAGGGGCTGCCCACGAACACGGCCATGGCGTGGAAATCACCGTGGCCGCAGGCCAAACGGGCGAGCTGGTGGTGCGTTTTCCAGTCGCCGGCACCGTCGAGATGGCATGCCTGATTCCGGGCCACTATGAAGCCGGCATGCGCGGCAAGGTCGAAGTCAGCCAGGCTTCTGCGCCCGCCACGCCCAAGCCTGCGAAACCCGCTGCAGCACACGACCACAGCGGCCACACACACTGAGCCCCTCCCGCCTGGAGGGGTGCACGCACTCAGGCTTCGACGATGTCGAAGCTGGTGGTGATGTCTGCGGTCTTGCCCAGCATGATGCTGGCCGAGCAGTATTTGTCGTGGCTCATGGCGATGGCACGTTCTACCGCACTGGCCGGCACGCCATTGCCGGTGATGGTGAAGTGCATGTTGATCTTGGTGAACACCTTGGGGTCCACTTCGGCACGTTCGCTGGTCAATTTAACGCTGCAGCCACGCACATCGTGGCGACCCCGCTTGAGGATCAAGACCACGTCATACGCCGTGCAACCACCTGTCCCGGCGAGCAGCGTTTCCATGGGGCGGGGCGCCAGATTCTGTCCACCGTTTTCAGGTTTAGCGGCGTCTGGTGCGCCGTCCATGGCGATGACATGGCCGGAGCCGGTTTCGGCCAAAAAGCCCATGCCTGAGCGGGTTCCGGCCGCGCCGGTCCAAGTGACTGTGCAATCCATGCTGTTTTCCTTGTGCTGAGCGCCTTGCGAACAACGTCCGACAAAGCATTGGGCATGGATCGTAAACGGATTTCCCGAACTGGCTTTACATGTTTTTGCAATTTGAGCGCGCCAACTTGCTGCAATGCAACAAAAACACCGCTACAATTTCGAACATGCGTGCTTTTTTGCATGCGCCTTTTGTCTCCTCCACCCTCCGAAAAGGTGGATTTGCCCCGAACCGCAAGGATCGGGGCATTTTTTTTGGCCCGTTATCATCAGGGTCACACTGATTGAATGCTGCACCCTTGTGCCGCATGCCGCCTGCGATGACCAAACACCTCAAACCTGCCGACTACCTCAAGAAAATCCTCAACGCCAAGGTCTATGACGTGGCGACCGAGTCGGCGCTGGAGACCGCCAAAAACCTGTCCCGCCGCCTGCACAACAAAGTGCTGCTCAAGCGCGAAGACCAGCAGCCCGTCTTCAGCTTCAAGCTGCGCGGCGCGTACAACAAGATGGCGCACCTGATGCCTGAGCAGCTCAAGAAGGGCGTGATCTGCGCCTCGGCAGGCAACCACGCCCAAGGCGTGGCGCTCAGTGCCAGCAAGCTGGGCACCCGCGCCGTGATCGTCATGCCCACCACCACCCCGCAAGTGAAGATCGATGCCGTCAAAGGCTTGGGTGGCGAAGTGGTGCTGTTTGGTGACAGCTATTCAGACGCCTACAACCACTCGGTGTTGCTCGAAAAGAAACAAGGCCTGACCTTCGTGCACCCCTTTGACGATCCGGATGTGATTGCCGGTCAGGGCACCATCGCCATGGAAATGCTGCGCCAGCACCAGGGCCCCCTGGATGCGGTGTTTGTCGCCATCGGCGGCGGCGGCCTGATCAGCGGCGTGGCCAACTACATCAAAGCCGTGCGCCCCGAAGTCAAAGTCATCGGTGTGCAGATGAACGACTCGGACGCGATGATCCAGTCGGTCAACGCCAAAAAGCGAGTGATCCTGGCCGATGTGGGCCTGTTCTCGGACGGCACCGCCGTCAAGCTGGTGGGCGAAGAAACCTTCCGCGTCTCGCGGGCCTTGGTCGACGAATACATGACCGTGGACACCGATGCGGTCTGCGCGGCCATCAAGGATATTTTTGTGGACACCCGCTCGATCGTGGAGCCCGCTGGCGCGCTGGCCGTGGCCGCGATCAAGCAGTACGTGGCCCAGCACAAGACCAAGGGCGAAACCTACGCCGCCATCTTGTGCGGCGCCAACATGAACTTTGACCGCCTGCGCTTCGTGGCCGAACGTGCCGATGTAGGCGAAGAAAAAGAAGCCCTGTTTGCGGTCACGATTCCCGAAGAACGCGGCAGCTTCAAGCGCTTTCTGGAATTGATCGGCAGCCTGCCCGGCGGTCCGCGCAATGTGACCGAGTTCAACTACCGCATGAGCGATGCCGACAAGGCCCATGTGTTCCTGGGCCTGAGCACGCACGGCAAAGGCGAGAGCACCAAGATCACCGCCAACTTCAACAAGCACAAGTTTGCGGCCATGGATCTGACCCACGATGAACTGGCCAAAGAACACATCCGCCACATGGTGGGGGGCCATTCCGCCTTGTCGCAAGACGAGCGCCTGCTGCGTTTTGAGTTTCCGGAGCGTCCGGGTGCCTTGCTCAAATTCCTGAGCCTCATGCGCCCCGGCTGGAACATCTCCTTGTTCCACTACCGCAACCAAGGCGCCGACTACGGCCGCATCCTGGTGGGCCTGCAAGTGCCGCCCAAGGACGACAAGGCCTTTGCCAAATTCCTGGATGCGTTGGGGTATCCGTACGCGGAAGAGACGAATAATCCGGTTTATCGGATGTTCTTGCGCAGCTGATAAGTCGCGCGGCAGTCGTCCTCGGCCGCTGGCTTCAAATCAAGGCGTTTTATCCACCGGCAATTGAAGGACTTGCAGGCGGGGTCCATCCACGGTTGCACCCAACTGTGCGCCTTTGGGGCTCAGGTTTTGCAAAACCAGTCCCTCCCCCACGGCTTGCCCCACACGGTAAGCCTTGGGCGTTTGCCCGTCCACAGCAATCAAAGCGCTGCCTTGCCCCGAAATGCCCGCGATGACGCCGAGCAATTGCAATCGGCCAGTCTCCGGTGCATCAGACATCGCCACCGCCGTCGCCCCCAAAGCACGCTGCAATTGCGTGGAGGCTTGTGCCGAGGCACCCTCTGTGGCAGCTGTCACTGGAGCACCCAAAATGACCGGGCTGGACGGAAACTGCAAAGCCCAATAACCGGCACTCAGTGCGGCAGCACACCAAAGCGCCCCTGTCACCAGAGACGGCAAACGGATGCTGAAAATGAAAGCGCGGCGATTGTGCAACATGGTCAGATTATGATGGATACCATGCAAAAACCACTGTCTCCCCGCCCACGCCGCCAACGCGGCTTCACCCTGATCGAGCTGATGGTGGTGCTGGCCATCATCGGCGTTTTGGCGGCATTGATCGTGCCCAACGTGCTGGGCCGGGCTGACGATGCCCGCATCACCGCTGCCCGCACCGACGTGGGTAACCTGATGCAAGCGCTCAAACTCTACAAACTGGACAACCAGCGCTTTCCCAGCAGCGAACAGGGTCTGAAAGCCTTGATCAGCAAGCCCACCACCGAGCCTGTGCCCGGCAACTGGAAGTCTTACCTGGACAAACTGCCCAACGACCCCTGGGGCCGTGCCTACCAATACATGAACCCCGGCATCAAAGGCGAGGTGGATGTGCTGTCCTTTGGCGCTGACGGTCAAACCGGTGGCGAGGGCAACAATGCGGACATCGGCAGCTGGCAATAAGCGGCCCCGCCCCCCTGCAGACCAAGGCTTCACCTTGCTGGAATTGCTGGTGGTGGTAGCGCTGATCGCCATCGCCACAGCGGGCGTGAGCCTGTCCCTGCGCGACAGCGCTGACAGTGCCCTGGAGCGCGACGCCACGCGCCTGGCCGCGCTGCTGGAAACCGCACGTGCGCAAGCCCGCGCCAGTGGCCTGCCCGTGGTCTGGCGAAGCACCCCAACGGGCTTTGTGTTCGAAGGCCTGCCCCCCCCGGGTCTGCCCCAAAGATGGCTCAGCGAGGCCACGCGCACCACAGCCAGCCAGCCTGTCGTTCTGGGCCCCGAGCCACTGATTCCACCGCAAAGCATCGCACTCACACCGGCCCAAAGGCCATCGCTCACCCTCTGGGTCAGCAGCGATGGACTCAGGCCGTTTCGGGTGCAACGCACGCCTGGATGGACAGCCCCATGACCCGAACGTCCGCGCGAGGTTTCACCTTGATCGAAGTCTTGGTCGCACTGGGCATTGTGGCTGTGGCCTTGCTGGCAGGACTCAAGGCCACGGGCTCACTGAGCCGCAACGCGGACCGCCAAACCTTGAGCATGCTGGGCCAAATGTGCGCCGACAACGAATTGATCCGCTTGCGCCTGCGCAGACAACTGCCTGACATCGGCAACAGCCAAGTGGAATGCATTCAGGCTGGACGCACCATGCAAGTGGAGATGCAGGTCAAAACCACGCCCAATCCGAACTTCCGGCGGGTGGATGCCAGGGTGCTCAGTCAAGGGGAATTTGTACTGCAAGTCTCGACGGTGATGGGGCGCAACTGATGAATGCCCGCCACAAGCCATGCGCAAACACCGGATGGCGGCGCTTTGCCCGCCCCGCCCAGGTACATGGATTCACCTTGATCGAGGTGCTGGTGGCCATCAGCGTGATGGCGCTCATGTCGCTCATGGCCTGGCGTGGGCTCGATGGCATGCTGCGCTCGCAAAGCGGCATGCAAAGCCGTGCCGACGACATCCGCACCCTGCAAGCTGGTCTGGCCCAATGGCAAACCGACTTGGACCAACTGAGCGAGCTGCCGGGCACCAGCAGCTGGAATTGGGATGGCCAAGTCTTGCGCCTGACCCGCCGCGCCAACGCCGCCGATGAAGCCATCCAGGTGGTGGCATGGACTTGGCGGGGCAACCCCGCTCGCCCAGGCGGCGGCGATTGGCAACGCTGGCAGTCCGCCCCCATGACCTTGCGTGCCGACTGGCAAAACGCCTGGGCGCTGGCTGGGCAATGGGGGCAGACCCCCACCGAGGCCACCCGCAAGGGCCAAGTGCAGATCCACCCGATGGCAGGCTGGCAAATCTTCGTCCACCTTGGCGGCAGCTGGACCAACCCTTTGTCCAGCGATGCGGTCCATACCGGCACCCCCTCATCTGCCCCGATGCCCGGCAGCACACCCGATGGTGTGCGCCTGATCCTGACCCTGCCCCAAGGGCCTGTCGGCGCAGGCACACTGACCCTGGATTGGGTGCGCCCCTCCTTGTCAGGCGGTCCGGCATGAAGGCGCAAAAAGGCGCCGCCTTGCTGGTGGCCATGCTGACCGTGGCCCTGGTGGCCACCCTGACCAGTGCCGCCTTGTGGCAGCAATGGCGGCAAGTCGAGATCGAATCGGCCGAACGCGGCCGCAGCCAAACCGCATGGATGATGACCGGCGCCCTGGACTGGGCGCGCCTGATCCTGCAGGAAGACGCCCGCGCACAGCAAGGCGGCCAAGTCGATCACCTGGGAGAGCCCTGGGCCCTTCCCGTGCTGGAATCGAAGTTGTCCACCTTTTTGTCGCAAGATCAGAAATGGCAAGAAGGCGATGCCGAGGTGTTTTTATCGGGCTACATCAGTGATACCCAGTCGCGCCTGAATGTGCGCAACCTGGTGGACAAGGGCAAGATCGTAGCGCCCGAACTGATGGTCTGGGTGCGGCTGTTTGAACGGCTGAACCTGCCTCTGAACGAACTGGAAAGCCTCACCCGTCGCCTGCCCGTCGCCCTGTCCAGCGCCACAGCCAACGCCAGCGAATCGGCCTCTACCAGCCCCACGGCAACGGCCGCTTCAACCTCCCCATCCACAAGCCCGCTGATGCCGCAGCGCAGCGCTCAACTGGTGTGGCTGGGTTTGAGCCCACAAACCCTCTCGGTCCTGGACAACTTCATCACCGTGCTCCCCGAGCCCACCCCGATCAACCTGAACACCGCGCCTGCCGAAGTCCTCATGGCCTGCGTGCCTGGCCTGGACCTGGCCAGCGCCCGCCAGCTGGTGGCCCAGCGTGAGCGCGGCCATTGGGACAGCCTGGACGCCGCCCGAAAAAGCCTGGGGGCGTTGGGAAAAGGGCTTGACGACCAGCGCCACAGCATCCAAAGCCAATACTTTGAAATCCATGGCCGCATGCGCATCGACCGCGTCGTGCAACAAGAACGTGCGCTGGTCAAACGAGAAGGCACACTGGTGCGCATGTTGTGGCGTGCCCGTTCACCGTTGGTGAGCCACACAGCGCCCCTACAATGAACCCGACATGCGCACACTGATCCTGCAACTGCCCCTCGAACTGCCTCAGGCGCCAACAAGCTACCTGCACGCCTGGGTACAGGCCGATGCGCAGACAGCGCCGCTGGACTTGCAATGGAGCCGCGCCAACTTGTTGCCGCAAACAGCGCGCGACACCGAATGCGTGGTCATGGTCCCCGCTGCGGCCCTGTCCTGGCATGCCGTGGATTTGCCCAAGGGCTTGCACAAACAAGCCGGTCGCCTGCAAGCGGCCTTGCACGGGCTGCTGGAAGAGCGTGTGCTCGACGACCCGGCTCAATTGCACATGGCCTTGGCGCCGCATTGGAAAAACGACCCTCGCCCGTGGGTGGCTGTTTGCAACAAAGCCTGGCTGCAGGCGCACCTGAACGCGCTCGATGCGGCGGGCTTGACCGTCCACCGCATCGTGCCCGAGTTATGCCCCGACAGCAGCAGCCTGCACATCACCGCCACAGGCGATGAAGACCATGGCTGGCTTTGGCTGCACCAGTCCGATCAAGGCGTCTGGGGCTTGCCCTTGTCTGGCCTCCAAGCGAGCAGCCTGGACCTCAATGAGGAGGAACGCCAAACCGCCATCATCCAGGCCGAGCCAGGCGTGGTGCGCCTGGTCTCCCAAAAGCTGCAAGCCTCTGCCCAACTGATGTCGCCCGGCCAGCACTGGCTGGCCGCACTGTCCAGCGGCTGGGACTTGGCGCAGTTTGAGTTTCAAACCGATGCCCGCGCACGCCTGCTGAAAACAGCGCAACGGCTGGGCCACCAAGTGTGGCAACACCCGCAATGGCGCTGGGCACGCTGGGGCCTGGCCGCCTTGTTGTGCGGCCAGCTGGTCGGCTTGAATGTCTGGGCTTGGAAAACACGCACCAACTGGCAAGCCCAGCAGCAGTCTTGGGCGCACATCCTGCAAGAGACATTCCCGCAAACCAGCGTGGTGGTCGATGCCCCCTTGCAAATGAAACAACAAATGGCACGCCTGCGCCAAAGCTCCAGCGCACTGGCGCCGGACGACCTGGAATCCATGCTCAGCGCATTGGGCGCGGCCTTGCCCCCCCCAGTGCAAGCCCCTCGGCAGTGGCACTACCAGGCAGGACTGTTGCGCCTGATCGGCTGGCCACTGAATGCACAAGACCAACAAACCCTCCAGCAACAACTGGTCCAGCCGGGCTATCGGCTTCGCGCCGAAGGCGACGACTGGCTCATGAGCCCGGCAGGGAGCGCGCCATGAACACCGCCATTCCATCCCTGCTCAGGCCTGTCCGCCAGATCTGGCTGCAACGCAGCTTGCGTGAACGCCTTTTGCTGCAAGTGGCGGCGTGGCTGATCGGTGCGGCGATTTTGTGGACCTTGGGCCTGGCCCCCGCGATGCGCACCTGGCATGAAGCACCTGCCCGACAAGCCGCGCTGGACCAGCAAAGCCAGCAGATGCTGCAATGGCAAGCGCAAGCCACACGGCTGAAAACCCCACAGACCCTCAAGCGCGCAGATGCGGTGCAATGGTTGCAGGCCCATGTCTCGGCACTGGGCCCCAAGGCCAAGCTCCAAATGCAGGGCGAGCAAATACAACTGACTCTGGACGCTGCACCTGCCGAAGCTCTGGCCCTATGGCTGAGCCAGGCCCGCGAACACGCGCATGCCCGCCCGGTGCAAGCCCAGTTGCAACAAGCGCCCGCCAGCACCACCGCGCCAACCACGCCCACTGCGGGCGTGGCGTGGAGCGGCACCTTGCTTCTGAGCCTGCCGTGAACACAGCGCCATGAAAACCCGCCCAGTCAACCACCACGCATCCAGCACCGCTTGGCGCTTTGCCGTGGCTGGCGCATTGCTGGGCAGCTTGCTCGCCTGCTTGCTGTGGGCACCTGCACGCTGGCTGTCCTGGGCAGTCGGCCAGGCCTCGCAAGGTCAAGTGCAGCTGGGCAACGCCCGAGGCACCTTCTGGCAGGGCTCGGCGCAAATCACCCTCAGCGGCGGTGCGGGCAGCCTGGATGCACAAACCCTGCCTGGCCGCTTGAACTGGCGCATCGTGCCAGGCTGGATGAACTTGCAAATCCAACTGCAAGCCGACTGTTGCATGGACCAGCCCGCCCAAGCGATGCTGCATGCTGGCTGGGCCCAGCTGCGCGTGCAGCTGGACAACCACCAGTCACGCTGGCCTGCTGCGTGGCTAACGGGCCTGGGCGCCCCCTGGAACACCCTGCAAGCCGAAGGCCAGCTGCAATTGCGCACCGAATCCTTGCAACTGCAATGGGCCGCAGGTCGCTTGCAAATGCAAGGCCTGGCCGAGCTGCAAGCGCAAGGCATGTCTTCACGCCTGAGCACCCTCAAACCCATGGGCAGTTACCGCGTGCAAGTGCGCGGCACGCTTGAAGGCACCGCCACACCCGAGTTGCAGTTGAGCACCCTGCAAGGCCCGCTGCAACTGCAAGGCCAGGGCCAATGGGTCGGCTCGCGGCTGCGTTTTTCGGGCGAAGCGCGTGCCGACGAAGGCGCCGAAGCCGCCCTGTCCAACTTGCTGAACATCATCGGCCGCCGTCAAGGCACGCGCAGCCTGCTTTCTTTGGGATGAACCCATGCACACACTGAACACACTCCTCCAATCGAGCCGCCTGTCGGTCATCACCTGTGCCGTCTGGCTTGCGCTGGGCGGCACCTCGCTGGTGAGCGCTCAAAACGCACCGGGCAAGCCGGGCACCAAAAGCAAAGAGCCGATCACGCTGAACTTTGTGAATGCCGACATCGAGGCCGTGGCCCGCACGCTGGCCAGCTTGTCGGGGCACAACGTGGTGGTCGATCCCCGCGTCAAAGGCACCATGTCGCTGTCCAGCCAAGTGGCCGTCCCGCCTGCACAAGCCCTGCACTTGTTTGCCACCCAATTGCGCACGCAAGGCTTTGCCCTGATTGAATCTTCGGGTCTGTACACCGTCTTACCCGAAGCCGAAGCCAAACTGCAAAGCGGCACAGTATCGGCCGGCCCCGTAGGCGCCAGCAGTGGGCAGGTGGTCACGCAAATCTTTCGTCTGAACCACGAGAGCGCCAACAACCTGGTGCCGGTGCTGCGCCCGCTGATCAGCCCCAACAACACCATCAACGTGAACCCGGGCACAAACGCACTGGTCATCACCGATTACGGCGACAATCTGCAGCGCTTGGGCCGCATCATTGCTGCCCTGGACGTGTCCAACGCCACCGGTGTGGAAGTGATCCGCCTGAAACACGGCATCGCCGCCGACATGGCCACCATGGTTCAACGCCTGATCGATTCGGGTGCGGCCTCCGGCGTTGCAGGCGCAACAGCAGGCACGCCTGGCCTGACAGACTCGGGCTTCAAAACCACGGTGTTGGCTGAAACCCGCACCAATGCGCTCATCGTGCGCGCCGCCAACCCGGCCAAACTGGCCCTGACGCGCAGCCTGATCGAGCAACTTGACCAGCCCAACGCGTCTGGGGCAAGTGCTGCCAGCGGCAACATCCATGTGGTCTATCTGAAAAACGCCGACGCCACCAAACTGGCCACCACCTTGCGCGCAGCCATCAGCAACAGCGCCATGGGCACCTCGGGCAGCGCCAATGCCAGCATGGCGGTGCAGCCCACCCCCAACACAGCGGGCGTGCCGGGCAGCAGCACGAGCAGCCAGCCGTCCACCGGCGGGCAGATCCAGGCCGACCCGGCCACCAACGCGCTGATCATCACCGCGCCCGAGCCGCAATACCGCCAGCTGCGCAGCGTGATCGACATGCTCGACCAGCGCCGTGCCCAGGTCTTTGTGGAAAGCCTGATCGCCGAAGTCAGCGCCGACAAGGCGGCCGAATTTGGCGTGCAGTGGATGAGCGGCACCGGCACGGGCAGCAGCACCGTGGGGCTATTGGGGACCAACTTCTCAGTGGGCGGCACCAATTTGCTGTCGCTTGCTGCCAATGCAGCCAACGGCCAATACAGCGCATCGCCGGGCTTGAACATCGCCGCTGGCCGTCAACGCAACGGCGTTTTGGCCTTGGGCGCATTGGCCCGGTTTTTACAAACCAATGGCGACGCCAACATCCTGTCCACACCCAATTTGCTGACCCTGGACAACGAAGAAGCCAAGATCGTGATCGGCCAGAACGTGCCTTTTGTCACCGGTCAATACACGGCCAACAACAGCACCAGCGGCGCGGTCAACCCCTTCCAGACCATTGAGCGCAAAGATGTGGGCCTGACCTTGCGCGTGAAACCACAGATCAGTGAAAGCGGCACTGTGAAGATGCAAATCTTCCAGGAAGTCAGCAGCATCGACAACAAAAGCTCCTCCAGCGCAGGCCTGATCACCAACAAACGCTCCATCGAATCGAGCGTCCTGGTGGAAGACGGCTCCATCGTGGTGCTGGGCGGTTTGCTGCAAGACGACACCAGCAGCAGCCAGGAAAAGGTGCCCGGCTTCGGTGACATCCCATTTCTGGGCGCCTTGTTCAAAGCCGAAACCCGCAGCCGCAAAAAAACCAATCTGATGGTGTTCTTGCGCCCCGTGGTGGTGCGTGATGGTGCAGCCACCGAAGCCCTGTCTTTGGGCCGCTACGAGCAAATGCGCCTGAACCAGATGAGTGTTCAGCCCTTGGCCACACCCACCATCCCGATCGAAGGCGCGGCTGTCCTGCCCAGCCTGAGTCCGGTCGTACCCGCCGCATCCAAGCCCTGAGCCATGCGAGCAACCCACCCCCTGCCCTACACTTTCGCCCGCACCAACCGGCTTTTACTGGAAGGTGGCGCTCAAGGTCTGACCCTTTGGCTGTGCAGCGACAGCGCCCGTTCAGCGCTGTCCGAGGTCACACGCAAATACGGCCCACAAGGTCTGGACATCCAGCACACCACAGCGGTCGAGCTGCAAGAACGCATCCACCAGGCCTATGCCGGAGGGCAGGCCCACGGCTCATCGACGGCCGCCGACGTGGTCAGCGAAGTCGAGTCCGACGCCGACCTCTCGCGCATGATGCAGGAGCTGCCCGCCGTGGAAGACCTGCTCGAAGCCAGCGACGACGCGCCCATCATCCGCATGCTCAACGCCCTGCTCACGCAGGCGGCACGCGACGGCGCCAGCGACATCCACATCGAGCCGTATGAACGCCACTCCAGTGTGCGTTTTCGCATTGACGGCACTTTGCGCGAAGTGGTTCAGCCCAACCGGGCGCTGCATGCCGCACTGATCTCGCGCCTGAAAATCATGGCCGAACTCGACATTGCTGAAAAACGCTTGCCCCAAGACGGCCGCATCAGCCTGCGCCTGGGCAGCAAGGCGGTCGATGTGCGTGTCTCCACCTTGCCCAGCGCCCATGGCGAGCGCGCTGTGCTGCGCCTGCTGGACAAGAGCGAAGCCCGCCTGACCCTGGAGGCCGTGGGCATGCAAGGCCAGGTGCTGCAGCAAGTGGAGCAGCTCATTGCACAACCCCACGGCATCTTGCTGGTCACCGGCCCCACCGGTTCGGGCAAAACCACCTCGCTGTATGCCGCGCTGCAAAGGCTGGACGCCGAGCACAACAACATCATGACGGTGGAAGACCCGATCGAGTACGAGCTGTCGGGCGTGGGCCAAACCCAGGTCAACGCCAAAATCGATTTGACCTTTGCCAAAGCCCTGCGCGCCATCTTGCGGCAAGACCCGGATGTGATCATGATCGGCGAGATCCGCGACTTTGAAACCGCACAGATCGCCATCCAGGCTTCGCTCACCGGCCACCTGGTGCTGGCCACGCTGCACACCAACGACGCGGCCAGCGCCATCACCCGGCTGACCGACATGGGCGTGGAGCCCTTCTTGCTGAGCTCATCGCTGCTGGGCGTTCTGGCCCAGCGCCTGGTGCGCCAACGCTGCAAAGCCTGCGCGGGCCAGGGATGCGATGCCTGCGGGCAAACGGGCTATGCCGGTCGCACCGGCATCTTCGAGCTGTTGGTGGCCTCTGAGGACATTCGGGCACAAATCCACCAAGGCGCCGCCGAGGCCGATGTGCGTGCCACGGCCTTGCGCCAAGGCATGGTGCTGATGCGCGAAGATGGTCAGCGCTTGGTCGATGCCGGCATCACCAGCGCCGAAGAACTGCTGCGCGTCACGCGCGATTGAGCAGCCAGGCTGGAGCGAACCTGCATGCGCCAAACCCACACACCGTCCCGCTGGCGCAACGCTTGGTTGCGTGCGCTGTGTAGCGTGGTGTGTTGTGCGGCTTTGAGTGCTCCGGCGCAAGAGCACCCCAGCATCACCGTGCCAGAGGCAGAAGCCCCCGCGCCCTCCCCCTGGACTTACAGCCTGGGGCTGCGCACCGAAATTGCCAACCTCAGCCATCCGGGCAGCATGAAGCTGCGCCCCAGCCTGGGCCTGCGCTACGGGCGCTGGCGCATCGGGCAAACCGATGGCACAGACTGGCACCGCTTTGGTCAGGTGCTGCAAGACAACAACCTCACCTATGACGTGCGACAGGACTCCAAGTGGAGCGTTTCGCTGTCCGGCAGCATCATCAACCTCGACAAGGACAGCCACTTTGACGCCGTCAAAGCCGGCCGCAAAACCTTGCGTGCCAAAGCCGGGCTGGACTACCGCCTGCCCAACCGCTGGTCGGTCGGCCTGATCGCCACACAAGACGTGTTCATGCGAGGCGACGGCACCACCTTGTCTCCCGTGCTGACTTACCGCAAACCCTTGACGGAAAACAGCACCTTGATGCTCAGCCAGTCGATCATCTGGGGCAGTGCCTCGCACTGGCAAACGCAGCAAAACCGGACCCCGCAGGGCGTCACACACCAAGGCGCGGGTTGGGGCGGTCTCGGCACCCAGCTGGCCTACCGGCACAAACTGTCGCGGCATTGGGGCTTTTTCAGCCAACTTGGCGCCCAACGCACGATCCAGCCGGTCTTTCCGACCACCGTGTCTTCGCCCACCCACTGGACCTATTCGGGTCAGTTGGGTGTGGTGTATTTCGACCATTGAGCGCCCATGCCTGCCTACCGATTTGAAGCCCTGCAAGCCGATGGCGCCTCGCGCAAAGGCGTGATCGAAGCCGACAGTATCAAAGCCGCACGCAGCCAATTGCGTGCGCAATCGCTCGTGCCCCTGTCGGTCGAGGCCATTGCGGGCTCGTCCGCCGATGCCCAGTCCCAGCATTTGCCATGGTGGCAACGGCCCGTGGGCCGATCACGCGCCTTCAGCGCAGGACAGCGCGCCGTCTGGACCCGTCAACTCGCGGGCTTGGTGGGCAGCGGCCTGCCCATCGAGCGCGCTCTGGCCGCGTTGGCCGACGAGGCGGACGACGACCGGCAGCGCCAGCTGGTGGCCGCGATCCGAGCCGAAGTCAATTCAGGCAGCAGCTTGGGCAATGCCCTGGCACAACACCCCTCGGAATTTCCCGCGATCGACCGCGCCGTGATCGCAGCAGGCGAGCAAAGTGGGCACTTGGGCTTGGTGCTCGAGCAACTGGCCAATGACCTCGAAGAGCACCAGGCCCTGCGCGCCAAACTGCTGGGCGCGGCCCTGTATCCGGCCATTGTCTGTCTGGTGGCACTGGCCATCGTCATCTTTTTGGTCACGTCGGTGGTACCGCAGGTGGCCGGGGTGTTTGCAGGCACCCAACGGCGACTGCCCATGCTGACCGTGGCCATGCTCAGCCTGAGCGACCTGGTGCGGCAATGGGGCTGGCTGATGTTGATCACCGCGACCGCTGGCATCGCCGGCTTTCGCCTGGCCTTGCGTCAAACCGCGTTTCGTTTGCAGTTTGACGCCGCCTGGCTGCGCCTGCCCCTCATCGGGCGACTGGCTCGGGGCTACAACAGCGCCCGCTTTGCATCCACCCTGGCCATGCTCACGGCTGCAGGCGTGCCCATCCTCAAAGCCTTGCAGGCCGCTGGCGACACCTTGTCCAACCAGGCCCTGCGTGCTGACGCGCTCGAAGCACTGGTGCGCGTGCGCGAAGGCGCCCCTTTGGGCACAGCATTGGCCCAGCACGCACGGTTTCCGGGCCTGTTGAGCATGTTTGCCAAACTGGGCGAACAAACCGGTCAGCTGCCCCTGATGCTGCAGCGGGCCGCCCAGCAACTGTCTGCCGATGTGCAACGCCGCGCCATGGCTCTGGCCACCATCCTGGAGCCCTTGCTGATCGTCGCCATGGGCGGCATGGTCATGCTGATCGTGCTGGCCGTGCTGATGCCGATCATGGAACTGAACCAATGGGTCAAATGACCCGAAGAAAGCCCACATGCCTGCATCGTTAGAAGGTCAGCTGGTCGTTGCGATCTCTTCGCGGGCCTTGTTCGATTTCGAGGAAGAAAACAAGGTCTTCGAGCAAGGCGATGACCGCGCCTACATGAAGCTGCAACTCGATCGGCTGGAAGAGCCCGCCCGGCCTGGCGTGGCTTTCTCTCTGGTGCGCAAACTGCTCGCATTCAACGATGCACAGGCTCAGCGCGTGGAGGTGGTGATCCTCTCGCGCAACGACCCGGTCTCGGGCATGCGGGTGTTCCGCTCGGCCAAGCACTACGACCTGCCCATCCAGCGTGGCAGCTTCACGCGGGGCCAATCACCTTGGCGTTACCTCAAGCCATTGAACGCGAACCTGTTTTTGTCCACCCACCTGTCCGATGTACGCGCCGCCTTGGGCGCAGGCGTGCCCGCAGCGCAGGTCTACCCGCATTCGGCACTGGCCTCTGAAGCGCATCCGCACGAAGTGCGCATCGCTTTCGACGGGGATGCGGTGCTGTTTTCCGACGAGGCCGAACGTGTGTTCCAGGCCGAAGGGCTGTCGGCCTTTCAAAAACACGAAAGCGACAAAGCGGGCCAACCCTTGCTGGCGGGACCTTTCAAACCGCTATTGGCAGCGCTGCACCGCCTGCAACAAGAAGGCACGCCCGCCATGCGCATCCGCACCGCCTTGGTCACGGCCCGCAGCGCACCAGCCCACGAACGCGCCATCCGCACCCTGATGGACTGGAACATCGAAGTGGATGAAGCCATGTTTTTGGGCGGTCTGCCCAAAGGCGAGTTCTTGCGCGAATTTGAACCGGACTTTTTCTTTGACGACCAGACCGGCCACATCGAATCGGCCGCTCGCCATGTGCCCGCAGGCCATGTGGCCTCGGGCATCTCCAACGACTGACTCAGTCGGCGATCGCCACGGTCCTGCGCCCTTCACGGCGGGCGATCCACACTGTGGCACCCAAAATGACGGCCGCGCCCAACCAGGTCGATTGGCTGGGCACATCGCCAAAAATCAACCAGCCCAACATGGACGCCCAGACCAAGTCCAGAAAGCGCAAGGACTGTGTGGCCGAGATGTCGGCAATGGCAAAGGCCCGCGTCAGGCAGTAGTGCCCCAAGGTGCCGAACACGCCTGTCAAGAAAAATCCAAACCATTGCCACAGCGTCGGTGTTTGCCAGTGCGGCAAGGCCATGGGCAAACTCAGCACGGTCACGGTGATGGCTTGCCACAGCACGATCACGCCGGGCTTTTCATAACGGGTGAGCGCCTTGGTGATCAGGAACGAAGCCGCAAAGACCGGTGCAGACGCCAGCATGACCAGGTTGTACCAGCCACCCGTGCCGGACATTTTGGGCAAAACCACCACCAGCACACCGGCAAAGCCGATCATGGCGGCAATCCAGCGATCGCGCCGCATGGTCTCGCCCAAAAACCAGGCGGCCCCCAGCATGATGAAAATCGGCCCAGTGAAACCAATCGCCGTCATGTCGGCCAAGGGAATTTGCGGCAAAGCGGTGAACCACAAAATCAAACCCAGCGTGTGCACAGCGCCCCGCCAGAACTGACCTGTGATGTTGACGGGCTTGTAGGCTTGCCAGCCGTCACGCACCACCCAAGGCAGCATGACCAGCATGCCCATCAGATAACGCAAGAATTGGGTTTCGTAGGCATCGAGCTGCATCGACAGCCCACGCGCCACGGTGTTGAGCAAGGAAAACAGGATGCCACCCGCGACCATCCACAACATGCCACGCACCGGCGCAGGCCAGCTGGCCAAGCGGCGCAAACCACGGCGGTGGGCGATGGCAGCCCTTTGCGGGGCAGAAAAAAAGGGCTTGCGATGCTTCATGCAAGCCCCATGGAAAGAAGATGAATCACGACGCCATCGTAGGCGCAATCGCTGCTGGCCTCAGTCGCTTGGGTTACCCCGGCCTGCAGTCATCTGAAACACGGGATTGAAGGCTAATTTTTGTCATACCGCACTCGATGCGGTATCCAGCCAGCGCAATGCCGAAAGAACTTGGACCCCGGATCAAGTCCGGGGTGACAGAGGGGATCAATCAAGTACAGGGTGCAACCCTTGAAACTGTGGAGCCCTTGGATGAGGACCAAACCAATCAGTGCTGGCTGCTTTGCAAAGCGGCGATGCGCTCTTCAATCGGAGGGTGTGTGCTGAACAGCTGGCCAATGCCACCGGCAATGCCCATGGCCGCCACGCTCTTGGGCAACTCGGCGGTGTGCACGCCGCCCAAACGGGCCAGCGCATTGATCATGGGCTGCTTGCGCCCCATCAGTTGGGCTGCGCCCGCATCGGCGCGGAACTCGCGCTGACGGCTGAACCAGGCCACCACGATGGCCGCAGCAAAGCCCAAAACGATGTCCAGCACGATGGTGGTCACCATGTAGCCGATGCCGGGGCCACTGCGCTCGTCATCGCCCTTGCGCAGGAAGCTGTCCACCGCATAACCGATCACGCGCGACAGGAACACCACAAAGGTGTTCATCACGCCCTGGATCAGGGTCATGGTGACCATGTCGCCGTTGGCCACGTGGGCCACTTCGTGACCGATCACCGCCTCGATCTCTTCGTGCGTCATGTTTTGCAGCAAGCCGGTAGACACCGCCACCAAAGCCGAGTCACGGAAAGCACCTGTGGCAAAAGCGTTCGGGTCGCCTTCAAAGATGCCGACTTCGGGCATGCCGATGCCGGCTTTGTCTGCAAATTTGCGCACCGTGTCCACGATCCAGGCTTCGTCGGCATTTTGGGGTTGATCGATCACGCGCACGCCCGAAGTCCACTTGGCCATGGGCTTGCTGATCAGCAAGGAAATGATGGCACCACCGAAGCCCATGACCAGGGCATAGCCCAGCAAAGCGCCCAAGTTCAGGCCGTTGGCAGTCAAGTAGCGGTTCACGCCCAGCAAGCTGGCCACAATGCCCAGCACGGCCACCACGGCAATGTTGGTCAAGACGAACAGAAAAATACGTTTCATTCCAGATCCCTTTGATGCCCTTCAAGTCAGAGCGATGTTGCGAATGTTAGGGGCTCAAAGCCCAAAATCAAGCGGCCGGGCCGATTTCCTGAATGGCGTACGGTTTTTCCGCCTTGATGCGCAGGCGACGGGGTCGAAATACCCCCACGTCCTCGTAAAAATCAGGCGCCTCATTGGGCGCCCACCAACCGGGCACACCCAAAACCGGCAGTGGGCTGAAAGGCTTGGTGGCCAACTTCTCGGTCGTCAGGTCTTGTGCCAGCCAAGCATCCAGGCCCGCGGCATCCACCGCATTGGGCACACGCCACAAATGAACGGTGATCGATTTGTAGGGCTGCACCAGTTTTTCAAGCGCGGCATGGCCAAAGGTCCACAAACGCACATGCGCCCATTGCGCACGCCAAGCCACCATGGCGTCTTGCCAACGGTGTGACGTCAAGGCTTCCCACACCACATCCGGGGCCTGAATCAGCAAAGCGTTCTCATCAAACACCGTGGCCGCATCGCGCACCGGGCCGCGCACCTGCCCGACACCGGCGCGGGCAATTTCTGCGGCCTGCAACTGGTTGAGCCGCTTTTTGGCCAGCGGAAAATGCATCCAGCACAAGGCATTGAAAAAATCGTGCAAGCCTTCACGCGTGGGCACTTGGCCACGGGCGTAAATGAAATCCTCATAGGCTTGGCCTTCGGGCAAATCGGCCTGCGGCACAAAGCCCACCGGGGCCAAGCCCGCATCGCTCAGGGCTTGCGCTTGCAAGACACCGGCCACCACGCGCTGCGCGATGGGCTCGCCCACCGCTCGCCAGTCGGCCAGCCAGGGCGCATTCCAGTCGATATCGGCCACGCCCAGGGCCGTGGCCGGCTCACACCGGCAGCCAGGGCGGTTAGGGTTCAGGCGCTCACCAGTCGCCACGGCAAGCTCTCGCCCGAGCGCAGGGGTTTGAGTTCGGCCTCGCCAAAGGCAAAGCTCTCAGCAGGCGTCCAGCTTTCGCGGCGCAAGGTGATGGTGCCGCTGTTGCGTGGCAGGCCATAGAAGTCAGCACCGTTGAAGCTGGCAAAGGCTTCGAGTTGGCCCAGCGCACCGGCGGCATCAAAGGCCTCGGCGTACATCTCGATGGCGGCATGGGCGGTGTAGCAGCCCGCACAGCCCGTGGCGTGTTCCTTGAGGTGCGCCGGGTGCGGCGCACTGTCGGTGCCCAGAAAAAACTTGCGGTTGCCGCCGGTGGCCGCTTGCACCAGCGCCAACCGGTGGGTTTCGCGTTTGAGCACAGGCAGGCAGTAGTAATGCGGGCGAATGCCGCCGGTGAAGATGGCGTTGCGGTTGTACAGCAGGTGGTGCGCGGTGATGGTCGCGCCCAACAGGTCGTCGGCCTCGGCCACGTATTGCGCGGCTTCCTTCGTGGTGATGTGTTCCATCACGATCTTCAAACCCGGAAAGTCGCGGCGCAGCGGCTTGAGCTGCTGCTCGATGAAGACGGCTTCGCGGTCAAACAGGTCGATGTCTTGGGAAGTCACTTCACCGTGCACCAGCAAGAGCACACCTTCACGCTGCATGGCTTCGAGCACGGGGTAGATCTTGCGCAGGTCGGTCACGCCCGCATCGCTGTTGGTGGTGGCACCGGCCGGGTAGAGCTTGCAAGCCACCACGCCAGCGGCCTTGGCGCGGGCGATTTCTGCGGGGTTCAGGTTGTCGGTCAGGTACAGGGTCATCAAGGGCTCAAACGTCATCCCTTGGGGGACTGCCGCCTGAATGCGCGCCTTGTAGGCCAGCGCTTGTTCGGCTGTGGTCACCGGTGGCTTGAGGTTGGGCATGATGATGGCGCGGCCAAACTGCGCAGCGGTGTGGGGCACGACCACATTCAGGGCGGCGCCATCGCGCACATGCAGGTGCCAGTCGTCAGGGCGGGTGATGGTGAGTTCTTGGGTCATGGGGCGTATTGTCTCAAACCTGCGGGTCCGGCTTTTCAGCCTTTGGTGCCTGAGGTGGGGTCAGGGGCTGGGGCTCATAACTCGCAAGCTCGCCAAATCGCCCCAACCCCTGACCCCACCTCAGGTGTATGCGCTCGTGGTGTGCCCAAAGCAAGCAGGAAGGCTGGCTGAAAACGCCCAAGAAACCGGGTGGTGGTTGGGGCGAGCGAATCAAAGAAAGTGAGTGTGCTGCCGGGCGCAATCCCGGGCAACGGACTTCAGCCAGAACTCGGCAATTAATTGGGGTCAAATTAATTGGGGTCAGACCCCATTGAGGCGAAAGCTTCGGGCACACCAGCACAGCAGGTCGAGACACAAGCCGTCGACCCACAAAACCGGATCAGTGCTGCAAGATCTTGTTCAAAAAGTCTTTGGTGCGCGGCTGGCGGTTTTCCGGGTGGTTGAAGAACTCGTCTTTGGAACAGTCCTCCAGAATGCGTCCGCCCACATCGATGAAGATCACGCGGTTGGCCACCTTGCGGGCAAAGCCCATTTCGTGGGTCACCACCATCATGGTCATGCCTTCGTGAGCCAATTGCACCATCACGTCCAGCACCTCACCCACCATCTCGGGGTCGAGCGCCGAGGTTGGCTCGTCAAACAGCATCACCATCGGGTCCATCGACAAGGCGCGGGCAATCGCCACGCGCTGCTGCTGACCGCCCGAGAGCTGGCCAGGGAACTTGTCCTTGTGCGCCAACAGGCCCACGCGGTCCAGCATCTTCAGGCCACGTGCCTTGGCATCGTCCAGGTTGCGGCCCAGCACCTTGACCTGGGCAATCGTCAGGTTTTCCGTGACCGACAGGTGCGGGAACAGCTCGAAGCTTTGGAACACCATGCCCACACGCGAGCGCAGTTTGGGCAAGTCGGTGTTCGGGTCGTGCAAAGGCACGCCGTCGACGGTGATCTCGCCTTTCTGGAAAGGCTCCAGCGCGTTGACGGTTTTGATCAGGGTGGACTTGCCTGAGCCCGAAGGACCGCAAACCACCACCACATCGCCTTTGTTGATGCTCACCGAGCAGTCGTTGAGCACCTGCACCGGGCCGTACCACTTGGACACATTTTTGATTTCAATCATTTTCATTTCCCCAATTCAGCACGCGCCTCAGCGCACGATGGCAATCTTGGCCTGCAAGCGCTTGACGCTCCAGGACAGTGCAAAACAAATCACAAAATAAACGACGGCAGCCAGGATGTAGGCCTCTTCGGAGCGGCCATAAATCTTGCCGGCATTGGTGAAGCCCTTGAGCAAGTCATAGGCGCCAATCGCATAGACCAGCGAGGTGTCCTGAAACAAGATGATGGTCTGCGTCAGCAGCACCGGCAGCATGTTGCGAAAGGCCTGCGGCAAGATCACCAGGCGCATGTTCTGACCATAGGTCATGCCCAGGGCTTGACCGGCAAACACCTGCCCACGCGGGATCGACTGGATGCCCGCGCGCATGATCTCGCTGAAGTACGCCGCCTCAAAAGCCACGAAGGTGATGATGGCCGACCACTCGGCACCGATGGGGCGTCCGATGACAAAAGGCATCAGCAAATAAAACCACAGGATCACCATGACCAGGGGCACCGAACGCATGCCGTTGACATAGAAGGTGGCAGGCACATCCAACACCTTGGAGCCCGACAGGCGCATCAAGGCCAGCACCGTGCCAAAGATCACGCCACCAATCGTCGCCGTGATGGTCAGTTGCACACTGAACAGCAGACCGCCCAAGACGAACTTGCGCAGGACTTCCAGGTCGAAGTAAGAAAAATCAAGTCCCAACATCTCAGTGTCCTCCCGTTCCGCCCGAGACAATGAAGCCGGGCACGCGCATTTTCTTTTCGATCAGCGCGAACACACGGTTCACCGCGAAGGCCGACACCGCATACAGCGCCGTCACGGCAAGGTACACCTCGATGCCGCGCGAAGTTTCTTCCTGCGCCTGCATGGCAAACATGGTCAGCTCAGCGATCGAGACCGCAAACGCCACCGAAGAGTTTTTCAGCAGGTTCATCGACTCGCTGGTCAGCGGCGGCAAGATGATGCGAAACGCCATGGGCAAGATCACATAGCGGTAAGACTGCGCAGTGGTGAAACCCATGGCCATGGCCGCATAGCGCTGGCCTTTGGGCAGGGCCTGAATGCCCGCACGAAACTGCTCGGCAATGCGCGCCGAGGTGAAAAAGCCGAGGCCGAACACCACCAGCAAAAAGCCTGGCACCTGCTGGAAAGCCGGGAACATTTTGGGCACCACGAAGTACCACAGAAAAATCTGCACCAGCAGCGGCACGTTGCGAAACAGCTCCACCCAGGCGTTGGCCAAGGCCGAGACCACCGGCCTGCCGGGCAAAGTGCGCAGCGTGCCCACCACGGCACCCACCACCATCGCCACCAGCCAAGAGCTGCCTGCGACGGCCAGCGTCCAGCGCCAGGCTTCCAGCATCCATTCCAGATAGGTGCGGCCACTGCCGTCATCGGTCAAAAAGACCTGCCAATCCCATGTCATGTTTTGAACTTTCTACGAAGTAAAAGGCATCGCCCCAAAAAAGAAACCCCGCCCAAGTGATCCCCGGCGGGGTTTGCTCAGCGCCTGGAAGGATTACTTCTTGGCGTAGTCTTCAGCAGGCTTGTCGTTGGGGTTGGCCCAGGCGGCTTTGGTGCTGTCGCTCAATGCCAGACCGATCTTGACGTTCTTGGGTGGGATGGGTTGCAGGAACCACTTGTCCCACAACTTGGCCATGTCGCCGCTCTTGACCAAATCGCGCACCGTATCGTCGGCCAATTTTTTGAATGCGGGATCGTCCTTGCGGATCATGATGGCAATGGGCTCCACGGCCAGCACTTCGCCAACGATCTTGAAATCAGCGGGATTCTTGGCGTTGGCGATGTTGCCAGCCAGGATCGAACCGTCCATCACGAACGCGTCAGCACGACCGGAATCGAGCAGCAAGAAGCTGTCCGCGTGGTCCTTGCCAAAGACTTCCTTGAAGTCCACGCCGTTGGCACGCTCATGCTTGCGCAGCAATTGCACAGAAGTGGTGCCGGTGGTGGTGGCCACGTTCTTGTCTTTGAGTTGTGCAATCGAAGTGATGCCCGAAGCCGCTTTCACAGCAATGCGGACTTCTTCCACGTACGTGGTGACCACAAAAGCCACGTCTTTCTGACGTGCCGTGTTGTTGGTGGTCGAGCCGCACTCGATGTCCACCGTGCCGTTTTGCACCAGCGGAATGCGGTTTTGCGACGTCACCGACTGGAACTTCACGTCGACTTTTTTGCCCACGGCTTTTTCCACATTGCCAATGATGCGCTGGCAGATTTCGTAGTGGAAACCAGCGTACTTGCCATCACCCAAGGTGTAGGACAAAGCGCCCGACGAATCGCGCACACCCATGGTAATGGCGCCGGAGGCTTTGACTTTGGCAATGGTGTCAGCTTGAGCGCCCATGCAGGCCAATGCGGCCACGGCCACAGCAATCAGTTGTTTTTTCATCAGGTTCTCCAAAAGACTCGCCAAGGGCGAAAATTCGATCACGCACCGACTTGGTACATGACCCTCAAAACAATCATCAACGAGCACGATCTATGCCTGTCGTTTGAGTCGATCCTACTATAGTCAGCCCGCCGTCAGCCGACCATCAGGGTGTTCCCGATGCGAAATGGCCGCATCACGCCACAAGAGGCTGGCTGGCCGCCTGTTTCAAATACGACCAAAGCTCTTGCGCTGTCTTTTTGGGGTGGTGGCGCACGCCCGACTTTTCACGGTACGCACGCACTTCCATCGTCAAGGCCAAGGACTTGCAGTCGGGCAAGACAACTTCAATCAAAGCGCCCGACTGAAGTTCTTTTTTAACCGCGCTTTGCGGCAAAAAAGCGATGCCATGCCCTTCCAAAGCCATGACCTTCAGGCCCTCGGCCATGTCGGTTTCGTACACCCGGTCCAGGTGAATCGGGGTGCCCGCCTGCTTCAAGATCCAGTCGGTGACCCCGCCCAGGTATGCGCCGGGCGCGTAACCCAGATAGGGCAAGGGCCGGTTGGCAGCACCCGGCAAATGCCACACCGGCTGGCCGTCCGAGCCGACCTTCACATAAGGCGCGATCACCTCTTGGCCAAGCACCACCATGTCGTAACGCTCGGCGTCGATCTGCAAAGGCTGTGAGGGGTGGTGGTAAGCGATCAGCACATCGCAACCGCCTTCGATCAGGCGCATGGCCGCATCGTGCACGTTCAGGGCAATCACGCGGCTTTTGATCGGGCCAAAGCCTGTCCGCAAACCGGCCACCCACGCCGGGAAAAACGTGAACGCCAGCGTGTGGGGCAGCGCGAATTCGATGAAGTCTTGCCCTGCGGCATCGTGCCCGCGCAACATAGCGCGGGTGTTTTGCAAGGACTGGAGCATCTCCAGCGCTTGCGCATACAAGGTGTCGCCCGCCGGGGTGAGCTTGGTGGGGTAAGAGCTGCGGTCCACCAGATCCACACCCGCCCAGGCTTCGAGCGACTGGATGCGCCGCGAGAACGCCGGTTGCGTCACATGCCGCAACTGCGCAGAGCGGCTGAAACTGCGGGTTTCGGCCAGGCTGACAAAGTCTTCAAGCCATTTGGTTTCCATGGCGCTGATTATGTCTGCTGCTCACTCGCCCGACTGCTGCAAAGCCCACATGCTGGCGTAACGCCCCTGCAGCGCCAGCAAGGCGGCGTGGTTGCCGCGCTCAATGATGCGTCCGGCTTCCATCACCAAAATCTCGTGCGCATCGACCACGGTGGACAAGCGGTGCGCAATCACCAAGGTGGTCTTGTTCTGCGACACACCGGCCAGCTCGGCCTGGATGGCGCGTTCGTTGGCCGAGTCCAGCGCCGAGGTGGCCTCGTCAAACACCAGGATCGGCGGATCCTTGAGCAAGGTGCGGGCAATCGCCACGCGCTGCTTTTCGCCGCCCGAGAGTTTCAAGCCCCGCTCACCCACCGAGGTCTGGTAGCCCTTGGGCGTAGACGCGATGAAGTCGTGGATGCGGGCCGCGCGGGCCGCGCCTTCGATCTCGGCCTGGCTGGCGCCGGGGCGGCCGTAGGCGATGTTGTAGGCCACCGTGTCGTTGAACAGCACCGTGTCTTGCGGCACGATGCCCAAAGCCTGGCGCACGCTGGCCTGGGTCACTTGCTGGATGTCTTGCCCGGCCATGCGGATGGTGCCTTGCTGCACATCGTAAAAACGGAACATCAAACGCGCCAAGGTGGACTTGCCTGAACCCGATGGGCCCACCACGGCCACCGTCTTGCCTGAAGGGATCTCGAAGCTGATGTCCTGCAAGATGGGGCGGTCGCTTTCGTAGGCAAACGAGACATGGTCAAACACCACAGCGGGCGCCCCCATCAAGGCCAGCGGCAAAGCGCCGGGCACGTCAGAAATTTCCCGTTCACGGTCCATCAGCGTGAACATCTTGTCCAGATCGGTCAGGCTTTGTTTGATCTCCCGGTAGAGCACCCCCAGGAAGTTCAGCGGAATGTACAGCTGAATCATGAATGCGTTGATCATGACCAAGTCACCCAGTGTCATGCGCCCATCGACCACGCCTTGCGTGGCGCGCCAGAGCATGGCCACCAAAGCGGTGGCGATGATCAGTTGCTGCCCGGTGTTGAGCAGGCTCAGCGAGGTCTGTGCCTTCAAGCGCGAGCGGCGCAGGCGCTCCAGGCTTTCGTCGTAACGCTGGGCTTCAAACGCTTCGTTGCCGAAATACTTCACCGTCTCGTAATTGAGCAAAGAATCCACCGCCTTGGTGTGGGCGGCCGAATCGAACTCGTTGGCCTGTTTGCGGAACTGGGTGCGCCATTCGGTGATGCGCACCGTGAAAAAGATGTACAGGCCCAAAGCCGCCACCGTGATCCAGGCAAACCAGACATCGAACTTCACGGCCAAAATGCTCAAGACCAGGGTCACCTCGATCAAGGTGGGAACGATGCTGTACAGCGAATAGGAAATCAGCGACTCGATGCCGCGCACGCCGCGCTCGATGTCGCGCGTCATGCCACCGGTTTGACGGGCCAGGTGAAAGCGCAAGCTCAAAGCGTGCAGGTGTTCGAAGGTTTGCAGCGCAATGCTGCGGGCCGCGCCCTGCGTGGCTTTGGCAAACACCAGCTCGCGCAACTCGGTGAAGGCCGAGGTCATGAGGCGCAAAGCGCCATAACCCAGCAGCAAGCTGGCGGGCACCACCAGAACAACGGTCGGATTGCCGGGCTTGATGCTCATCGCATCGATCAGCTCCTTGAGCAGCAAAGGCACGCTGACGTTGGCCAACTTGGCGCCAACCATCAAAGCCAATGCGACGAGGACACGCCATTTGTATTGCCACAAATAAGGCAACAAGCGGGACAAGGTTTGCCAATCCCCCGAGCGCGGGGCGGCTGGCGCCGAAGGGGTGGTTTCGCCGTGGTGGCGCATAAAGGACAATCCAGTGAATCTGCAACCATTCGATTGTGCCCATGTCTGAAGCCCCCCGCCCCCAAACCGTCGCTTTACCCACAGACCAGGAGCTGGTGCTCAAAGTCATCCCCATGCCTGCCGACTGCAACGCCAGTGGCGACATCTTCGGGGGCTGGGTCATGGCCCAGGTGGACTTGGCTGGTGCCGTCTTGCCCGCTCGGCGCGTCAGGGGCCGCATCGCCACCGTGGCGGTCAACGAGTTCATCTTCAAGCAAGCGGTCAAAGTGGGCGACATCCTGTCCTTCTTTGCCCGCATCGTGAAGGTGGGCCGCACCTCGGTCACCGTGCAGGTTGAAGTGTTTGCGGAGCGCTTTGCGCTGCAAGGTCAGTACATCAAGGTGACCGAAGCGCGACTGACCTATGTGGCCATCGACAGCCAGGGCAAGCCCTGCCCTGTGCCATCGGAATGAACGCTCAAGAGACGATGTAAGCCGCTGCGCCGGTGGACATCAAGGTGCCATCCGGGCCGCGAAACTCCATGCGCGAGGAACCCACACGCGAGCCCACACGCAGCGCGTTGGCATGCACGGTGAAGTACTCGCCAATGCCCGGGCGCAAATAGTCCACACGCAAATCGATGGTGCCCAGCTTGGCAAAGCGCTCCAGGCGCTTGGCGGGCGTCTCGTCCATGTGCTTGGCTGCCAGTGCCGCCATCACCGCCGCACTGCCGATGGCGTCCAGCACCGCGCTGATCACACCGCCATGGATGCGGTTGTACGCGAAGTGCCCCACCAGCTCGGAGCGCATGTCAATGCGGGCCTCCACGGCGTCGGGCGTGACCGTCACCAGTTTCAGACCCAGGGTCTTGTTGAAGACGATTTTTTCTTCGTAGATCTGGCGAAAGCCTTCGATGTATTCAGGCTCAAGGACGACGGGGTTTGGGGCGCGATGGGGCATGCAAAAAGAGAAGTATCGGGATCAAAAACGTCGGGCCCCAAGGCCCGACCCAGCAGTTGAACCCAGTTTACAGCTTAGAAAAATCCGGCTTGCGCTTTTCCATGAAGGCACCAAAGGCCTCTTTGGCAGCGGGTTCGCGCAGCATGCGGCCAAAACTTTTACCCTCTTCGTCCATTTTGGCCAGCACTTCCTGCTGGTAGCCGCCCTTCATCAAGCGCTTGGTCTCGATCAGTGACGACAAAGGTTTGCCGGCCAGCTTGCGGGCCTGAGCCTGAGCGTAGCCATTGACCTCGGTCGGCGGCACCACGCGGTTGACCAGGCCCACCTCTTGCGCGGCCTCTGCAAAGAAAGGCTCGCCCATCAGCAACGCTTCAGCCGCACGGTGGTAACCGAACATGCGAGGCGCCAGCAAGCTCGAAGCCGCTTCGGGGCACAGACCCAAGTTCACAAAAGGCATGGAAAACGCGGCGTTGTCACCGGCATAGACCAAGTCGCAATGGAAGAGCATGGTGGTGCCGATGCCCACCGCGGGGCCGGCAACGGCGGCCAGCAAAGGTTTTTCAAAGGTGGCGATGCCGCGCAGGAAGCGGAACACCGGCGACTCTTGGGTAGAGGGCGGCTGGTTCAGAAAGTCGCCAATGTCGTTGCCCGCACTGAAGATGCTTTCATGGCCCTGAAACAGCACCACGCGCACCGACGCATCGGCAGCGGCTTGCGCCACGGCATCGGCCATGGCCGCATACATGGTGGAGGTGATGGAGTTCTTTTTGTCCAGGCGGTTGAAGGTGATGGTCATCACCCCTGCGTCGATGTGGGTCAGGATGTCAGACATGGTGGCCTCGTCTCAAAAATGAAAAGGCCGCCCCAATGGGCGGCGGATGTGAAGGGAAACAGGATCAGGGCGCCTTGACCCACAACTGGTTGCGCCAGAAGGGGCCGAGGAAACCGCGCACTTGCAGTTTCGCGCCGCCCTCGACCGGCGTCAGTCGCACGCGGTACAGCTTGCCCTCTTCCGGGTCGAGGATCTCGCCACCTTCCCAGTAGTCGTTGCCTGAAGACTTCTTCACGCCCCGGATGATTTCCATGCCCAGGATGGTTTGGTCTTTGCGGTCATCGGCACACTTATCGCATTTGGCGGCGGGATCGGCCCCTTTGCGCAAAATCTGGCTGACCTTGCCGCGCAGCACGCCGCCCGCGTCTTCGATGGTGACCACGCTTTTGGTCTCACCGGTTTTGTCGTCGATGGTGTGCCAACGGCCCACAGGGCTGCTGGCTTGGGCAGCCAGTGCCAGCAAGCTGGTGACGAGCATCGTGGCCGTGCGGAGGGTGTTTTTCATGACAGTGTTCCTTGTTGATCGGATCATGCCAGAGCGGCGTCGGTATCCATCAGCACCTCGCTGCCCGCACGGATACGGCGCATCAGGCTGGAGGTTTCAGGCATCAGGCGGGTGAAATAAAACCGAGCCGTTTGCAGTTTGGCCTGGTAGAAGGGATCGGGGCGCTGCGCCTCTTCTTCGGCCTCGGCCAGTTTTTGGAGGGCAATCTGCGCCGAGCGGGCCCAGAAGTACCCCATCACCAAATGCCCGACCACGCGCAGGTAGTCCACCGCCGCCGCGCCCACTTCGTCGGCATTGCTCATGGCCTTCATGCCCACTTCACCGGTGAGTTGGGTGAGCTTTTGGCCCAGGTCGGCCAGCGGTTGGATGAACTCGCCCATGGCTTCGTTGGCCATCTCGGCTTTCACCAGTTGCTCGACCAACTTGCCAAACTTTTTGAGCGATGCGCCCTGGTTGCCCAGCACCTTGCGGCCCAGCAGGTCGAGCGACTGGATGGTGTTGGTGCCTTCATAGATCATGTTGATGCGGGCATCGCGCACGAACTGCTCCATGCCCCACTCCTTGATGTAGCCGTGGCCACCGAAAACCTGCTGGCACTGCGTGGCCGCATTGAAGCCGTTGTCGGTCAGGAAGGCCTTGGTGATGGGCGTGAGCAGCGAGAGCATGTCGTCGCTGTCCTTGCGCACCTTCTCGTCGGGGTGGTTGTGCACCTTCTCCAGCAGCACCGAGCAAAAGATGGCCAGCGCGCGGCCGCCTTCGGCGTAGGCCTTGGCGGTCAGCAGCATGCGGCGCACATCGGGGTGCACGATGATCGGGTCTGCCGGCTTGTCCTTGGCCTTGGGGCCGGTCAGGCTGCGCATCTGGATGCGGTCTTTCGCGTACGCCAGTGCGTTCTGGTACGCCACTTCCGTCAAGCCCAGACTCTGGTTGCCCACGCCCAGGCGGGCGGCGTTCATCATCACGAACATGCCCTGCATGCCCTTGTTGGGCTGGCCCACCAGGGTGCCCACCGCGCCGTCCATCACGATCTGCGCCGTGGCGTTGCCGTGGATGCCCATCTTGTGCTCCAGGCCGCCGCAGTAGATGCCGTTGCGCTCACCCAGGGTGCCGTCCTTGTTCACGTTGAACTTGGGCACGATGAACAGGCTCACGCCCTTGATGCCGGGAGGCGCGTCGGGCAGGCGGGCCAGCACCAGGTGGATGATGTTCTCGGCCATGTCGTGTTCACCGGCGCTGATGAAGATCTTGTTGCCGGTGAGCTTGTAGGTGCCGTCGGGCTGCGGCTCGGCCTTGGTGCGCATGAGGCCCAGGTCGGTGCCGCAATGCGGCTCGGTCAGGCACATGGTGCCGGTCCACTCGCCGCTGGTCAGCTTGGGCAGGTACAGGGCTTTTTGCTCGGGCGTGCCGTGTGCGTGAAGACATTCGTAAGCGCCGTGCGACAAGCCGGGGTACATCGTCCAAGCTTGGTTGGACGAGTTGAGCATTTCGTAAAAACACTGGTTGACCACAAAGGGCAAGCCCTGGCCCCCGAACTCGGGGTCGCAGCTGAGCGATGGCCAGCCCCCCGCCACGTACTGTGCGTAAGCCTCTTTGAAACCATCGGGAGCCTTCACCTCGTGGGTGTCGCGGTTGAGCTGGCATCCTTGGGTATCGCCCGAAATGTTGATCGGGAAAATCACCTCCGACGCAAACTTGCCGCCTTCTTCGAGCACAGCATTGATGGTGTCGATGTCGGTGTCGGTGTACTTGGGCAGCGCTTGGAGTTCGGCGCTGACGTTGAGCAATTCGTGCAACACAAACTGCATGTCACGCAATGGGGGGTTGTAAACGGGCATGGTGGCTCCTTGATTCAGTGTGCAGAGGGGTAAGTCAAAAATCAGTCGTTCACAGGCTTGCGGCGGGCTTTGGGCACGGCCATCAGCTTGGGCGACTTGGCCGCACCGGTTGGCGCGGGCACGGGGGGAATACCGGTGCCCGCATAACGGGCCAAAATGTGCTGAAAGCCTTGACGGGCGCGGTCGGCGGCAGTGGGGTTTCGCAAAAAACGGGCCTCGTAATGCAGCGCCAAAATCAGGCCGTGAATTTCAAAAGCGATCTGGTGGGCATCGGAGGCGCGGCTAAGCTGGCCTTCGTCTTGCGCCAGCTCCACAGCCCGACGCAAGGCGGTTTGCCAAGTGGACACCGATGAGGCCAGCGCATCGCGCACCGGGCCTGTGCGGTCGTCAAACTCCACCGCGCCGCTGATGTAGATGCAGCCCGAATCGATCTCGGCCGAGGTTTGCACCATCCAGTTGTCAAACATGGCCTGCAGGCGCGGCACGCCCCGGGGCTTTTGCATGGCCGCATAAAACACCTCGGCTTCAAAGCGGTCGTGGTATTCGCGGATGACGGAAATTTGCAGTTCTTCGCGGGAGCCAAAGTGGGCAAACACGCCCGACTTGCTCATGCCCGTGACTTCGGCCAGCGCGCCGATCGACAGACCTTCGAGGCCAATTTGCGAAGCCAGCCCCAAAGCGGCATCGATGATCACCGCCTTGGTTTGCTGGCCCTTGATCAAGACACGGCGACCGGCTTCAGGCACCGGCAGGCTTTGAACTTTGGAAGGAGGTTTGCGATCGGTCATGGCGGATGAAAATAGAACGGTCGTTCTATTTTGCACCAAAACAAGATCAGATCCGGGAAGCCCTGAGGCGTTCAGGGTAAATCGGGAGGGCCGTCACTGGCGCTCACGAGGGAAAGTGGATCCCGGATCAAATCCGGGATGACAGCTGTGGGTCACCCCGGGCGAAGACCCGGGGTCCATCGGTGTCGCTCAGCCCATGCCGAGCACACTCAGGCCTTGAAGGCCACCACTTTCTGGGTTTGCTCACCCAGGCCTTCAATGCCCAAACGCATCACATCGCCGCGCTTCAAGAACACCGGTGCGGGCTTGCCATCCACCTTGACGCCCATGCCCACGCCCGGAGGCGTGCCGGTGGTGATGATGTCGCCTGGCTCCAGGGTCATGAACTGGCTCACGTAGCTGACCAGCTTGGCCACGCCAAAAATCATGGTCTTGGTGTTGCCGGTCTGGTAACGCACGCCGTTCACGTCCAGCCACATGCCCAGGGCCTGTGGGTTGGGCACTTCGTCGCGCGTGACCAACCAGGGGCCTACGGGGCCGAAGGTGTCACAACCCTTGCCCTTGTCCCAGCTGCCGCCCAGCTCCAGCTGGTATTCACGCTCGCTCACGTCGTTGACCACGCAGTAACCGGCCACATGGCTGATCGCGTCTTTTTGGGTCACGTAGCGTGCGCGCGTGCCGATCACGATGCCCAACTCGACTTCCCAGTCAGACTTTTTGGAGCCTTTGGGCAGCATCACATCGTCGTCAGCACCCTGGATGCAGGAGATCGCCTTGGTGAACACGATGGGTTCCTTGGGGATCGGCATGCCCGACTCGGCCGCGTGGTCAGCGTAGTTCAGGCCAATGGCGATGAACTTGCTGGTCGACGAGATGGGCGTGCCAAAACGCTTTTTGCCGCGCACCAAAGGCAGCTTGTCGGTCTTGACCTTGGCCAGCTTGGCCAGCGCCTTGTCGTTGAGCAAGTCGGGCGTGATGTCCTTGACCACAGCGCTCAGGTCGCGCAAGCGGCCATCGGCGTCGATCAGACCGGGTTTTTCTTTGCCAGGTTGGCCATAGCGAACGAGTTTCATAAATACCTTTCAGTTTTTTTAACAATCAATACGTGGAACGGCCACCAGACAAGTCAAAGACCGCGCCAGTGGAGAAGGAACATTCTTCGGTGCTCAGCCAAGTCACCATGGCGGCGACTTCTTCGGGCTCGCCAAAGCGGGCCATCGGAATCTTGGAGAGCATGAACTGGATGTGCTCGGGCGTCATTTGATCAAAGATCGCCGTCTTCACAGCCGCCGGGGTGACACAGTTCACGCGCACGCCCGTGTCGGCCAGCTCTTTGCCCAGCGATTTGGTGAGACCAATGACCGCCGCCTTGCTGGCACTGTAAGCGCTGGCGTTGGGGTTGCCGTCCTTGCCCGCCACCGAGGCGATGTTGACGATGCGCCCGTAGTTGCGGGTCTTCATGTGAGCGCTCAGTTCGCGGCAGCAATGGAAGAGTCCATGCACGTTCACATCGAACACTTGCTTCCAGGCGTCGACCGGGTAGTCCCACACCTTGACGTTGGGGCCGGTGATGCCTGCGCTGTTGACCAGCACATCGACGCCTGCCAGCGCAGTGGTTTGTGCGGTGGCATTCACCACCGAGGCGTGGTCGGCCACATCGACCTGCACCGTGTTGACCACGGCACCCAACTGGCCCTTGCGCAGCTGCTCCGCAGCGGCAGCCATGCCTGCCACATCGCGGTCCCAGATCGTCACGCGTGCGCCAGAAGCCAGCATGCGCTGCGCAATGGCAAATCCCAAACCGGTGGCCGCACCGGTGATGACCGCGTGGCGGCCTTTCATGTCGAGCAAATTCATGTCGGTCTTTCTGAAAGTCAAATGGTCATGCCACCGTCGACCATGTAGGCGTTGCCCGTGGCGAAGATGGATTCGTCGGAAGCGAGGAAGGTCACGATGGGCGCGATTTCGTGCGCTTGGGCCAAGCGCCCCATGGGCTGGCGGTTGATGAAGTCCTTGCGCGCCTGCACCGGGTCGGCGTAGCTGTTGATGCGGTCTTGCAGCGAAGGCGTGTCCACCGTACCGGGGCAGATGCAGTTGCAGCGGATGCCCTGGCGCACATAGTCGGCCGCCACGCTCTTGGTCAGGCCAATCACGGCGGCCTTGCTGGTGCCGTAAATGAAGCGATTGGGCAAGCCACGCACGCTGGAGCAGACGCTGGCCATGTTGATGATGCTGCCGCCGTGACCGTCTTTTTCAAACTGCGCCACCATTTTGGGAATCGCCGCCTGGATCATCCAGAACTGCGAGCGCACGTTCAGGTTGAAGGCAAATTCCCAATCGTCGTCGGTGGCCAGTTCGATGTTGCCGTTGTGCACAAAGCCCGCGCAATTGAAGACGATGTCGATGCGCGGCAAGCTGGCCACCTGCGCGGCGATGGCCGACTTGTCGAGCACGTTCAGCACGGCGGTGTGCACATTGGCCACGCCTTGGTAGCTTCTGAGCAACTCGGCGTTCACATCTGTGGCGTACACGGTCGCACCTTCAGCCGCCATGGCCAGCGCAGCCGCCTGACCAATGCCTTGTCCGGCTGCGGTCACCAGCGCGATTTTTCCTTTGAGTCTCATGATGCTTGGATCTCCATGTGGGTCGTTTGTCGTTGTTCAATCGCGGCCCAGTCCCAGGCGATGCCCAGGCCAGGCGTTTCGGGGGGATGGGCATAACCATCTTCCACCTTCATGCGTGAGGTGGTGATGTCGTCGAGCTGCGGGATGTATTCCACCCAAGTGGCGTTGGGCACGGCCGCGCACAGGCTCACATGCAACTCCATCAAAAAGTGCGGGCACACCGCCACGTCAAAGGTTTCGGCCAGGTGCGCGGTTTTGATCCAGGGCGTGATGCCGCCGATGCGTGCCACATCGGGCTGCACGATGGAGCACGCGCCCTGCTCCAAATATTCGCGGAACTGCATCGGGTGGTACATCGATTCGCCCACCGCCACCGGAATGGTGGTGTGCTCGCGCAACTGGCGGTGGCCCGACACGTCTTCGGCGGGCAGGGGCTCTTCGATCCAGGCCAGCCCCAGCCCATCAAAAGCCCGCGCACGGCGCACGACTTCTGCGCGGTTGAAGCCCTGGTTGGCGTCGGTCATCAGCTCAAAGCCAGGTCCCACCGCATCACGCACGGCGCTCAAGCGCGCCACGTCTTCGCTCACATGCGGGCGGCCGATTTTGATCTTGGCACCCTTGAAGCCTTGGGCTTGTGCCTCCAGCGTTTGGTCCACCAAGGCCTGCGGCGACAAGTGCAGCCAGCCGCCTTCGGTGGTGTAAAGCGGCACGCGCGCTTGTGCCCCGCCCAGCAAGCGCCAAAGCGGCAGGCCTTGGCTTTGTGCACGCCAGTCCCACAAGGCCGTGTCCACACAGGCGAGTGCCAAGCTGGTCATGGCCCCTACAGCGGTGGCGTGGGTGTGAAAAAACAAGTCTTTCCAGATCGCCTCCACCATGACCGGGTCACGCCCGATCAGGCGGGGCGCCAGGTGGTCCTTGAGCAAAGCGATGACCGACGAGCCACCCGTGCCAATCGTGTAGGCGTAACCGGTGGCATCAATGCCATCGCTGCAATGCAGCGTGAGCAAAATGGTTTCTTGCGTCACAAAGGACTGGATGGCGTCGGTGCGCAAAACCTTGGGTGGCAAGTTGACTTGCCGAAGGCTCACGCGGTCAATGGTGACTGGGGGCATGCGCAACTCGGCTCAAAGAACAAGACAAGGGGCCAAACAAAGCACACGCGAACGATTTTCCGCATGCGCAAGGTCTGCCGCAGCCCACACATCCATGCGGGTTTGTGCGGAGTCGAAATGGCTTGACCGGTCAAATCTGAACATGTGATGATTGTGCAACTGGTCTGACCACTTGTCCAATTCACGTTATCCCTGATCCCTCGCATGCCCATCCAAACCGTCGAACCCCAACGCCTGTACCGCCAGATTGCCGAGCAACTGCGGCAGCTGATGGCCTCAGGCGAATTCGCGGTGGGTTCTCGTTTGCCGGCCGAACGCGACCTGGCCACGCAACTGGGCGTGAGCCGCCCCTCGGTGCGCGAAGCGCTGATTGCGCTCGAAGTCGAAGGCATGATCGAAGTGCGCACTGGCTCGGGCATTTACGTGCAAAGCACCACACGCCCCAAGCGTTCCGTCAGCAGCCGAACAACAGACACACCGGCCCAATGGGGTCCTCTCGAAGTGATGAGCGCCCGCATCCTCGTGGAGTCCGAGGTGGCCGCGCTGGCCGCCAACAACGCCCAGAAAAAAGACTTGCAGGCCATACGCGCAGGCCTGCAAAAAATGGCACTCGAAGCCGCACAAGACGAGGTGCCCCGCTGGGGCGATGAGGCTTTTCACGAAGCCATCGCCCAAGCCTGTGGCAACAGCGTTTTGCTGGATACCGTGCAACGCTTTTGGCTCGCACGCAATGGTCCTTTGTTCGAGCGGCTGGGCGATTACTTTGAACACCCCCAGTCCTGGCAAGCCGCCATCGCTGAACACCAAGCCGTGCTGCAGGCGATTGAGGCGCACGACCCCAGCGCCGCCCGCAAGGCCATGCAAAAGCACCTGAAGCAAGCCTACAAAAGATACAGCGCGAGCTGGCGCCGCGCACCCGCCCGTTAGGGTGGTTTTTCTGTTCCTGCGTCAGCAAATTTCAAACCCCAAAGAGGAGACAAAGATGAGCAAACGATTCGCATTGAAAACCCTGGCCACCGTCGGTGCCATGGCCGTGGGCACGCTGCTGCTGAGCACCAGCGCCATGGCCCAGCAAAAAATCAAATGGGCCCACGTTTACGAAACGTCTGAGCCCTACCACACCGAATCGGTGTGGGCCGCCGAAGAAATCAAAAAGCGCAGCAACGGCAAGTTCGACATCCAGGTCTTCCCTGCTTCCACGCTGGGCAAAGAGACCGACATCAACCAGGGCCTGACCTTGGGCACAGTGGACATGATCATCAGCGGCCCCTCGTTTGCCGCCCGCACCTACCCACGTTTTGGCATCGCCTACTACCCCTTCATCTTCCGCGATGGCGACCACCTGATCGCTTATTCCAAGAGCCCGGTGTTCCAGGAAATGGTCAATGAGTTCCGCAGCAAAACCGGCATCCAGGTCACGGCCTACACCTACTACGGTGCGCGCCACACCACGGCCCAAAAAGCCTTCACCAACTGCGCGGGCATGAAAGGCATCAAGATCCGCGTGCCCGACGTGCCGGCCTACCGCGCCACGCCTGAAGCCTGCGGTGCCAACCCTACCCCGATTGCTTTTGCCGAGGTGTATTTGGCCTTGCAAAACGGCACCGTCGAGGCGCAAGAAAACCCCTTGACCACCATCGAAGCCAAGAAGTTCTTTGAAGTGCAAAAGGCCATCATGATGACGGGCCACATCGTGGACGGTTTGACCACACAAATTGCACCGCACCTGTGGAACAAGCTCAGCGACGCCGAAAAGAAAATGTTCACCGACGTGACCCAAGAAGCCGCTGTGCGCGCCACTGGCAAGATCAAGGCGCGTGAGGCCGAGTTGGTCGACGAGTTCAAGAAAAAAGGCCTGCAAATCGTGCAGGTGGACCGCAAGTCTTTCCAGGACGCTGTCCTGAAAAACAAGCCCCTGACTTCGATGGGCTTTACACAGTCTGACTTCGACAAGATTCAGGCCGCCAAGTAAGTCGTTCTGCCTGAACACCGCAGACCGGGCGCATCGCGCTGGGTCTGCGGCTGTCGGCTAACCGCTGTCATCGATTTGAAAGACACCCCATGAGCAACCTCCCAGACCTCGACGCCATGCCCAAAGTCATGGGCGACGATGGCCAATTTCACGCCACCGATGAGGATGTCGATTTGTCAGGCACCCCCCTCGAAGCCTGGTTTGCCCTGGCCTTCTTCTGGTTGTTGGGATTGACGGTTTTTTACCAATTTTTCACACGTTATGCCTTGAACAACTCGGCATCCTGGACTGAAGAAATTGCACGTTATCTGTTGATCGCCACCGTCTTCACGGGCGCCACGATCGGTGTGGCCAAAAACAACCACATCCAGGTGGACTTTTTTTACCGCTTCATGCCCGACTGGCTGGGTCGCGCCATGGGCCTGGTGGTCGATGCCATGCGCATCGCCTTCTTTGCCGCCGCCACCTTTCTCACGGGTCAGATGATGGAAAAACTGGGCAGCTACAAGATGACCATCATCGACTTGCCCATGAACCTGGTCTACGGCGTGGTCATGGCTGGTTTTGCCGCCATGTGCCTGCGCGCTGTGTGGGTAGCCCGCGTGCATTGGCAAAGGGGTTACACCGTGCTGCAACGCCCCGAATCTGAAATGACCGACCGCTGAACAGGCCCCTGGCCTCTTGAAAGTTCACCCATGCTGAAAATTCTTTTCCTGTTCCTGATGAGTGGCGGCATCCCGGTGGCCATTGCCATGGCCGGGGCTTCGCTGATTTACCTGCTGTTTGCACAAAGCTCCCCACCCTTTGTGGTGATCCACCGCATGGTCTCGGGCATCGACAGCTTTCCGCTGCTGGCCGTGCCCTTCTTCATTTTGGCCGGCAACCTGATGAACAACGCGGGCATCACCAACCGCATCTACAACTACGCGCTGGCCTTGGTGGGCTGGCTCAAGGGCGGCCTCGGTCACGTCAACGTGGTGGGCTCCGTTGTGTTTGCAGGCATGAGCGGCACCGCCATTGCCGACGCTGCGGGCCTGGGCACCATCGAGATCAAGGCCATGAAAGACCATGGCTACAGCACCGAGTTTGCCGTGGGTGTCACGGCTGCATCGGCCACGCTGGGCCCCATCATTCCGCCGAGCTTGCCCTTTGTGATCTACGGCATGATGGCCAACGTCTCGGTCGGGGCCTTGTTCTTGGCAGGCATTTTGCCGGGCGTTTTGATGGCGCTGTTGATGATGCTCACCGTGGCCTTTTTTGCCCACAAAAACGGCTGGGGCGCCGATGTGAAATTCGAGTGGCCCAAAGTCATCAAGGCCCTTGCCGAAACCGCTGTGGTGGTGGGCTGGCCCTTGTCCATCTGGTGGTTGGTGACCGCCATGGGCACGCCGCCTCAACTCACGGTGTTTGTGGCGCTGATCGTTTTGTTCGCTGCTGACAAGTTCTTCAACTTCCAGGCCGTGTTGCCCATCATGACCCCGGTCATCCTGATTGGCGGCATGACCACCGGCGTGTTCACCCCCACCGAAGGCGCGATTGCGGCTTGTGTCTGGGCGATTGCCTTGGGCTTTTTCTGGTACCGCACGCTCAACTTCAAGATGTTCGTGAAGATCTGCCTGGACACGGTAGAGACCACCGCCACCGTGCTGTTCATCGTGGCCGCTGCCAGCATCTTTGGCTGGATGCTCACCGCCACGGGCGTGACCACAGCGATCTCGCAGTGGGTGCTGGGTTTCACCAAAGAACCCTGGGTGTTTTTGCTGCTGGCCAACGCACTGATGCTGTTTGTCGGCTGTTTCCTGGAGCCCACGGCCGCCATCACCATCCTCGTGCCGATTCTGGTGCCGATTTGCCAACAACTGGGCATTGACCTGGTGCACTTCGGCCTGGTCATGGTGCTCAACCTGATGATCGGTTTGCTGCACCCGCCCATGGGCATGGTGCTGTTCGTGCTGGCCCGTGTGGCCAAGCTCAGCGTCGAACGCACCACCATGGCCATCCTGCCCTGGCTGTTCCCTTTGCTGGGCAGCTTGGTGGTCATCACGTATGTGCCCAGCTTGGTGCTGTGGTTGCCCAAACAGTTTTATTGAGACCTTGACATGAGCGCCTTTATTCGCCTTCACCCCGCCGATGACGTGGTCATCGCCCGCGCCCAACTCATGAGCGGCGCCGCCGTGGACGGCGTGCCCGTGCGCGGCCTGATTCCGCCCGGCCACAAAATCGCCACCCGCGCCATCATGGCCGGTGAACCGGTGCGCCGCTACAACCAGATCATTGGTTTCGCCTCACAAGCCATTGCCCCAGGCGAGCATGTGCACACGCACAACCTGAACATGGGCGCTGAAAAAGGCAACTTTGAGCGCGACTACGCCATCGGGCAAGACGTCAAAGCCGAGCCGGTGCGTAAGCAAGCCAGCTTCATGGGCTACAAGCGCAGCGACGGCCGCGTGGCCACGCGCAACTACATCGGCGTGTTGTCGAGCGTCAACTGTTCAGCCACTGCGGCACGCGCGATTGCCGACCACTTTTCCAAGCGCAACAACCCCGCCGCGCTGGCCAACTTTCCGAACGTGGACGGCGTGGTCGCACTGACCCACGGCACCGGCTGCGGCATGGACACCGAAGGGCTGGGCATCCAGTTGCTCGAACGCACCCTGGCAGGCTACGCCACACACGCCAACTTTTGGGGCGTCGTGGTGGTGGGCCTGGGCTGCGAGGCCAACCAACTCAACACCTGGCTGGCCCACAGCAGCCTGCGCGAGGGCGACACACTCAAGGTCTTCAACATCCAGGACACGGGCGGCACGCGTCTGACAGTGGAAAAAGGCATTGCCTTGATCGAAGAGATGCTGCCCCGCGCCAACGCGATCAAGCGCGAACCTTGCAGCGCCGAGCACATCACCGTGGGCTTGCAGTGCGGCGGGTCTGACGGCTACTCGGGCATCAGCGCCAACCCCGCTTTAGGCGCGGCGGTCGACCTGTTGGTGCAGCACGGTGGCACCGCCATCCTCAGCGAAACGCCCGAAATTTACGGCGCCGAGCATTTGCTCACGCGCCGCGCCGTCAAGCCCGAAGTGGCACACAAACTGATCGAGCGCATCCGCTGGTGGGAGAACTACACCGCCAGCAACGGCGGCGAAATGAACAACAACCCCTCGCCCGGCAACAAGGCGGGCGGCCTGACCACCATCCTTGAAAAATCTTTGGGCGCGGTGGCCAAAGGCGGCACCAGCAACCTGCAAGCGGTGTACGAATACGCCGAGCCCGTCACCGCCAAAGGCTTTGTTTACATGGACACGCCGGGCTACGACCCGGTGAGCGCCACGGGCCAGGTGGCCGGCGGGGCCAACCTGATTTGCTTCACCACCGGGCGCGGCAGCGCCTACGGCTGCGCCCCTTCGCCCAGCCTGAAGTTTTCCACCAACACCGCTTTGTGGAAAAAGCAGGAAGAAGACATGGACCTGAACTGCGGTGAGATCGTGGACGGCGGCGTGAGCATTGCCGACATGGGCCAACGCATTTTTGAAATGATTTTGGCAGCAGCATCGGGCGAGCCCACCAAGAGCGAACGCCATGGCTACGGCCAAAACGAGTTTGTGCCGTGGCAAGTGGGCGCGGTGATGTGAATGGGATGTGGGCCCTCCCCTTGTCATCCCAACCATCCATTTGTCATCCCGGAATCCAATTTGTCGTCCCAGATTGCAATTTGTCATCCCGGATTCCAATGTGTCATCCCGGACTCCAATGTGTCATCCCGGACTTGATCCGGGATCCATGTTGACCGACCGCCCCCAAAAAAACCCAAGATGGACCCCGGGTCAAGCCCGGGGTGACAACTCACTAGCCCCAGACTCAAGCCCAGGGTGACAACCCACTAGCCCCAGGCTCAAGCCCGGTGTGACAAGAAAAAACCCAACGACCGATAAGGATCATCATGAGCCAATGCATTCAAGCTGCTGATCTGCGCACCAAAGTCGCCCGCATCATTAAACAAGCGGGCAGCACCCCGGCCGAAGCTGCGCAAGTGGCCGACAACCTGGTCATGGCCAACCTGAGCGGTCACGACTCGCACGGCGTGGGCATGGTGCCGCGCTATGTGGACGCGGTGCTCGAAGGGGGGCTGTCGCCCAACACGGGCGTCAAGGTCTTGCTGGACACCGGCCCACTGCTGAACCTCGACGGCCAGCGCGGCTACGGCCAAATCACTGGCGTGCAGGCCATGCAGATGGGCATTGAGCGCGCCAAGCAACACGGTGTGTGCACCGTGGCCCTGAGCCGATCACACCACCTGGGGCGCATTGGCCACTTTGCCGAAATGGCGGTGGCGCAAGGCCTGGTGTCGGTGCATTTTGTGAACGTGCTCTCACGCCCCGTGGTCGCGCCCTTTGGCGGTGGCGATGGGCGTTTTGGCACCAACCCTTGTTGCATCGGCGTGCCCATGGGCAGCCGCGCACCCTTTGTGCTCGACTTCGCCACCAGCCGCGTGGCGCAAGGGAAGATGCGCGTGGCCCACAACAAGGGCGAGCAAGTGCCGCCCGGCTATTTGATCGACGAACACGGCCACCCCACCACCGACCCCGGCGTGGTGGTGGTGCCGCAGTCCAACGGCCTGTTTGGCGCACTCATGCCCTTTGGGGACCACAAAGGATTTGGCATGGCCATGGCCTGCGAATTGTTGGGCGGCGCGCTGACCGGTGGCGGCACCTGGCACCGTGAAGCCGACCAGCAACGCGCGGTGCTCAACGGCATGTTGACGATGCTGATCGACCCGGTCCGCCTGGGCACACAAGCGATGTTTGAGCAAGAAGCCCAGGCCTTTGCCGACTGGCTGCGCCAAAGCCCCGACGCGCCCGGCAGCGATGGCGTCAAGCTGGCAGGCGAGCCCGAACGCACGGCACGCGCCGACCGCGAACAAAACGGCATCTGGATCGACGACGCCACTTGGGCAGAGATTGAGGCGTCTGAGAAAAAATTGCAGCGATCTCCCCGGACTTGATTACCCCCTGTCACCCCGGACTTGATCCGGGGTCCATGCCTTCAACGACCGTGGATACCGGATCAAGTCCGGTATGACAAAGATTCACCGTGACGACAACCATCCCTCAACAGCCCTGATCCAAGTCCACCCAGCACACTGACCTGCACCATGAACCTCTCTGCCAGCACACTGCCATCGCTGCCCGCGTCCATCCACCCCCCTGCGTATGACCGCACGACCCACGTCCCTGGCGTGCTGCACCTTGGGTTAGGCGCCTTTCACCGAGCCCACCAAGCCATGGTGTTTGACCAGCTACTGGCCGGTGGCGACACGCGCTGGGGCATCCACGGTGTGGGCATGACACGGCCCGACTTGGTCAACCAACTCAAAGCACAAGACGGCCTGTATGCCGTGCGCATTGCCGACGGGCAAGGCGTGCAATGGCAAGTGCCCGGGGCGCTGTGGCGCACCAACGTGGCCGCCACCGAGCGTGATGCCGTGGTGCAAGCCATCGCCGCACACAGCACCCGCTGGGTCACGCTCACCGTGACCGAAAAGGGCTACACACCGGCCTTGGCGCAACTGCTGCTGGACAGCTTGCGTCTGCGCCAGCAAGCGGGTCTGCCGGGCATCACCATCGCCTCATGCGACAACCTGCAAGGCAACGGCCACAAGCTGCAGGCCTTGGTCAAAGCGGCGGCCACTGCACAAGACGCCGACGTGCTGCGCTGGCTGGACGCGCACTGCGCCTTTCCTTGCAGCATGGTGGACCGCATCGTGCCCGCCGCCACGCCCGAGGTGATGACCGCAGCGCAAGAGGCCTTGGGCGTTCAAGACCAATGCGCTCTGAGCACCGAAGGCTTTTGGGAATGGGTGATCGAAGACCGTTTTGCCGAGCCGGCAGACGCCGCACTGCTGCAAAGCGCTGGTGTGCGCGTGACAAGCGATGTGCACAGCTACGAGGAAGCCAAGCTGCGCATGCTCAACGGCAGCCACTCGGCCATGGCGCTGATGGGCGCGGTGACCGGCAGGCCTTTCATCGCCAGCTGCATCGGTGAGCCGCACATCCGAGAATTTGTGTACCGCTTGATGAGCCGCGAAGTCGCGCCGCACCTGAGTCGCAGCGACTGGGCCGACTACCGCGACGCGCTGATCGCGCGCTTTGGCAACCCGTATCTGAAGCACAGCGTGCACCAGATCGCCACCGACAGCTCACAAAAAATTCCGCAGCGCTGGCCGCCCTCGGTGCTCGGGCAAATCGCGCAAGGCGCTTCGTTTGAACACCACGCGCTGGCCGCAGCCGTCTTTTTGCGCTACACGCTGGGCGTGGACGAGCAAGGCCAGGCCTATGCCCTGAACGACCCGCAAGCCGAAAGCCTGATGGCCATTGGCGCCACCCAACGCGCAGAGCCCGAAGCCTGCGTGCGCGCCCTGTTGGCCCGCGAAGACCTGTGGGGCAAGGCCCTGCCTGGCAACGTCGCTTGGACCGCCCGCGTGACGCACTGGCACCAGCAAGTCCTGCAGCACGGCGTGGACGCGGCCATCCAGCAACTGCTGCAACAAGAAGCCTGAACACGGGAGACCGCGCCATGAAAATCACCGCCGCCCGCGTCATCGTCTGCAGCCCTGGCCGCAACTTCGTCACCCTCAAGATGGAGACCGACCAAGGCGTGTACGGTATCGGCGACGCCACGCTCAACGGCCGCGAACTGGCCGTGGTCAGCTACCTCGAAGAGCACGTCATCCCCTGCCTGATTGGGCGCGACCCGCAGCAGATCGAAGACATTTGGCAATACCTTTACAAAGGCGCCTACTGGCGGCGCGGCCCAGTGACCATGAGCGCCATTGCCGCCGTGGACACCGCCCTGTGGGACATCAAGGCCAAGATGGCCAACATGCCGCTGTACCAGCTGCTGGGTGGGCGCAGCCGCACAGGCGTGATGGTCTATGGTCACGCCAATGGCCGCGACACGGCCGAAACGGTGGACGAAGTTTTGCGCCACAAGGAAGAAGGCTACCTGGCCATCCGCGCCCAGAGCGGCGTGCCGGGTCTGAACAAGGTCTATGGCGTGAGCGGTGCGAACCGCATGTATGAGCCTGCCGACGGGAGCCTGCCCAGCGAGCACGACTGGAGCACCGAAAAGTATTTGCGCCACACCCCCGGCCTGTTTGAAGCCGTGCGCGAAGCCGTGGGCCCCGACATCCATTTGCTGCACGACGTGCACCACCGCTTAACGCCCATCGAGGCGGGGCAACTGGGCAAAGCGCTGGAGCCGGTGCGCCTGTTCTGGATGGAAGACCCGACGCCGGCCGAGAACCAGGATGCCTTCCAGTGGATACGCCACCACACCACCACGCCGATTGCAGTGGGCGAGATTTTCAACAGCATCTGGGACTGCAAGACGCTGATCGAAAAGCAGCTGATCGACTACATCCGCACCACCGTGGTCCACGCGGGCGGCATCACCCACCTGCGGCGCATCGCCGACTTGGCCAGCCTCTACCAGGTGCGCACCGGCTGCCACGGCGCGACCGACCTGTCGCCGGTGTGCATGGGCGCGGCCCTGCACTTTGACACCTGGGTGCCCAACTTCGGCGTGCAGGAGTACATGCCGCACAGCGAGAAAATGCTCTCGGTCTTCCCGCACGACTATCGCTTTGAGCGCGGCATGATGCACTGCGGCGAGTCGCCAGGCCACGGGGTGGACATCGACGAAAAGCTGGCCGCCAAGTACCCGTACCAACGGGCTTATTTGCCGGTGAACCGGCTGCAGCACGACGGGACCTTGTGGAACTGGTGAGACTTTGTCGAGGCTTAAGCCAGCGACCTACCGTCTGAATTCACAGGCCGATGGCTTCAACCTGAAAAAACACCCGATCAAGGCATCACAAGATCCGCGCCAGCGCCGCCTGCAAATGCTCTGACGGCAAGCGCTTGAAACCCGAGCGGGCAAAGCGCTGCAAGCGCCCTTGCATGAAGGCCACCAGCATCGACGCGGCCACTTGGGCATCGGCCGTCGGCGTGTCGGTCGTTAGCCCCTTGAGCGACTGGCGCAGTTGCGCTTCGATCTTGTCGAACAGCAGGTTGATGCGCTCTTGCAAGCGCTCGTGCTCCAGCACCAGCGCGTCGCCGGTCATGACGCGACACATGCCCGGGTTCTTCTCTGCAAACTGCAAAAGCAAAGCCACGATGCGGGCGGCCTGGTTGGGGCCCACGGGTTCGCGATCGGTCACCTGACGGATCAAGCCGATCACCGACTGATCCACAAAGTCGATCAGGGCCTCAAACATCTGGGCCTTGCTGGCAAAGTGGCGGTACAAAGCCGCTTCGCTCACACCGATCTTGGCCGCCAACCCGGCGGTGGTCACACGCTCGGCACCGGGGGCCTCCAGCATGGCCGCCAGGGTTTGCAAGATTTGCAAACGGCGCTCACCTGGACGCGGGCGCTTGCGTGTGGGCGCCGCATCTTCGGTCGCCTCGGCGTTGTTGTCTTCGTGCTCGGACATGTCTCCCCTTCAATTTGTTTTTATCGTCTACCCGTTTTCAGCGGCTCTTGATCATGGTGCCAAAGGCTTGCTCGGACAAGACCTCGAGCAGCATGGCGTGCGGCACGCGGCCGTCAATGATGTGGACCGCATTCACGCCGCTCTTGGCCGCATCCAATGCACCAGCAATCTTGGGGATCATGCCGCCGCTGATGGTGCCGTCGGCGCACAGCTCATCGATGCGGTGGGGCGTCAGCTCGGTGAGCAGCTGACCTTCTTTGTCGAGCACACCACGGATGTTGGTCAACATGAGCAGCTTCTCGGCTTGCAGCACGGTGGCCAGCTTGGCCGCCACCACGTCGGCGTTGATGTTGTAGCTCTCGTTGTTTTCGCCAAAACCGATGGGGCTCACCACGGGGATGAAAGCATCGTCTTGCAGCGCCTTGAGGATGGACGGGTCGATGCTCACGATGTCGCCCACCTGGCCCACATCCAGCTCTTTGCTCGGGTCTTGTGCATCGATCAGACGCAATTTCTTGGCACGGATCATGGCGCCGTCGCGACCTGTGAGGCCCACGGCCTTGCCGCCTGCGCGGTTGATCATGCCCACGATGTCTTGCTGCACTTCGCCGCCCAGCACCCACTCGACCACTTCCATGGTCTCGGCGTCGGTCACGCGCATGCCTTGAATGAACTCGCCTTTTTTGCCCAGACGGCTCAAGGCATTTTCGATCTGCGGGCCGCCGCCGTGCACCACCACCGGGTTCATGCCCACCAGCTTGAGCAGCACCACGTCTTCGGCAAAGGCTTGCTGCAAGGCCGGGTCGGTCATGGCGTTGCCGCCGTATTTGATGACCAGCGTCTTGCCGTGGAACTTGCGGATGTAAGGCATGGCCTGCGCCAGGATCTGGGCTTGGTCGCGGGGCGAAACGGAAGGCGCTGCAGTGGTGTCGGTCATGTGGTGTCAGGTATCAAAGTACATCGAAAGGTGAAAGGATTGTGCCGCAAGCGATGGGCGGTTCTCAGCGCTCAAAGCATCTCGGCCAGCAGACGGTCTACGCCTTGCTGCCAGGCGGGCAAGGTCAAGCCAAAGGCCTGCTGCAAACGCTGCGTGTTCAAGCGCGAGTTCAAAGGACGGCGCGCAGGCGTCGGGAAAGCCGAGGTGGGCACCGGTGCGATCTCGGTCACCTTCCAGGCGGCGTCGGGCTTGAGCTGCCGCGCCCGCTCAATCGCATGCGCGGCATAGCCATGCCAGCTGGTCTCGCCTGCGGCCACCAGGTGGTAGAGGCCCGACAGACTGGCGTCTTGCGTGCCCAAGGCCTGACGAATCGCGTGTGACGACACATCGGCGATCAGGTCTGCACCCGTGGGGGCGCCGCGCTGGTCGTCGATCACCGTCAGGCGCTCACGCTCTTGTGCCAAGCGCAGCATGGTGCGGGCAAAGTTGCCGCCGCGTGCGGCATAAACCCAGCTGGTGCGAAAAATCAAATGCTTGCAGCCACTGGCCGCAATGGCTTGCTCACCCTCGAGCTTGGTCTGTCCGTAAACGCCCAAAGGGCCGGTGGCATCGCTTTCTTGCCAAGGCGTTTGGCCTTCGCCATTGAACACATAGTCGGTCGAGTAATGCACCAGCCAAGCCCCCACTTCTGCGGCCGCACGGGCCAGCGCTGCGGGCGCGTCGGCGTTCAAGGTGCGGGCCACATCGGGCTCGGACTCGGCCTTGTCCACCGCGGTGTGGGCGGCGGCATTGACGATCACATCGGGGCGCACATCGCGCACGGTTTGCGCCAAGGCTTCTGGCTTGGACAAGTCGCCGCACAGTGGGGTGCTGTGACGGTCCAGCGCGATCAATTCACCCAAGGGGGCCAGGCTGCGTTGCAGCTCCCAGCCGACCTGGCCGTTTTTGCCGAGAAGAAGAATTTTCATGAAAGCCTGAACCAGGAAATGTGCCCCGGGCTTGTCGCTGAGGCTCGGTGCCGTGAAGTGGCCACGCCAGGCAGCCGATGCGCAGATTTTAGAAGCAATGCGCGGCGGCTCAGGTTAAAGTCTGGACTCCATCAGGAGTTATCGCATGGCCAAATCCACCGCCTCTGACAAGTCCGCAGCAGACAACACTGCAGCCCCCGCCCCCACCCACCAAATCTGGCTGGCCGGTCTGGGTGCCATGGCCAAAGCGCAAGAGCAAGGCAGCAAAGCCATCGAGGCCCTGGTCAACGATGGCCTGGCCTTCCAGCGCAAAAGCCAGGCCGAAGCCCAGCAGCGCCTGCACGAAGCCACCGAACGATTGACCCATTTGGCCAGCGACTTCGGCCAGCAAGCCACCGTGCGCGTAGACCGCCTGGAACACCTGTTTGAAGACCGCGTGGCCAAAGCCCTGCAGCGCCTGGGCATGCCCACGCTGTACGACCTGCAAGCCCTGACCGAGCGCGTGGCTCAGCTGGAAGCCCAATTGGCCAAAGCCACGGCAACGCCCGCTGCGGTCAAAGCCGTCAAACCTGCCAGCAAAGCCGCAGTGAAAGCACCGGCAAAAGCACCGGCAAAAGCACCTGCGAAATCGGTCGCCCAACCCAAGGCCCGCCGCACACCGCGCCAAGCCTGAGCCTTCGCTGCCGACCCGCATGGCCAAGAAAGCCCCACGCCGCACCGCCCAGCGCATCGCCGAAGTCACGCTGGAGCTGTTCAACCGCTTTGGCGAGCCCAATGTCTCGACCACGCTGATCTCGGCCGAGCTGAACATCAGCCCGGGCAATCTGTACTACCACTTCCCATCCAAGGACGCGCTGGTCAACCACCTGTTTGACGGCTACGAAGCCGCCATGCTGGGCCTGCTCGATGCGGCTGCCGATGTGCGCGACGTAGAAGATGCCTGGTTCTTTTTGCATTCGCTGTTTGAACAGGTCTGGAACCACCGTTTCCTGTACCGCGACTTGAACAACCTTTTATCGGGCAACCGCCATCTGGAAACCCATTTCCATGCCGTGCTGGAGCGCAAGACTCAGGCATTCAGGCAATTGCTCGAATCGTTGGCCGCTGCAGGCTTGATGCGCATCGACCCCGACAGCGTCGAGACGCTCTCGGCCAGCATGTCGGTGATGGCCACCTACTGGCTCAGCTACGAATACGTGCGCAACCCGCGCCAAGCGCTGGAGCCCGCCAGTGCCAGCCTGGCCTTGAGCCGAGGCGCCAAACACGTGCTGGCCTTGCTGACGCCCTACATGGCCAGCCCACAACTGCAAGCGCACCTGCAGTCGTTGACCGCGGCCTACAGCGACAACGCGCCCTGAAAACGTCTGCTCAGCGCTTGTCGACCTTGTTGAAACGCTGATCGGCCATGGCCAGCAGGCCATCAAAAATCAGGTTGTCCACCAACTCGAACTGCAGCGACATGCTGGGCGCCATCTTCCAGCCCGCGCCGCCGGTCATCACGCACATGGGCTCTTGCCCCGTGTGCTCGCGCAGGTGCTGCACCATGCGCTCGCAAGCGCCGGCAATCGCGTAAGTGCCGCCGCTGGTCAGCGCATCGCTGGTGTTGGTCGGGAAAGGCCGCACCTCGCCGGTGGGCACATGCAGCCCGGCGGTGCCGGACTCCAGGGCGCGCAGCATGATGCCGTGGCCCGGCAAAATCAAGCCGCCCAGGAACCGCCCATCCGCATCGATGGCCTCGACGGTCACCGCGGTGCCGACCATCACCACCACCAAAGGCCTGGCCGGGCCTTGCGCCAGCATGCGCTGACGGGCACCGATCATGGCCACCCAACGGTCCGAGCCCAAGCGCGAAGGGTGATCGTAGCCATTGGTCACGCCAGCCTCAGAGAGGCTGGGCACGACCCACTGCGGGGTGAAGTCCCACAACTCCATTTGCTCCTGCACGCGGCGCTTGATGGCGTCACCCGCCACCACACAGCCCAGCATGCGTCCGGGCACCGGCAAATCGGCCCAAGGGCCATCCGACAAGCGGTCGATGTTTTCCAGAAATTCCGCACCATGCGCCATCAACTGGGCTTGGGGGTGCGGACGGTCGTACAACGCCCATTTCAAACGGGTATTGCCCACATCGATGGCTAAGAATGTCATGCCGTGATGATAATGAATTTCACGGTTTATTCATGGCGCACTGCTGGAAACTGCAAAATCCCCAGTCACGTGCTTCTGATCAGGACTTGCCGGTGGCCTTGGCTTTGGTGATTGCCGTTTGGGCTTGGTCTTGACGCACCTGGGGCTTCGAAACATCCACCTGCAGTAACAACCCCATCAAACGGGCACCGTGCTCAACAGCAATGGAGCCGTATTTCACATCGCCTTGCACCAAGGCACTGGCCATCAACTCCACACGCTCGTGCGCATCGATGTTGCCCGCCACCTTGCCCGCCACAATCACCCGGCTGGCGATCACATCACCTTGAACTTCGCCCTCCAGACCGATCACCACCGTGATGGCGTTTTCTTTGGAGGCCTCGATGTTGCCGATGACCTTGCCATCGATGCGCACACTTTGCACAACGCGTAAAGTTCCCTGAATTTCAGTCTGACGACCGATCAGCGTATCAAAGCGTTCCTGGCTTTTGACCAAAGGGGTGTTGCTGTTTTTATTGATGCCGAACATGGCGGGTCTCCTCTGAATATTCGAACTTCCATCAAGGCTGCAGGCGCTGACGCGCCCAAGCCGCAAAAGCTTTGGCCGGGTGCATGGCCCGCCCTTGATAAGTCACTTCGTAGTGCAAATGAGGCCCTGTCGAGCGGCCGGTGTTGCCCAGCAGCCCAATCAGTTGACCGTGTGCCACTTTGTCGCCTTCATTGACATGGCGACGGCTCAAATGGGCGTATCGGGACACAAAGCCATCGGCATGCTCAATTTCGATCATCTCGCCATAAGCGCCTGCACGCCCTGAGCGCAAAACCTGGCCATCCGCCGTTGCACGAATCGGCGTACCCACAGGCGCCACAAAGTCGATGCCTTCATGCATGCTGGTCTGGTGGTTCATCGGGTCAGCGCGCACACCAAAACCACTGGTGATGGAAAACTCCTGCGTCAAAGGCAAGGCCGTGGGCAATTGCGTCAGCTTCGCCAGATCGCGTTTCCACTGGTCTTGTTTTTGGATCAGCGTTTTCTCCAGGTCCTGAATTTGTTGAGCAGTCATCTCCAGCTCGCTGTTCAGATCCGTTGCCCGGCTCTGCCAAAAAGGCAGGGCTTTCAAAGGGCCGCCACGCCCCCCAGCCGCATCGGCCTTGCGACGCGAACCACTGGAGATCAAACTTTCAATGCCCAGTCGCCCCAGGAAATTGTTTTTCTGTTCCTCAATATCGCGCAGCCGATCGGTGACCGATGTCAGTTGGCCATGCAGCCCTTCGAGCTTGGTGCGGTACTCCGCCTCGATCTTGAGTTGTTCGGCCTGGCTGGTGACCCCACCCATGCTTTGGGCCAGTGAGGGGGCATATTCAACAGCCACACGAAGGCCAATGAATTGAAACAAGGAACCGAGCACCAACAAAGCCAAGGCCACGCCGAGCACAGAAACCAAGACCTTGTGCGCCGTGATGGACACCGCCACCACCCGGGCTGTGGGCCCGGATACCCAAATCAATTGCATAAACACTCCCGGGGTTGTTCTTTTGGAGGCCCCCAACTTGGCCATTCAATACACACCAAGCAGGCCTGTCGCGGCGTCTGAATTTGGCAGTAAGCGGCGTATTCTACGGCAATGAATTCGTTTTAAAGGACGCAAATAAACACAAAAAACAGATTTATGTGTTATTTTCTGATAAAAATGAATTTGAAGCCGCATCGCATCCCAAAGCAAACCTGCGGTTACAACTGATGCAACAGCGCATCACGCAGGGCTGCAGCGTCCCGCCCGGGGCTGGCGCTTAAAACGTGCTCCGGCCTGTCAGTTGCAGCGCCGCCAAGGCCATGATCTTGGCCGAATCGACCAGTTCCTGGATGCCCACATATTCGTCGGGCTGGTGCGCCAGATCCAGAATGCCGGGGCCATAGGCGATGCAGTCACGCAGCTTGCCGCTGCGCACGATGTGCTTTTGGTCATAAGTGCCCGGGCTGGCGATGTAACTGGGCTCACGGCCCAGCACCCGCGCAATGGCGCGTGCGGTGGCATCCACCACCGGCGCATCCTTGGGGGTGGCGGTCGGCACAAAACTCATGATCTCGCGGATGCCGTAGTCAAAGCCCGGGCGTGTGCGCTTGAGCTCTTCGAGCATGTCCACGATCTCTTGCTTGACGGCTTCCAGGTTTTCTTCGGCGATGAAACGCCGGTCCAGCACCGCCTTGCACAGGTGCGCCACCACGGGCGCGGGCAAATCGCCTGTGGGCCAGCCCCGCTCGTCCAGGCTGTAACGCTGCTCGACCTGACCGCCATGGATGCTGTTGATGTTGAGCGTGCTCACGCGGGCGCCCGGTGGCTCCACCGGCTCGGCGGTGTGGCGCCCCTGCAAGCGGGGCTGCAGCTGTGTCTCGAGCAAATGGATGAACGCGCTCATGTGGTTGATGGCGCTGTCGCCCAAAAAGGGCATGGAGCCGTGCGCGATGCGCCCACGCGTCTCCACCTCGCCCCACCACACGCCGCGGTGCCCCAGGCAAATGCGGTCCACCCCCAAGGGCTCGGGAATGATCACATGGTGCACACGGGGTTGGCTGAAGTAACCCCGCTCGGCCAAATAGCCCACGCCGGCAAAACCGCCCGACTCTTCGTCCACCGTGCCGCTGATCTCCAGCGCCCCCGACATGGGCAAGCCCGACTCGATCAAGGCTTCGCAAGCGATGATGCTCGACGCCAGCCCGCCCTTCATGTCGCAAGTGCCCCGGCCATACACGCGCCCATTGGCCACTTGCCCGCCAAAGGGCTCATAGGTCCAACCGGGTCCGGCTTCGACCACGTCGATGTGGCTGTTGAAATGCACGCATTCACCCGGCTGGGGCGCTTGCCAACGCGCCACCACATTGGTGCGCGGGTGGCTGTCGCTGTCGCCGGGTGAGCCGATGGCCCGCACGTACTCGACCGCAAAACCCTTGCGTGCCAGGCGCTCGCCAATCAGGTGCGCGCAGGCTTCGTAAGCATCGCCCGGCGGGTTGATGGTGGGGATGCGGACCAGGTCTTGCGTGAGCGCAACGACCTCGTCGCGCTTGGCATCAATGCTTTGCAGCAGGCGGTCTATGGAAGGCGTCATGGGACCAGTTTATCGCTGGCCCCTGAGCATTCGGTATCACTTAAAGCACAGCGGCTCTAGCGCTCTCGCATTCAGCTGCGTACGCGTTGCAGCAAGGCGGCGGTCGACGCGTCCAGCCCCGATCCATCCCCTGACACGATGCGTGCGTGGATGTTTTTGGCCAGCACTTTGCCCAGCTCCACGCCCCACTGGTCAAAGCTGTTGATGCCCCAGACCGAGCCGCTCACGAACACGCGGTGCTCTTGCAGCGCGATCAAAGCCCCCAGGCTGGTGGGCGTGAGTTCATCCAGCAACAAGAAGGTGCTGGGCCGGTTGCCGGTGAAATGCTTGTGCCCGCCTGCGTCCGACTTGCCTTGCATGAGCGCCTGAGCTTGTGCGATCACATTGGCCAGCAGCAGCTCGTGGTGGTCTTTCAGGCTGTGTGTGGGCTTTTTGACCGCGATGAACTCCAGCGGCACGATGTCGGTGCCCTGGTGCAGCATCTGAAAGTAAGCGTGTTGCCCGTTGGTGCCCGGCTCGCCCCACAGCACGGGCGAGGTGCCGTAAGGCAGCGCCTGGCCATTGCGGTCTACCCGCTTGCCGTTGCTCTCCATCTCCAGCTGTTGCAAATATGCTGGCACCCGGCGCAAAGCGCTGTGGTACGGGGCGATCGAGCGGCTGGTGTAGTTCAAAAAGTTGCGGTACCAAACGTCCAGCAATCCCAAGCGCACAGGCACGTTTTCTTCCAGCGGCGCGGCTTGGAAATGCTGGTCCATCGCGTGTGCACCGGCCAGCAGGTCTTTGAAGCCTTGTGCCCCAATGGCGATCGCCACCGGCAAGCCAATCGCCGACCACATCGAATACCGTCCACCCACCCAGTCCCAAAAACCAAAAGTGGTGGTGATGCCAAACTCGGCCGCAGCCGCCACGTTGGTGGTGAGCGCTGCAAAGTGACGCGCCACATCGCTGCCGCCTTGGACCTGGAACCAGGCCAGTGCCGAGCGGGCATTGGTCATGGTCTCGATGGTGGTGAAGGTTTTGGACGCGATCAAAAACAGCGTGTTCTCGGCCCTGAGGCCTTTGAGGACCGCCGCCAATTCATGGCCATCGACGTTGGACACAAAGTGAAAACGCTTGCCCGGCAACACAAAGTCTTGCAGCGCCAGCACCGCCATCTGCGGGCCCAAGTCCGAGCCGCCAATGCCGATGTTCACCACGTCGGTGATCTGCGCATCGGCCCGCACCTCCTCGGCATAGGCCAGCATGGGCGCAAGGGTGCCGTGCACCAGCGCCAGCGGCTCGGCCAAGTCGCCTTGCAAAGAGCCTTCGGGTTGGCGCAGCAACCAGTGCATCACGGCACGGTCTTCGGTGTGGTTGATCGCCTCGCCACGGAACATCGCATCGCGGTGCGAGGCCAGTCCGGTTTGCCGGGCCAATTCCATCAACAGCGCTTCGGTGGCGACATCGGTGTGGTTCTTGGACAAGTCGGCAAACACATGCGGCGCCGACTGGCTCAGGGCCTGGGCGCGTGCATCGTCCTGGGCAAAGGCCGTGCGCAAATCAAATCCGGCGAACCTCTCGGCATGTTGCTGCAGTTGGCACCAGGCAGCAGTCTTGTCACAACGCATCTCAGGCCTTCTTCATCAGGTCTTCAAGTTTCACGGCATCGGCGCAGAACGCGCGAATGCCTTCGGCCAGCTTCTCGGTGGCCATGGCGTCTTCGTTCAGGGCCAGGCGGAAAGAGGCTTCGTCATAGGCAACCGCTGGCAAGTCCATCGCCTGAGCGGCAGCAGCGTCCAACGCCAAACTCAAGGGGGCTTCGGTCGCGGCCAGCTGCGCCAGCAACTCGGGGCTGATGGTCAGCAAATCGCAACCGGCCAGCGCCGTGATCTGGCCGATGTTGCGGAACGACGCGCCCATGACTTCGGTGGCGATGCCGTGCTTTTTGTAGTGGTTGAAGATGGCCCGCACAGACTGCACGCCGGGGTCGTTGGCACCGGCCTTGGCCGCCTCGTCCCAAGCGGCGCCTGCGGTCTTTTTGTACCAGTCGTAAATGCGGCCCACAAAGGGCGAAATCAGCTGCACCTTGGCCTGACCGCAGGCCACGGCCTGGCAAAACGCGAACAACAGCGTCAGGTTGCAGCGGATGCCTTCGCGCTCCAGCTCGGCGGCCGCCTGAATGCCTTCCCAGGTCGACGCAATTTTGATCAACACGCGCTCGCGAGCAATGCCTTTCGCCTCATACAGCGCCATGATGCGTCGGGCACGGGCCACGGTGGCGGCGGTGTCAAAGCTCAAACGCGCATCCACTTCGGTGGACACACGGCCGGGAATGGTGGCCAAAATCTCGCCACCAAAACGCACCAGCAAGTGGTCCATCACCACGTCCAGTGGCTGGCCTCGATGGGCGGCAACGGCTTCGGCCAACAAAGGGGCGTATTCGGGCTTTTGAACCGCCTTCAAGATCAACGAAGGATTGGTCGTGGCGTCTTGCGGCTGGAATTGGGCCAATTGCTTGAAGTCACCGGTGTCCGCGACCACGGTGGTGAATTTTTTAAGCGCATCAAGTTGGTTCATACAGGTCATTCTCAAATTCAAAAAGGGGCACGGCATGCGAGGTGGTCAAATGATCGCAGACGCCATTTTCCTGTCATGCCGGGCTTGACCCGGCATCCATGGCTGCGAAACCATGGACCCCGGATCAAGCCCGGGGTGACAGCATCTGGATCAAGCCCGGAGTGACAGCATCTGGGTCAAGGCCTGGGCGTCAGCTTCTGCATCAGGCACTGGGGGACATCATCTGCATCAGGCACTTAGGGGACATATTCCTTGGCTTTTTCTGCATCCACAAATGCATCTCGCATTTATTTCAGCCATCAGCTTGAATTATCCGTGAAACAAAGTTACATTACAAATCAATTTTTCATGTAACTCAAGAACATCATGGCTTTTGATTTGGTTTTCTTCGGCGGCACGGGCGATCTGGTCTGGCGCAAACTCATGCCCGCTTTGTTTCAGGCCTACCGCCACGGCACCCTGCCCGAAGGTGGACGCATCATCGGTGTGGGCCGCGACGACCTGAACGACGAACAGTACCGCCAGCAAATCCAGACCCGTTTTGAGCAGGTCGAAGGCGACAAGCGCCCCAACAGCGAAGAATTCGCCCGCTTTGCGGCCCTGCTGTGCTACGTGCGCATGGACCTGTCCAAACCCGAAGCCTACGCCGCGCTGGCGGCACGCCTGGCCGAGCGCGAGACCGACCATGTGGTCATGTACCTGTCCACTGCGCCCAGCCTGTTCACCACCGTGTGCGAGCAGCTCGCCGCCAGCGGCCTGAACACGCCCAAAACCCGCATCGTGCTCGAAAAACCGCTGGGCCACGACCTGGCCTCCAACCGCGCCATCAACACCGCCGTGGGCCAGGTGTTCAAAGAGCAGCAGATCTTCCGCATCGACCACTACCTGGGCAAGCCCGGCGTGCAAAACCTGTTTGCCATGCGCTTTGGCAACGCCCTGTTCGAACCCCTGTGGCGGCGCGAGCACATCGCCAACATCCAGATCACCATGTCTGAAGAGCTGGGTGTGGAAAAGCGCGGCGGCTTTTATGAAAGCACCGGCGCCCTGCGCGACATGGTGCAAAACCACGCGCTGCAACTGCTGTGCGCCATTGCCATGGAGCCGCCGATCAACGCGCATGCCGACGCCATCCGCGACGAAAAACTCAAGGTGCTGCGCGCCCTGAAACGCTGGACACCCGAGACGCTGACCCAACATGTGATTCGCGGCCAATACGCTGCGGGCAATGTGGACGGCCACCCCGTCCCGGCCTACCGCGACGAGCAAGGCGTGAGCCCCAGCAGCAACACCGAAACCTTTGTCGCCCTGCGCACCGAGATCGCCAATTGGCGCTGGGCGGGCGTGCCGTTTTACATCCGCACCGGCAAGCGCATGGCCTCGCGTGAAGCGCACATCGAGATCAACTTCCGCCCCACACCGCACGACATCTTCCAGACACCCGTGGGCCAGGTCAACAAGCTGGTCATCCACCTGCAACCCAAAGACGGGCTGGAGCTGCACCTGTTTGCCCAGGGCCAAAGCAAGCGCGGCCAAGGCGCTGGCGGCCAAACCCTCAGCCCCGTGCACCTGGACTTGGACTTTGACAAACGCTTTGGCAGCGAGCGCGTGGGCGCCTACGAGCGCCTGCTGCTGGACGTGCTGGACGGCCGCCTGAACCTGTTCGTGCGCAGCGACGAACAAGAAGAAGCCTGGCGCTGGGTGGAACCCATCTTGCAGCACTGGACCGCCGATCCCGTGGGCCCACGCCCCTATGCCGCAGGCACCTGGGGCCCCAGCGCATCGAGCGCCATGATTGCACGCGACGGGTTTTGCTGGAGCGAAGAGGTCTGACACGCTGTCATGTCCGATCCAAGCAAGAAATGCCATTCCCAATCCACCCTAGAAATGTCCTTCCCGATCCACCCTAGAAATGTCAGCCCCGATCCACTGTAGAAATGTCATTCCCGACTTGATCGGGAATCCATGGATCCTCGGGTCAAGCCCGAGGATGACAAACCAATTAAAGCCTCGGACTTGACCCGAGGATGACAGGTTAGAAACCATCTGAACCGGAGACACGCCATGCTCGAACGAATCAAAGCCTCCCTGCCCTCCTTGGCCCCGGCCGAGCAACGTGTGGGCAAGCTCGTGCTGGCCG
>NZ_JAOASQ010000027.1 GCF_030158565.1 Limnohabitans sp. | reverse complement strand
TGGCGAAAGACTCACCCACAGCGGCTTTGCCAGCGGCCATGTTCAGCTCGACCAGACGCTCGAAACCAGCGAAAGCGGTTTGCGACAGGCCGGAAGCGGCCTTCAGGTTGGCTTGTTGAGCGGCGACGAGTTGTTCAGCATTGAAGTTCATGGTGTGTTCCTTGAAAGGGTTGTTTGTTGCAATGCAGCAATTTGACCACCGCCAGCGGAGCAGCACAAGGGAAAACCCGCACTTTAGAGGCGGCACTCCAAATCGGAGGGTGGTCCAGCGCACAGACCCCGCTTGAGCGCAGCGCGAGGCCAGCTCTTTACACTTGAGACATCGGGCCATGCGGCCCAAGAACGGACACGTATGGAACTTCTGAGTCTTTTGTTTTTGTTGGGCGTGGGCATCCACTGGCTGAACGGTCAGGGACAACGCCAACGCACCGCCCTGCTGGCCGAGCAATTGCGGCCCTACCAGATCGAAAAGCACATGGCCCAATTGACCGAGGCTTACATGCGCGCACTGGCCGAGCCCGAGGCCGCACGCCAGCAACAGATCTTGCAACTGCAAGAAGTGGCCGAGCAACAGCTGGCCGAAGAATTCAAAGCCCTGGCCACCGCATTCGGCCGACTGGCTGCGCCGGTGACACGCGGCTTCAAGATCGCGCTGCCCTTCATCGACCAGCTCTCACCCAAAGCCACGTTTGACATGCGCCGCCTGCTGGTCGTGCACGCGCAAGGCATCGAGCGCGCCATGACACACACGCCTACGCCCAGCAAAGAACGGGCATTTCGCATCATGGCCGAGATGTTTTTGATGCAACACAGCTGCCACTGGTTTTGCAAATCCAAAACCATCGCCTCGGCCCGCATGATCAAACAGCACCAAACGCGCTACGAACAAGCGCTTGCTGCGGTCAGCCCCGAAACGCGCGAGGCGTACTTGGCGGCGCTGAGCAGCTGAAGCCAACCCTCAGCTCGACTGGGCCGTGGGCCTGAGGATCTCGTGCACACTGAGCACCGCTGGCCCCAGCAACACCGTCAAGAGCGCCGGGAACACGCAAAACACCAGCGGAATGAGCAACTTGACCGGCAGCTTGGCGGCGGTTTCTTCGGCCAGCAAACGCCGCTTGGTCCGCAAGGCATCGGAGTGGATCTGCAAAGACTCCGTCACGCTGGTGCCCAGGCGGTCGGCCTGAATCAACATCACCACCAGCGCATCCAGATCCTCCAGCCCCATGCGCAATGACAGGTGGCGCAAGGCATCGGTGCGCGAGGCACCGGCGCGCAACTCCAGGCCCGTCAGGGCGAACTCGCTGGACAACTCGGGACAAGACAGGCGCATCTCGCGCCCCACACGGTCAATGGCGGCATCGAGCCCCAGACCGGCCTGCACACACACCCGCATCAAATCCAGCGCATCGGGAAAACTGTTGAACAAGGCCCGCTGGTAACGCCGCACCGCGTGCGCCAAAAGCGCATTCGGCAGGTAGTAGCCCAGCGCTGCGCACAGCATGAGCACGGCCATTTGCAGCATGGGCGATGGACTGCTGTGGCTTTGCCAGAAAAACAAAGCCGCCAGACCCGGCAACACAAAGGTCAACGCCGTTTTGCCCGCCAGATAGGCGGCAGGAGCCGAGCGGGCATGCACGCCCGCATTGAAAAAGCGCAAACGCAGCCGTGAAGGCGCGTTCGGGTCTTCGGCCTCACCGCCCATCGACCAGGGGCTGAGCCAGTCGAGCAGCTTCTGGGTTTTTTGCTGCCACGCCAGCCACAGCGGTGATGACCGCTGACCAGCACCGCCCACATCCCCCCCGACAGGCGCCTTCAAACTGGCCATGCGTTGGGTCATGGCATTGGGCATCAAACGGCTTAAGGCCCAATAGCTGAGCAACCCGACCAAGGCAAACACCAAGGCATAAAAAAACAGGACGAACAAAGACATCGTTGACCTTTCTGCATTCACACACGCACGCTGACCAGACTGCGCATCCAGACGATGCCCACCCCGGCCAAAACCAGGGACGCCGTCAGCAGCTTCACCCCCAGCGGATCGGTCCACAACTTGGCCATGAAGTCCGGATTCACCCAACTGAGCAAGCCCGCAATCGCAAAGGGCAAGACCGACAGGATCAGGGCCGACAAGCGCCCCTCCGCCGACAGCACGCGCACCATGCCCGCCATCTTCTGGCGCTCGCGGATCAAAAAGGCCGTGCTCTTGAGGATGTCGGCCAGGTTGCCGCCAGTCTCGCTCTGGATCAAAGCCGCCACCACGAAATAGCGCACGTTGTCACTGGCAATCCGTTCGGCCAAATGCGGCAAGGCCACCTGAACGGAAATCCCGAAATTCACTTCGTCGAACACGGTTTGCAACTCGCTGGCGATGGGCTGCTTGGTCTCTTTGGCCGCGATCAACAAGGCGCCACTCAAGGCGTGGCCCGCTTGCAAAGCGCGGGCCATCAAATCCAGCGCCTCGGGCAACTGCTGATCGATGCGGATCAGTCGCTGCTGTTTCTTTCGCTGCAAATAAGCCAGCTCCAACAACAACACGGCCAGCATCAGCGCCCACGCCACTGCCAGCGGCCAACCCAGCAACACCGACACCACCGCACAGGCCAACACGGAGGCCAAGGCCACAACGACCGACTGCATCACCGTGATGGACAAACCGGTTTGCTGCAAAAAGCGGTCATACACCCGCACAGCCGGCATGGTCTGCAGCCACGCCTGCAGCGAGGCGTTCTCGCTCAAATACCGCTTCTTGATCAAGCGCCCGGCATCGATCACCGAGCTGTCGTCTGCCACGGCACGCCAACGCTCTGTCAAACGTTGGCGACGCGGCCCCATGAAGTGCTCCCAGGTCAAGCCCAGGCCCATCACCAGCAAGACCGTCGAGGCCCCGCCCAGCAGCAGCATGCCCCAGTACATCAGCCCGTTCATGACACTTCTCCAGCCTGCGTGAACATGTCCGGATTCAAATCAATGCCTCGCGCATGCAAGCGTTGAAAGAACTTGGGCCGTATGCCGGTCGCCACAAAACGCCCTTGCACCCGGACGCCATCCGACAGACCGGTTTGCTCGAACTTGAAGATCTCCTGCATGGTGATGACATCGCCCTCCATGCCGGTGATCTCCTGCAAGCTGGTGACCTTTCTTTGGCCATCTGACAAGCGTGAGACCTGGATCACCACCGTCAGTGCCGCCGCGATTTGCTGGCGCATGCTGCGCGCATCGGTTTGCAAACCGGCCATGCCCAGCATGTGTTCCAGCCGCGTCATGGCATGGCGCGGGCTGTTGGCGTGGATGGTGCTCATCGAGCCTTCGTGGCCCGTGTTCATGGCCTGCAGCATGTCCAGCACCTCGCCGCCACGCACCTCGCCCAAGATGATGCGGTCCGGCCGCATGCGCAAGCTGTTGCGCAGCAAGGCCCGCTGGGTGACCTCGCCTGCACCTTCCATGTTGGGGGGGCGCGTTTCCATGCGCACCACATGGGGTTGCTGCAATTGCAATTCGGCCGCGTCTTCAATCGAGACAATCCGCTCGTCAGGCGGGATGCTGGCCGAAATCACATTCAGCAAAGTGGTCTTGCCGCTGCCCGTGCCGCCCGAGATCAGCACATTGAGCTTGGCCTTGACCAGCCCATCGATCAAGGCCGCCATATGGGGCGTCAGGGTTTCAAAACGCAGCAGGTCCTGCACCGTGTAGGGCACCACCGAAAAACGGCGGATCGACAACAACGGCCCATCGATGGCCAAAGGCGGGATGACCGCGTTGACCCGCGAGCCATCGGCCAAACGGGCATCGACCATAGGGCTCATCTCGTCGATGCGCCGCCCGATGCGCGAGACGATGCGGTCGATCACGCGCAGCAAATGCGCATCGCTGTCAAAGCGGACATCGGTCGGCTCGATCTTGCCGCGCCGCTCCACAAACACCTTGTAGGGGCCGTTGACCAGAATGTCGGACACGCTGTCGTCGGCCAGCAAGGGCTCGATGGGGCCCAGGCCCAGCATCTCGTCCTGAATGCCTTGGGCAATTTGTCGGCGTTCGGTTTCGTTCAAGGCGTACTGGTTTTGCGCGATCAGGCTCTCGGTCAGGCCCTGCAACTCTTGCCGCAAGCGCTCAGCAGGCAAGCTGTCCATGCGGCGCAAATCCATGTCTTCGAGGATTTGCTGGTGGATGCGGGTCTTGATCTGCTCGAACTGAAAGTTCGGCGCCTTGGGTCCGCCCATGACGGCGAGAGGTGGTGCATCAGAACGTGTCTGCAATTGGTGGCGAAGGCTGGGGATCACAAGAAGGGCTCCTGGTCTGGGCTGAATGAACGGTCACGCATGGACGCCAACCCAACGCGACAACCATGTGCGGGTTTTGGGCGCTTCGGTTTGCAGCAAATGAGCCGCCACTTGGCGCAAGGCATCCACCACAGGGTTTTGCGGATGCGTCTTGACCAAGGGCTGTCCCAAGCTGATGGACTCGGTGACCGCCGTCCATTGCAAAGGCAAGGTGTGCACCACCGGCAAACCCAGGGCCTCTTCGATGCTTTTGAGATCGACAAAGCCATGGCTGTCGTAGCGGTTGACCAGCACGCGCAGCTTGTCGTCGGCATAGCCGAGCGAGCGCAGCAGCTTGATCTGGCGTTTGGCATCGCGCACTGCGGGCATGGTGTTGTCCATCACCAGACAGACCACATCGGCCATGTCCAAAGCCTGAATGGCCAACGCGTCCAGGGCGCGGTGCATGTCGAGCACCACCACATCGTGTTTTTGCCGCGCCAGGCGCAGGACTTTTTCCAGCTGCATGGCGGTGATGGACAGTGCCGTCTCCATGTCTTGTGGTGCGGCCAGCAAAGACAATCGCGGCGCCACCGGGTGCAAGCAGCTGAGCAAAAGCTGCGCATCCAGGCGTTCGATCTGGTGGGTCAGGTCACTGATGTTGTTTTTGGTCGCACCTGCGCCCAGATAAAACGAGGCATCGCCGTATTGCAAATCCAAATCCACCAGCGTACAAGATCTGGAAAACTCCGAGGCCATCAAGCAAGCCAGGTTGGTCGCTACAAAACTGGCCCCGCAGCCACCCTTGCAGGCCAGCACCGCGACCACCTTGGCCTGGGTGATGCCCAGACCCACTTGCTCTTGCAGCTTGGCCCGATGCACCGCGCAACGCTGCAAAGCTTCGGCCAATGCACCATCGGCCAGTGGCAAGGTCAGCACCTCGCGCACACCGGCACGCATGGCACTGAACAGCAGTTGTTTGTCGCTGTTGTCCGAGATCAGGATCACGTACCTCTGCGGTTTGGCAAACGTCATCGCCTCGATGGCCTGCAGGTCCGCCTGCTCATGCGCCACGGTGCTGTCCACGATCAGGATGTCGCTGTTCGCCTGCGCGAGCCAAGGCGCCAGCGCCTGCGCCGCCGGGCGGATGTTTTGCGTGTGCACCGCAAAGCCTCCGCTGGCCAGCGTGCTGGCCACGGCCTTGGCCAAAGTGGCGCTGGACAAGATCAAATCGACATTCATGAGCGGCACCTCACCGCACGCCAGAAGTGCCAAGCCCTGTGCCTACGCCAATGCTCAGCACATTGACCGGGGGCGGCAGCGTCTCGAACGATTTCTGGTAACGGTCGATGGCCGCCTTGGCGATGGCGCCATCGGTGCCCGTCTCGGCAGGCTTGCTCAAAGCCGCGTTCGGGTCGATCGTCTGCGCCTTTTGGGCCTGCCGGACCGCCTGTCCAAGCTGTGCATCGGGTGCCCAGATCGACGAGGCGCAGGCGCTGAGTGCTGCCACCGAACACAGCACCCATGCTGCCCGCCAGACCGTGTGCATCGCGTTTTCAAATTTCAACATCGTGTGCTCCTGATTCAAAAATGGGGCTGTGCATCATGGTTGGCCTCGGCCTTCGAGCTGTCCTTCGATGAAGAACTCAGCACGCGTTGGCTGCTTGAAATTGTCGGTAGGCAGGGCCAAGGGCAGGGCCGATGGTTTGACCAGGCGTGGCGTCACCACGAACAACAACTCGGACAACTCTTTCTGAAAGGCATTGCTGCGGAACAAGGCGCCCAAAACAGGCAACTCGCCCAAAATGGGCAAGGCCTTGATCGACTCGGTCACATTGCTTTTGATCAAGCCCCCGATGGCAAAGCTCTCTCCATCGCGCAACTGCACCGTGGTCGAAGCCCGGCGTGTGGTGATCGAAGGCAGCAAGCTCGATTGCCCATTGAGGCTCTTGATCGTGGTGCCGTACTGCGAGAGCTCCGACACCTCGGGCGTGACGCGCAGGTTGATCAAGCCGTCTTCCAGCACCGTGGGCAAAAACTTCAGGCCCACACCAAACTCTTTTTCTTCCAACGTGATGGAAGCGGCCCCATTTGCACTCGACTGCGGCACAGGAATGTAGATCCGACCACCGGCCAGGAAAGAGCCTTCCTGGCCGTTGACCGCCGTGATGGTGGGCTCGGCCAAGACCTTGACCAGGCCTTTTTTCATCTCGGCCGTCAAGGTGAGGTTGGTCTGCCCATTGGGCCGGGATGTGCTGATGGTGGTCGATCCCGCCGTCAGCAACTGCGACAGCAAAGTCACCGAGGTGTTGCCGATGCTGCGGGTCAGGTTCATGTCCACACCCAACTCGTCCAGCAAGGTTTTGGACACCTCGGCCACCTTGACTTCCAGCATCACTTGCTGCGCGCCATCGATGCGTATCATGTTGATGGCCTTCTTGCCGCCAGAAAACGCCTCGGCCAAATGGACGATGCGCTGCGCCTTCAAGGCGTCATGGACATGGCCGCGCAGCACCAGCGTGTCGGCCACAGAGTCCACCTGCAGGTTCTCGGCCGCAGGCAGCCACTCGCGCAACTTGGACTGCAAGGCTTGGGTGTCCACCCCCACCGTGACATCGCGCAAACTGGTGGCGCCGCCCGCAGACCAAACGAACAAATTGGTTGTGCCGGTTTTCTTGCCCAGCAAATACACCTCTTTGGGGTTGACCAGCATCACGTCGGCCACATCGGGGTTGGCAATCGAGATGCGCACCGCCTTCTCGGACAAGGGCATGACCATCGACTTGCCCGCCATCAAATGCACTGGCGCACGCACCTGCACCGAACCACTAGTGTGTGCAGGCAAACTGGCGACGGGTGGCTTGTTGGCTTGCAACGTCGCAGCGGTTTTGATCACGGTCGGGGGTTCACTGTCTGTTGCCGCATGAACCCAGCTGGGTGTCGTCATCGCCAAGGCCATGGCGCACAACCCGATTTGACGGATGTTGCGGGTATTTTTTTGTATGTTCTGGATTCGCATAAGGCTCTCTTTGTGGAAAAGGTTCACAGCTCACTCCGTGGTTCTGTTCAAACCGCGAATCACTTCGGTCTTGTCAGTGGCAGCGGATGCATTCGTGCTGCGGCCAGACCCCGCCACCGGTGAGGCGGCACCGCTTTTGACAGCGCGAACCACACGGGACAACGTGGCGGGCACACTCGCCACCACTGAGAGCTCACTGCCCTGCAGCAAATCGTGCTTTCGGGCGCCCACGGTGGTCACGCTTTCTGTGTCCACCTGGCTGCGCAAGACCAAGGACAAGGAGCCCACGCTGCGGGCCAAATCAATCTTTTCGGCCTGCGCCGGGGTGACTTCCAGCGTCACCGCATTGACCACCTTGGGTTTGCTCTCCAGGTTGGCCACATCCTGCGCGACGGCCAGCACCTGGATGCGCTCGATCACGATTTTGGACACCAGGTTGTTGTTGCTGTCCGGGGTGTTGACCATCACGTCCACATAGTTGCCGGGCAATGCAAAACCGGCGACGCCCACGATCTCGTTGACCTTGACCGTGACCGCACGCCGCCCTTCGCGCAAGACAGCAGACAAGCCGCCGGTCTCGCCCTTGGCCGCCAGTTTGGACATCGAGATCGGCTCGCCCTTGACGAGGGGCATGTTGACCACACGGTCTGTGGCTTGCTCGATCGAGGTCAATGGATTCTTCAAAGGACTGGCACTGGGCCAATCAACCACTTGCAGCATGCCCGGTTGCAGCCGTGTGCCAATTTGCACATCTTCTTTGGCCACCACCACATGGGTGGTCAGCAAAGACTCGCGGCTGTTGAGCCAGACCGCCGCCATGGCAACCGCCGCCATGCCCATGCCGATGGCCAGCACCAGCATCACCGCGGGACGTATGTTTCTCATGATGGATGTCTTTCAGAAAGGATCAAAACGCGGACTTCCAAATCACATAAGCCAAAGTCCCCACGCCAATGGCCAAGGCGTAGGGCATGGGGTCATGTCCCGCAGGAAAGTCTTGTGCGTTGGGGATTTCGCCTTGCGCCAGGCGCATCGCACTGTTGCGCATGGCCTGCACGGTGTTGTGCAGCACGTCTTTCAGGCGTGACTTCCACAGCGCCCAGATCAGGGACTGCAGACCGCCCGCAATCAACACGGTGATGCACAAACCCAGAACATCGGCACGCCCCAGGAACATGCCCACCGCGCTGACGAGCTTCACGTCACCGGCACCCATGGCACCGATGACGTAAAAAACCACGAACACCAGAAAAGCCACCAGCCCCCCGAGCAGCGCCGACCCCAAGCCCACGCCCGCTGCCGTGGTGGACCACAGCAAAGCGAAGGCACTGGCCAGCAACACCAAAGCGTTGGGAATCTTGCGATGCGCCATGTCTTGCCAGATGGCGATCAACAAGATCACGCCCATGATCAAGAGGCCGAGGAGTTGGGTGCTGTCGGGAGTCATGATGGACTTAGCTGAGTGTTCGTGCTCACGGGGTTGTTTTTGTGGGCAACTTATCCGCGATATCACTAAAAAGTGCCTGCAAGTCAGTGCCAATAGTGGTCACGGATGCAGCAATCACCACCGAAATCAAACCGGCAATCAAGCCGTATTCAATGGCTGTGGCACCCGACTCGTCTTTGAGAAATCGCTCAATGGATGTGGTCCAGTTTTTCATGTTGAAAACTCCAAAATAAAAGTTGAAAACGTCAAGAAATCCAAAGTGCTGTCAACACACCTGTCGGTCCGCTGTCCGCACCACGAACTTCTTCACAGCGGTACCCGAAAGGATTTCCAGACACCGGAGGGCCACTTTAAAAATCGCGGCCACCAGGGTCTGTCTGCCAGCTCACACTGACGCGGTTCACCCTCGCTTGTGCGCTGGCGGTGTGTGCCAGCGCTTGTTGGAACGCGTCCTGTGCACCAGGGCACCGAGCCTGGTGCCCCCTTGCTCTAAGGTGTTCCCGGCGCATGACCACTGGGGTCATGGCCTGTCATGGAGAACACGCATGCCCTCTTTTCTTTTGGCGCCCCCTGTGGATGCAGGCCACACCAAGCCCACATGCATGGGTCGCCCGGCCGTTGGCCCACGCACACAGCAAGGTGCCGCCGCCGTCGAGTTCGCGCTGATCCTGCCCGTCCTCTTGCTGGTCTTGCTTGGCACCGTTGAATTGAGCTTGGCGCTGTACAACAAAGCCATCCTCACCAACGCCAGCCGCGAAGGGGCACGGGCGGGCATCGTGCTGAGCTCGCCCAAGATGACCAACGCGCAAATCAGCGCCGTGGTGCTCAACTACACCAACGGCGCCTTGATTTCTCTGGGGGCCACCACTGCGCCGACCGTGACCGTTGTGCAATCGAGCCCGGCCAGTTTTCCGAACGCCTTGCGCGTGACGGTGAGCTACACCTACAAAGGGCTGGGCGTGGGCACCATGCTCGGCGCATTGGGTGCGCCCATTGTGTTGACCGGCAGCACATCGATGGTGAACGAATGAAAGCCGATCACACCCAACGCGGCTCGGTGAGCCTGATCGTGGCCTTCTTGCTGCCGGTGTTTTTGGGGCTGGCCGCTTTCGCCATTGACCTGGTGTATTTGCAAGTCGTGCGCAACGAAATGCAAAACGATGCCGATGCCGCCGCGCTGGCCGGTGCCGCCTACTTTTTTGACGGCACCAACGCCACGCCCAACTGGAACCTGGCCACCCAAAAAGCGCAGGAGACCATCACCACCAACACCGCCGCGGGCACCGCCCTGAAAACCGGCACCGTGGCCACCGGCTACTGGAGCCTGGTGGACACCCCCAAGGTGCTGCAAGCCCTGCCCATGGTGCCCAAGGCCTACGATGCCCCGGCCATTCAGGTCAGCGTGGCCAAATCGGCCAGTGCCAACGACGGTGAAGTGCCCACCTTCTTTGCGCGTTACTGGGGCATCACGTCACGCCCCATGCAGGCCACGGCTGTGGCCGGTCTGTCCAGCCCCGGCGCCATCTTGCCCGGCGGCGTGTTTCCACTGGCGATTGCCCAATGCCTGTACGACAACTACTGGAACTTCAACACCACGCCCGCTGGTCCCAAGCTCGACCCGGCCACCGGCAAACCCTACATCTTCAAGATTGGCAGCGCCTACCATTACGCCACCTGCGCCTCGGGCGAGTGGACCTCCTTGCTGACCGACTCCAACAGCACCTCGTACATCAACACCCTGATCGCCAATGGCAACCCGGTCGAGCTGAGCATCGGGCAATCCATCTGGATACAGTCCGGTGCCAAAGCCGCCCTCTTTGGAACGGCAAAAACCTGCAGTGCAGCGGGCAACAAGAAATGCGAATACGTGACCATCCCGGTCGTCAGCGTCGTCACCTCACACAGCCGCACACCCATCACGGCCTTTGCGTGCCTGCACATTCTGGATGCCAACCAAGGTGCCAAGTACATCCAGGTCGAGATGAGCACCCAATGCAAAGCCCCCTGGGGCAACGGCATCGGCCCCAACTACGGCGTGGTGTCGCCGCCGAGTTTGTTCAGGTGAGTCAGGGGCGTGCAGGAATTTTTGCGACTTTGACTGATTGGCTAAGTGCTTGTCGCCTATCGATATTTCACGACTATTGCGCAAATATTTGCGACTTTGAATGCGACTTCATTCAAGCCGACGCCAACCGCTTGAGGTAGGGGCCCACCATCTGGCGGCTGGTGCGCTGAAGGCCCATCAGCACAGCGTGGTCTGGCCGGATGCAGCCGTGGCGGGTTTTCAGGTCATGCTGCATCTGCGCCAGCAAATGCGCGGCCATCTCGGCATCGGCCAAGGCCCGGTGGGCGCGGCCTGACGACGGCAAATGGTGCAGCGCCGCCAGCGTGCCCAGCTTGTGGTTGGACGCCTGCGGGTACAGGCGACGCGACAGCAGCAAAGTGCAGGCAAAATTGTGCGAGCCATCCAAACCGCAACGCGCCAGCTCAGCCTGCCAAAACTTTTTATCAAACGCCGCGTTGTGCGCCACCATGGGCCGCCCGCCCACAAAGCGGGCCGCCTCGCGCATGACCTGCTCGGCTGGCGGCGCAGCTTGCACCATCTCGTTGGTGATGCCCGTGAGCTGCGTGATGAAGCTGTTGACCCGCACCCCGGCGTTCATCAGGCTTTGGTAGCGGTCCACCACCCGGCCATCTTCCAGCATGACGATGGCCACCTCGGTGGCGCGGTCGCCCATATTGGGCGAGATGCCCGTGGTTTCGAAGTCGATGACGGCGATGGAAGACATGGCAATGGAAATAAGCACAATCACGAAGCGCCCAAGGGTAACCGAACATCGGTGGTACAACACGGCACCCATTCTTCAATCCACCCCATGCACCCCGGCCCTATCCTTTTCTGTGGCGACCCGCACGGCCAATGGCAGCACATCATCGATGCCGCCTTGCAGACCACCGCCCGCGCCGTCATCTTGCTGGGCGACCTGGAGCCTGCGCGGCCGCTGCACATCGAGCTAGAGGCTATTTGGGACCGCGTCTGGTTCATCCACGGCAACCACGACACGGACAGCGAAGACACCTTTGCCAACGTGTGGCACCCTGAACTGGCCGAGCGGCACATCCATGGCCGCGTGGTCACGCTGCCCTGCGGCACACGCATTGCCGGGCTGGGCGGCGTGTTTCGCGGCGCGGTGTGGTACCCCAAAAACACGCGCCCAGCCCAATACCGCAACCGCGACGAACACACCCGCAAAACCCCGCGCCAAGACCGCTGGCAAGGCAGCGCACACCTGAAACACTGGTCCAGCATCTACCCCGACGAAGTGGAACAACTGGCCGCACAACAAGCCGACATCCTGATCACGCACGAAGCCCCCGGTTACCACGCCTATGGCTTTGAAGAGCTGGACACACTGGCCCGCCGCATGGGCGTGCACACCACGGTGCACGGCCACCAACACGACAACATCGACAGCAGCACAAGCTGGGATGCGCAAGGGTTCAAGAGCTTTGGGGTGGGGCTGCGGGGGGTGATGGTGGTGGATGGCATCCCGCTCCATCAAGGCTGAAATAGACACTAACTCAAGCGAAATACTGAAATGAACTCTTGACCTCGGCTGAGTACGATCAGTTTCTGATGTCTTCTTGATCGTTGGAGAGCGAACAAGCCAAGCGCAACCTGATACGTAAGATCGTGAATTTTTTCATTAGATACCTTCTGGCTTCTCCTTGTGTTTGTCATTCAACCTGAACTGCATAGCACCAAGCACCAAATCCAATGCCTGCAGAATGTCATGCTCTTTGGAGTCAATTTCAGCCAGCTGATCCTGTCGAATTGAAATGCCTGCCCTGCGCCATTCACTGTTTTGATTCAATCCAGTCACAAAGCCTTTGAAGGCCAAGCATTTCTCTGCAGTGTCTGGCAATTTGTCAAAGTAGATGCGAATGCCTGCTGCAGGTCGGTCCGGCAAGCCAGCAAACTTCAATCCGAAGGCGTGTTTGATGAACTGGTATACAGCAGGAAGAATCCGTTTTCCCGTTGCTCAGTGGTTAGGCGATACGCAGAATAATAGTTCTGCGTGAACATGATGCGCAGCTTGATCTTGCCTTCACGAACCAGATCAAAAATCTCCGTCGCAAGATCCATGTACTTTTGAGCATAGGGCTCGGTAATCTTTTGCCACTTCACCTCGCCCAGCAGATTCAGCGCTTGTTTGCGTGCGGCCAAGCGGGCAGACACTTCTGCCAGATGGAGAGACTCCACAAGCGCACCACCATAAAAATTGGCAAAGTGTTTACCCGACGAGTCCGACTCGTCACAGTACAAAACAAGTTCACGCGCCATTTAGGCCTCCCTGACCCAAAACTGAAGCCCACCCGACTCTGTGGCCGTTGATGGTGCGGCTTCAGCAGCTCACCCCATCAAATATCGATATTCCCCGCCCGCAGCGCGTTGCTCTCGATGAAGTTGCGGCGTGGCTCGACTTCGTCGCCCATGAGCATGGTGAAGACGCGGTCGGCTTCGATGGCGTCGTCGATCT
>NZ_JAOASQ010000026.1 GCF_030158565.1 Limnohabitans sp. | reverse complement strand
TTGTTCGAGCATGTGGCCCGGCAACTGGCCCCGCTGGGCCTGGCCTATGTGCACATCATCGAAGGCTCGACCGGTGGCCCGCGCGACCACCAGCAAGGCCCTGCGCCTTTCGATTACGCAGCGCTGAAAAACGCTTACCGCCAAAGCGGCGGGCAAGCAGCCTGGATGGTCAACAACGGTTACGACCTGCCGCTGGCCGAACAGTCCTTGGCCGAAGGCGCAGACCTGATCGCTTTCGGTCGCCCCTTCATCGCCAACCCCGACTTGGGTGCGCGCTTAAAGCAAGGTGGCCCCTTCAACACGCTGGACCGCGCCACCTTGTACGGCGGCGGCGATGCCGGTTACCTGGACTACCCAGCGCTGGGCTGAAGCGCAAAGCGCAAGCTGACTTTGAAGCCCTGGCCTTGGCTGGCGGGGCTGACCATCGACAGCTGCGCGCCCATGATGCGGGCGTACTCGGCCACGATGGCCAGGCCCAGGCCCGAGCCTTGTTTGAGCGCTTCGCCCGTGCTGCCTTGGGCCCAGCGCCGCAAAAGACGCTCGCGCTGCGCCTCGGTGATGCCCGGGCCGTTGTCGATGACCGACAAGCACACCGCGCCCGGCTCTGGCTGAGAGACGGCCACCGTCACGTGCCGGTCGGCCCCGTCCGTGGGCTCGCCATAGCGCAGGGCGTTGTCGATCAAATTGTCCAGCGCCCCTTCGAGCAAGGCGCGTTGGGCCGAGATGAACAGCGGCAAATCCAGGCCTTCTTCAAAGTCCACGCCCAGATCGACACCCAAGGCATCAGCCCGGTGCAAATGGCGCATCAGGCTGTCGCGCACCACCTCGTCCAAAGCCAGGGGCTGGGGCTGCAAAACCTGCTGGGCTTCTTGCGCCAAAGCCAAGGCCAGCAACTGGTCGATCAAGTGGCTGGCTCTTTCCTGGCTTTGCGCGATGCTGCGCAGTTGCTCACGCCAAACCTGCGGGTCGGATTGGGTCAGGCCGTACTCCGCCAAGGCCCGGATGCCCGACAAGGGCGTGCGCAACTCGTGCGCCACATTGCCCGCAAACTCTTTTTGACCGCGCACGCTTTGCTCAATGCGCGTGAGCAGGGCGTTGATGGACTCGCCAAGTTTTTGCACGTCCAATGTGCGGGTGGAAATCGTGAGCGGCGTGAGGTCCCGCACATCGCGCTGCGCCACCGCGCGCTCCAAGTCCATCAGGGGTTGCACATCTTTCTGAATGGCGCGGCGCAACCACCAGGCCAGCCAGATCAGCAGCAACAACTGAGGCACCAGCGAGAAAAACAACAAGCGTTGAAACAAGCGGTCCTGCACCCGTGTGGTTTGCGCCACCACCACGGTGAAATTGGCGGGCTTGCTGCGTTCCAGCACCACCGCACGCAAGCTGCGGTTCTGGAACGGGGTTTCGGTGAAAAATGGCGTCACGACCGTGCGGGCACCGACCGGCAACTGCAAACCCGCATGACCGGCCAGCAAACGGCCATCGTCCTGGTAGACCGCAAAGTAAAGGTTTTCGTTCTGGTCAAAGAGCAAATTGCCCATCTCGACCGAGCTCAGGCCCAGCGTCAAGCCACCGTCTTCGGCATGGCGCACATGGCTGGCCACCGCATAAGCATCGTCAAGCAGGGCGCGGTCAAACGCCTGCTGCGTGAAATAACGCGCCACCGCCAAGGCCAGCATGGCGCCCACCAGCCATGTCAAGGCCAGCGGCAAGATCACGTGGCGCAACAAGCGCGCACGCAAAGAGGTGGAAACGCGCCTCATGAGCGCTGCTCTTCCATCAAATAGCCCAAGCCACGCAAGGTGCGAATCGATGCGCCCGATTGCGCCAGTTTTTTGCGCAAACGCGAAATGAAGGCTTCCAGCGCGTTGTCGGCCAGCGCTTCTTCAAAGTCCGAGAGCTTGTTGGACAGGTCTTTTTTGCTCACCGTGCGGCCGGGTGGGCTCATCAGCTCCCACAGCACCTCCAGCTCACGCGCAGGCAAGGTCAGCTCCTGGCCCTGAATCAAAATCCGCCGTGCTTTGCGGTCGAGCACCAGCTGCCCCACTTGGGTCTGCTCATCGGCCCCCTGACTGCGGCGCACCAGGGCACGCAAACGGGCCTCCACTTCGGCCAGCTCAAAGGGCTTGCCCAGATAGTCGTCAGCGCCCGCGTCCAGTCCCGCAATGCGTTCATCGGTGCGGTTGCGGGCGGTGAGCACCAGCACGGGGGTCTTGTCGCCTTTGGACCTGCGTTCACGCAACAAGGACAAACCGCTGACCATCTCGGCGTAGCGGCGCTCGTTCAGGGGCAAGTTCAGATCCAGCAAAACGGCGTCATAGCTTTGCACGTGCCACAAGTGCTGCGCTGTCGCGTAGTCACCCGCCCCATCCACGCGATGCCCGGCATCGGCCAGACTGCGCAGCATGACCGCCTGCAGCACCGGATCGTCTTCCACCAACAAGATACGCATGAACCCTTAGTCTCCACAAAACAAGTCCCGAAGTCAGGTATTGGTCAGGCCAGTTCACTGATAAAGGAGCAATGAGCATACGACACTTGTTTCTTTGGAGTGGCCTGGTGGCCTTGGGTTTGAGCCCCTGGGTTCTGGCCGCCGACGCGATCAGCCCGACGGCTGCGCCATCTTTGGGTACGCCCGCGCCCGCGTCTTCGGTCTTGGGCCTCCAAGAGGTGCTGCAGGCGGCCCGGCAAAGCCCCGAGGTGCTGGCCGCACAGCGCGCCGTGAACGCCGCTCGCGCCGAAGTGCTCAGCGCAGACCGGGCGCCCGCGCCCACTTTGTCGGCCGGCGTCGCTTCCATTGATTTGCAAAACGGCAATGGCAGCGGTTCTTTTTGGTCCCAAAAACGCATCGACAAATCCCTGGGACTGGACTGGACATGGGAGCGCGGCAACAAACGGGCCTTGCGCACCGAAACGGCAGCGCACAGCGCCAAAGCGGCCCAAGCCGACAGCCAAGAGGTCTTGCTGCTTCAACAAATCAACGCCCAAGCGGCTTTTTATGACTTGTTGGCGGCACAGCAACGCTTGCAGGCTGTCCAAGCTATCAGCCAAAGCGCCAAGCAACTGGCGCACAGCGCGCAGTTGCGGCTGAAGGCTGGCGATTTATCGGCACAGGACGCAGCGCGCATTCAAATTGAAGCCGAACGCAGCCGCGCCGAAGAACAAAGTGCCGCGCTGGACCGCCAACAGGCGGTCTGGGCCCTGTCGCAATTCACAGGCTTGGCCGTGCCAAGGGGTGGCTGGCAGGTGCAAGGCGAATGGCCTGCCAGCACCGCCGACACCGCACAAGCCGATGCCCTGCTGGAGACGCTGATCGAGCAACGCCCCGATGTCATCGCTGCCCGCGAACGCCTGGCCGCAGCACAAACGGCCTTGCAATCGGCACAAGCTTTGCGCCAAGCCGACCCCAGCATAGGCACCAGCTTTGACCATTTTCCGGGAACATCCACCCGCTTGATGGCTTTGCGCATCTCCATGCCCTTGAACGGCTGGCAGCGCTTTGACGGCGACATTGCCCGCGCTTTGGCACAAGAAGAACAAAGCCAGGCCCTGCTGCAAAAAACCTTGCTGCAAGCGCACGCAGATCTGGGCGCGCTGGTGCAAGCGCGTCAAATCAGTGCACAACGCTTGCAAATATTCGAAAGCAGCATCCTGATACAAGCCACCCAGGTGGCCGCGCAAGCCGAGACGGCCTACAACAAAGGCGGCTTGGCGCTGACCGATTTGCTGGACGCCCGCCGCACCCTCAAGACCACCCAACTCGAAGCTTTGGCCGCACGCAACGCGCACGCCAAAGCCTTGGGCGCTTGGCAATTGCGCTTGGCCATGCCAGGCCGCGCCCATTGAACCTCTTTGAATTCCCGAGCGAGACCAGCCCTTGAAAAACCTGCACACCCCAATCGCCGTCTTGAGCATCGCCGCCCTGGCTTTGTTGGCCGCCTGCCAAGAAAAGTCCGAACCGATGGCCGCTGCGCCCATGCCCATCATTCAGAACCAACAGTTGCGCTACCCGGCTGGGCATCCCCAGTTGGCCCTGTTGGTGAGCACCCCCGCCACACAGGCCCAAGGCATTCACATCGAGTTGCCCGCCAAGTTGGTCTGGAACGAAGAGCGAACACAACGCATCTTTCCGGCTTTCACGGGCCGCGTGACACGCATCAGCGCCGACATCGGTCAATCGGTCACGGCAGGTCAGGTGCTGGCTGAGCTGGCCTCGCCCGAGTTTGGTGCTGCGCAAGCCGATACATCACGCGCTCAGGCCGATGCCCAATTGGCCAAGCTCGCTTTGCAACGCCAACGGGAACTTTTCGATGCCGGTGTGGTGGCCCGCAAAGACCTGGAGCAAGCCGAGGCCGAAGCCGCTCGTGCGCAATCCGAACTGGCCCGCGCACAAGCGCGCACCAGCCTGTATGGCAGCAGCACAGGTGTCAACCAGCAGTTGGGCGTGCGCAGCGATGTATCCGGTGTGGTGGTGGAGCGCAACCTCAACCCCGGCCAGGAAGTGCGCACCGACAATTCGGGGGCCCCGCTGTTTGTGGTGTCTGACCCCCGCGTGCTATGGGTGAACATTGACGCCCAGGAAGCCGATGCCGCAAGCCTTCGCCTTGGCGCCAAGGTCAAGCTGCAGGTGCCGTCTTTGGCCGAACAGACTTTCGAAGCGACCATCACGGCGGTCACCGACCAGATTGATCCGAACACCCGCACCATCAAAATACGCGCCAAGGTGGCCAACCCCGAACGCCTGCTCAAAAATGAAATGCTGGCCCAAGTGCACTACCAACGCCAAGTGGGCAGCAACATCGAGGTGCCCGCTTCGGCGGTGTTCTTGCGAGGCAACCAGCATTTTGTATTTGTGCAAAGCCAGGCGGGCGTTTTTGAGCCCCGTGATGTGAAAGTTTCCTACGCGGGCGCGCAACGCGTCTTGCTCAGCGCCGGACTGAAAGAGGGCGAACAAGTGGTCAGCCAAAACGGCTTGCTGCTGGCCCGCGAGTTGCGACTCGCACAAGAAGCGGCTCACGCAGCGGAACCAGGCAAGCCATGAAAAAACTCATCCACTACGCGCTGAACCAGCCGCTGTTCATCGTGCTGGGCACGCTGTTGTTTGTGATGTCGAGCGTCTTCGCCTTCAAGAACCTGTCGGTTGAAGCCTTTCCGGATGTGACCGACACGCAAGTGACGGTGATTGCCCTGTACCCCGGCCGTGCCGCCGAAGAGGTGGAAAAGCAGGTGACCTTGCCGATCGAAGTCGCCCTGGCCGGCTTGCCCAATTCGATCCGCGTGTTCTCCCACACCCAGTTTGGGCTGTCGTTCACCGTGGTCACCTACAACGACAACGCCGAGGTGAACACGGTTCGCCAACAGGTCAACGAGCGTCTTCGCGGACTGGATTTGCCGCCAGGCGTCGAGGCCAACATTGCCCCCAACGCAACGCCAGTGGGCGAGGTCATGCGCTACCGTTTGCGCGGCGATGGACAAACCACCACCGAGCTGCGCACCCTGCAAGACTGGGTGGTCGAGCGCGGCTTGCGACAGGTCCCCGGCGTGGCCGACGTGGTGGCCATGGGCGGCTTCATCAAGCAATACGAAGTGCAGCCCGACCTGGAAAAGCTGCGCGCCCACAAGTTGACCTTTCAGAACTTGCTCGACGCCTTGGGCCGAGGCAACGCCAATGCCGGTGGCAGCTATGTGGCACAGGGCCTGCAGCAATTCGCCATTCGCGGCATTGGCTTGTTGCGCTCGTCGGAAGAAATAGGCCAAGTGGTCGTTGCCACGCGCAACAACACCCCCATCTTGGTGCGCGATGTGGCGCAGGTCAAGATCGGTGCCGTGCCCCGCTTGGGCACCGTGGGGCAAGACGAAGACAACGACATCGTCACCGGCATCGTGGTCATGCGCAAAGGCGAAAACCCCAGCGTGGTGCTCAAGGGCGTGAAAGAAAAAATCAAGGAACTCAACACACGTGGCTTGCCGCAAGGTGTCGAGATTGCACCGTATTACGACCGCGCCTGGCTGATGGACAAAACGCTGACCACGGTCTTCAAAAACCTGGTGGAAGGAGCCCTGCTGGTCTCATTGGTGCTCTACATCTTCCTGTCCAATCTGCGCGCCAGCCTGGCCGTGGTGGCGGTGATCCCGCTGGCCTTGCTGGCCACCTTCATGGGTTTGAAGATCATGGGCGTGCCAGCGAACTTGCTGAGCCTGGGTGCGATGGACTTCGGCATCATCGTGGACGGCGCGGTGATCGTGATTGAAAACATCATGCACCGACTGGCCGAGCGCGGTGAGGGCATGAACGAGAAAGAGCGCAAGACCCTGATCACCGAAGCAACCAACGAGGTCGGACGACCCACCTTGTTTTCGATGCTGATCATCATCGCCGCGCACATCCCGATTTTTGCCTTGCAACGCCACGAAGGCCGCATCTTCCAGCCCATGGCCTTGTCGGTCACGGCTGCCTTGATTGGTGCGCTGATTTTTTCTCTGACCCTCGTGCCTTTGCTGGCTTACTGGATGTTGCGCAAGAAATTGCCACACCATGACAACCGCGTTGTCGCCAAGTCCAAACAACTTTACAAGCCCGCTTTGAACTGGGCCTTGGGCCATCGCCGTCAGGTGGTGGGCATCGCCATCGCCTGCTTTGCCATGGCCATGGCGGCCGCCTCGCGTCTGGGCTCGGAGTTTTTGCCCGAGCTCAATGAAGGCACGATTTGGGTGAATGTGCGCTTGCCCGCCAGCGTGGCCAACGCGGAGGCCACGCGCATTTTGAGTGACATCCGCAAAACCTTGCGGTCTGTGCCCGAAGTGCGCACCACCGTGTCCAAAGCGGGTCAGCCCGAAGACGGCACAGACCCCAAAACCATCAGCATGGCCGAGGTCTTTGTGGACCTGAAGCCGCCAGAGCAATGGCGCAAGGGTCTGACACGCGAAAAACTGATCGAAGAAATGGACCATGCGGTGTCGGCTTTGCCGGGCATGGAGCCGACGTTTTCGCAACCCATTCGTGACAACGTGCTGGAATCCATTTCTCAAATTGATGGCCAAATCGTGATCAAGATCGCAGGCGATGACCTGGCCACGCTCAAGCAAACTGCGGAGGCCATTGAGCGCGAGATCAAGCAAGTCAAAGGGGTCAGCCGTGCCGAGATCGACCGTCAGGGCGAATTGCCGCAGTTGCTGATCAACATCCAGCGTGAACAAGCGGCTCGTTATGGCCTGAACGTGGGTGATGTGCAAGATGTGATCGAAGCGGCCTTGGCGGGCAAAGCGGCCACCACTTTGTGGGACGGTGAGCGCCGCTTTGATGTGGCCGTGCGTTTGCCACAAGAGCGACGCAACATTTCCGAGTTGGCGTCGATTCCCATCCCCAAACCGGATGGTGGTTATGTCAGCTTGGGCGCGGTGAGCAAGATCGAGCAAACCGGCGGCGCGATGAACATCGCGCGTGAATCAGGCCGCCGCACCATGGCCATTGGCATCTTCATCAAGGGCCGTGACATGGGCTCTGTCGTCGCCGACATGAAACAACGTGTGCAGAAAAACGTGAAGATCCCGGCCAATTACGTGGTCAATTGGTCGGGTGAATTCGAGAACCAGGAGCGTGCCATGCAACGCCTGAGCGTGGTGGTGCCGATCTCATTGCTGTTGATCTTTGTGTTGCTGTTCGATGCGTTCAGTTCGTTCAAGAGCGCCGCGCTGATTCTGATCAATGTGCCCTTGGCCTTGATCGGTGGCTTTGTCGCCTTGTGGATTTTCAACATCCCCTTGTCGGTTTCGGCCGCGATTGGCTTCATAGCGTTGTCAGGGCAGGCTGTGCTCAACGGGGTGGTGATGTTGTCCGTGTTCCAGCAATTGCGCAATGCCGGTCACACGGTGCTGGAAGCGGTCAAGGAAGGTGCGCTTCAGCGCCTGCGCACCGTGTTGATGACGGCCATGCTGGCGGCGCTGGGCCTCTTGCCCATGGCCATGAGCCACGACATCGGCTCGGAAACACAACGCCCACTGGCCATCGTGGTGATCGGGGGCTTGTTCACTGCGACGCTGTTGACCTTGCTGGTTTTGCCAGTGTTGTATGTCTCCTGGTTCAAGGACCGCACGCACCACCACACACCGAACGCGCACTGAACATCGAGTCCGACCAGCCTTGCATGAAGCCGGGCTTGTCGGCTCGGTAAAGGTGGTTCAGCCCAAGCCAATCGGCGAGGGCGCACGGGTCACGATCAGTCTGAAAAGTTTCTCGTAAGCCTGTGCAGGTGGATAGTGGCCCGTGAGCGGGTCGGCGTTTTCGGCAAACGCCTGGTCCAGCAACGCCCAGTCTGCCTCGCTCAGGCAGCGCTCGGCCTCAGGCAAGATCACGGTTTCTTCCAGATGCATGTGCGCCAGATAGAAGTCCACGTAATTCTTGAACGCATCTTCAAACGCCTGACGGCGGCTTGAACCCAGCAGCTCCCAAGACAGCAGCAAGTGTTGCAAATCGCGTGCGGCTTTTTCGCTGTACATGTGGTCACGCTCCAGCTTGTCGACAGCACCCATCACTTTGGGCGATGCCTTGACCACCTTGGGAAACAGCAGGTTTGATTCTTTGGGGTGATGCAAGCGCTCAGGGAACTCGTCGATGTAAAACAACATCGCACGCACCACATCAAAAAAATTGCGACGGTCATCGCTGGGACCGCGCTCGACCATCATGCGCATGGACTGCAACATGGCAGCCAAAGAGGCGTGTTCGTCACGGATGACCTGCAAACTGCTGTGTTTTTTCATCGCTCTGTTCTCCAATTCAACGAATCTCAGTGTGATGGTTTGCAAGCCTGTCTGCCGTGACGTACGTCAAGAAATGTGAGGTCAGCCCGCCACGAGACTGCGCCTCACCCATGAAATCAGTCACCCCGGGCGTAGACCCGGGGTCCAGGCCTTCAATCGGGCTTCCAGCGTTTGAGCAGCAGGGCATTGCTCATCACGCTGACCGAGCTGAGCGCCATGGCGCCACCCGCGATCACCGGGTTGAGGTAGCCCATCGCGGCCAGCGGAATGCCGGCCACGTTGTAGGCAAAAGCCCAGAACAGGTTTTGCCGGATCTTGGCGACGGTGCGCGCCGAAATGTCGAGCGCGGCCCCGACCAGGGCCACCTCGCCGCGCATGAGCGTGATGCCCGCCGCGTGCATGGCCACATCGGTGCCATTGCCCATGGCCATGCCCACATCCGCAGCGGCCAGGGCGGGGGCGTCGTTCACGCCATCGCCCACCATGGCCACGATGCGACCGCCCTCGCGCAGCTTTTGCACCTGCGCGGCCTTGTCACCGGGCAAGACATCGGCCAGCACTTCGCCGTCTTCCGGGCGCAGGCCCAAGCGGCGGGCCATGGTTTCGGCCGCGGCCTGGTTATCGCCCGAAATCATCACCAACTTCAGGCCACGTTCACGCAGTGCAGCCAGCGCCTCCAAAGCCCCAGCCTTGGGCTCGTCGCCAAAGGCCATGAGCAAGACGCCTTGCACGCCGTCTGGGCCGCGTTCGGCGAGCGCCGACAAGGTGGCCCCTTGCGATTGCAAAGCCTTCACGTCTTCGGCCCACATAGCGCTGTCCATGCCTTCTTGCTGCAACCAGCGCAAACTGCCGAGCAGCAGTTGCCTGCCATCCACCTGCGCTTGCACGCCGCGCCCGGGCACAGCGCTCAGGTCTTGCGGTGTGCTTGTTGTCACCCCTTGCGCCTGTGCGGCTTTGAGCACGGCTCGGGCCAGAGGGTGTTCGCTGCCGCTTTGCACGCTGGCGGCCCAAGCCAACGCGGTCGTGGCATCGTGGCCGGGGGCCGCCAAATGCTGGATCAAACGCGGCTGCCCCACCGTGAGGGTGCCGGTCTTGTCAAAGGCCACGGTTTGCACGCGGTGCGCCATTTCCAGCGCCTGAGCGTCCTTGATCAAGATGCCGTGCTTGGCCGCCACGCCCGTGCCCGCCATGATGGCCACGGGTGTGGCCAAGCCCAAGGCGCAGGGGCAAGCGATCACCAAAACGGCCACAGCATGGATAAGCGCCGTTTCAAAACTCGCACCCATGAACAGCCACACGGCCAAGGTCAACAAAGCCACCACCAGCACCACGGGCACAAAAATTTCAGCCACCTTGTCCACCAGCCGCTGGATGGGTGCCTTGGCCGCTTGCGCGTCTTCCACCAGCCGGATGATGCGCGAGAGCACGGTTTCGTGACCGACCGCCGTGACGCGCATCAGCACACGACCATCGCCATTGATGGCGCCACCGGTCAGGGCGGCGCCCATGCTTTTGCTCACAGGCAAGGGCTCACCGGTCAACATGGATTCGTCCACTTGGGTTTGCCCTTCGACGAGTTCGCCGTCCAGAGGAAAGCGCTCACCGGGCCGCACCGCCACCAAGTCGCCCACCAGAATTTCGGCCACAGGCACATCCACCTCGCCTTCGTCGCTGATCCAGTGGGCCTTGTCGGGGCGCAAAGCGTGCAGCGCTCGGATGGCTTCGGTGGTTTGGCGTTTGGCACGCGCTTCGAGCCATTTGCCAAGCAAGACCAGGGTGATGACGACGGCCGAGCCTTCAAAGTACAAATGCGGTGCATGGCCTTCGTGCGCATTGAACCAGAGCCAAACCGAAAGCAACCAACCCGCTGTGGTGCCCAGAGACACGAGCAAATCCATGTTGCCAGTCAACGCCTTGAGGGCATGCCAACCGGCTTTGTAAAAGCGGGCACCCAGGACGAATTGCACCGGTGTGGCCAAGGCAAATTGCAGCCACGAAGGCAGCATCCAATGCTGACCCCACAAGTCGCCCAACATGGGCAAGACCAGTGGTGCCGACAACAACAAACCGAACCCCACGGGCGCAAAACCGGCCCAGTCCGAAGCTTGATCGGCCATTTCTCCCGCTTCTGGCGTCAAGGGTTCATAACCTGCATCGCGTATGGCCCGTCTCAATCGGGCATCGGTGACCTGCGCAGATTGCACAACGATGCGTGCCGATTCCGTAGCCAGGTTCACGGTGGCCGATTCGACGCCGGGCATTTTGTTCAAAGCCTTTTCAACACGCGCCACACATGATGCACAGGTCATACCGCCAATGCCGATGTCAATGGTTTCGGTTTGTGGATTGATGTGTGTCATGTCAGGCGTTGATTTTTGAACTATGCTTTGAGCAACCCCATGAGGGTTTCTCTGAAAGGGACATCATGAACCAAATTTTCACCGTTGAGGGCATGACGTGTGGCCACTGCGAAAAAGCCGTGACCAAGGCTTTGCTGGCTGTGGATGCGCAGGCCAAAATCGTGATCGACCGCACACACAACAAAGTTGAAGTGGATTCCGACACAACACGCGAAGCCTTGGCACAAGCCATTGCCGAAGAAGGCTACCGCGTCGCGGCCTGATTTCACAACCCAAAGGAGTTCTCATGACCACAAACATTGGCGGTATCGAGCGCATTTTGCGCATCGTGATCGGTTTGGTCCTGATCGGATTGGCTGCAACGGGACAAGTCGGCGTATGGGGCTGGATAGGCCTTGTGCCTCTGGCCACGGGCTTGATCGGCTGGTGCCCGCCTTACAGCTTGCTGGGCATCAACACCTGCAAAAACCGCAAGGTCTGAACCACAATCCCCGCATGCAGCGGGGATTGTTTTTGCGGCATCATCCGGGGCATGACTTCTTTTGCCCCCGTTCAAAATCCACGTACCGTGGAAGCCTTGGTTGCCGGTCGTGCCACACGCGACGGTGCAGGTGTGCGTTTGACCCGTGTGCTCACGGGTGAATTGCAGCAACGCCTGGATCCTTTCCTGATGCTTGACCAATTTGGCAGCAACGACCCCAAGGATTACGGTGCCGGTTTCCCCGACCATCCGCACCGCGGCTTTGAAACCGTCACCTACATGATCGCCGGCCGCATGCGGCACCGTGACAGCGCAGGCCATGAAGGTTTGCTGCAAAACGGCGGCGTGCAATGGATGACGGCAGGCCGTGGTCTGGTGCACAGCGAAATGCCCGAACAGGAAGAAGGCTTGATGGAAGGTTTTCAGCTTTGGCTGAACCTGCCCTCGCATCAAAAGATGTGCACCCCCTGGTACCGCGACATCCAAAGCGAAAGCATCCCTGAAGTGCACACCGAGGGTGGCGTTTTGGTGCGTGTGATCTCAGGCCAAAGCCATGGCGTGCAAGGCGCCATGCACAGACCTGCAAAAGACTATCCGACCGATCCGCTTTATTTGGACATCCATTTCAGCGCAGACCAAACGTTCTCGCAAAACATCCCGGTCAGCCACAACGCTTTTGTTTATGTTTACCGTGGATCGCTCGCTGTGCAAAGCCATCAGGGCGCTGACACCGTACCCCTTCAGCGCATGGCCATTTTGAGCCATGGTGGTGACGGCGTGGTACTGCAGGCTCAGGCGGGCACGCGCGCCTTGCTGATCTCGGGTCAACCTTTGCACGAACCCATCGCGCAGTACGGGCCCTTTGTCATGAACACCCGCGAAGAATTGATGCAAGCAGTGGAAGACTTTCAGGCTGGCCGTTTGGGTCAATGAACGATGCGGCTTGTTTGCCGAACTTTACAGTGGCACTGCAAACAAGGAACAGGCCAGACACATGGCCACAGCACACTGGAGACATCCCATCACTGAAAGGATGTTTTCCATGAAATTGATTCGCAACACCTTGATTACCGCGTCTTTGCTGGCAGGTTTGTCCACTTTGAGTTTTGCTCAAATGCGCCCTGCTGCTGGCAGCGAGCACATGGCCAGGATGCATGAACACATGTCGCAGCGACATGCCCAGCATCTGACCGATCTGAAAACGCAGTTGAAATTGCAACCCGATCAAGAAGCCGCCTGGCTCACCTTCACACAAGCGATGCAGCCCACTGTTCAAACACCTGCAAGGCCTGATCGCGCCGCGTTTGAGAAAATGAGCACCCCCGAGCGCCTTGAGCAAATGCAGGCACATCGGGCCAAAATGGACGTGCAAATGCAAAAGCATGCAGAAGCGACCAAGCTTTTCTACGGGGTTCTGAATGCCGAGCAAAAGAAAGTGTTTGACAGCGAAAGCTTGCGATTCATGCATGGCATGCGCAAGGCCTCACACCGTCAACACTGATCAATACTTGTGTATCTTTGCCAAGGCAGCCCTACGGGCTGCCTTTTTGTCTTGACTTGCATCAAATTCAAGCACAGCCATGACCATTAAGCTCGGCGAATGCTCGAGCCACCAACCCCATCCAAACGTCAAGACAGTTCGACTGTCTTTTTGCCGCCCGTCTTGCCCATCGTCTTTGACCAACCTTTGCAATGGTTGGCACTGGGCTTCAAGGATTTCGCACGATCTCCGTGGCTGAGCACCTTGCACGGCTTGCTCATCAGCCTGTGGGGCTTCATCATCACTTGGGTGGCACACGATCAATTTTGGTTGTTGGCAGGTTGTTTGTCCGGGTTTTTGGTGATTGCACCTGTATTGGCCACAAGTCTGTACGCCATGAGTCGGGCCATGGAGCGGGGAGAGGTTGTTGATTTCCAGTTGCTGGTCAATACCTGGACCCAATGGCATTTGCGCTTGCGCCATCAGCCAGACAGCTATTGGAGTCTGATCCGTTTTGGCTTGCTTTTGGCATTGGCCGCTGTCGGCTGGGTGATCACGTCTGCGGCTTTGATCACCTTGCTGGCGCCAACACCCATTCACACGCCCATGGATTTTGTGCACCACGTCGTGCTCAGTCCCAACCATTTCTTGTTCGAATTTTGGCTCGGCTTGGGGGGTTTGATGGCGGCTCCGGTTTTTGCTTCGAGCGTGATTTCCATGCCTTTGTTGCTGGACCGCCAAGTGAGTGTCTTACAAGCTGTCTTGACCAGCTGGAAAACCGTACTGACCCACCCGCTGCAGATGGCTTTTTGGGCCTTGCTCATCATGGGGTTTTGCTTGCTGGGTATTTTTTCACTGTTCCTGGGCCTCATCTTGGTCATCCCAATGCTGGGTCACGCCAGTTGGCACGCTTACCGACAGCTGATCGATGTTTCCGGTCTTGAAGAACGCATGTCAGGACAAGGTGAGCACTGATGTGGGGATTCACTGAAGAACAGTTCGCCTGGTTTGGGTTGACGATTGGCGTCGGTGCCTTCATGCTCTACATGTTGTTCATCATTGGACAACTGGCCTGGGAATCCAAAGCTGGAAAATTTGGCACCTTTGTCATTTTTCTGGGTCTGGCTTTTGGCATGTTGGGTTTTGTGGCCAAAGGCATCATCCAATGGCTCATTGGGAGTTGAGATGGTTGTTGCATAAAGCTGTGGATAAGAAAAGAGCAAAGCATCAGTTATCCACAGATGCATGGACTTTTCAGAAGTTGTTCATGTCCGCTTGCTTTTGCAAAACCAGAGTGACGCACAAGCACTCAAACACGCTAAGTGTTTGTTATTAATAGGAAAAATTGGCTTGTCCACAAGTACGGGATCGCCTTACCTACTACTACTAATTTAAAATCTAAATCTATAGAAAACTAACAAATAACAAGTGCGCTGGTAAGATTTGCATCTTTTCCCCCCATCTCGGCACCATGGCCTTCGATTCAGACGCTCCTTCCTCACTGTGTTACGACATCAAAAGCGCTGATTTGCCATTGGTTGCTTTGTTGCTCAGGACAGCCAGCATTGATGCCGTTTCAGCCGCTTTGAGTCAGCAACTGTCTGATAGCCCCGGGTTCTTTAATCACGATCCTGTTGTCATTGATGTCTCTTTACTGCCTTCAGATTTACCAGCTTCTGAATTTGATTTGGCAAAACTTTTATCAGCCCTTCGTCAACATGACTTGGTTCCCTTGGCCATCAAAGGGGCAAGCAACGAGCTATTGCTTATTGCACAAGGAATGGGGTTGGTTGATGCCTCAGATGCCCGCATACGCCGTTCTGTGCCCATTGCTGAGCCTTCAAGACCAACACCTGAGATGATTGCGCCAGTGGCATCCCCCATTTTGGGTGCGATGGTGATTGATAAGCCGCTTCGCTCTGGTCAGCAGGTTTATGCCAAGGGCCGCGATCTGGTGGTTTTGGCAGTGGTCAATCCTGGTGCTGAAGTCATTGCCGATGGATCTATCCATATTTACAGCAGTTTGCGTGGTAAAGCGATTGCCGGCGCGCGCGGTAACACCAACGCTATGATCTTTGCCCATTCGATGTCGCCCGAATTGATTTCAATTGCAGGTGTGTACCGCACCAGCGAAAATCCTTTACCTGCTGAGGTTGCTGGCTTGCCCGCACAGGTTTGTTTGCAATCAGGCCCTGATGGCGACAAATTATTGATTTCGCCTCTGATATCCTGAATCCGCTTTTATCTCTGTCCTAGAAAGAAAACCCCATGGCAAAAATCGTCGTAGTGACTTCCGGCAAAGGCGGCGTTGGCAAAACCACGACCAGCGCCAGTTTCGCCACCGGCTTGGCTTTGAAAGGCTTTAAAACAGCTGTGATCGACTTTGATGTGGGTCTGCGCAACCTGGACTTGATCATGGGTTGCGAACGCCGTGTGGTGTACGACCTGATCAACGTGATTCAGGGTGAGGCCAATTTGAACCAAGCCCTGATCAAAGACAAGCAGTGCAGCAACTTGTTTGTGCTGGCGGCCTCTCAAACCCGTGACAAGGAAGCCTTGTCGCAAGAAGGCGTTGCAAAAGTGCTCAACGATTTGAGCGACATGGGTTTTGAATACATCGTGTGCGATTCCCCTGCCGGTATCGAAACGGGTGCTTTGATGGCCATGCATTTTGCCGACGAAGCCTTGGTCGTGACCAATCCTGAAGTATCTTCGGTGCGTGATTCAGACCGCATTTTGGGCATGTTGGGCAGCAAGACCAAACGTGCCATTGAAGGTTTGGAGCCGATCAAAGAGCATTTGCTCATCACCCGCTACAACCCCAATCGCGTGGAAGACGGTCAGATGTTGTCTTTGCAAGACATCCAGGACATCTTGCGCATCAAGCTGCTGGGTGTAATCCCCGAGAGCGAAAATGTTTTGCAAGCTTCGAACCAGGGCACGCCTGCGATCCACATGGCCAACAGTGATGTGTCTGAAGCCTACAAAGATGTGATTGATCGTTTCTTGGGTGAAGACAAGCCGATGCGTTTCACCGAAGCCGAAAAACCTGGTTTCCTGAAACGTCTTTTCGGAGGCAAATAAACCATGTCCTTTCTTTCCTTCCTGCTGGGCGAAAAGAAGAAAACCGCCAATGTGGCCAAAGAACGTTTGCAGATCATCTTGGCGCATGAGCGCAGTGGTCGCAATGCAGCCGAGCCAGATTACCTGCCTGACTTGCAACGTGAGTTGGTCGCCGTGATCAGCAAATACATCAAGATCAATCAGGACGACATCAAGGTCAATCTGGAACGCCAGGACAACCTGGAAGTTCTGGAAGTCAAGATCGAATTGCCCGACGCACGATGATCTTTCATTCGATTCACCTTGTGGTTGAATCGAATCCATCACCAAAGGCCACCGCAAGGTGGCCTTTGTTTTTCAGGCTTTGCTCAGCGATGTCCACAGACTGCGTGCAGCCTGGATGTTGCGTTCCTTGACGTGACCAAAGCCCTTGATGTTTTCTGGCACACGCGCCACGTCCACCGCATGGGCATGGGTCTGCGCATTGAGTCCTTGCAGCGCGCCTTCAACATGCTGCAGGTATTCATTGATCAACGCACGTTCGGTTTTTCTTTCTTCTGTGTGTCCCAAAATATCCAATGGGGTACCTCGCAGACCTTTGATTTTGGACAGCAACTTGAAACCTGTCAGCATGGCCGGGCCAAACTTTTGTTTGGTCAATTCACCTTTGGCATTGCGTTTGGCCAGAAGGGGCGGAGCCAGGTGGTAGTGGACTTTGAAGTCACCTTCAAAGTTGTCCTGAATGCGGTTCAGAAAACCTGACTGGGTGTGCAGCCGTGCCACTTCGTATTCGTCTTTGTAGGCCATCAATTTGTAAAGCTGGCGTGCAACGGTTTCACTCAACAAAGTTTTTCCCAGGGGCGCTTCTGCCGTTTTGACGCGTTCCACGAAAACGCGGTAACGCTCAGCGTAATCGCTGTTTTGGTAGTCGGTCAACCGCGCCATGCGGTTTTGCACCAAATCGTCCAACGTTTCACGTTTTTTGAAGTGCACCGTTTGTGCAGGTTGCATTTTTTGCATCAACACATCCAGATGGTGTGCAGCATGTCGGCCCCATTCAAAAGCCGTCAGATTGTTTTGAACAGCGACTTCGTTGAGTTCGATGGCACGGATCAGCGATTCACGGTGCATCGGTATCCAGCCCTTTTGCCACGCATAGCCCAAGATCATGGGGTTGACGTAAATCGTGTCTCCCATCAATTGTTTGGCCAGCAGATCCGCATCAAAAGCGCTGACGCCGGTGCTGCCCACTTGCTTGGAAATTTCAGCAAGGCATTGCTCTGCCGGGTTCTGCCAATTGCCGTTTTTCACGAAAGCGGCAGTAGGTGTGCTGCTGCTGTTGAGTGCCACATGGGTGCGGCCTTCGCGCATGCGCAACAGGGTTTCCTTGGAAGCCGTCACGATCGGATCACAACCCAAAATCACATCGGCGGCGGCCATGCTCACGCGTGTGGTGCGTATGTCATTTTGAGAATTGGCGACCAGGATGTGGCTCCAGGTGGCGCCGCCTTTTTGGGCCAGGCCTGCTGCGTCTTGTGTGACGATGCCCTTGCCTTCGATGTGTGCGGCCATGCCCAGCAATTGGCCAATGGTGATGACGCCCGTGCCGCCAACACCAGCCACCACCGTGCCCCAAGGATGGGAGGTGTCGGGCAATGTGGGCTCAGGCAGGGCCCCCAATTCTGAGGGCGACAGCGTGCTTGTGGCTTTGCCCGTCTTTTTCTTGAACTGACCCCCTTCGATGGTCACAAAGCTGGGGCAAAAGCCCTTGAGGCAACTGGTGTCCTTGTTGCAAGTGCTTTGGTTGATGGTGCGTTTGCGGCCGAGTTCAGTCTCCAATGGCTCGACCGAGAGGCAGTTCGATTGCACACCGCAGTCGCCACAGCCTTCGCAGACTTCTTCGTTGATCATCACGCGCACAGCCGGGTCCACCATGGTGCCGCGCTTACGGCGGCGGCGTTTTTCGGTGGCGCAGGTTTGGTCGTAAATGATGACAGTGGTGCCTTTGATCTCGCGCATTTCGCGCTGGATGCGGTCGAGTTCGTCGCGGTGGAACACGCGCACGCCTTCGGCCAAAGCCACACCATCGTATTTTTCGGGTTCGTCGGTGACCACAGCGATGCGCCCAGCACCTTCTGCCCGCATGCTCATGGCGATTTGCACCACGCTGTGGCCTTCGGGGCGTTCGCCCACTTGCTGGCCACCGGTCATGGCCACGGCATCGTTGTACAAAATTTTGTAGGTGATGTTGACACCCGAAGCCACGCTTTGGCGCACCGCCAGGATGCCGCTGTGGAAGTAGGTGCCGTCACCGATGTTGGCAAAGATGTGCTGATCGGTGCTGAAGGGTTGTTGCCCAGACCATGGCACACCTTCACCGCCCATTTGGGTGAAGCCCATGGTGCTGCGGTCCATCCAGATGCTCATGAAATGGCAGCCAATGCCCGCCATGGCGCGTGAGCCTTCGGGCACCTTGGTGGAGGTGTTGTGCGGGCAACCTGAGCAGAACCAGGGCTGACGATCAGCGCTTGCACCCAGTGTCAAAGCCTGCATGTGTTGTTCTTTGCCATCGAGCACCGCCAGATGCGCGTCGATCAATGCAGTGGTGTCGCTGTCGATGCCCAGTTTTTTCAGCCGTTTGGCAATGGCCCTGGCGATGATGGCGGGCGTCAAATCGGCATTGGCACGCAAGAGCTTGCGATCGCTCGGATTGGGAATGGACCATTCCCCACCCGACACATCGCCTTCGCTTTCGTCAAATTTGCCTAGGATGTTGGGACGGACATCGTCGCGCCAGTTGTAAAGCTCTTCCTTGAGCTGGTATTCGATGACCTGGCGTTTTTCTTCAACGACCAAAATCTCGCGAAGACCGGTGGCAAATTCACGTGTGGTTTGGGCTTCCAGGGGCCAAACCACGTTCACTTTGTGTAAACGTATGCCCAATTGTCGGCATCGGTCGTCATCCAAGCCCAAGTCCAGCAGGGCTTGACGCGTGTCGTTGTAGGCTTTGCCGCTGGCGATCAGGCCAAACCGGTCGTTCGCGCTGGCGATCACGTTGTGGTTGAGGCGGTTGGCGCGGATGTAGGCCAAAGCGGCATACCACTTGTAATCGAACAAGCGGGCCTCTTGTTCCAAGGCCGTGTCGGGCCAGCGGATGTGAACACCGCCGGGTGGCATCACGAATTCGGGCAAGACGATCTGCACACGTTCAGGGTCGATGTGTGCCGTGGCGCTGGATTCGACAATTTCCTGGATGGTTTTCATGCCCGACCAGATACCCGCAAAGCGGCTCATGGCCAGTGCATGCAGGCCTTGGTCGAGGATGTCTTGCACGCTGGCCGGAAAGAACACCGGCAGGCCACAGGCCTTGAAGATGTGGTCGCTCTGGTGCGCCGCAGTGGAGCTTTTGGCCACATGGTCGTCGCCGGCCACGGCCAGCACACCACCCCAAGGGGTGGTGCCCGCCATGTTGGCGTGCTTGAACACGTCCGAACAGCGGTCCACGCCAGGGCCTTTGCCGTACCAGATGCCGAACACGCCATCGAACTTGTTGGTGCCGTGTGGTGCAAAGCCCAGTTGCTGTGTCCCCCACAGGGCCGTGGCGGCCAGCTCTTCGTTCACGCCCGGCTGGAAGACGATGTTTTGGGCCTTCAGGTGGTCTTTGGCTTTCCACAGCGACTGGTCGTAATTGCCCAGCGGCGAGCCCCGATAGCCACTGATGAAGCCCGCGGTGTTTTTGCCTTGCAGCGCATCGCGTTGGCGTTGCAGCATGGGTAACTTGACCAGGGCTTGCACGCCGCTCATGAAGGCACGGCCGACATCCAGGCTGTATTTGTCGTCGAGCGTCACCGTCTCAAGAGCTTGGCGAATCGAGTCGGGCAAAGGGGCATTCATGGCGGAGTCCTGCAAGTGGAAATTCGCAATCAGTGTAGAGCGGGCGAGCCGACAGGTGCTTGCTTTATGCGACAGGATTTCCCCTATGATTTGAAAGAATCTTGCTCAAAAGGATAAATTATGGAAACACTGGACAAATTTGATTGGGCGATTTTGAATGAACTTCAAAATGACGGTCGCTTGACCAATGCTGAACTTGCCCAGCGCGTGGGTTTATCGGCGGCGCCATGTTGGCGACGGGTTCGCGCACTGGAGGAGTCGGGCGTCATCAAAGGGTACCGTGCCGAGATCGATCGTCAAAAGGTCGGGCTGGATGTTTTTGCATTCGTTCGGCTTGATGCCGAGCGCAATCGCGGTGATGTGACGCGTCAATTGGAAGAGGCCATTCTCAAGATCCCGGAAGTGATTTCCTGTCACTACATCAGCGGCACAGGCACCTTTGAATTGCAGGTCGTCAGCAAAGACTTGAACACCTTCAGCCAGTTTGCCCGGGATGTCCTCATCAATTTGCCCAATGTGAAGGACTTGCATACGAGTTTTTCATTGGGTGAAGTCAAGGCCGCGGGTGCTTTGCCCTTGAAGACCTGAGCATGGTGACGATTCAGGGTGTGCCTGTAAAATAAGCAACTTCAGCCGATCCCGTGGCAGGGCGGCCCACGGCGCAGGCGGCGCCCATTTTTTGGCCTCGACCAGAGGCAGACATTCATGCTTTACCCTCAAGAATTCGATGTGATCGTGGTCGGCGGTGGCCATGCCGGAACAGAAGCCGCGTTGGCCGCTGCGCGCATGGGTTGCAAGACCTTGCTCCTGTCGCACAACATCGAGACGCTGGGTCAGATGAGCTGCAACCCCAGCATTGGCGGCATCGGCAAGGGTCACCTGGTCAAAGAAGTCGATGCGCTGGGCGGTGCCATGGCCTTGGCCACCGACGAGGGTGGCATCCAGTTCCGCATCCTCAATTCCTCTAAAGGCCCCGCGGTGCGCGCGACCCGCGCTCAGGCCGACCGCATCCTCTACAAAGCAGCCATCCGCCGCATCCTGGAAAACCAGCCGAACTTGTGGCTGTTTCAACAGGCGGTGGACGATCTGATGGTGGAAGGGGACCGGGTGGTGGGGGCGGTCACCCAGGTGGGCATCCGTTTCCGTTCGCGCACCGTGGTGCTGACGGCCGGCACATTCCTGGACGGCAAGATCCACGTGGGCTTGCAAAACTATGCGGCCGGTCGGGCAGGGGATCCGCCTGCCGTCAGTTTGTCGGCTCGCCTGAAAGAGTTGAAGTTGCCGCAAGGGCGTTTGAAGACGGGCACTCCGCCGCGCCTGGATGGCCGAACCATCGATTTCAGCCAATGTTTTGAGCAGCCTGGCGATGGCATGCCAGGCGGCATGAATCCGGACGATGGCGTGCCGGTGTTCAGCTTCATGGGCCGTGCCGAGATGCACCCGCAGCAGATGCCATGCTGGATCACCCACACCAACGAACGCACGCACGAGATCATCCGCTCGGGTTTTGACCGCAGCCCCATGTTCACCGGCAAGATCGAGGGCGTGGGCCCGCGTTACTGCCCGAGTGTGGAAGACAAGATCAACCGCTTTGCTGACAAGGACAGTCACCAGATTTTTCTGGAGCCTGAAGGCTTGACGACGAACGAGTATTACCCCAACGGCATCTCGACCAGCCTGCCGTTCGACATCCAGTACGACCTCGTGCGCTCGATGAAGGGCCTGGAAAATTGCCACATCCTGCGTCCCGGCTATGCGATCGAATACGACTATTTCGACCCCCGGGCGCTGAAGAACAGTTTTGAGACCCGACAGATCAATGGCTTGTTTTTCGCGGGTCAGATCAACGGCACCACCGGATACGAAGAGGCTGCGGCGCAGGGCTTGTTTGCGGGCATCAACGCCGCGCTGCAATGCCGGGGTGAAGCGGCCTGGACGCCCGCACGCGACCAGGCCTATCTGGGCGTGCTGGTCGACGATCTGGTCACGCAAGGCGTGACCGAGCCATACCGCATGTTCACCAGCCGAGCCGAGTTCCGTTTGCAGCTGCGCGAAGACAATGCCGATGCCCGCTTGACCGAAGTGGGCCGTCAGATGGGCTTGGTCGATGACGCGCGTTGGGATGCCTTCAGCCGCAAGCGTGATGCTGTTTCACGTGAAACAGAGCGCCTCAAGTCCACCTGGGTGAGCCCGCGCAACCTGCCTGCCGAAGAGTCGGTGCGGGTTTTGGGCAAAGCCATTGAGCGTGAACACAATCTGTTTGACTTGTTGCGTCGTCCAAACGTCACTTATCAGGCCTTGATGTCCTTGGACGAAGGCCGCATGGCCAGCGCCGATGTTTCACGTGAAACCTTGGGCGACTTGAGTGCTCCGGTGATCGAGCAGGTTGAGATCGCGGCCAAGTATTCCGGCTACATTGACCGCCAAAAGGGCGAGGTGGAGCGTGCTGCTTTTTATGAGCACCTGCGCTTGCCCGACAGTCTGGATTACATGCAGGTGTCCGCCTTGTCGATTGAAGCCCGTCAGAAATTGGCCAAACACCGGCCTGAAACGCTTGGCCAGGCCTCGCGCATCTCGGGCATCACGCCTGCCAGCGTGTCCTTGCTGTTGATCCACCTGAAGAAGGGCGGGTTCAAGGGCTTCATGCACCCAGCCGAAGAAAGCCAGTCCGCATGAGCACGAACCTGGCCGAAGATCTGAACGCCGGTATTCAGGCCTTGGGCCTGAAGCTGTCTGCCGAGCAACAACAGTGCTTGCTGAACTACATGGCCCTGATCCAGAAATGGACCAAGGTGTACAACTTGACCGCTGTGCGCGATCCGGCGGAGATGCTGACGCACCACCTGCTGGACAGCTTGACGGCAATTGCACCATTGACACGGCACACCCAAGGTCAGCCGCTCCGTGTGCTGGATGTGGGTTCGGGCGGCGGTTTGCCCGGCGTGGTATTGGCCATTTGCATGCCTGAATTGAATGTGACCTGTGTGGACACCGTGGCCAAAAAGGCCGCTTTTGTGCAGCAGGTGGCCGTGAGCTTGAAGCTGCCCAACCTGCGTGGGCTTCATGCCCGGGTGGAAACCTTGACCGATCCCTACCAGGTCATTTGTTCCCGTGCCTTTGCTTCCTTGCCCGACTTCGTGACCTGGTCCCGTTCGGCCCTGGCAGAAGGTGGCGTCTGGATGGCCATGAAGGGCAAGCACCCCCAAGATGAGATTGACGCCTTGCCCAAGGATGTGAAAGTGTTTCACGTGGAACCATTGACGGTGCCAGGCCTGGATGTGGAGCGCTGCATGGTCTGGATGCGTCCGGACGTCTGCGCCGCTTGATCGGGGTTGTCAGGCCGTGTTGCCTGGCAATGTCCTCAAAACAGGCGTGTCTTCCGCTGGATCACGAGGGGTGTGATCAATGTGTTTCACGTGAAACAGGTTTGCTTGACGCTGGATTTGTGACCCCATCACTTACACTCGCCATATTCCCCCAAAAAGAGTGCCCATGTTTTTCGGTATTTCGGATTACGGTTCGTTTGTTGCGGCGATTGTTTTGTTCCTGGCCATACCCGGACCGGGCAATCTGGCGCTCATCACCTCCACCAGCAAAGGTGGCATGGCTGGCGGCTTGGGTGCAACGTTGGGGGTGATCGCCGGGGACCAGGTGCTGATGTGGTTGGCCGTGGCCGGTGTGGCGGCGGTCTTGTCCGCTTATCCTGCGGCATTCGCAGCGGTGCAGTGGCTGGGCGCCGTCTATCTGGCCTGGTTGGGTTGGAAGATGCTGTCGGCCAAGCCCGGTGATGCGCCTGTGCTCAACATCCGCCCGCGCCATTATTTCCAGCAGGCCTTGGCCATCACCTTGCTCAACCCCAAGGCCATCGTTTTTTACATGGCGTTCTTCCCTTTGTTCGTGGACCCCAAGCAGCACCTGGGCTTGCTCAGTTTTGGCGTGATGGCAGCCACCATCGCAGGCCTGACATTTCTTTATGGTCTGGGCATGACCTTGTTGACCCACCATCTGGCCGAGCGCATGCGTGCCAATCCACGCATTGGACGCTGGCTGGAAAAGCTGGCGGGCGTTTTTCTCATTGGCTTTGGCGTCAAGCTGGCCATCTCCAAATAAACCGGACGTTTCACCATGGCCAAAATTTTCTGCATTGCCAACCAAAAGGGTGGCGTCGGCAAAACCACCACCACCGTCAACCTGGCCGCTGGTTTGGCCAAAGTCGGTCAGCGTGTGCTGTTGGTGGATTTGGACCCCCAAGGCAATGCCACCATGGGTTCGGGCATCGATAAACGCAATCTCGAACTCAGCGTGTACGACGTGTTGCTCGAGTCCGCCTCGATCAAAGAGGCTGCCGTGAAAGCCGACAAGTGCGGCTATGACGTGCTCAGTGCCAACCGCGAATTGGCCGGTGCCGAGGTGGAGCTGGTCGATCTGGAACACCGTGACCAACGCCTCAAAATGGCACTGGCCGCAGTCGATGCAGACTACGACTTTGTCCTGATCGACTGCCCGCCATCCCTGTCGATGCTGACCCTCAATGGCCTGTGTTCGGCCCACGGCGTGATCGTGCCGATGCAATGCGAATACTTTGCTTTGGAAGGGCTGACCGATCTGGTCAACACCATCAAGCAGGTGCATGCCAATCTGAACAAGGACCTCAAGATCATCGGCCTCTTGCGCGTCATGTTCGACCCTCGCATCACGTTGCAGATGCAAGTGAGTGAGCAACTCAAGGCCCACTTTGGCGACAAGGTGTTTGACGCCGTGATCCCGCGCAACGTGCGTTTGGCTGAAGCGCCCAGTTATGGCTTGCCCGGCGTGGTGTTTGACCCATCGGCGAAGGGCAGCCAGGCCTATGTCGAATTTGCCCGCGAACTGGTGCAACGCGCGCCCACCCTCTGAGCATGAGCGCCACCGTATTGATCTTGCCCGGTTGGCAGGGCAGTGGACCCGGGCATTGGCAAATGCATTGGGTGCGCCGTTATGGCTATGCCGTGGTCGAGCAAAACGATTGGCTGCGCCCAAGGCGTGGCGACTGGCTGGCTCGCCTGGACGAGGTGGTGGTCGACACGCCAGGCCCCTTGGTGCTGGCTGCTCACAGTCTGGGCTGCCTGCAGGTGGCGGCTTGGGCAGCTTTCTCTCGTCATGTCGGGCGCGTGCGCGGCGCTTTGCTGGTGGCGCCGGGGGATGTGGAAGCCCCTGAACTGAAAGAACAATTGCCCGGCTGGTCGCCCATCGTGCGCCAGCCTTTGCCGTTTAAGAGCATCTTGGTGGGCAGCCAGAACGATCCGTATTGCACCGCCGCCCGCGCCCAAGGGCTGGCCCATGACTGGGCCGCTCAGTGGGTGGATCTGGGCGAAGCAGGACACATCAACGCAGAAACATCGCTGGGCGATTGGCCTGAGGGCCACGCGCTTTTGCAAACTCTTTTGAAGGAATGACCATGGTCACCAAAAAACCCAAAGGCCTGGGCCGTGGACTCGAAGCCCTGTTGGGCCCCAAAGTCGCTGATGCACCCGCCGCTGTTGCAAATGCTGAAACCGGCTTGCCCAGCCAGTTGAATGTGGACCAGATGGTGGCCGGTGTTTACCAGCCGCGCACCCGCATGGACGAAGGCGCTTTGTACGAATTGGCCGAGTCCATCAAGGCCCAGGGCATCATGCAGCCCATTTTGGTGCGCCAGCTCAGCGATGGCCCGAACGCCGGCAAATACGAAATCATTGCCGGTGAGCGGCGCTTCAGAGCCTCCAAATTGGCCGGCCTCAACGTGGTTCCTGTGTTGGTGCGCGATGTGCCCAATGAAGCGGCTGCAGCCATGGCGCTGATTGAAAACATCCAGCGCGAAGATCTGAACCCGCTGGAAGAAGCCCAGGGTTTACAACGCTTGGTGCGAGAGTTTGGGCTCACTCACGAAGCGGCGGCCCAGGCGGTTGGCCGCTCGCGCAGCGCCGCCAGCAATCTTTTGCGTCTGCTGAATCTGGCCGAACCGGTGCAGACCATGTTGATGGCGGGCGACCTGGACATGGGCCATGCCCGCGCCTTGTTGGCACTGGACAAAGCGGCCCAAATCACAGCGGCCAACCAGATCGCCGCCAAAAAATTGTCGGTTCGCGAGGCCGAAAGCCTGGTCAAGAAGCTCAGTGCTGAATTCAACTTGGTGCACCAAAAACCCAAGAAAGAAAAGTCACGCGACATCCGCCGAGTGGAAGAGGAGTTATCTGACTTGCTGATGGCCGAAGTCGAGGTGCGCGTTAAAAAACGCGTCAAGCGCATGGGCAAGATCGAAGAAATGGGCGAGCTGAGCATCCAGTTTGGCTCGCTCGATGAGCTCAACGGCCTGATTGATAAATTGCGTGCCTGAGAGATATCGCAATGAGCCGCTTCGAAGCGTTGACATGGCGCGGGGACGTGCGATCACCGCGTGTGTCGATTTTTGAAAGTAAAAACCTGCTGGCTGTTTATTTGCTGGCCATTGGTTTGGACTCTTGGGTGTTTTACCTGATCCCTTCCGGGTATTACGACCGCAACGTCAACCTGGCTTTCAGCTTGATGTGTTTCGGCTTGTTGCCGTTGACCAGGATCGAGAAGCTGTTTTCGCCCGTGCTGCACGTCGCCTCCTTGTTGTGTGTGGCCCTGGTGGTTTATGTCGCCATGAATTCAGGCGGCGTCAATTCGACCGTGCTGGTTTGGTTGAATGTGGTCTCCTTGCCGGTGTTGATGCTGCTGGGACCGGCCCCCGCGATCAAATGGATGGGTGTTGTTCTGGCCGTTATTTTGGGCATTTACCAGGCCACTGAAAGCGGCTGGATCAGCGGGCATGCCATGGTCAGTCCTCAAGCGGTGCCTTGGGCGGTGATGCAGAACGTGATGGGCCTGGGCAGTTTGATGCTCTGCGTCTGGTTGTTTGACCAGCTGCACGACAAACAGCTGCAGCAACTGGATCTGCGCAACAAGGAACTCCAAGCGACCCATGAAGCCTTGCTCAAGGCACAAGCGCATAAAGACGAATTTTTGGCTGCGGTGGGTCACGAACTGCGCACCCCCATGAATGCGATCTTGGGCTTCAACGGCGTCCTGCGAGAAGAGTTGTCCAGCGAACCCGAGGAGGTCGAAGTCGTCGATCACATTCGCCGGTCGACCCAGCACTTGCTGCAGGTGGTCAACGACATTCTGGATTTCTCGCAGCTGCAGGCCAACAAGCTGGCGCTTTTCAACGTGGATTTTTCACTCGCGGAGCTGATGGAAGATGCTTTGCAGCCCCTGAGGGCGCGAGCCCATGAAAAAGGCATTGAATGGCTCGGTGAGCTTGATCCGCATTTGCCCGCGCGCATCCATGGCGACCCACAGCGCTTGCGCCAGATTTTGAGCAAATTGCTGGACAACGCCTTGAAGTTCACCGCATCGGGTGCCGTGCGTTTGCGCATACAGGCCCAAGGTGCAGACATCTTGTTCCAGGTCAGCGATGCCGGTCGCGGCATCGCGCTTACACAGCAGGCCAATATTTTTCGGCGTTTTGAGCATGCCGATGTGCAGACCACACGCACCTACGGCGGCACAGGTCTGGGCCTGTCGATTTGTGAAAAGCTCGTGCTGTTGCATGGCGGCCAAATTGGGGTGAACAGTCAAGAAGGACAGGGCGCTACATTCTGGTTCCGCATTCCGAGGGTCGATGCCAAAGTGGCACAGCCTGAGCAACCCGTTGTCATTCCAGCGGACCAGGCGCTGCGCATTTTGGTGGTGGACGACAACGCCCTGAATTTGATGGTGGCCCGCATGCAATTGCAAAAATGCTGGCCCAAAGCGCAGATCGTCACGGCCGATGGCGCCGCACAAGCGCTGGTCTTGCTCGATGAGCAAAGTTTTGATGTGGCGCTGATCGACATGGTCATGCCGGAGATGGATGGCATGGCCTTGACCCAGCAAATACGACGACAGTTTCCCGCCATGACGCAAGCCATGCCCATCATTGCTTTGACGGCCAACACCAACCCGGTGGACCGGCAACGCTGCCTGGATGCCGGCATGGACGATGTGATGGACAAGCCCATGGACCTCGATCGGCTGACCCGTTGCGTCAGCCAGCATTTGCAAAGAATGCGGGGTTAAGACGATGCGCGCCTTGAGTCAATTCCGACAGCTGCGACAGCTCAGGCCTGTGCACCTGAAAAATGGGTGGATGCAACAAGTCCAATGGTTGGTTCGCCATTTCCCGCGTGCCTTCAGGCAGGGCAAGATGCCCTACATCTTTTTCTTTGTCACCGTGATCATCGCGGTGTTGTTGATCTACTCCGCGGTCAGCCCCTACCGCAATGCCGCCGTCTTGTTTAACTCCATGGCAGTGTGGCTGGCGCTTTTACTGGTCTTTATCAACCGCGGCATGCCTCTGAATTGGGCCGTCCATCTGGGGACCGTTGCAGGGGCTTTGGTGCTTTTCTATGCAGCGTTCAGTGCTGGCGGCGTTTTTTCCCCACGCTTTTCCTGGCTGCTGATTTTGCCCTTGACCCCCTTTTTCGTGGTCAGCCGCAAGGCTGGAGCTTGGTGGTTGGCGATCGTTTTCACGCTGCAGTCGGTGATGGCCTATGCGAGCTACCACGGCATGGTGCCGCCATTCGAGGTAGGGCAGGTCCATGCCCGGTCGTCTTGGTTGACCTTCAGCCTGATCACCGGCATTTTGATGATCGTGCCGATGATTTATGCGCGGCTGCACCGAGAGGCTCTGCAAGAGAGCTTGCACAACCAAAGTCAGCTGGAGGCCAAGCGGCAAGAGCTGGAGCAGACCATGCAAATGCGTGAGCAATTCATCGCCACGGTCAGCCATGAATTGCGCACGCCCATGAATGCCATTTTGGGTTTCAACGCCTTGCTCTTGTCGCGTGTCGAAAACAAACCCGCCGCGCTCAAGGTGCTCAACCACACGCGTCAGTCGGCCGAACACCTGATGACGGTGATCAATGACATCCTGGACTATTCGCAATTGCAGGCCGGGCGCCTGATCATCCAACCTGAAGACTTTGAACTGCGCCGTGTGGTGGAACACGCGTTTGAATTGTTCAGCCCCCGGGTCAACAGCATGGAGCTCGATTACCGCCTGGAGGTCGATGCCACCTTGCCGCAATGGGTGCACACCGACCGGCACCGTTTGATGCAGGTGCTGGTGAACTTGCTGGGCAATGCACTCAAGTTCACACATGAGGGTTCGGTGGTGTTGCGTGTGAAATGGGCGCCGCCCAATGTGTTGTTTGAAGTCGAAGACACCGGCATTGGCATTGCCAAGGACCGGCAGGCCAAAATCTTCCAGCGCTTCAGTCAGGCCGACGGCGACATCCACGCCATCTATGGTGGCAATGGGCTGGGCTTGGCCATTTCTCAAAAACTGACGGATTTGCTGGGTGGCCAGATGGGCTTTGAAAGCGAGTTGGGCAAGGGCTCACGCTTTTGGTTGCGCTTGCCGGTGGTCGCAACGGCTGCGCCTGCGGCAAAAACGCCATCGACCAAACTCGAAGTGAAAACGGCCGACAAAGCCTGGCGCTTCCTGGTGGTCGACGATCACCCTCTGAACCGTTTGCTGGTCAGGCAAGTGCTTCAGAATGCTTGGCCAAGCTGTCAAGTGCTGGAAGCCGTCGATGGCCAAAAAGCGCTGGAGGTCTTGGCCGCGCAAGCCGTGGATTTGGTCTTGATGGACATGGTCATGCCGGTGATGGACGGCATTGCCGCCACGGCAGCGATACGGCAAAACGCGTCAGAACGACTCCAAGACTTGCCCATTTTGGGCCTGACGGCCAACGTCACGCCGCAAGATTTGGAGCGCTTTGAGTCGGCCGGTCTCAGTGACCTCATGCTCAAGCCGTTTGAGCCGGCACAACTGTGCGACAAGGTTGAAGCCTTGCTGCGACAGCCTGCTGTTTTGAAGGCTGCGATCTGAACGGCGCGGTTTATCCGCGACCGTTCACATCGAGAAAATCTTCCCCGGGTTCATGATGTTGTGCGGGTCCAGCGCCCGCTTGATGGTGCGCATCATGTCCACCGCGCCTTCGCCGGTTTCGGTGCGCAAGAAGTCCATCTTGTGCAGGCCAATGCCGTGCTCGCCGGTGCAAGTGCCGCCCAAACGCAAGGCGCGGTTGACCAGTTGTTGGTTGAGCGCCTCGGCCGTTTCGCACTCCTGCGGGTTGTTCGGGTCGATCAAATAGCCAAAGTGGAAGTTGCCGTCGCCCACATGGCCCACCAAAAAGTAAGGAATGCCGCTGGCATCGGTTTCGGTGATCGAGTCGAGCAGGCAATCGGCCAGGCGGCTGATGGGCACGCAGGTGTCGGTGCTGATGGCGCGGCAGCCGGGGCGGCTTTGCACAGCGGCAAAGTAGGCGTTGTGGCGGGCTGTCCACAAGCGCGTGCGCTCTTCGGGGGTGAGGGCCCATTCAAACGCGTTACCGCCAAATTCGCTGGCGATCTCTTGCACCGTCTCGGCTTGTTCCTTCACGCCCGCAGGTGAGCCGTGAAATTCCATCAGCAGCATGGGCTCTTCGCGCAGGCCCAGCTTGGCATACTGGTTGACCATGCGCACGGTGTTGTGGTCGATCAGCTCCACGCGGGCAATCGGCACGCCCAGCTGGATGGTCTGGATGACCGTGTGCACCGCTGCTTCAATGCTGGGGAACGAGCAGATCGCGGCCGAGATGGCTTCGGGCAAGGGGTACAGGCGCACGGTGATTTCGGTCATCACGCCCAGCGTGCCTTCGCTGCCCACCATCAGGCGCGTCAGGTCATAACCGGCGCTGGACTTTTTGGCGCGGGTGCCGGTGCGGATGATGTCGCCCGACGAGGTGACCACTTCCAGGGCCAGCACGTTCTCGCGCATGGTGCCGTAGCGCACGGCGTTGGTGCCGCTGGCCCGTGTGGCGCTCATGCCGCCAATGGTGGCGTCAGCACCCGGGTCGATCGGGAAGAACAGGCCGGTGGACTTGATCTCGTCGTTGAGCTGCTTGCGCGTCACGCCCGGCTGCACCGTCACGGTCAGGTCTTCGGCGTTGATGGCCAGCACCTTGTTCATGCGCATCAGGTCGATGCTGATGCCGCCTTGCACCGCCAGCAGATGGCCTTCGAGGGATGAACCCACGCCAAAGGGGATGACTGGCACTTTGTGCTCGGCGCACAACTTGACCGCGTCGGCCACGTCTTGCGTGCATTCGGCAAACACCACCGCAGCCGGTGGCGGCACATGGGTGAAGGCCGATTCGTCGCGGCCATGCTGCTCGCGCACCACCAAGGCGGTGGAGCAGTTGTCGCCAAAGCGGGCCTTCAGGGCGGTCAAAAAGGCTTCGGGCACGGCGCGCTGGGCAACTTCGGGGGCCAGGTGGGCGGCGGGGGTGGGGGCGTTCATGGGGTGTCTCCTGGTCAGCGGACGATACCCGCTGAATTGATGAGGCTGCAGTTTACGCCGCTTGTCGCACCGGGCTTGTCCTGTGTCAGACAAGCCAAGGGAACATGGTCGACAATCGTCAACCAGAATACGAGACCGAACAGAGGACGCATCCATGGGCAACCGACTCACACAAATCGCCACCCGCACCGGCGACAACGGCACCACCGGCCTGGGCAACAACCAGCGCGTGTCCAAAAACAGCTTGCGCGTGCACGCCATGGGCGAGGTGGACGAGCTCAATTCCCATATCGGCGTTTTGCTGTGCGAAGACATGCCCGTTGATGTGCGCGATGTGCTGGTCGAGGTGCAGCACCAGCTGTTCAACCTGGGCGGCGAGCTGTCCATTCCCGGTTTTGAATTGCTCAAGGAAGAAGCGGTGGCCGCGCTCGACGACGCCTTGGCCACCTACAACGCCCAGTTGCCCAAGCTGGAAGAATTCATCCTGCCTGCGGGCACCCGTGGCGCAGCCCATGCCCATGTGTGCCGTACCGTGGCGCGCCGGGCCGAGCGTGCTTGCGTGGCCCTGGGCAACGAAGAGTCGATCAATGACACGCCGCGCCAATACCTCAACCGCTTGTCAGATTTGATGTTCGTGCTGGCCCGTGTGCTCAACCGCATGAACGGCGGCGACGATGTGTATTGGAAAAGTCAGCGAATGAAGCAAGGCTGAGCGTTCGCAGTTTTCATGCACCTGTCACCTAGGTGCATGTTTTCAGGGTTGTCGGCCGTGACAGCTGGGCATTGGCGCTGATACCCTCATTCCCATGAACACTGCGACCTTGACCCCAGCACCCTATGTGCCCCAGATCCGTCTGTACCAAAACTGGCTGCGCGATCAACGCGGCCTGAGCTTTGAGCACTACAACGACCTTTGGCAATGGTCGGTGTCTGATTTGGAAGGCTTTTGGCAAAGCATGTGGGATTACTTCGAGATGGAGTCCCCCACGCCGCACAAGGCGGCCATCTCCCAAAACGTCATGCCTGGTGCCGTGTGGTTCGAAGGCGCCAAGACCAATTACGCGCACCAGGTGATGCGCCATGTGCAGCCCGCCGATGCAGCCGGGTTCCCGGCGGTCATCAGCCTCAATGAAAAAGGCCTGCGCCGCGAAATGAGCTGGCCCGAGCTGCGTCGCCAAGTGGCCGCCTTGGCCTTGCACCTGCAAGCGCAAGGCCTGCAGCCCGGTGACCGTGTGGCGGCCTATTTGCCCAACATTCCTGAAGCCATGGTGGCGTTTTTGGCCACGGTCAGTGTGGGCGGCGTGTGGAGCATTTGCGCGCCCGACATGGGCACCAACGCCGTGCTGGACCGCTTCAAGCAGATCGAGCCCAAGATCCTGATCGCCGTCGATGGCGTCAGCTACGGCGGCCGTGACTTCGACCGCATGACCGTGGTGCAGGAACTCAAGGACGCGTTGCCCAGCTTGCAGCACGTCATCATCCACGACAACCTGGGCACGGTGGACATCGCCCAATGCGATGTGGCCGCCAGCACGCCCTTGTCGGTCATCACGGCGCGTGACGATGCCGATGTGCAGGCCTTCGAGCCGCTGTGGTTGCCCTTTGACCACCCGCTGTGGATTGTGTATTCGAGCGGCACCACCGGCCTGCCCAAGCCCATCGTGCACGGGCACGGCGGCACCGTGATCGTGGCCCTGGCCAACAAAATCCTGCACAACGACGTGGGCTGCAGCTACCACCCCAACAGCTGGGGCGAGCGCTTTCACTGGTACAGCTCCACCGGCTGGGTCATGTGGAACGCCCAAGTGGCGGGCCTGCTCAATGGCGTGACCTGCGTGATCTATGACGGCAACCCCGGCGGCAGCAAAGACAACCCCGACTGGGGCATTTTGTGGCGCATGGCGTCCGAAGAGAAAGTCACTTTCTTTGGCGCGGGCGCGGCTTTCTTTGCCAACTGCCAAAAGGCCGGGGTCGACCTGTCACGCTGTGGCGACCTGTCGCTCATCCGCGCTCTGGGCACCACCGGTTCGCCCCTGTCCCCCGAGACGCAAAGCTGGGGCACCGAGCAATTCAAAAACATCGGTACCGACATCTGGTGGTGCAACATCTCGGGCGGCACCGACTTTGCGGGCGCCTTTGTGGGCGGCCACCGCGAGCTGCCGCAAGAGCCCGGCGTCATGCAATGCCGCATGCTGGGGGCTGCCGTGGAGTCGTGGAACGAGGCGGGCGAGCCCGTCAAAGGCGAAGTGGGTGAGCTGGTCTGCACACAACCCATTCCATCCATGCCGCTGTTCTTCTGGGGCGACAAGGAGAACGCCCGCTACTTGAGCAGTTATTTCGAGATGTACCCCGCAGGCCATGGCCGAAAGCCCGGCGGTGGCGACGGCCCGGCCAGCATGGGCGGCGTCTGGCGCCATGGCGACTGGCTGCGCATTGGTGATGCGAATGGACAAGGCGAGGGTTGTGTGATTTTTGGCCGCAGCGACGCCACCATCAACCGCCACGGCCTGCGCATGGGCACCAGCGAGTTGTACAGCGCGGTCGAGGCCTTGCCCGAAGTGATGGACTCGATGGTCGTGGACCTGGAGTACCTGGGCAAGGAAAGCTACATGCCGCTGTTCGTGGTGCTGCGCCCGGGCACCACGCTCGACGACGCGCTCAAGGCCAAGCTCAACAATGCCATCAAGGTGGCATTGAGCCCCCGCTTCATCCCCAACGAGATCTTCCAGGTCGCCGAGATCCCGCGCACCCTGTCCGGCAAAAAGCAGGAGCTGCCGATCAAAAAACTCATGCTCGGTCAGCCGCTGGAAAAAGTGGTCAACAAAGACGCCATGGCCAACCCCGGTTGCCTGGACTGGTATGTGGAGTTGGCCAAGCAGCATTTGGCCAAAGCCTGAGGGCCCGCGCATGAGCGAAGACAAATTGCTTGAACAAGCGGCTTTTTCTGAAAAAAGCTTTTGGGACAAGCTCAAGCACTTTGCCAAGGCGGCAGGTCAAGATGTGGTCGAACGCGCCCTGTGCCTGTACTACGCCGCCCAAAAACCCGACACCCCGCTGTGGGCCAAGACCGTCATCTATGGCGCCTTGACTTACTTCATCTCGCCCATCGACGCGGTGCCCGACATCACGCCGGTGCTGGGCTATTCGGATGACCTGGGGGTGCTGGTTTCGGCCGTGTTGACGGTCGCCATGTACGTGACAGATGAGGTCAAACAGCAAGCCCGCGACAAGGTGCGTGCCTGGTTCGACTGAGGGCCGCCAGCAGCCATCAGGCTGCTTTGCTCAGTTGGTGCGCTGCCCGGTGCAGGTGGGCAATGAACTGGCGAATCGCTGGAGACACCACCGAACCACTGCGGATGATGGCGCCCACTGTCAGGGCCAAGCCGGGTTCTTCAAGGGGCACACGCACGATGTCTTGCCCCAGCGGGTGCGCAATGATTTGCTCCGGCATCAAGCCCAGCAAATCGCCGGAGCCCAACAGCGCCAACAGGGCCAAGGTGGAGTTGACCATCGCGCCCACGGGCGGTGCGGGCAGACCATGCGCTTCAAACAGCCGACTCGCATAGCCGGTCTGCGCCGAGGTGCCGGTGTAGACCCACGAGGCCTGGGCCAGCTCGGTCAGCCGCTTTGCCCGCGCATGCCGACTGCCTCGCCGTGCCACCACCACCATGGCGGTGGTCATCAAATCCTCGGAGATGAACTCCCCGCTGGGCAAACCTTCGGGGATGCCGCCGACCACCAGATCCACCTGGCCGCTGCGCAGCTTTTGCAGCTGTTCCACAAACAGCTCTTCGCTCACCCGCAAGCGGATGTCCGGGAACGCTCGGCTGAAGGTGCGCAAGGTTTCCGGAATCAGCAGCATCATGGCCACCGGCACGGCCGCCACTTGGATTTCGCCCTTCATCTGCCCGCCCAGCTGCTGGATTTGGTCGGTGGCCGTGGTCAGCTCCCGCGCCACCTTGAGCGCGTGTTCAAACAGCACCTGTCCCTGGGGCGTAGGCCGCACGCCTTGTGAGTGCCGCTCCAGCAGCGGCGCGGCCAGCTCGATCTCCAGCTCGCGCACCAGCTTGGTCAGGGCCGGTTGTGACACCCCGATGCGGCGGGCAGCGCCGCGCAGGCTGCCTTCTTCGATGGCGGCCACCAGGGCCTGCAGGGCGTTGAGTTTCATGGCGCAAATCTGGGTTTGTGATAACGCCATGTTATCGCGGTCACGATCCCGGCATCTTTGCAGGTCGCAGTGGACTTCTCAAAATCGCCACCCATTCGCGCCTTGCGAATTGACAACCATCAAAACCGGAGACCCTCATGTTCAAACGTGCCCTCACCGCCCTGACCGTCGCAATGACCTTGGGCCTGGCCCTCACTGCTCAAGCCCAGACCTTCCCGACCAAGCCCGTGCGCATCATCACGCCCTTCCCGGTCGGCAGCGGCCCCGAAGGCGTGGCCCGCTTGGTGGCCGACAAGCTCTCCAAAAGCTGGGGCCAGCCCGTCACGGTGGAAAACCGCCCCGGTGGCAACGGCTTCATCGCCATTGACGCCTTCAAGCGGGGCGCGACCGACGGCACCGACCTGATCCAGCTCGACAACGTGCACCTGACGGCCTACCCGCACCTGTTCAAGAAGTTGCCCTACAACGCAGCAGCTGACTTCGACTTGCTGCTGCCCCTGTTCAAGACCTTCTTCTTCTTCACCGCCGCCACCGACAGCAAATACAAAAACGTGGCCGACATCGTGGCAGACGCCAAAGCCAACCCCGGCAAGCTCAACTACGGCTCTTGGTCGGTGGGCAACCCGGTGCACCTGGGCTCGGCCTTGTTCGAGACCGTGACCAACACCGAGATGCAGCACGTCATTTACAAAGAAACCAGCCAGCTCTACACCGGTGTGGCCACTGGCGAATTGGCTTTTGCCATGGGCACCAGCGCCACGGCGGGGCCGCTCTACCGCGCGGGCAAGATCAAGTTTTTGGCCATTGCCGCGCCCAAGCGCCTGCCCGCCTACAAAGACGTGCCCACCGTGGCCGAGGCCGGTGGCCCCAAAGACTTTGAAGTCAGTGGCTGGACCGCGATCGCCGCCCCCAAGGGCCTGCCCAAACCCGTGGCCGACAAGATCAACGCCGACATTGCCAAGGCCCTGGCCGAGCCCGATGTGCGTGAAAAGTTCATCACTTTTGGGTATGAGGCCTTCACGCCCACACGCGAGCAGTTCAATGCTTACATCCAGGCCGAGTCGGCCAAGCAAGCTGCCGTGATCGTCAAGGCCAAAGCGGCCCTCGACTGAACTCAGGCAAAGGACATCCAGCATGGCACGCATCATTGGCGGCATTGGCGCCTCGCACTCCCCCACCATCGGCTTTGCCAAAGACACCGGCAAGCAAGCCGACCCGGCGTGGAAGCCGATCTTTGACGGCTTCGATGCCATCCGGGCTTGGGTGCACGAAAAGAAGATCGACGTGATCTTCATGATCTACAACGACCACATCACGTCTTTCTTCCTTGACCACTACTCGGCCTTTGTGCTGGGCATCGACGACCGGTATGTGGCGGCCGACGAAGGCGGCGGTCCGCGCGAAGTGGCTCCGGCCATGGGTCACCTGGGCCTGTCGCAGCACATTGGCATGTCGTTGGTGGCCGACGAGTTCGACATGTCCTTCTTTCAGGGCAAGCCGGTGGACCACGGCTTTCTGTCGCCGCTGTCCATGCTGGGTGACGAGCGCGGCCCATGGCCGGGCCAGGTGGTGCCGTTGCAAGTGGGCGTGCTGCAACTGCCCGTGCCCAGTGCCAAACGCATGTGGAAGCTGGGCCAGGCGCTGCGCCGCGCCATCGAGAGTTACCCCGAAGACCTCAACGTCGCCATCATGGCCACGGGCGGCTTGTCGCACCAGGTGCATGGCGAGCGCGCGGGCTTCCTCAACGAAGCCTGGGACAAGGAGTTCCTTGATCTGCTCGAAAAAGCCCCCGAGCAGCTGGTGAACATGCGCATCGCCGAGTACGCGGCCAAAGGCGGCATGGAAGGCGCCGAGGTCATCATGTGGCTCATCATGCGCGGGGCGCTGTCAGATCGGGTCCAGTTGGTGCACAAACAGACCTACGCACCGTCCATGACCAACATCGCCACGCTGGTGTTCGAAGACCTGGGCGGCGAGCCCGATGCTGCGGTCATTGAGGCGCACTGTCAGCACATCGGTCATGAGCTGGAGGGCGCAGGCGCTTTGCAAGGCACCTACCCCTTCACCCATGCCCGCAGCCACGCCAATCTGCGCATCAACCGCTTTTTGCATGGCTTGACCCGACCCGAGCACCGCGCCCGTTTTGTGAACGACTTTGAAGCCCTGGCCAGCGAACACAGCTTGAGCGAAGAAGAAAAAGACCTGATCCGGGGCCGAAAGTGGATCGAGATGATCCGCCGTGGCGTGATCTTCTTCGTGCTCGAAAAAATGGCGGCGGTTTTGGGGGTGTCCAACCCCGAGGTGTATGCCGCTTTCAGAGGCGAGACCATCGAGCAGTTTCAGGCCACCCGCAAGGTGTCCATGCGCTATTCGGTGGCGGGGGGTGACAAGGTACAGGCCATGGACAGGGCATCATGAGCTCAACACATGGCATGGCGTCGCCAAGGCGGCTGTCGTCAGGTAATCCCCGATGGTGATTCACGAGCCCCTCACGCAAGATGCGTGAAGAAACTCTTTCAACACAAGGGCGGTACGCCGCCCGCACAAACAGGAGACAAGCATGAAAGCATTTTTGAAATCCGCGCTGATCAGCGCACTGTTCGCATCGGCCTGCGTGCAGGCCCAGACGGTCAAGATCGTCGGCCTGGTCGAGTTGACCGGCACCGGCGCCACTTCGGGCACCAACTTTGACAACGGCATGAAGCTGGCCGTCAAAGAGATCAACGCCGCAGGCGGCATCTTGGGCCGCAAGATCGACTACAGCTCCAGCGACACCCAGTCCAACCCCGGCGTGGCCAAGGGCCTGGCCGAAAAAGCCGCCGACGATGGGGCCTATGTGGTCATGGGCCCGGTGTTTTCAGGCTCCATTTTGGTGAGCATGGCGGCCACGCGCCGCGCCGAGATCCCCAACTTCACAGGCGGTGAAGCGGCGGCCATCACGCAGCAGGGCAACCCCTATGTGTTCCGCACTTCGTTCACCCAGTCGACGGCCATGCCCAAGATCGCGGGCTACATCAAAGACACCGTCAAGGCCAAAGTGGTCGATGTGATTTATGTGAACAACGACTTTGGCAAAGGCGGCCGCGACCTGATCAACAAGGCGCTCGAAGCCCGTGGCATCAAGGTCGGTGCTGATGTGTCCACTGAACCCGGCCAGGTGGACTTCAGCAGTGCGGTCATCAAGGTCAAGCAGTCCGGTGGGGATGCCGTGTTTGTGTATTCCAACGAAGAAGAGTCGGCCCGCCTGCTGCGCGAACTCAAAAAGCAGGGCTACAACAAACCCGTCATTGGCGAGACCGTGCTGACCAGCCAGAAAGTGATCGAGCTGGCGGGCGAAGCGGCCAATGGCGCCGTGGCCCATGTGGGCTTGACCGCTGATGCCCCGCAAGCCAGCGTGAAGAAGTTCGATGAAGCCTACCAGCGCGAGTTCAAGTCGCGCACCGACCACAACGGCCTCAAGGGCTACATCGGCATCTACACCGTCAAGGCTGTGACCGAGAAAATCGGCAAGTTCGATTCCAAGGCATTTGCTGCCGCCATGAAGAACATCAGCCTCTCGGCCAAGACCACCCCTGGTTTGTTGCTGGACCTGAGCTACGACGCCAATGGCGATCTGGACCGCGAAAGCTACATGACCAAAGTGGTGGGTGGCAAACAGGTCGTGACCGACATCCTGCCGCCCGTCAACAAGAAGTAAACCACCGCACACCCATGGACCACACGAAGTTCAAACTGGCCGGGGTGATGGGTTTTCCCATCCTCCAGTCGCGCTCCCCCATCTTGCACAACCACTGGCTGGCCCACTACGGCCTGAAGGGCGCTTACGGCCACTTTCAGGTGGAGCCCCAAAACCTGGAAGCGGCCATTCGCGGCTTGTCTGCGCTGGGCCTGGCAGGTTGCAACATCTCGCTGCCGCACAAGGTGGAGGCGCTCAAGCTCATGGACGTGGTGGATCCGGTGGCCCAGCGCATGGGCGCGATCAACTGCATCGTGGTGCAGGACGACGGCAGCCTGCACGGCTTCAACAACGACGGCTATGGCTACATCCAGAGCCTCAAGGACGTGAAGCCCGATTGGCGCGCCGATGCGGGCCCCGTGGTCGTGCTGGGTGCGGGTGGTGCGGCGCGTGCCGTTGTGCTCAGCTTGATCGACGAGGGCGCTCGAGAGGTACGCCTGACCAACCGCAGCATCGACAAAGCGCAGGCGCTGGCGGCGGGGCTGGAGGCCATTGTCAAAGTGGTGCCCTGGGCAGAGCGCAACGCCGCCATGGACGGCGCAGCCCTGCTGGTGAACACCACCAACCAAGGCATGTACGGCCAGCCGCCGCTCGATGTGGCGCTCGATGCCTTGCCGCTGTCGGCCCTGGTCTCGGACGTCATTTACATCCCGCTCGAAACCCCGCTGCTGGCCGCTGCCCGTTTGCGCGGTCACACCACCGTCAACGGTTTGGGCATGTTGCTCAACCAAGCGCGCCCGGCCTTCAAGGCCTGGTTTGGCGTGATGCCTGAGATCACGCCCGAACTCAAGCAGGCCATCCTGGCCACCTTCTGATCGGCACCGCATGTCCATTTTTGACGAGCGCAAGATCGATTCGCACTGCCATGTGCTGGACCCACAGCGCTTTCCCTACGCGCCCGATGTGGGCTACCGCCCGGCAGGGCAAGAGATGGGCGACGCCAGGTATTTTTTGGAAGTGATGGCTTGCCACGGCGTGGAGCACGCCCTGCTGGTGGGCCCCAACTCGGGCTACGGCACCGACAACCGCTGCCTGCTTGACGCCATCGCCATGGGGCAAGGCCGCTACAAAGGCATTGCGGTCGTGCCCAATGACTGCCCGCTGGAAACGCTGGCCGACCTGAAGGCGCGCGGCGTGATCGGCATCGCCTTCAACCCTGCATTGCACGGCTTTGCGTTTTACGCCGACATCGAGCCCTTGCTCATGCGGCTCAAAGCGCTGGACATGTGGGCGCAGTTCCAGGTCGAAAAAGACCTGCTGCTCGACTTCATGCCCATGCTTGAACGCTTTGGCGGCAAGATGATGTTTGACCACTGTGGTCGCCCCACGCTGGATGCCGACATGCAGCAAGCGGGTTTTCAGACCCTGCTGGCGCTGGGCCGCGAAGGCCGTTCCGTGGTCAAGATCTCGGGCTACGCCAAATTCTCGCAAGCGGGTTTCCCGTTCCCTGATGTGCGGGCCTATGCCGACGCCCTGGTGCATAACTTTGGCGTGGGTCACTGCGTCTGGGCGTCTGACTGGCCCTACCTCAAAGCGCCGTACCGGCTCGACTACGGCCCCATGCTCAAGGTGTTCGAGTCGCAGTTTTCTGCGGCTGAGCGGGCCGCCATTTTGTGGGATTCGCCCAAGCGGCATTTCGGTTTCTAAGCCCTTTTTGGAGTGTTCACCATGCGTGCTGTTCTGACTGCCATCCTCGCTGCGGGCCTTGTCGGGTGCGCTGGTGTGCCCACCTCCAAAACCGTCGAAGTGCCCTCGGCCGTGCCCGCGCAGATCGCCGCTGAGCTGCTCAAAATCGGCCCCATCGTCGCGCCGCCCCCCACCGAAAAACTCTACGCCCCGCTGGCCGAGCGCGAGCCCTATGCGGGCGTGCAGGTGCGCCGCGACGTGCGCTACGGCACCGATGCCCGCAACCTGCTGGATGTGTTCACCCCCGTCAAACCACAAGCCAACCAGCCCGTGCTGGTGTTCGTGCACGGCGGCGCTTTCATGCGCGGCGAGCGCCGCACCGGCGACAGCCCGTTTTACGACAACATCATGCTGTGGGCCGTGCGCCAGGGCATGGTGGGCGTCAACATGACCTACCGCCTGGCCCCGGCCCACCCTTGGCCCGCAGCGCAACAAGACATCCAGTCCGCCTTGAAGTGGGTGCGCGAGAACATCGCCGCCAGCGGTGGCAACCCCCAGCGCATCATCCTCATGGGCCACTCGGCGGGTGCGGCCCATGTGGCTCAATACCTGGCGCACCCGCAGTTCCATGTGGTGCCTGGCTCGGGTCTGGCCGGTGCCGTGTTGCTCTCGGGCCTCTTTGATCCGTCAACGGCCGAGTCCAATCCGCCACTGCAAGCCTACTTTGGCAAAGACGCTGCGCAGTACCCCGCCCGCTCGGCCGTCCCGGGTCTGGTGGCAGCCAAGGTACCCCTGCTGCTGGCCTATGCCGAGCTGGACCCGCAAGACTTTCACACCCAAAGCGAACAGCTCAACGCCGCCTTGTGCCAAGCGGGCCAGTGCCCAGGCCTCTACAAACTCATGGGCCACAGCCACATGTCGGAGATCTATTCGATCAACAGCGCGGACAAAACCGTGGGCAATTTGATGAAACAGTTGGTGGATCGGGTGCGGTGATCTGCCTCCTCTGGGTGCGGGCAAAGTGCTGGGAGTTGTTTGCGTAAAAACTATTCAAGAAATTTTTTGAAATCTCATGAAATTTCAAAAATTTCTTTTTATGACAACAGCTTAGATTTCCCATACTATTGAAATATCTATTCAGATATTTATTCAATGACCACTTCTGACACCCTGATTGCTGCTTTGCGACGTCACAACGGCCATGCCAACAGCCCCCAGCTGCAGGCGCAGCTGGATGTGAGCCAACCCACCGTCTCGCGCTTGCTCGCCCCCTTGCTGGCGTCTGGTCAGGTGGTCAAGGTGGGCGCGGCCCGGACGCAGCGCTACCTGCTGCCCCGCGATGTGCCGGGTGTGGGCCGGCAGGTGCTCATTCATCAGGTGTTGCCCAGTGGTGAGCTGCAAAACTTTGGCACGATGTACCCGCTGGCCGGAGGCGGCTTCTGGATGGAAGAGGCCGACAAGGTCCACGGCCGCAGTGAGTTTCACCCCAGCGTGCCTTGGTTCTTGATGGACACTCGACCCCAAGGTTTTCTGGGGCGGGCTTTCACACAAGCCCATGCCGAGTTGGTATTACCCCCTCATCTGGCGCACTGGACCGATGACCACATCCTGCTGGCGCTGGTGCGTGCCGGTGAAGACCTGCCCGGCAACCTGTTGGTGGGCACAACGGCCTTGGACCGTTACCTGAGCTTGCCGCCCAGCCGCAGCGCTGCCCCGGTGGTGACAGACCCTGAGCAGGACTACCCCCGCTTGGCCTTGCAAGCCCTGGGCAGCGCAGCGCCTGGCTCCAGCGCAGGTGGTGAGCAACCCAAGTTTTGCGCGGTGACGGATGGCGTGCCCGTGCTGGTCAAGTTTTCGCCCGCAGGCGATGCCCCGGCCGACCAGCGCTGGCGTGACCTGCTGGTCTGCGAGGCACTGGCCTTGCACACTTTGCAAGCCGCAGGCATCGCCGCTGCGCAAACCGACATCGTGCAGGCGGGTGGCCGCGTCTTTTTGCAAAGCCGCCGATTTGACCGAACGCCCCAGGGCCGGGTGGGCATGGTGTCTTTGGAGATGTACGACGCGCATTACATCGGCATCGGCTCGCAATGGGCCGCCACCGCCATGCAGATCGGCCGCGCAGGGGCCGAAAGCCTGAGCGCTGCCGATATCCAGACCCTGTGCCTGCTCGACGCCTTTGGTGCCCTGATTGCCAACACCGACCGCCACCACGGTAATGTGTCGCTGCTGCTGCACCAACACCGCTGGCAACTGGCCCCCGCTTACGACATGCTGCCCATGTATTACGCCCCGGTGGCGGGCGAGGTGGTGGCGCGTGACTGGTCCAGCCAGCTGCCGCGCCCCAATGCCCATACCTTGGGCGTCTGGCCGCAAGCGCGGGCATTGGCGATGCAGTTTTGGCAACGCGCTGCGGCGGATGAGCGCATCAGCGATGCATTTCGTGCGGTGGCACGGGTCAATGGCGACTTGACCCAAGCGCTTTGAGCCGCCTGCAAAGGCGCGCTGTGGGGGGGGCGGAATTCAGACATGGCGCCATTGCCGTCAAAAGGCTTCTTGTCCCCCGATAAACTCAATCCATTTTTGGGTCTGGGAGTCGGTCATGAAAAAATCCGCATGGATTGCTTGTTTGTTGATGGCGCACGGGTGTGCCGCCTTGGCTGCCGACGAAAAGGCCAAAGGCTCGCAGTCCGCCAAACCCAGCCTGACGGTGACGGTGGCTACGCCCCAAACAGCCAGCCTGGCCCAAAAGATCAGCGCCAATGGCAGCTTGGCCGCTTGGCAAGAAGCCATCATCGGCGCAGAAGCCAATGGCCTGAAGATCACCGAAGTGCGCGTGAATGTGGGCGACCGGGTGCAGCGCGGTGACGTGTTGGCCACTTTGCAGGGCGACACCTTGCGCGCCGAGCTGGCGCAGGCCGAAGCCTTGCTGGCCGAAGCCACGGCCAGTGCGCAAGAAGCCAAAGCCCAATCCGAGCGCGCCCGCAGCTTGCAGCAGCAGGGCTTTTTCAGCAACGCGCAACTGAGCCAGACCTTGGCCGCCGATGCCTCGGCGCAGGCGCGTGTGCAGTCGGCCCGCGCCATGGTGCAGCTGCAAACCGTGCGTTTGTCGCAAACCCAGGTGCGTGCGTCCGATGCGGGCGTGATCTCGGCGCGGCAAGCCACCGTGGGCAGCGTGGTGGGTGCGGGCACCGAGTTGTTTCGCTTGATTCGCCAGGGCCGCATCGAGTGGCGTGCTGAAGTCACAGCCGCCGAGATTGGTCGCATCCAGGTGGGCGCGCCGGTGCAGATCAAAGCCGCCAGCGGCCAGCAGCTGCAAGGCAAGGTGCGCATGGTCGCACCCTCGGTGGATGCGCAAACCCGCAACGCCATCGTCTACGTGGATTTGCCAAGCGCCACCGGCAGCGCCCGCGCCGGCATGTATGCCCAAGGTGAGATCGCATTGGGCCAAAGCCAGGCGCTCACCGTACCGCAAAGCGCCGTGGTGGTGCGCGATGGCTTCAGTTACGTTTACACCGTCGGGGCGGACCAAAAAGTCAGCCAGCTCAAGGTGCAAACCGGACGCCAAAATGGCGACCGTGTCGAGGTGACCAGTGGCCTGAAGGCCGATGCCCGCGTGGTGGCCAGTGGCGGTGCGTTTTTGAACCACGGCGACATGGTGCGTGTAGTCGATGCGCCAGCCGCTCAAGCTGCCCCCGCCAAGCCATAAGAGGACGTCATGCTCAACGTCTCTTCGTGGTCGATCCGCAATCCCATTCCTGCCGTCATGCTGTTTGTGCTGCTGACGTTGGCGGGCTTCATCGCCTTTGGGTCCATGAAAGTGCAAAACTTTCCGGATCTGGACGTGCCCACCATCTCGGTGACCGCCAGTTTGCCCGGCGCTGCGCCCTCGCAGCTTGAAACCGATGTGGCCCGCAAACTCGAAAACGCGCTGGCCCCGCTGCAGGGCTTGAAGCACATCACCACCAAGGTGCAAGACGGTGTGGTGTCGATCACCGCCGAGTTCCGCATGGAAAAGCCCACGCAAGAAGCGGTGGACGATGTGCGCTCGGCCATTCAGGGCGTGCGCGCCGATCTGCCCGGTGAACTGCGCGACCCCGTGGTGCAAAAGCTCAACCTGGCAGGCACGCCCGTGTTGGCCTACACCGTGCGCTCTTCGCGCATGGACGATGAAGCGCTGTCGTGGTTGGTGGACAAAGACATCACCCGCAAGCTCTTGTCGCTGCGGGGCGTGGGGGCCGTCAACCGCGTGGGCGGTGTGACGCGTGAGGTGCGCGTGGCGCTGGATGTGAACCGCCTGCAGTCGCTGGGCATCACGGCGGCTGAGGTGTCGCGTCAGCTCCAGCAAGTGCAGCGCGAGGGCTCGGGTGGACGCATGGATTTGGGCCTGGGCGAGCAGCCCGTGCGCACGCTGGCCACGGTCAAAACGGCGCAAGAGGTGGGCCAAATCGAGCTGGCCACTTCACGCGGGGCTCGGGTGCGGCTGGACCAGGTGGCCACCGTGAGCGACACCCTGGCCGATGCGCGGTCTGCCGCCGCACTCGATGGCCAAGCCGTGGTGGGCTTTGAGGTGGTGCGCAGCAAGGGTGAAAGCGAGGTGGCCGTGGGCCGCCTGGTGCGTCAGGCGCTGGCCGACTACCGCTTGCAAAACCCCGACATTGAGATCACCGAAGCCTTTGATTTTGTGACGCCGGTGGAAGAGGAATACCAGGGTTCGTTGACGCTGCTGTACGAAGGCGCAATTTTGGCCGTGCTGGTGGTCTGGCTGTTTTTGCGCGACTGGCGGGCCACCTTTGTCTCGGCGGTGGCGCTGCCGCTGTCGGTCATCCCGGCTTTCATTGGCATGGCTTACTTGGGTTTTTCCATCAACGTGGTGACCTTGTTGGCGCTGTCTTTGGTGATTGGTGTGCTGGTGGACGACGCGATCGTGGAGGTGGAAAACATCGTGCGCCATTTGCGCATGGGCAAGTCGCCCTACCAGGCTGCGATGGAAGCGGCCGACGAGATTGGCCTCGCCGTGATCGCCACCACCTTCACCTTGATCGCGGTGTTTTTGCCCACCGCTTTCATGAGCGGCATTCCGGGCAAGTTCTTCAAGCAGTTTGGCTGGACGGCGTCGCTGGCGGTGTTCGCCTCGCTGGTGGTGGCGCGGGTGCTCACGCCCATGATGGCGGCTTACATCTTGAAGCCCATCGTCACGGCCGCGCAAGAGCCGGGCTGGCTCAAGCGCTACATGGTCTGGGCCACTTGGTGCATGAAGCACCGCTTGGTCACCATGGTGCTGGCCACGCTGTTTTTCATCGGCTCCATCATGCTGGTGCCTTTGTTGCCCAAGGGCTTCATCCCGCCAGACGACAACTCGCAAACCCAGGTCTATGTGGAGCTGCCCCCCGGCTCCACACTGGCGCAAACCCAGGCCAGTGCCGAACACGCCCGCAAATTGCTCATGACGGTGAACGACGTGAAAAGCGTCTACACGACGATTGGCGGCGGCAGCGCGGGCTCTGACCCGTTTGCCGGTGGTGGCGCGGCAGAAGTGCGCAAGGCCACGCTCACCATCCAGCTGACCGAGCGCGGCCAGCGCCCACGCAAGCAAGCCATTGAAAACGACATCCGCACCGCGCTGCAACAACTGCCGGGCGTGCGCAGCAAGGTGGGCTTGGGCGGCTCGGGCGAGAAATACGTGCTGGTGCTCACCGGCGAAGACCCGCAGGCCCTGCAAAGCGCCGCCATGGCCGTCGAGCGCGACCTGCGCACCATCCAGGGCCTGGGTTCGATTGCGTCCACCGCCAGCTTGGTGCGCCCCGAGATCGCGGTGCGCCCTGACTTTGCCAAAGCCGCCGATTTGGGCGTGACCAGCGCCGCCATCAGCGACACCTTGCGCGTGGCCACCCTGGGCGACTATGACGCGGCTTTGCCCAAGCTCAATTTGTCCGAACGCCAAGTGCCCATCGTCGTCAAGCTGGGCGATGACGCCCGGCACGACCTGGCCACACTGGAGCGCCTGATGGTGCCCGGCAACCGTGGCCCGGTCATGCTGGGCCAAGTGGCCAGCATCGAGGTGGCCGGTGGCCCGGCGGTGATTGACCGCTACGACCGCCAGCGCAACATCAACTTCGAGATTGAGCTGTCGGGCATGCCGCTGGGCGACGTGACGCAAGCGGTGCAGCAACTGCCCGCGCTGCAAAGCCTGCCGCCGGGTGTGAAGATCGTCGAGGTGGGCGATGCCGAAGTCATGGGCGAACTGTTTGCCAGCTTTGGCTTGGCCATGCTGATCGGCGTGCTGTGCATCTACATCGTGTTGGTGCTGCTGTTCAAGGGCTTCTTGCACCCCATGACGATTTTGGCGGCGTTACCGCTGTCATTGGGCGGCGCGTTTGTGGGCTTGCTGATCGCACAAAAGAGCTTCTCCATGCCCTCGCTCATTGGCCTGATCATGCTCATGGGCATCGCCACCAAAAACTCGATCTTGCTGGTCGAATACGCCATCGAAGCGCGACGCGGCAAACCGGCCGAGGGCGATCAACCTGCTGTGCCGCCGATGAGCCGTTGGGATGCGATTTTGGACGCCTGCCACAAGCGTGCACGGCCGATTGTCATGACGACGATCGCCATGGGTGCAGGCATGCTGCCCATTGCCGTGGGCTGGGGCGCGGCCGATGCGAGCTTCCGCTCGCCCATGGCGATTGCCGTGATTGGCGGTCTGCTCACCAGCACCGTGCTCAGCCTGCTGGTGATCCCGGTGGTGTTCACTTATCTGGATGATTTGGGCCAGTGGTCGGGGCGGATGTGGGGGCGTTTGACGCGGCAGCAGAGGTGATGCGGTAAATCGCTGACTTCGCCCAAAGCCTGGACCGTGCCCGTGAGAATGGGCAAAAAACGGCGTGCCGCTCTCGCGTGCACGCCGTTATCTTTTGAGAAGAACAGAAAAATCAGTTTTTGTGCAACTCAGCGTTCAACTCGCCCCAGCTCTTGTTGCGCGGAATGGCGTGCAAGGCGCCCGACTGTGAGTCGCGGCGGAACAGGATGCCGTTTTTGCCGGACAGTTCTTTGGCTTTCATCAAGCTGCCGTCGGGCATTTGAACTCGGCTGCCGCCGGTGATGTAGCAGCCGGCTTCGACCACGCAGTCGTCGCCCAGCGAGATGCCGATGCCGGCATTCGCCCCCAGCAGGCAGCGCTTGCCGACCTTGATGACTTCCTTGCCGCCACCGGACAGCGTGCCCATGATGGACGCGCCGCCGCCGATGTCGCTGGCGTCGTCAACCACCACACCCGCGCTGATGCGGCCTTCGACCATGCTGGCGCCCAGGGTGCCCGCGTTGAAGTTGCAAAAACCTTCGTGCATGACGGTGGTGCCGCTGGCCAGGTGTGCGCCCAGGCGCACGCGGTCGGCGTTGGCAATGCGAACGCCCGAGGGGATCACGTAGTCGGTCATTTGCGGGAACTTGTCCACGCCCTTGACTTCGAGCACGCGGCCGGTGGCGCGGGCCTTCAGGCGGGCGGCGGGCACTTCGCTCACAGCGCAGGGGCCAAAGTTGGTCCAGGCCACGTTGGCCAGCAGGCCAAAGATGCCGGTCACGTTGGCGCCATGCGGCTGAACCAGGCGGTGGCTCAGCAGGTGCAGGCGCAGGTAGGCGTCGTGCGCGTCAGCGGGCGCGTCTGCCAGGCTTTTGATCTCGGTGCGCACGGCGACCACGGTCACGTTGCGCACGCTGCAGGCGGCCAGGGCCTTGGCGGCGTCTGCGCCCAAAGCCGCGACGGCTTCGGCCTCGGTCAGGCGGGTGCTGGCGCTGGCGGCAATGCCATCGGCCAGTTCAGGGGCCGGGAACCAAGTGTCCAGAATGGTGCCGTCGGCGGCCAGGGTGGCCAGGCCGGTGGCGCGGGCGCCGGTGGTGACGAGTGTGCTCATGTGTTGTTCTCCGCTGCGGATGCTTGAAACCCCCGATTATCAGGGAGAGTGCGGACGCCATGCGGGCAGAGGCGCAAGTCCTTTGCCCACGCCGGGTGTCACTTTTTGCCAATGCCTTTGACCCTTGAAGCGATTGCCGCCAGCCCGGCGCCGCTGTGCAATCAGGCCATCGCGATGGCCCGCACACTGGGCCGCGCTCATGGAGACAAAAGCATGTACCTCACCGCTGGCCTGCACCGTTCGATGCAAAGGCATCCCGACAAGATCGCCACCGTCACCGGCACGCGCCGCCAGACCTACCGGCAGCTGGTGGACCGGGTGGCCCGCACCGCTGTGGCATTGCGCGCGCTGGGCCTGCAGCCGGGCGAGCGCCTGTCCGTTTTGGCCCTCAACAGCGACCGCATGGTGGAGCTGCTGCTGGCCGGGGCCTGGGCGGGGCTGGTGATCAACCCGGTCAACACCCGCTGGACACCGTCCGAAGTGGCCTACGCCCTGAACGACTGCGGCGCCAGCGCGCTGGCGGTCGACGACGGCCTGATGGCCACCGCGCAGGCCATGACCGCGCCCTTGCCCGCCCTGCGCCATCGGCTCTACATCGGCGAAGCGCAAGCTCCGGCAGGCTACCTGCCGCTGGAAGCCCAACTGGCCGAGGCGTCCCCAATGGAAGACGTGCGCAGCGCCCCCGACACGCTGGCGGCCATCGTCTACACCGGCGGTACCACCGGTTTCCCCAAGGGCGTCATGCTCTCGCACGGCAATCTCTGGGCCTCGCTGATCGGACGCATGGCCGAGGTGTCCAACCCACCGCACTACGTGACTTTGCTGACCTCGCCCATGTTCCATGTGGCGGGGCTCGGCCGCATGCTGGGCCAGACCATCGTGGGTGGCACCTGCGTCACGGTGCCGACCTTCCAGCCGCAGCAGGTGGTCGAGATCATGGCCCGCGAAGGCGTGAACGACCTGGTCATCGTGCCCAGCATGCTGCAAATGCTGCTCGACACCCCCGGCTTTGACCCGCAGGGCCTGCCCCGGCTCGAACGCATCCTTTGGGGCGCGGCGCCGATCACGCTGCCCTTGCTGCGCCGGGCGTTGAAGGCCTTCCCCGAGGTGGGTTTCATCCATGTGTACGGCATGACCGAAACCTCGGCGGCTGTGTCGGCATTGCCGATCTTGCGCGACGCGGCTTTCCTGGACAGCGAGCGCATCCGCTCGGCCGGGCAGGCCGGGGTGTCGGCCGAGATCCGCATCGCCGACGAGCAAGGCCTCGAAGTGCCACCCGGCACACCCGGCGAAATCCTGGTGCGCGGCCCGGCCGTGATGCAAGGCTACTGGGGCCGCGAAGAAGACACCCGCAAAGCCTTGGCGGGCGGCTGGCTGCATACGGGTGACGGCGGCGTCATGGACGCGCACGGCTACCTGTACGTCATCGACCGCATCAAGGACATGGTCATCACCGGCGGCGAAAACGTCTACCCGGCCGAAGTCGAGAGCACCCTCACCAGCCACCCGGCGGTGTCGATGTGCGCCGTGATCGGCCTGCCCCACGAGAAATGGGGGGAGGCCGTGCACGCCATCGTCGTGCTCAAGCCCGGCGCGCACGCCAGCGCCGAAGAACTCTCGGCGCACTGCCACGCGCTGATCAGCGGCTACAAGTGCCCCAAGACCTACGAGTTCCGCGACAAGCTGCCGCTCACGGCCGCAGGCAAGGTGCAAAAGACCGAACTGCGCAAAACCGCAGCACGCGCATGAGCAGCACCGCTATCCATCAGCCCAACCGCCCGCCGCTGCAAGGCGTGCGCGTGCTTGACCTCACCCGCCTGCTGCCCGGCCCCATGTGCACGCTGCACCTGGCCGACCTGGGCGCCGACGTCATCAAGATCGAAGACCTCGGCGCGGGCGATTACGCCTCGCCCCCGGTGCGCGAAATGCTCAACCGCAACAAGCGCGGCATGCGCCTGGACCTCAAGCAGCCCGAAGGCGTGCAGCTTTTGCTCAAGCTGTGCGAGACCGCCGACGTGCTGGTCGAAGGTTTTCGCCCCGGCGTCATGGCCCGCCTGGGTGCGGGCTACGACGCGGTGCGCAGCCGCAACCCGCGCCTGGTGTATTGCAGCATCAGCGGCTACGGTCAAACCGGGCCGCTCAGCCAAAAGGCCGGTCACGACCTGAACTACTGCGGCTATGCCGGGGTGGCCGACCAAGTGGGCACGCCTTCGGGCGAGCTGGCCCTGTCCAACTTGCCCATGGGCGACTTGCTGGGTGGCACCATGCCAGCCGTCATGGGCATACTGGCGGCGCTGTTTGACGCGCAGCGCACAGGCCAAGGCCGCCATGTTGACGTGGCCATTGCCGACGGCGTGTTGGCCCACGCGGTGATCCCGCTGGCCGGGCTGCACAGCCGGGGCCGCGTGCCCGCGCCCGGCGGCGACAAACTCACCGGGGCGCTGCCCTGCTACGGCCTGTACCCCACGCAAGATGGCCGCTACCTGGCCGTGGGCGCATTCGAGCACAAGTTTTGGGACACTTTTTGCACGCTGCTGGGCCGCCCCGACCTGGCCGAGCACCACATCCCCAAAACCCGTGAGCTGAACGACTGGGTGCGCAGCGAAGTGGCCCAAGCGGTGCAAGCCCACCCTCTGGCCCACTGGGCGCAGGTGCTCCATGGTGCCGACTGCTGCGTGACCCCCGTGCTCAAGCTCGACGAGGCGCAACAGCTGCCCCACTTTCAGGACCGGGGCATGTGGGTGCAGGTGCAGACCGCGCAGGGCGAGACCATGACACAAACGGCCATGCCGGTGCAGATGAGCGGCTACACCTTCGCGGTGCACAGCCCCGCGCCCGTGCAAGGCCAGCACACCCGCGAGGTGCTGGCCCAAGCTGGCCTCGACGCTGCCGCCATTGATGTTTTATGCCAACGTAAAGTCGTAGCATAGAGGCCTGCGTGCCTTATGCCGACTGCCCCATGACCCGCTTCCTCAACGCCACATCCACCAAGCACAGCATCCAGCACACCATCGCCGTCTACCAGGTGGTGCAGATGTTGCTCGCGGTTGAGGGCGACGACGCCCGCACTGCGGTGCTGCGCCGTGCAGGCATCTCGCCTGCGTTGCTGGAGTCGCCTCTGGCGCGGGTCACCCAAACCCAATTTGCCCGCCTCATGACCGCGCTGGTGCGGCACCACCGCGACGAGTTCTGGGGCCTCGGTTCGGCCCCTTTGCCGCTGGGCTCGTTTGCCGTGTGCTGCCGCATGCTGGTGGGCCACCGCAAGCTGGGCGACGCGCTGCGCGCCGGGCTGCGTTACTACCACGCGCTGCTGGTCGACTTTGTGCCCCGCTTGCAGGTCAGTGGTGGCGTGGCCTACCTGCGCATGGGCTCGCGCCACCCACTCACGGCCCGGCAGGCCTATGCCGTGCGGGTGTTCATGTTCCTCAGCTACGGCGTCATGTGCTGGCTGGCGGCGCGGCGCATCCCGGTGGACGAAGTCGTTTACCAAGACAGCGACGTGGCCCGCCGCAGCGATGCCTCCAAGCTCTTTCAAGCGCCCATCCACCTGATGGATGGCGAATGGGGTTACCGCTTTGACGCCAAGTGGCTCGACCTGCCCGTGGTGCAAAGCCACGAAAGCGTCGAGACTTTTTTGCGCGAAGCCCCGGCCTGCCTGCTGGTCAAGTACCGCGACCAAGCCAGCCTGACCGAGCGCATCCGCCGCCTGCTGCGGCGCTACCTGGCCGAAGAAATGCCCTCGCTCGAAGAAGTCAGTGACATGCTGGCCACCACCCCGCAAACCCTGCGCCGCCGGCTGCAGCGCGAAGGCCAGGGCTACCAGATGATCAAAGACGCCCTGCGCCGCGACGTGGCCGTCGAGTTCCTCACCCAGTCCGACCTGCCCCTGCTCGAAGTGGCCGCTCGTGTGGGCTTTTCAGAAGCCAGCACCTTCCACCGCGCCTTCAAAGGCTGGACCGGCCTGACCCCCGGTGCCTACCGGCAGGCGCACAACGAGCCTGAAGACATCGACGCGTAGGTGAGGTGGGGCAGCCTCGACATGGGCCCATGCCGGAGCCAGCCATGTCGGCCTGAAGGTACCGACCTACAGAATCCTGTAGCCGGGGTGACACATTCGGCTGCGGTGTCATTTCCTGCCAATCATCTTGACCTGATTGGCGATTGGTAAAGGCTCCTTGCCGTTCGATACTTTGTCCGTATCGAACCCTTTCAAGGAGCAGGCATGGCGGTTACCAAGCGCGCAGTTCACGTCGTTGGCGTGGGCATGATCCCCTTCACCAAACCCGGGGCCAGCGAGTCCTACAACGTCATGGGCGCCAAAGCCGCCAAGCTGGCGCTGGATGACGCGGGCGTGCCTTACGACGCCGTCCAGCAAGCCTATGTGGGCTATGTCTATGGCGATTCCACCGCCGGGCAGGCCGCCATTTACGGCGTGGGCCTGACGGGCATCCCGGTCTTCAACCTCAATAACAACTGCTCTACCGGCTCCAGTGCCCTGTACCTGGCGCGTCAGGCGGTCGAGAGCGGCATGGTCGAATGTGCCATTGCCTTGGGCTTTGAGCAGATGCAGCCCGGCGCGCTCAAAGGTGCCTGGGACGACCGCCCATCGCCCATGACCCGTTTTGCCGAGGTCATGACCGCGCACCAGGGCTACGAGCCCGCCGCGCCGCGTGCCGCCCAGTTCTTTGGCGGCGCAGGCATGGACTACATGAAGCAGTACGGCATCCGCCCCGACACCTTTGGCCGCATCTCGGTCAAGGCGCGCCAGCACGCGGCCCGCAACCCGCTGGCCGTGTTCCGCCAGACGCTCACGCTCGAAGAGGTCATGGCCTCGCCCACCGTGTTTGGTCCGCTGACGCGCTACCAGTGCTGCCCGCCCACCTGTGGCGCAGCGGCGGCCATTGTTTGCTCGGCCGACTTTGCCAAAAAGCACAAGCTCGACATGCGCGTGGTGATCGCTGCGCAGGCCATGACCACCGACACGCCCAGCACTTTCGAGAGCGATGACATGCGCCGCGTGGTCGGCTACGACATGACGGCCAACGCCGCCAAGCAGGTGTACGAAGCCGCAGGCATCGGACCGGAGGACCTCGACGTGGTCGAGCTGCACGACTGCTTCACGGCCAACGAACTCATCACCTACGAAGGCCTGGGCCTCACGCCCGAAGGCACCGCCGAAAAGTTCATCGTGGACGGCGACAACACCTACGGCGGCCGCATCGTCACCAACCCCTCGGGCGGCTTGCTGTCCAAGGGCCACCCGCTGGGCGCCACGGGGCTGGCGCAGTGTTACGAGCTGGTGTCGCAGCTGCGCGGCACGGCCGACCAGCGTCAGGTCGAAGGCGCGCGATTGGCCTTGCAGCACAACCTGGGCTTGGGCGGTGCTTGCGTGGTGACGCTGTACCAAAAGGTGTGACCATGATCGACCGCCAATACATCGGCCACACGATGCCGCCCTTCGAGGTGTTGGTCGAAAAAGGCCGTCTGCGCTTTTTCGCCAAGGCCACGGGCCAGACCGACCCGGTTTACGCTGACGAAGCCGCCGCCCGCGCCGCAGGCCACCCGGCCTTGCCCGTGCCGCCCACCTTCTTGTTTTGCCTGGAGATGGAGTCGCCCGATCCGGCCGCGATCCGCAACCTGCTGGGCATGGACTACCGCAAGCTGCTGCATGGCGAGCAGGGCTTCACCTTCCACCGCATGGCCTACGCGGGCGATGTGCTGCGCTTTGAGCAGCGCATCGAAGACATCTACGACAAAAAGGGCGGCGCACTCGAATTCGTCGTCCGCAAAACCCGCGTCAGCAACCAGCGTGGCGAGCATGTGGCCGATCTGCGTGCCGTGACCGTTTTGCGCCACGGATAAGGAAACTCCCATGACCCTCTCATCCTTTGATGCCCTGCAAGTGGGCGACGCCATTCCCGTGCTGGAGTTGCCACCCGTCTCGCGCCTCACGCTGGCGCTGTACTGCGGCGCTTCGGGCGACCACAACCCGATCCACGTCGACACCGACTTCGCGCACAGCGCAGGCATGCCCGACGTGATCGCCCACGGCATGTTGTCCATGGGCTGGCTGGCGCGCCTGCTCACCAACTGGGTGCCGCAAACCGCCATTCGCGACTACAGCGTGCGCTTTGCCGCCATGACCCAGGTGCACGAAAAGATCACCTGCACTGGCCAGGTGACCGAGAAATTCGAAGTCGACGGCGAGCGCCGCGTGCGCCTGTCACTGACCACGGCCAACGCCGAAGGCCAGGTCAAGCTCGCGGGCGATGCCGTGGTGGCCCTCGCCTGAACAACATTTTCAAAAAGGATTTTCATGACCCGCAAACTCGAAGGCCAAGTGGCCCTGGTCTCAGGCTCCGGTCGCGGCATTGGCCGTGAAATCGCGCTCAAGCTCGCCAGCGAAGGCGCACGCGTTGTCATCAACGACCTCGACCAAGCCCCGGCCGAGCAGACCGTGGCCGACATCGTCGCCAGCGGTGGCCAGGCCGTGGCCTGCATCGGCAGCGTGACCGAGGCCGACTTTGGCGAGCGTTTCGTCAAGACCGCGCTCGACGCCTTTGGCGGCATCGACATCATCGTCAACAACGCCGGTTACACCTGGGACAACGTGCTGCAAAAGATGAGCGACGAGCAGTGGGAAGCCATGCTGGCCGTGCACCTGACCGCGCCGTTTCGCATCTTGCGCGCAGCGTCGGGCTTCATCCGCGACGCGGCCAAGCGCGAAGCCGACGCAGGCACGGTCAAGCACCGCAAGGTGGTCAACATCTCGTCCACCTCGGGCGTGTACGGCAATGCAGGCCAGGCCAACTACGCGGCGGCCAAGGCCGGTATCAACGGTTTGACCAAAGCCATGGCCAAAGAGTGGGGCCGCTACAAGGTCAACGTCAACAGCGTGGCCTTTGGCCTGATCATGACGCGCCTGACGCAACCCCTGACGGCAGGTGACGCCAGCGTGGAGATTCAGGGCCGCACCATCGCCGTCGGCGTGCAGCCTGACCGCCTCAAGGCCGCCGAGTCCACCATTCCGCTCGGCCGGGGCGGCACGCCCGAAGAAGCCGCAGGCGCGGTCTACATGTTCTGCATCCCCGAATCCAACTACGTCAGCGGCCAGGTGCTGGTTTGCGGCGGCGGCCGTCCCTGAGGTGCGTATGGACAGCATCCTCACCTTCCCCCGCAGCGTTTTTCGTGAAGACCACGAAATGCTGCGCGCTACCGTGCGACGTTTTCTGGAGCGCGAATGCAAACCCCGTCAGGCCCAGTGGGACAAAGACGGCAAGGTCGACCGCGAGACTTGGCTCAAGGCCGGGCGCGAAGGGCTGCTCTGCGCCACCATGGACCCCGAGTGGGGCGGTGGTGGCGGCGACTTCGGCCATGCGGCGGTGATCGTCGAAGAGATCGGCCGCTCTGGCGTGGGTGGCCTGGGCTTTGGACTGCACTCGGATGTGGTGGCGCCCTACATCGAGCGTCTGGGCACGCCAGAACAAAAGCAGCGTTGGCTGCCCCAATGCGCCACCGGCGAAGTGATCCTCGCCATTGCCATGAGCGAGCCCGGCGCGGGCAGTGACCTCAAGGCCATCCGCACCACGGCCCGCCGTGAGGGCGACGAGTACGTCATCAATGGCGCCAAAACCTTCATCTCCAACGGCCTGAACTGCGACCTGGTCGTGGTGGTGGCCAAGACCGAACCCGAGCTGGGCGCCAAGGGCGTGTCGCTCATCTTGGTCGAGGCCGACCGCGCCGGTTTTCGCAAAGGCCGCAAGCTCGAAAAAATGGGCCAGGAAGCGGCCGACACCGCCGAGCTGTTTTTTGAAGACGTGCGCGTGCCGGTCAGCAACATCCTGGGCGAAGAGAACAAGGGCTTTGCCTACCTGATGCAAGAGCTGGCGCAAGAGCGCTTTGTGATCGCGCTGGGCGCAGCCGCCAAGATGGAAGCGATGTTTGACGAGACCGTGCGCTACACCAAGGAGCGCGTGGTCTTTGGCAAGCCGCTGTTTGATTTTCAGAACACCCGCTTCAAGCTGGCCGAGATCAAGGTCCGCACCACCGCCGTGCGCATGATGGTGGACCAGTACCTCGCCGAGCACCTGCGCCGCAAGCTCACCGTGCAGGAAGGCGCCATGGCCAAGCTGTTCGCGACCGAAGAGCTGGGCAAGGCGCTGGATGAATTGCTGCAGCTCTACGGTGGCTACGGTTACATGATGGAGTACCCCATCACCCGCGCTTTTGTCGACTCGCGCGTGACCCGCATCTACGGCGGCACCAGCGAGGTCATGAAAGAGCTGATCTCGCGCAGCCTGTGACCCGCATGCCCACTCCAGCCAAGCTGCATCACGCCCACTGGCCCAAGGGCGTGCCGCATGACCTGCGTGTGCCGCAGGTCACGCTCAACCACTTTGTGCAGACGGCCGCGCTGCGCTACCCCGACAAGCCCGCCCTGATCTACGCCGACCGGGTGCTGACTTACCGCCAGCTGAATGCACAGATCGAGTCGGTGGCCGCGTACCTGCAGCAGCGCCTGGGCGTGGTGCGTGGTGACCGCGTGCTGCTCATGAGCCAGAACTGCCCGCAGTTCGTCATCGCTTTTTATGCGGTCATGCGCGTGGGCGCAGCCGTTGTGCCGGTCAACCCCATGAGCACCTTGCCCGAGGTCAGCTACTACGCCGACAACAGCGGCGCCAAGGTGGCCGTGGTGGCGCAGGACTTGTTGCCCCAGGTGCAGCCCCTGATCGGGCAGGTGGGCGGCACCCTCACGGCTGCGCTGGTGCATGCCTACAGCGAGGGCGTGCCAGACAGCGGCCTCGCGGCCTTGCCCGAGGCCATGCGCTTTGCCGCCCGTGCGCTGGACGAGGCCCATGTGCACGCCTTCGCCGATGCCGCGGCTTTTGCCGAGCCCGTGCGCGACGTGGGCTGCACGCCCGATGACTTGGCCGTGCTGCCCTACACCTCGGGCACCACCGGTCACCCCAAAGGCTGCTGCCACACCCACACCTCGGTGCTGGCCTCCAACATCGCCTCGCAGGTGTGGCGCGGCTTGCATGCCGATGCGGTGTTCCTGTGCGTGGCGCCGCTGTTTCACATGCTGGGCATGCAAAACGGCATGAACATGCCGCTCACGCTGGGCGGCACCATGGTGATGATGCCGCGCTGGGACGCGGCACGCGCCGTGGCCCTGGTCGAGCGTTACCGTGTCACCGTCTGGACCGCTCCCCCGGCCATGGTGATCGACTTCTTTGCCCAGCCCACGGCGCACACCAGCGACCTGTCGAGCCTGGCGCTGTTGTCGGGTGGTGGTGCGGCCATGCCCGAGGCCGTGTCCAAAATGCTGTTCGAAAAATTCGGCTTGTCCTACAACGAAGCCTATGGCCTGTCAGAGACGGCGGCGTTTTTGCACGCCAACCCCCCGGCACGCGGCAAGCGCCAATGCCTGGGCATGCCCACGCAGGGCGTGCACTCGCGCATCATCGACCCCGAAAGCCTGCAAGAGCTGCCGCAGGGCGAGGTGGGCGAGCTGGTCACACGCGGCGCGCAAGTCATGCGCGGCTATTGGCGCAACCCGCAAGCCGACCAGGACGCGTTCATCACCCTCGATGGTGAGCGCTATTTCAGAACCGGCGACTTGGCGCTGGTCGACGAAGACGGTTACTTCTTCATGCGCGACCGCCTCAAGCGCATGGTCAACGTCTCGGGCTTCAAGGTCTGGCCTGCCGAAGTGGAAAACACCATGTACGAACACCCGGCGGTGCATGAGGCCTGCGTGATTGCTGTGCCCGACAACAAGCGCGGCGAAAACGTGATGGCCTTGCTGGTGCTCAAGCCCGAATTCAAAGGGCAAGTCACAGAGCAAGACGTCATCGACTGGAGCCGCGAACGCATGGCCGTCTACAAAACCCCGCGCATCGTGCGTTTCATGGACAGCCTGCCCAAGTCGGGCACCGGCAAGATCCTTTGGCGCCAGTTGCAAGAACAAGAGCATGCGCGTGTGAACGCAGCGCTCGAACAGGAGACCTCATGAGCATCCCCTTGAGTTTCAAAGGCCAGTCGGTGTTTGTGGCCGGTGGCAGCAGCGGCATCAACCTGGGCATCGCCACCGCGTTTGCGCAGGCCGGGGCCAAGGTGGCGATCGCCAGCCGCAATGCCGAGCGCGTGGCCCAGGCGGTTGAACAGTTGCGACAGCACGGCACGCAGATCGAAGGCTACAGCGCCGACGTGCGCGACGCCGCAGGCATTGCCGCTGCGCTGCAGCAGGCGCGTGACGCCATTGGCCCGTTTGAAGTGCTGGTGTCGGGCGCGGCGGGCAACTTTCTGGCACCCGCTTTGGGCATGTCGGCCAACGGTTTCAAGACCGTGGTGGACATTGACCTCAACGGCACTTTCCATGTGCTGCGTGCGGGCTTCGAGCACCTGCGCCGCCCCGGGGCCTGCGTCATCAACATCTCGGCGCCGCAAGCCTTCAACCCCACCAAGTTCCAGGCCCATGTGTGCGCCGCCAAGGCGGGCGTGGACATGCTCACGCGGGTGTTGGCCATGGAGTGGGGCCCCGAAGGCGTGCGCGTGAACTCCATCGTGCCCGGCCCGATCGGCGACACCGAAGGCATCCGCCGCCTGGCACCCACGCCCGAAGCGCTGCAGCGCATGACACAGTCCGTGCCTTTGCAGCGCATGGGCCGAGTGGAAGAAATCGCCGACATGGCGCTGTTTTTGGCGTCGTCGCATGCGTCGTTTGTCACAGGCGCCATCTTGCCGGTGGACGGCGGCAGTTCCCTGGCCGGTGGCCGCGATTACACAGGAAGCCTTTCATGATCATCCCTTCCAAAAGCGCAGCTTCTTTGCTGCAGTTCGATGTGACCGACCAGGTCGCCACCATCACCTTCGACAGCCCGAGCAAACGCAACGCCCTCGAGCCCGCCATGCGCGACGAGCTGGCGGCGGCCTTGCACCACATCCAGCAAGACAAGTCCATCCGCGCCGTGGTCCTCACCGGGGCGGGCGGGCATTTTTGCTCGGGCGGTGACCTCAAGAACATCGCCGCGGCCAATCTGGACAACGGCGGCTGGCTCGGCCGCATGCAGACCCTGCACGAGTGGGTGCAGCTGCTGCTGACGCTCGACCGCCCGGTGATCGCCGCGGTCGATGGCGCAGCGGCTGGTGCGGGCTTCAGCTTGGCCTTGTCGGCCGACTTCGTGCTGGCCACGCCGCGCGCCTGGTTCAACATGTCCTTCCTCAAGGTCGGTTTGGTGCCCGACGTGGGCGCGCTCTACACACTGCCCCGCGTGGTGGGCGTGCAGCGCGCCAAAGAAATCATGCTCTCGGCCCGCGACATCGACGCGCAAGAGGCTTTGCGTCTGGGCATCGTCATGGAGCTGCACGAACCCGACCAGCTGTTGGCACGGGCCCAAGCCATGGCCCGCAGTTTTGTGGGCGCGTCGCCTGCCGCCGTGGCCTTGATCAAGCGCAGCCTGAACAACGCCTTGGGCGGTGGTCTGCAAGACATGCTGAGCTCGGAAGCGCAAGCTCAGGCCCTGGCCGCAGGCACCGCCGAGCACCGCGAAGCCGTGGGGCGGTTCCTCAACAAACAGGCCCCGTTGTTTGCCTGGCCCGCACAGAACAAAGCTTGACAGGCCAGTCGTGCCCCAGGTTTGTCAACCCGCTTGTGTCCAGGCTTGTCATCCCGAACATGTCACTTCCCCGTCATCCCGAACATGTCATTTCCTCGTCATCACGGACTTGATCCGGGATCCATGGTGTGCAGGGGAGATGGACCCCGGGTCTTCGCCCGGGGTGACAAGGTGAGTGGTTTTACACGGGGTGACAAGGTGAGGGTGTTTGCCCAGGGTCGCGGGGGACGCGTCATCACTGACCTGTCACTTCCCCGTCATCCCGGACTTGATCCGGGATCCATGGTGTGCAGGGGAGATGGACCCCGGGTCTTCGCC
>NZ_JAOASQ010000025.1 GCF_030158565.1 Limnohabitans sp. | reverse complement strand
CATGGCTGCGTAGCGTTTCTACTTCTGAGACCCTTGCAAAAGGGGATGATTACCGGTGCAGTAATGAACTTCGCCAACCACAAGACCGTCAACTCGAACGATGACGTCAAGTTCGTTTCTGGGTTTGGTTCGTTTCATACGAATGAATCTGATCCACAAAATCCAAACAAGTTGCTCAAGCCATACGAGCAAGTCTCTTGGAGCCATATCACTGCCATGATTGACACACCTGACGATTGCGAGAAACACAAAGCCCAGTGGGTGATTCCATCAACACTCATGTCGCGCAATTCCACGGACCAACGGCAAGATGGTGCATTTTTCGCTCTTTGGGCAGATCTTGATAAGAACAATCAACCTATCGAGAAATTGGGGGATTTTCTGAGGTCGGCAATTGGTGACTCAGATTTTGAGATTTACACCACGAAATCTGCAACCGCCGATCTTCAGCGTTGCAGGATCCTCATCCCGCTCGAAGCCCCAATGACTCCATCTATTTGGATCTTGGCGCAAAGCTTGTTGAACGACAAACTGAGTGCCGCAGGCTTCGAGCCCGATCGCGCGTCACAACGTTTGTCGCAGATTTGCAATCTGCCTAATAGGGGCAACTTCTATGACACGCGATCTTCCCGTAATGGGAAGCGTTTTGACCCAACCGATGTTTGGAAGTATGAGCTCAACGTACTTCAAGCAACAGTTTCTTTGCCTGCAAACGATGATGCTTGGCTGGTCGGGTCGCCCCCTCCACCGCTGGTTCAACTTTTCAACCAGCGCTTTCCGCTCGAGGAAATCTTAATCGGTGCTGGCTACGACCAAAAGGGCATGACGTTCAAGCACCCTGCTTCTGACTCGGGCAGTTACTCAGCCAGCATCAAGGACAACCGTGTACATACCATGTCCTCGAACGATCCTCTTTACACCGGTGGAGGCGGCGGCGGTGCACACGACGCATACTCAGCATTCAGTGTTTTGATGGCGAAGAATGACAGCGCAAAAGCAATGAGGATGGCCAAGGAGAAACTTCGTTCGGCTGGTATTGAGGTGCCTAATGACCAATTGAGGATGGGGCAGCCCATGCCGAATCTCGACTTGACACCCATCAGTCTTGATGAATTGAACAGGGCAAAACTGGCTCCCAGGGTCATTCTCCCGAACCTTCTTTACGCAGACGTTCGCATGCGTATCAGTGCAGGTGGCACGGGCAAGACGACTGTGGCCCTGTTTGAAGCAGTTGTCTTATCCTTAGGACAGGAACTCTGGGGCAGGACACCATCGGCACCAGTCAAGACTGTGATCGTGACTCATGAGGACAGTCGTGACATTCTGGTTGCTAGGATGCGCCACATCATGGAAGGCATGCTCCTGGATCACACTGAAATTGCGCAAGTCTTGGCTAACATTCGCATCTTGGATTTATCAGGCAGTAGCTTCCGCTTATCGTGCATCGAATCGGATGTTGTTGAACCTCATGCTGAGAATATTTTCTCCATGATTCAGAGGCTGAAAGACTTTGCTCCTGACTGGATCATTTTTGACCCATTGGTTTCTTTTGGGGTGGGCGAAAGTCGCGTTAATGATGCTGAGCAAGGTTTGATCAATGCCTTCCGCGTCTTTCGCATCGAACTCGACTGCTGTATTGAAGGTATTCATCACTCCGGGAAAGCCAATGCTCGTGACAAGACATCAGACCAATATTCTGGGCGTGGTGGCAGTGCGTTGGCTGATGGTAGTCGTATGGTTGTTGTGATGAATCCGCTGGATCATGACGAATGGCTCAAGCAAACAGGCTCGCCATTGATGGAAGATGAGAGCGGCTTGGTCATGCATCTGGCTAAGTTAAGTTACTGTCCACGCCAACCAGCGATCTATGTTCGTCGTAAAGGGTATTTTTTCTCACATGAAAAAGTGGCGCCCATTACAACTGAAGAATTGCATCGGTTGAAATTAGAAAAATTGCTTTGTCACATCAAGAACGGCCATGCCATTGGGGTTAGTTATAGCAAAGCTGATCTTGAAAATTCAGCCTCCCAATTTGGCTTCACACGTGCGGAAATGCGTGCATGCTTCATGTCACTCCTTGACGAGGGATTTGTTGCATATCACAGCACTCGCGGCAAATCCGGCGCGTACTTTGAACCAAAGGAACGCCAGTGTGTTCAGTTCAATAACGAACCTGGTGAGGTTGACAAGAATTGGTAAAGTAGTTTCGCCACCCTATAGGAAAGAAAATGGCGGCGAAGGTTGCTGCCATTTCCTTTCCCCTTTCCTCGCAAATAAATTTCCTCAACGGCGATGGTTGGCGACAGCGGCGAAACCCTCTCGACACATACACCTAGGGGGTGGGTCAAATCTCTAAAAGTCTCAGCCCTTATGACCGGCCGTTCTCTCATTGGTAGAAATTATTCCCTCTAGGCATTTATTCAGCAAACGAACAGTTTGCTCAAACAACGGGAATTGAGTACCAGTCCGTTGTGTAGTGCGGCGATTTGCGCTCTTGTTTCATTTGCCACTGTTTGCATGCACCCTGAGTTGAGACTTTGACTGTCTCTCGACCAAATCGCTGGTTGAGCGAATCCGACGGCAGCATTTCATTGGTTTGCATCACAGGCTCCAAGAGATCCCCCTAGCTCACTTGGTGAGCCACCCATGACCTAGGATCGTGGCCGGCGGCCTGCAGGCGCTGCTGAAATTGCGCAATGCCCCGGCGCACGGCTTCGCGCTGGGACTGGTTGGGGTCGACGATGGGGTGTTCCTTGCCTTCGGTCATGCCTTATTGTCGGTCAGTTGCAGGCGAGTTTTTGAGCGACAACATCGCGCCTTTGTGCGGTCAGTTGTCGGCTGGAGTCCAACCGAGAGGGCGCAGCTTCAGCAAGTGGCGCAAGCCTGCAAAGCCTTGGCCGTCTGCAAACGTGTCTCCTCGATCAGAAAGTCCAGAAAAACGCGGGTGCGTTGCGGCATGAATTTGCGTGTGGGCACGGCCGCGTACATGCTCAGCCGACCCGTGATCCACGGTGCCAGCACGCGCACCAGCTCACCGCGTGTCAGATACGGTGCCACCATGTCCATTGCCACCGAGGTGATGCCCGCGCCATCGAGCGCCGCGCGCAACAGGCTGTCGGTGTGGTTGACCAGCAGCACCGGCTGGATGTCGATCTCGATGGGCTGCGTTGGGTTGTCGGGGCACCACATTTGCCACATGCGAGGCCGCATGTGGGGCATTTTCAGGCGCAGGCAATCGTGCTGCATCAGGTCCTGTGGTTGCTGCGGCGCGCCGCGTTGGCGCAGGTACTCGGGCGAGGCCACCAAAATGGCTTCGGACTCCAGCACTTTGCGCGCAATCACATCGCCGTTAAAGCTCTCATCGGTGCCCAGCAAGGTGATGTCGAAGTCCTCAATCGGTGGCTCCCGCAAGGTTTCCACCTCCAGCTCGATCAGGATTTTGGGATAACGCCTGCGAAACTCCGCCAGCAAAGGCGCAACCACATAAGTCGCCAGCACCGGTGGCGCATGCAGGCGCAGCAGGCCCGCCAGCTCGGTGGTCTGCGCACTGACCACCGCATCGGCTTCGTCAATGTCCTGCAGGATGCTGCGCACACGGTCCAGGTACTGTTGACCCGCCTCGGTCAGCGACAGGCGGCGGGTCGAGCGCTGCAGCAAGCGCGTGCCCAGGTGGTCTTCCAGATCGGCCACCAGGCGCGTGACCACCGGCGCTGACATGTCCAGCGCACGGGCAGCGGCGGCAAATCCCCCCTCATTCACCACGCGCTCAAACACGCGCATCGACAACAAACGGTCCATGAAGCACTCCAAAACGGGATTTCAAGCCCTTGATTGTTTCTAATTTAGAAATAACTCAATGTGTTTTTGATTGTTTTTCTATTGATTCGGAAATTTTACAGTTCAACCCATCGATGCAGCGCTTTCAACCAACGCTTCACCGATCAGGTCAAAGCCCCGTCAATCCGACAGGCAGACCGTTTTTCAAACTTTCAAGGAAACCTGATCATGAACCGCTCTTATTTCTCCGCCATCACCCTCGCTGTTGCTGCCTTGGCTGCTGGAAACGCCATGGCTGCCGACGCATCTGCAGCCAAAACCCGTGAGCAAGTCAAAGCTGAACTGGCCGAAGCCATTCGCACGGGCGACTTTGTCGTCAACAGTGAAACCCATCAAAAAGCCAATGAATTGAACCCAGGCCTGTACCCCGCCAAGTCGGCCGCTCAGGGCAAGACCCGCGAACAGGTGAAAGCTGAACTGGCCGAAGCCCTGCGCACCGGCGACTTCGTCGTCAACGGTGAAACCCATCAAAAAGCCAATGAAGTGAACCCTGGCCTGTACCCCGCCAAGTCTGCTGCTCAGGGCAAGACCCGCGAGCAAGTGAAGGCCGAGTTGGTCGAAGCCCTCCGCACCGGCAACATCATGGCGGATGGTGAAACTGGCCTGAAGTTGAACCAGTTGTACCCACAGCGTTACAACCGCAACATCTGATGAGTCACCACACGGCCAGCCTGTCCATCGGGGTGATGGCTCCGGGCATGGCCTGAGCATGGCCCTATCCGGCCCATTTTCAGCGGCGTCGATGACGCCGCTTTTTTTGCGCCATGTGCACTCAATGGTTTTGAGCCATGTCGCTGTGGCTGAGTTGTCCTTGAACCACCGTGTGCGCAATCAAGCGCTCATCGCCCAGCACGATCATGGCGAACAGCCATTCGGCCAGAGTCTCGGTTTGTGCGGTGCGCCGGGCCAGCAGGGGCGTGGCTTTCGGGTTGAGCACCACGAAGTCGGCTTCGCAGCCGGGCAGCAGGTTGCCCACTTTGCCGTCCAGGTCCAGCGCGGCGGCGGCACCTGCCGTGTGTTGCCACCACAGGTGTTCGGGCGCGAGGCTGATGCCAGGATGCCCCACACTTTGCCTTGCGACGGTGTAGGCCGCGTGCATGGTGTGGAAAGGGCTGAAGCTGGTGCCGCCGCCCACATCGCTGGCCAGGCCATAGCGCAAGCTAGCCGCGTCCGAGGCGGTGTAGTCAAAAAAGCCGCTACCCAGAAACAGGTTGCTGGTGGGACTCACGGCGGCGGTGGCACCCACTTCGGCCATGCGGCAACGGTCGGCTTCATCGAGGTAGATGCAGTGCGCATAAACCGAGCGTTGCCGCAGCAGGCCTGCGCGGTCGTACACGTCCAGATAACTGCGCGCTTCGGGGAACAGTTCTTTCACCCAGCGGATTTCGTCGAGGTTTTCCGCCACGTGCGACTGGATCCACACATCGGGAAACTGCTGCGCGATCTCGCCTGCGCCATGCAGCTGCTCAGGGCTGCTGGTGGGCGCAAAGCGCGGCGTGGTGGCATAGCCCAGGCGGTCCACGCCGTGCCAGCGGCGGATCAGGTCTTCGGTCTGGCGCAGGCTCAAGGCCGTGTCGGAGTCGCGCAGGCCGTCAGGGCTGTGGCGGTCTTGCAGCACCTTGCCGGTGACCATGCGCAGGCGCCGTTGTTGTGCCTCGGCCATGAACACATCGACCGACTCGGGGTGAGCTGTGGCGAAGCACAGCGCGGTGGTCACGCCGTGGCGCATCAGTTCGTCCATGAAAAATGCGGTCACTTCGTGCGCATAGGCCTGGAACGCCTCACCCAGTTCAAAGGACAACGGCACAAACCCCGCCCCTCGGGCGTTGTGGTCTTGCTCTAGGCGCCACTGCTGGGCAAAGCGGTACACCGGCCCACGGCTGCCGCCGTAGCCCATGGCGCGCAAGGCCTCGAACATGGCCTTGATGCCGCGGCGCTCGCGCTTATTGCGGTGCTGGTCGGCCTTGAGCCAGCGGGCCAGGGTCTCTTCAAAAGGCCCCAGGACGCTCACCACCTTCACCCGCTTCGGATACTTCGGCTCCCGCATCTCGGGCTCAGATAACCACTTGCTGGCCGTGTTGCGCGAGATCCCCAGCCGCCGGCTGGCCTCCCGCACCGATACGCCATCCCTCAGCACGAGGCGGCGCAATTTTCTCAATGTGCTCACGTTGATCACTCCTGACCACCTTGCTGAAAAATTCAGCAGCGTAGCCGTCAACGTGGCTCAGTTTTCAGTGTGATTCTCCCCAAATTTGGCCCAGTTTTCGTTGTGATTCAACACTCAGAGCCGTGATCGACGGGGCAGGCATCATGTCCTTGTCGATGGAGATCGCAGCGCCTTACCTCACGCAAGGCACCTTGAAGCGGGTGCTCTCGCCCTGGATCACTGGGCGGGTCAGCTTGTATGCGGCGCTGCCAAGCCGCAAGTTCATTCCCGACCGGACACGGATATTTTTGGAATATTTAATCGAGCAGACACGGCTTCAGACCGAAACGGCCTTGCAGGCATGCGCCACTTGAAGTGCTGGTTCCATCCCGTGAGGCCCACAGTGCGAAACGGAGCGAGTTCACAGGAAGTTGTCAGGCGCTGTGAGGTGGCTGGCAGTTGCAACCGAGCTCGAATAGACCTGTCGTGATGTTTCCGAATGCCCGCTCCAGATCCATGAGCGCCGAAACGGCGGTTACAGGCTGTGACCACCGACCACTGTGAGCGGTCTGGGCCCTGCGGTCAGATCACAAGCATGAGTCTGCGTGCTCACCCATCCCTCACCATGCGTATGGCAGCGCTCGAATGTGCAATGAGCGCCAAGGCTGGGCCGGACATGCACGGCGAAGCCCGGAGCATCGAAAGGATCAATCGAGGGGGGTACTCGATTTCCGCACCAAACTTGCGGCTCTCGGCGTAGACCAAAGTTGCGAACTGCTTGGGCGTCGCTGGGATCAGGTCACCGCCTTGCTCGTACAGTGCCTCGGGGCTTACTCCCTCTTGGCGCACCCTCATGGGTGAATATTTGGATTGTGTTTTTCATGAACGCGGCAGCATTTCCGCTTAGCTGGGGCAACAAGGCAATCTGGTCTTGCTCAATATGCTGCAACACCATCTCATTGACCCCCCCAATCAGACTGGTGGAAAGCCATTGCGGGATCTGGTTTTCGCGCTGATAGGCAGCGGCTTCCAGGAGCACAGCAGCTATTTTTTCCATGGCGATGCGTCTGGCACTCAGGCCTGCGGCGCCGAGCGCTAGGATTTCCACAAACAAGGTACGTAGCAGCACAGGATTGGCGGCCAACGTTTCCAGATAGATCTGGATGGTCCGATCGATCTGGGAACTCCAGTCACCCTGTGGGTCGATGCTTGCACGTAATGTGGCCTCAATCCTCTGCGCAGAGTGATTGAACAACGCAATCAGACATTCGCTCTTATCTTTGAAAAATTGGTAAAAGGTTCTTTTGGACACGTTCGCTTCGCGCACGATGTCTGATGTCGTGAGCTCCGCATACCCACAAGCCGTGACCGCCCGCGCCATCCCCTCCAGCAACCGGGTGCGATGCTCGTCGTCGGGAATTTGGGGGCGACTCATCGCGCAAGTATCTCACATTAGGTACTTGACAGTACCAATAATCCGATTAGAATTTCGATTATGGTACCGATTGGTACCGACAAAGAGAATGCCATGTTGAATCAACCAAATCGATTGCGCACCAAACTGTCACTGTGTGCCTTGATAACTGCGGCGGCCTGCGTTCCCGCGCTGACACGGGCTGAAGCGCTCAGCTTCGAAGAGGCCGCACGGCGCCTCCAAGCCAATTCTGATCGTCTGGCAATGACTCGCTTGTCGGTCGAGAGCGCGCAGTTGAAGGAGCAGGCTACCCGCTACCTGGGCGGCCCCGTGGTGTCCGTAGGCGCCGCCTCCTACAGGTTCCAAGGCGCGGTGCAGGGGGTCGATCTGTCACCGCTGACGCACACCATCGGTTCGTCCATTGCTGCTCTACCCCCTACCTTGGCTGCAGGCCTGTCACGCCTGCCGCAACTGCCGAACAGTGTCGACCTGAGCACTCAGCGCAGCGGCAACACCTCTTCTGTCTCGGCTGTATTGCCCCTTTACACCGGCGGCGCCACCACCGCCATCAAGCAGGCCTTAGAAGCCAAGACCGAAGAGGCCCGGGCGGACGGACGCCAGGCGCAGCAAGAGGTGTTTACGGAATTCGCGCAGCGTTATTTCGGAGCCCAGTTGGCTGAGCGCGCGGCCGGGTTGCGCGAGGCGGCCTTTCGAGCCGTCCAGGAGCATGACGCCGCGACGCAGCGAATGCTTGAAGCGGGCCTTGTCGCACAGGTCGAGCGACTCCAGGCCCGCGCTGCGATGGAGGAAGCCAAGCGGAACGCCCAAAAGGCTCGGGATGACGCTGAGTTGGCGTCTACCGCGTTGGCCAGAACCATCCGCAACGGTGAACGGGTTCAAGCCATGAGCCCTCTTTTCGTGATCAGTTCACCCATTGAGCCGCTTGGCTACTTCATCGACGCTGCTCTGGAACGACACCCAGGATTGGGCAAGGTGGCCGCCAAGCGGCATGAGGCCGAGCAGATTCATGCCCTGGAAGAGTCCCACAAGAAGCCCACGATATTTGCCTTCGGGCAACGCCAGCTCCGCTCCTCGGACCAAGCCAACTGGGTCGTGGGCGTGGGAGTCAGCTGGCGTCTGTGGGGGGGGGTGGACCGCTCCTTGATGAGCGAAGCATCGCATCGGCTCATCGAGATGGCGGACAGCCAGGACAAGCAGGCCCGAAATGACATCGCGCTGCTGGTCGAGAAACGGTGGATGGCCGTTGACCAGACCAGGCGTCAATTCCTGTCCCTGGCCCCAAGTCTGGAATTGGCCGATGCAGTCCTCCAACTCAAGACCAAGGGCCAGAAGGCGGGGACGAACTCCACATTAGAACTGATCGACGCAGAGGTGAACCTGGCTAAAACCAAGACCGAGCAGGCACAGTCGGCTTATGACTATGTTAAGGCCCTCGCCGATCTCCTGGAAGTGGCCGGTCTGTCCGATCAATTCACCAGCTACATGGCCCGTGCCGATCTGAAAGCGCAATGAGATGAATAAGAAACTACCCGTCACACTGGTCACTATCGGCGCAGTGGCAGTTCTCGGCCTGGGCCTGTGGAAGGCCCAGCAGCCTGGCGCGGAGGCCTTCCAGGGACAGATGGAGGTGCAGGAAGTCGATGTCGCTTCCAAGGTCAGCGCCCGCATCGCAGACATCCTCGTCAAGGAGGGGGATGTCATCACGGTGGGCTCACCGCTCATTCGCCTGGACAGTCCCGAGGTGACCGCCAAATTGGCGCAGGCCACGGCAGCCCAGGAGGCTGCCCAGGCCACGGCGGCCAAGGTGCAAAAGGGTGCCCGGCCCCAGGAGGTGGAAATCGCCCGCCTGAACTGGCAGCGCGCCCAGGCCGCGGCGGATCTATCACAAGCATCGTTCAAGCGGATTGAGGGACTGGCCCGGGACGGCTTGATCGCCGCACAAAAGCGCGACGAGGCTGAGGCTAATTTCAAGGCAGCCCGCGATCAGGCCTTGGCCGCGCAGGCCCAGTATGAGATGGCGCGCGACGGGGCACGTTCCGAAGACAAGCAAGCTGCCGCCGCCCAGGCACGTCAATTGGCTGGCGTCGTGGCTGAAGTTCAGGCGGCCAAGGCCGAGACGGAGCTCAAGAGCCCGGTGGCCGGTGAAGTGGTCAAGGTCCTGGGGCGTGTGGGCGAGATCTCGCCCCAAGGAGTGCCTGTGGTCACGGTCGCCAACATGGCAGATCAGTGGGTGGTGCTCAACGTGCGCGAAGACAAGCTCGATAAGTTTGGCGTCGGCAAGGAATTCGATGGCACCTTGCCCGCCTTGAAAGGCCGCAAGGTTCGCTTCAAGGTGTACCGGGCAGCAGTGATGCCCGATTTCGCCACCTGGCGTGCCACGCGCTCCGATCAGGGCTTTGACATCAAAACCTTCGAGGTCCGGGCCCGCCCGTCCCAAGTGATCGAGGGGGTTCGCCCAGGCATGTCCGTTCTGGTCGATTGAATTGACCATGCACCACTTCTTCGACAGCGCCAGGCGGGAAGCCCGTCGCCTAGGCCAAAGCCCCTGGGACCTGGCGATGGTGACGTGGGTGCCTTTGCTGGCCGTGGTGCTGGTCGTGTGGATGTTCTCCAGCGCCATCCCGAGGAACCTGCCAGTCGGCGTGGTAGATGAAGACCACTCCGGGCTGTCGCGGCAACTGGTGCGCATGCTCGACGCCTCGCCTGGCATTCAGGTTGTCGACGAATTCGACAGCGAATCCTCGGCCCAAAACGCTCTCAGGAGCGTGCGGGTATACGCGATGGTCAACATTCCCCGGGACTTCGAGCGAGACATCAAGCGCGGGGTCAAGACCGAAGTCACCCTGCGCCATAACGCCCAGTTTGCCACGCACTCGAGCCTGCTGCAGCGGGATGTGCGCACGGTGGTGGGGACCTTGGCTGCCGGTATCGAAGTGTCGGCTCGAACCAAGCGAGGTGAATCCCCCCAACAGGCCAAGACCAGCTTTAATCCGATCCAGACTCAATCGATTGTGCTGTTCAACGGGTCCGGTAACTACGAAAAGTACCTGACTGCTGCCGTGATCCCGGCCATCCTGCACATTCTGGCAATGACGGCTGGTGCCTGGGCGGTAGGTCGAGAGTTGAGGGACAAGACGCTAGGACAGTGGCTGGGACACGAGGGAGGGCGGTCCGTCGCGGTCGCCCTGCTGGGCAAGCTGGCGATTCCCTGGATGACGCTTACGGGGATCGGTACCGGAGCGCTTTGGTTCATCACGGCCGGGCGTGGCTGGGACATCCCCGGGCATCTTGCCTGGATCTGCCTCGCCCTGGCTTTGCTCATGGCACTGTCTCTGGCCGCGGGTGCTGCGGTGGCCGCACTGACCAAGTCTTTGCGGACCGCGTTGTCCGTGACTGGACTTCTAACCGCCCCGGCCTTCGCATTCAGTGGCATGAGCTTCCCACTGAGTGCAATGCCTGACAGCGCTCGCCTATGGGCGACTTCCATGCCGTTCACCCACTACATCCGGCTGCAGACGGAGCAATTGCTGATGGGCTTGCCGGCCCGCGCGAGTGCTGCGACTCCTGTGGCATTCCTGCTGGCCACTCTGGGTTTGCTCGCACTGGCCGCGTGGGGCTTGGTCCAGGCTCGCAACAAGCCATCGACATGGGGAGCTCGTTGACATGACCCTCCACCACTCAAGAACCCTGAGGACGGGGTTCGTCGCAACGCTGCGCGATGTTGTGCGAGACAAGGGCGTATTGATGCTGCTTTTTGCAGCGCCCTTGTTCTATGCTTTCTTCTACCCTTGGTTCTTCGGTCCGGAGGTCGTGACCCGAGTGCCGGTGGCGGTCATCGACCAGGATCACTCGGCTCTGTCACGGACGATCCAACGCCTAGCACTTGCCAACCCACGGATCGAGGTCAAAGCCGTAGCGTCTGATGAGCGCGCCGCGCAGGCCGCCATGAGTCGCGGCGAGATTGAAGGCTACCTGCTTCTCCCAGACACCCTGAAGGCAAACGTCGCCAGGGGGATGCCAGCTTTGGTGACGATCGTGTCGAACGGCGCCTACCCCATCATCAGCAAGGCGGTGCAGTACGGGTTAGCGGAAGCCGTAGGTGCAGCATCGGCGGGTATTGAAATCCGACAGCGAGAGGCAAAGGGTCAAAGTCCTCGTCAGGCCAGTGAGACTCGTACGCCGGTGGATTTTCAAGCCATTGCCTTGTTCAACGCCACAGAGGGTTACGGCAGCTTCATCGTTCCTGCCGTCGCCCTGCTGATCATGCATCAGACCCTTCTGATGGGAGTGGGGATGTTGGTGGCGACCTGGGTCGAGCAACGTGCAGTTCAAGCAAGTCCTATGGTCTGGATTGGACGCTGGCTGGCATTTCTCGTGCCGGGATTGGTGTCTGGGCTGTTTTATTTTGGATGGATTTTTTGGCTCTATGGCTACCCGCGCGCAGGAAACGTTGCTGGATCCCTAGTCTTCTTGGTCCTGTACTTGTCCGCCATCGTCACGCTGGGCTCATTGGTGGGCCTGTGGTGCCGAGATCGCGAACGGGTCCTCCAAGTGATTCTTTTCTCCACGCTGCCTTTGGTATTTCTTGCAGGATTTTCATGGCCGTCAGAGGCATTGCCTACCGCGTTGCAATACCTGCGTTGGTTGATTCCCACAACGGCGGGAGTCCAGGCAGCGTTGCGTCTGAATCAGATGGGTGCCCCCCTGCAAAGCGTGATGCCGTACCTCGGTTGTCTTTTTGTATTGACCTTGCTGGCCGGAAGCTTGGTATTGAAGTTCGAGGGAAAGTCGCCGCGTGCTTGAGGAGGTGGCGGCTGCCTGCGCATTGAGCGAGGCTGGCGTTGAAGATGCCTCATCGTTCAGGTGGGGTCAAACGTTGACTTCAGATGCGAGGCGGTCATTGGCGAATGGCAAAGGAATTTTCGCTTTTCCCAGTTCGCCGTCTTCTGGATGCAACGGCTCAAATGACCGTAACCAACCTGAAACAGCCATGCTGGCGTTTACTCTGAGCGGATGATCCCTTCAATTGCAGCACTTACTGCAAGGCTCGGAAAATCCGTGGGAGCCACGATACAGCCTTTGTACGGTAGTTAAGTTCGAATGTCCAACCCTGTCAAAAAAGATGTATCCGAACCTAAGCAGGTTGACGTGACGGAGTTCCTAGAGTTCGTACTGTTCAGTGACAGAGAATTCGGCATGATCGAAGCCCCAAAGGGGGAAGTGAATACCGCTCACTAGATCTGTCCCAAATCGAATGCCGCTCGCGGGAACATCGAAGGCTCGTTGACCCTGGCCTGAAGGGGAAGCCTGCATGAAGGATGAACATGCCCCCGAATTTGCGGGTTCGAATCCCCGGCGCCATCAAAAAACGATGCATCCGGACCTGAGCAGGTTGGTGGGGCTAGAATTTCTGCTCCGCCAAGATTCATTCGAACTGATTCCAAGTCGTTCGAACAAATTCCAATCCGTTCGGGGCCTTCCAAAGCCCTCCTAGAACACCTTCCGGACCAGGCTGGCTTCCTCGTAGGCCTCAATGTCCTTGAGCCGGTACAGAACCTTCCCCACGATCTTCAAGTACGGCGGTCCCTCCCCAACGGTGCGCCACCGCTGAAGGCGCGCGACGGAGCACACCCAGCGATCGGCGAGCATTTTCTCGGTCAGGAGTTCTCGGCTGGGTTCGGCCGGGGTCGCTGGAGCCTGGATGAGGGGCTCCGGCTTGGTCTCTCGTGCTGCTGTTCTGACGATGCCGCAGGTCAGTACGTCCAGCACGTCTCGGGTGCCTTCCAGCCGTGGTGTCGCAGCAGAGGGGTGGCCATGTGCCTCGGTGCTTGTATGGGGTGATTTCATACAAGTTCATACCGGTTGGCCTGACGCTTTTTCTCAGCGTGGTGAGGCGGCTTTCGGCCAAAAGCGGACGATGCTGTTGTTGTATCAATCTGTGATTTAGGCTGGTTG
>NZ_JAOASQ010000024.1 GCF_030158565.1 Limnohabitans sp. | reverse complement strand
CCATGGCTGCGTAGCGTTTCTACTTCTGAGACCCTTGCAAAAGGGGATGATTACCATGTATTTAAAAATCGATTTTACTTTATGAACTGTGGGTCACACAATCACAGCAGTTTTTGATCTGGAGTTTGAAATGCATGTCTTGGTGGACCCCGCGATTTTGTTTTTTGTGTTCGGCGTCTTTGCCGGGCTGGTGAAGTCGAACCTGGAGATTCCCCCGGCGATTTCACGTTTCCTGTCCCTCTACCTCTTGATGGCTTTGGGCCTCAAAGGTGGCTTTGCGCTGGCGCAGTCGGGCCTGACGCCGCAGGTCGCGGTGAGCCTGTCCCTGGCGGTCTTTCTGGCCATGCTGGTGCCCTGGCTGAGCTACCAATGCCTGCGCCGCCTCTTGAGCGGTTTTGATGCGGCGGCCCTGGCGGCCACCTATGGCTCGGTCAGTGCCGTCACCTTCATCACCGCCATGAACCACCTGGAGACGCATGGCCTGGCCTACGGGGGGCACATGGCCGCGGCCATGGCCCTGATGGAATCCCCTGCCATCATCTTTGCCGTGCTGATGGCCAACCGCTTGCGGGGGCAGTCTGGGGCGCAACAGGGTCCAGCAGGCCAGCGCGTTTCGATGGGCAAGATCCTGCACGAGTCGTTCACCGACGGGGCGCAGCTGTTGCTGCTGGGCGCGATGCTGATCGGCATGGTCAGCGGTGAGTCGGGTCAGCGGGCGATGCAGCCGTTTTCAGGTGACCTGTTCAAGGGCATGCTTGCTTTCTTCTTGCTGGACATGGGCCTCATGGCCGCCCGCAACCTGCCGGGTTTGCGCGGCCAGTCGCCCTGGCTGCTGGCCTATGGCCTGCTGGCCCCCCTGGTGCATGCGGGCATGGCGCTGGGCCTGTGCTGGCTGCTCGAAGTCCCCCAGGCCGATGCGGTCTTGCTGATGGTGCTGGCCGCCAGCGCGTCCTACATCGCTGTGCCTGCGGTGCTGCGTTATGCGCTGCCCGAGGCCAACCCGTCCTTGTACGTGGGCCTGTCGCTGGGGCTGACCTTCCCTTTCAACATCCTGCTGGGCATTCCGCTGTATGCCCGGTTGGCGGCTCAGGTGCTGGGCTGAGCGCGCGTGCGGCTCAGCGTTCAGTCATTTTGGCGGTGGGCTTGCGCCTGTTGCGCGATGTTTTCGAGGGTCTCAGCCGACAGGCGGTTCAGGTTTTTGAGCTGCATGGCCATGCGCGGGTTCTTCGCCAGCGATGCCTGGTGGCGACGCAAGAAGTCCCAATACAGCGTGGTGTAGGGGCAGGCCTGTGGGCCCACCGATTGCGCCGGATCAAACTTGCAGCCCTGGCAGTGGTTGCTCATGCGCTGGATGTATTTGCCCGTGGCCACATAAGGCTTGCTCGCCATCAGGCCGGCATCGCCAAACTGCGACATGCCCAGGGTGTTGGGCAGCTCCACCCACTCCACCGCGTCCACATACACACTCAAAAACCAGCTGTGCATCTGCTGCGGGTGCACGCCGCGCAGCAGGCCGTACAGGCCCAATACCATCAGCCGCTGGATGTGGTGCGCGTAGCCATGCCGCAGTGTTTGCTTTAAGGCATCGCGCAAGCAGGCCATGTCGGTCTCGCCGGTCCAGAAAAATTCGGGTAAGGCTTCTTGCGCGTTGAGCGCATTGAGGTCGAGGTAGCGGGGCATCTGCGTCCAGTACATGCCGCGCACGTATTCGCGCCAGCCCAGAATTTGCCGCACAAAACCTTCCACGGCGGGCAACGGCGCATGGCCACGTGTCCAAGCTTGTTCGGCCGCTTGCACCACCTCCTGCGCTGACAGCAGTTTCAGGTTCAGGCAGACCGACAGCTGCGAGTGGTACAGCCACGGTTCACCCGCCCACATGGCGTCTTCGTATTGGCCAAAGAGCGGCAGCCGGTGGGTGATGAAGTCGTCCAAAGCTTGCAGCGCTTGAGTGCGCGTGACGGGCCAGGCAAAGTCGTCCAACTGCCCTGGGGCTTTGGGCAAAACCCGTGACACCAGTGCCAGCACCTCTTGCGTGGTTGCGTCGGGCGCAAAGCGTTGCGGTGCGGGCAGGTTTTGTGGGCCTTGTTTGCCGAACGACTCGCGGTTGTCCGCGTCGAAATTCCACTGCCCGCCCACCGGCTTGCCGCCGTCCATCAGCACGCCAAAGCGTTGGCGCTGTTCGCGGTACCAATACTCCATGCGCAGCTGCTTGCGGCCTTTGGCGTGCGCCGCAAAATCGCGCACCGTGGTGAAAAAGCTCAGGTCGTCGTGCAGCATCAGGGGCTTTTGCTGCGCCTTGGCCGTGGCCTGGATGGCCTGCAAGACGCGCCAGTCGCCCGGCGCGGTCATGCACAGGGCTCGGGGTTGCCAATGCGCGATGGCGCGGGTCAGCTCGCCCGCCAAGGTGCCTGTGTTGTCCGCATCGTCCAGCTCGGTGTAATGCACTGTCCAGCCTTGTGCGCGCAGGGCCTGTGCAAAGTGCCGCATGGCACTCAAAAACAAAGCGGTGCGTTGTTTGGACGAGGGCACATGGGTGGACTCTTGCATGACCTCGGCCATCCAGACCACATCGTGCTCAGGCTCGAAATCCTGCAAGGCACTGGCGTTCAGGTCCAGCTGGTCGCCCAGCACCAGGACCAGGTGCCGAATCGGCGGGGTGGGGTGTTGCATGTCAAAAGTCCAGTGTGGTTTGTGCTTCTTGCGCGGGTGGTGGGCGGCGTTTGCGGGTGCCTTCGGGGCGCTTGCGCGAAGCGTGTTTGTCGATGACGGCTTGCTTGGCTTGACGCACCGGTGAGGTGTTGCGCCTGGCGTGCAGCAAGGCCTTGGCCTTGCGTGTGGCTTCGGGCAGATCGACCACGGGCAGGGGCCAGTCACGGCCCACCACCACGCCGCACTGCGCCTGCACCGACGGCGGCATTTTCCAAGGCTCGAACAACCAGGTGTCGGGCACTTGCCGCAGCACAGGCAGCCAGCGCCGCACAAAGATGCCTTGCGGGTCTTGGTCTTGCGCTTGTTTGATCGGGTTGTACACGCGGGTGGTGTTGATGCCGGTGGTGCCCGACTGCATTTGCATCTGGCTCCAGTGGATGCCGGGTTCGTAATCCACAAACTGCGATGCCAACCAGTGGCCCACTTGGTCCCAGTGCAGCCACAGCGGATACGCCGCCACCGACACCAGCATGGCCCGCATCCTGAAATTGAGCCAGCCGGTTTGCTGCAGCATGGTCACGCAGGCATCCACCAGCGGCCAGCCGGTGGTGGCGCTGCGCAGGCGTTCAAAGTGCGCATCGTTCCAGTCGTTTTCGCGCAGGCCGTCATAGCCCCGGTGCATGTTGCGCGTTTCGATGGCGGGTTCGCTTTCCAGCTTTTGCATGAAGTGGCAATGCCAATGCAGGCGGCTCATGAAAGCGCTCAGCCCTTTGCGTGTCCAGCTGTCCACGTGGGGCTGACGCAGCGTCTCTTCGGTGGCCTGCACCACCTCGCGCAGGCTCAGGCACCCCCAGCTCAAATAGGGCGAGAGTCTGGAGCAAGCACTGCTGGCGCTCAGCGGTGATGAAATGCCGCCCCGGTATTGGCTGCTGCGCTCGCTCAAAAAACTGTGCAGCGTGCGCAGGCCTTCGCTGCGGCCACCGGTTTGGCGCTCTGGGGCTTCGTCTGTGGGGCGCCCCCAAGCTTGCCACTCGGGAAAGGTTTGCGCAGCCCAGGGCCAGTCGGCGCTTTGCAGATCGGGCGTGGGCTCTTGCGGCGCGTCCATCAGCTGCTGCCAGTGCTCACTCCACTGGTCGCGGCTTTGCAGGCGGCGGACCACGCCGTGTTGGCGCTGCTCTTGCCACACCACGCCATGCGATGTGCACCACGTGGCCACCGCCAGGTCGCGTTGGTAGCTCAGGCCATTGCCGGTTTCCTGGTGCGAGTGCAGGTGGCTGAAGGGCTGCACTTGGTGCAGTTGCGCCAACACCTCGGTCACTTCGCCGGTCACCACGTGCAGCACCAGGCCGCAGGCCTTGAGTTGCCGGTACAGGTCGCGCAGGCATTCACGCACAAAGTCGAACTGCCTTTGCGAGGCATCGGGGGCGCACCAATAGGAGGGCTCGATGATGTACACGCACAGCACTGGCCCTTGCGCGGCCGCCTGCGCCAAGGCCGCGTGGTCATGCACGCGCAAATCGCGCTTGAACCAGACCAGTTGTGTGCCCATGTTGTGCGCCTGCTGCTCAATGCACCAGCTGGGGCTCGAAGCAAGCCAGCAGCTCAGGCGGCGCCGATGACACTTGTCGCGCCAGATAAGAGCGGATCAAAGGTGCCGCGCGCCAGGGGTGTGTCTGCCCGCTCCAGATGCCGTGCGGTTCGATCTGCAAACGGCCCGCCACGGCGCGCATCAGCACCACCGAGGGCAGCAAGTCATCGAATTGCACCTCGACCAAGAGCCATGGACCTGCGCGCCATGACGACTGCAAGCGGGCCGAGCGTGAAGCCGGTGGGCTGTAGGCCCGCACGCTGGCCAGGGCTTGGGCGAACAAGACGTCTTGTTGCGTCAGCTTTTGCACCGCTGAGCAGTCACGCCGCAGGCGATTGCTGGTGTCGGCCACCCAGCCTTGCACGTCCACCGCACGCCCGTCGATGGCCAGCAGGTGGCCGTTGTCGGTAGGCATCCACCGCAGGTGACTCAGGGCAACCCCCAGCGCTGTGAGGGCCAGCACGGTCAGGGCAACATGTCGTTTCATGGTTCAAGCACGCCTGAAGTCAGGATGCTTGTGCGCCCCAAGAGGGCATCTGCGGCAGCGTGATGTTTTCGTGTTGCGCCACCATCTCCAAAGCCTTTTCAAACAAGGCGCGGGCCGAGCCCGACACCGAGCTCAGGTAGGCGTGCAAATGCGCATCCTCTGCGCTTTTGTTCAGACACTCCTGGCTGTACTGCTCAAAGCTGGCCAGTTGCGAGATCAACTCGGCCACATGGCGTGGGCATTCGCACAGCACTTTGTTGGGGCTGTTGGCCACGCGGTGCAAGGTCTCGTCGCTGTATTTGCGCGGCGGCACCAAACCGCTGCGCTGCACATCGCTCGCCTCGGGGTTGTGGTCCAGCCACAAGAGCGAGTTGATCAACTCGCCCAGCTCCGCATTCGAGATCGGCTCCCTGCGCACCTTGATGCCCGCCAGCTTGAGGCCCGCGATGACGGGCTCCTGCCCGAAGTTGTAGAGCACGATCGCTTGCTGAAACGGGTGGGCGTGCACCAGGCGCTGGATGTCGTTGCCCGCCAGCACGTGCAAGGAGTTCACCCGCACCAGCAGCACCTGCGGGCGCGAGGGCATGGGGGCTTGGGCGGCCTCGTCCAGGTCTTCCAGGATCTCGGTGATCTGGATCGGCTTGTCGGGCAAAGCCAGCGCCAGTTGGCCCGAGGCGACGCGTGCGGCCATGCCCACACCCACCACCGCCACGGTGACCGGGGCCTGCGAGGGCGCTGCCGTGCGGCTGCGCTGGCCCGCGCTGCGTTGTTGCTGCAGCAATGCATTGAGTTGTGTGGCGGACAGCTTGGCCAAAGTGCTGATGCTGTGCCCGCATTCGGTCAGCTGCCGGATCAAGGACGCCCGCAGCGCATCTTCGTCGGAGTAAAGCCGGTGTCGGCCTTCCGACTTGCCCGGTGTGAATGCGCCGTGCCGCACCTCCCAAACCCGAAGTGTGGAGACAGGCACACCGCTGAGTGCCGAGATGGCGCCGATGCGGTGGTTGGCAATGGGTGAGCTCATGGCGGATGTTTTGAGTAGATATTGAACTGAATTTTATGTATAAATTAAAAATTGAGTAGATATTGGGGTGATGGGTGGTAGATTCAGCACCCAGAAGTGGAGGACATCCCTGTATGTTGAGCAAAAAAGTGTTTCATGCCGTCAATGCCCTGGTGGTCATGGCGGGGCTGCCCACAGGCAACACCATCACCACCGCCGATTTGGCTGCTCAGGTGGGCTTGTCGGTGTCCTACGTAGAAAGCCTGCTCAAAGCGCTGCGTGAGCATGGTTTTGTCCGTGCCACCCGTGGGCCTGGCGGCGGCTACGACCTGGCCCACAGTGCCGAGAGCATGAGCGTCTGGTCGGTGGTGGCGGCGCTGGACCCTTACCAAGAGCCAGCAGCTGTGCAGGGCGACTTGCAAATCGATCTGGAGCAAGCCATCGGCCAGTCTCTGGAGCGCGAATTGCAAGCCTTTTTGAGCGCCACCTTCATCGCCGATCATGTGAGCGAGGCCACCACCTTGTCGCTGCCCCGCAAAGCCAAGGTCTGGGACTTCGGCTTCAAGCCGATGGCGCCCCCATGGCGACCCGAAGCCCCCAACTCGGTGTTCCAGTTGTCGCAATTCATCGCCGAGCCTGTGGCAGCCTGGCGCACTTGACTTTCACGGTATGCGCAGCGGATTCAAAGGCAACAAGGCAAGCCTGCCCAGCAAGCCTTGCCATGTCTGTCAGCGCGACATGACCTGGCGCAAGGCCTGGGCCAAGAATTGGGACGAGGTCAAATACTGCTGCGACGCCTGCCGCAGCGCGGCCAAGCGTCGGCAGCCGCCTGCGGCCTGATCCCTGCCGCAAAGCGCTGCTTGTGTTGGGCAAGATCAAACGACAGCAACGATGGGCGCTGGATTTGGCACGCCAGCCCGTCGCGCTGCCGGTCTGCCCTTTGTGCGGCCGCGAGATTCCGCCTGCCGAGCAAGACGCGCATCACTTTGTACCCAAGTCCAAAGGCGGGCGCGAGACCCAGCTGCTGCACCGCATCTGCCACCGGCAAATCCATGCGCTCTTGTCCGAGAACGAACTGGCGCGGCAGTTCAACACCCCGCAAGCTTTGCTGGCGCACCCGGATGTGCTCAAGTTTGTGACCTGGGTCCAGCGCAAGCCGCCTGATTTTTTTGAGAAAAGCCGAAAAAGCGCCCAACGGCGACGTGCGTGAACATCCCGATCGACCATGAAAAAGGGCGCCGAAGCGCCCTTTGGGTTTTTCAATCGAAACTGAAAAATCAGTGGTCCGAAGCCGCGGCAGCGCCGTAGCCGGTTTCAGAGCGCACTTGCTGAGCCGGGAAGGCCGCGCGTTCTTTTTGGGCTTGTTCGCTCTTGTCCAAAATCGAGAACAACCAGATGCCCACGAAACCGATGGTCATCGAGAACAAAGCGGGCGAGCTGTACTGGAACCAGGCTGAGCCCTTGGGGTTGCCCAAGGTCACTTCCCACACCGCAGGCGACACCACCGTGAGGCCCACCGAATAAATCAGGCCCAGGAAGCCGCCAATCACCGCGCCACGTGTCGTGCAGTCTTTCCACAGCACCGACAAGAACAGCACCGGGAAGTTGGCCGAAGCCGCGATCGCAAAAGCCAGCGACACCATGAAGGCGATGATCTGCTTTTGCGCATCTTTCACGTTCTATGCCGGGGCCATCTTTTGCGTGATTGCAGGGCTGGGCTTGCTGCTTCAACCGCGATCCGCGTTGACAACGCCGCAAGAAACTTGACCGTCATCGTCCGGAGCGGAATTCATCGGGCGTTAGCCCCGTCCAGCTTTTGAAGGCCCGCATGAAGCTCTTCTCATTTTGAAACCCCACTTCGGCGGCCACTTGCTTGATGGGCCGCGTGCTGCGCAACAGTAAATCGCTGGCCATATCGCGGCGCACCGCATCCTTGAGTGCTTGCAGGCTTGCGCCTTCTTCTTTGAGTTGCCGGTGGAGTGTGCGCGGTGACAAGTTGAGCCATGCCGCCAGATCGTCGGCATTGCGGTTGTGCTCGGGGTGCTCGGCCAGTGACTGGCGCACTTTTTCGACCAGCAGGCGGTCGCGTCGGTAGGGGCGCACCGTCAGCAGCAGGGCGCGTTGCAGCATGCGTTGCAGGGCCGCTTCGTCGCGTCGAATGGGCAGCTGAAGGTAGCCCGCGTCAAAGCTCAGCTGGCTGTGCGGAGCCTCAAAGCGCACCGGCCCGTCAAACAGCACGCGGTAGCTGTCGGCATGGCGCGGTGGCGCAAATTGCAGGTCGGTGGCGCTCAGCGGGATGCGCGAGTCGGTCAGCCAGCAGGCCACGCCCAGTGCGTTGCGCAGCACCGACACGGTGCAGAACTCGCGCAGGTCTTTCAGGTCGTGCTCTTCGTGCAGCTCGATGTGAGCTTTCCCGTTCGATGTGCTCAGGGTCAGACGGATGTCATCGGTCAACAGGTTGTGGTGGCGGCACCAGCGGGCCAGCGCCACGCCCAGGTTGGGGGCTGTCAGCGAGGCGCGCACCAGCATGCCGTAGCTGCCCCAGGGCAGGCGGCGGCGAAACCAGCCCAGCGCCTCGTCGTCCAGCTCGCGCATGGCGGCCTCACTCATCCACTCCATCTGCAGTGCGGTCACGCGGGCGTTGGCCTGGCGCAGTAAGTTTGGCGCAATTTGTGCCGTTTTCAAGGCGCCTGACGGGTCCATGCCGCGGGCCTCATAGGCCGAAACCATCGCCTGAATGAAGGCAATCGGGGTCTCGGCGCGTGAGGAGCGGGTGTTGGGGCTCATGTTGTGGTGTATTTTGGCAGGATTTGCAACCTGTCTGGCATGCCGACCTTGGGGCAGGGACTTATGCTGGCGACTGCCCGTGTTTCCACCGGAAGACCCCATGACCGTTTTGCAAACCCAACTCAATTCCCGCTCGGCCGAATTTGTGGCCAACGCCGCCGCCATGCAGGCCGTGGTCGATGACCTGCGCACCCACCTGGAGCGTGTGGCCCAGGGCGGTGGCGAAGCCGCCCGCGCCAAGCACACCGCCCGCGGCAAGCTGTTGCCGCGTGACCGCGTGCAGATGCTGCTCGATCCCGGCACACCTTTCCTTGAAGTCGCGCCGCTGGCGGCTCTGAACATGTACAACAACGACGCGCCCAGCTCGGGCGTGATCGTGGGCATTGGGCGTGTGAACGGTGTGGACTGCATGATCGTCTGCAACGACGCCACCGTGAAGGGCGGCACCTACTACCCCATGACTGTCAAGAAGCACCTGCGCGCGCAAGAGATCGCACAGCAAAACCGCTTGCCCTGCATCTACCTGGTGGACTCGGGCGGTGCCAACCTGCCGAATCAGGACGAGGTCTTCCCCGACCGCGACCACTTCGGCCGCATCTTCTTCAACCAGGCCAACATGAGCGCGCAGGGTATCGCGCAGATCGCGGTGGTCATGGGCAGTTGCACAGCGGGCGGCGCTTATGTGCCCGCCATGAGCGACGAGACCATCATCGTCAAGAACCAGGGCACCATCTTTTTGGGTGGGCCGCCCTTGGTGAAGGCCGCCACCGGCGAGGTGGTGAGCGCCGAAGACTTGGGCGGCGGCGATGTGCACACGCGCCTCTCGGGCGTGGCCGATCACCTCGCGCAAAACGATTTGCATGCGCTGTCTTTGGCGCGTCAGGCGGTCAAGAACCTGAACGCGCAAAAGGCCCCCAACATCGCGACGCATGCGCCCGTGCTACCCAAGTACGAGGCCAAAGAGCTGTACGGTGTGATCCCGACCGACACGCGCAAGCCCTTCGATGTGCGCGAGATCATCGCTCGCATCGTCGACGGCTCCGAGTTCGATGAATTCAAATCGCGCTTTGGCACCACCCTGGTCTGCGGCTTTGCCCGCATCGAAGGCATGCCGGTGGGCATCATCGCCAACAACGGCATCCTGTTCAGCGAGTCGGCGCTCAAGGGCGCGCACTTCATCGAGCTGTGCTGCCAGCGCAAGATCCCGCTGGTGTTTTTGCAGAACATCACCGGCTTCATGGTGGGCCGCAAATACGAAAACGAAGGCATCGCCCGCAACGGCGCCAAGATGGTCACGGCTGTGGCCACGGCCGCTGTGCCCAAGTTCACCATCATCATTGGCGGCAGCTTTGGCGCGGGTAACTACGGCATGTGCGGCCGTGCTTACTCGCCACGTTTCTTGTGGATGTGGCCCAACGCCCGCATCTCCGTCATGGGCGGCGAGCAGGCCGCCAGTGTGCTGGCCACGGTCAAGCGCGACGGCATCGAAGCCAAGGGCGGCCAGTGGAGCGCCGACGAAGAAGCCGCTTTCAAGGCCCCCATCAAAGAGCAATACGAAGTACAAGGCCACCCTTACTACGCCACCGCCCGCCTGTGGGACGACGGCGTGATCGACCCCGCCGACACCCGCCGCGTGCTGGCGCTGGGCCTGAGCGCATCGCTCAATGCGCCGATCCCCGAGACGAAATTTGGACTTTTCCGCATGTGATGTGTATGATTTTATAAATTCATACACATTAAGAGGCCAAGACCATGCGAACCAACATTGAAATCGACGACGACTTGATGGCCGCAGCCATGGAAGCGGGCGGCTTCAAGACCAAGAAAGAAGCGGTCGAAGAGGGCTTGCGCTTGGTGCGTCGCCGTCAGGTCTACAACGGTTTGTTGGCCTTGCGCGGCAAGTTGCAATGGGACGATACGGACGCGGCATGGGCACAGGCCCACACTGAAGAAACGCCTGCGATGGCCGTGCAGGAGCCCAAAGCCGCCTATTCGGTGCCCAAAAAGGCGGCTGCCAAAGCGCGCACCACCCAAGCCAAAAAGCCTGCGAAAGCAGCACGGAGCAAAGCCAAATGATCCTGGTGGACTCCAGCGTCTGGATCGACTTCTTCCGTGATGGACGAAGCGCGCAAAGCCAGACCTTGGCCCGATGCCTGGGCGACTCCAGCATCGAAGTCGGCATGGCCGATTTGGTGCTGTTCGAGGTGATGCGTGGCTTTCGTGAGGGCACATTGATGCGACAAGCCCAAACACTGCTCAGCGCATTGCCCCAGGTCGAGATCGGAGGCACAGCCCCTGCGCTCAAGGCTGCCGAGCGCTACCGGAAGCTGCGTCAATCAGGCCGTACCGTGCGCAGCCCCATCGACGTGCTGCTGGCCAGCTACTGCATCACGAACGGCCACACTTTGCTGCACCGCGATGCGGACTTTGAATCACTCCAAACATTGGGCGGGCTGCACACCTGGCCACACCCAACCACCTGAAAAAACCTTCAACCGAGCCCAAGCACCATGTACCAAACCCTCGAAATTGAACGCCACAACCGCGTTGCCACCGTGTGGATGAACCGCCCCGATGTGCACAACGCTTTTGACGAAGCTCTGATCGCCGAACTCACGGCCGCTTGCGAAGCCTTGGATGCCGACGACAGCGTGCGCGTGGTGGTGCTGGCCGGTCGCGGCAAGAGCTTTTCGGCCGGCGCTGACCTGAACTGGATGAAGCGCGCCGCACAAAACGGCGTGGACGACAACCTGCGCGACGCCCGGGCTCTAGCCCGCATGCTGCGCGTGTTGGCTGAGATGAAGAAGCCCACCATTGCCCGCGTGCAAGGCGCTGCGCTGGGTGGCGGCACCGGACTCACGGCCGCGTGCGACATCGCCGTTGCTTCAACCAAGGCGGTGTTTGCCACATCCGAAGTGAAGTTCGGCATCATCCCTGCCGCCATCAGCCCCTATGTGGTGCGGGCCATCGGCGCACGTCAGAGCTACCGTTACTTTCAGTCGGCCGAGCGCATCGACGCCGTGCGCGCCCGTGAGCTGGGTCTGGTGCACGAAGCGGTGGAGCCCGAGCAGCTGGATGCCAAGGTACAGGACATCGTGGACGCGCTGATTCAAGGCGGCCCGCTCTCGCAAGCCGCCGCCAAAGATTTGATCCGCGCCGTCGACAACAAGCCGATCAACGACGTCGTGGTGGAAGACACCGCCCAGCGCATCGCAGGTCTGCGCGCCACGCCTGAAGCGCAGGATGGCCTGTCGGCCTTTTTGGATAAGCGTCAGCCGGGTTGGATGCTGTGATGCTTTTTTTGGAGTCGTCATCGCCAGCGTTGCGTGGTGACCCATGGACTGCCGCGTCGCTGCGCTCCTCGCAGTGACGGCTTAACAGGAGTTGAGGATGTTTACAAAAATTTTGATCGCCAACCGTGGCGAAATTGCTTGCCGCGTGGCAGCCACTGCACGCCGCATGGGCATCCAAACCGTGGCGGTTTATTCCGATGCCGACGCCGGTGCCAAGCACGTGCAAGCCTGCGACGAAGCCGTGCACGTGGGCGGCTCTGCGCCCAAGGACAGCTATCTGCGCTGGGAGCGGATTCTGGAAGCCGCCAAGGCCACAGGCGCCGAGGCGGTGCACCCGGGCTATGGCTTTTTGAGCGAGAACGAAGACTTCGCCAAAGCCTGCGCTGCTGCGGGCTTGGTGTTCATCGGCCCGCCTGCCTCGGCCATTTTGGCGATGGGACTCAAAGCCGAGTCCAAGCGCTTGATGGAATCTGCTGGCGTGCCGCTGGTGCCTGGTTACCACGGGGCTGACCAAGACCCGGCGCTGTTGCAGCGCGAAGCCGACCGCATCGGTTATCCCGCCCTCATCAAGGCCAGCGCGGGTGGCGGCGGCAAAGGCATGCGCGTGGTCGAGAAGCCCGAAGATTTTGCTGCGGCGCTCGCATCGTGCAAACGCGAGGCCATCAACAGCTTTGGCAGCGACGCGGTGCTGATCGAAAAGTATTTGCAGCGCCCTCGCCACATCGAGATCCAGGTGTTTGGCGACACGCAAGGCAACTGCGTGTATTTGTTCGAGCGCGACTGCTCGGTGCAGCGCCGCCACCAAAAAGTGCTCGAAGAAGCCCCAGCCCCCGGCATGACCGAAAGCCTGCGTGCACAGATGGGCGCAGCCGCTGTGGCCGCTGCCAAGGCGGTGAACTACGTGGGTGCGGGCACGGTGGAATTCATCGTCGAGCAAACGGCCTACGATCAGCCCGAGTCCATGAAGTTCTTCTTCATGGAGATGAACACCCGACTGCAGGTGGAGCACCCCGTGACCGAAGCCATCACTGGTTTGGACCTGGTGGAGTGGCAACTGCGCGTCGCCAGCGGCGAGCCGCTGCCTTTGGCGCAAGACCAGATCCGCATTCAGGGTCATGCCATCGAAGCGCGCATTTGCGCCGAGAACCCCGACAACAACTTCTTGCCCGCCACCGGCACTTTGCAGGTTTACCGCAAGCCGCAAGCCAGCAGCTTTGAGCGCAACACCGTGCGCATCGACGATGGCGTGCGCGAGGGCGACACCATCAGCCCGTTTTACGACTCCATGGTGGCCAAGCTGATCGTGCACGGCGACACCCGCGAGCAAGCGCTGGCGCGCCTGGACACCGCGCTGGCCCAAACCCATATCGTCGGCCTGAACACCAACGTGCAGTTCTTGCGCCATGTGGTGCGCTCGCCCGCGTTTGCCAAGGCCCAGCTCGACACCGCGCTCATTCAGCGAGAAAGCGCCGTGCTGTTCAAGCAAGACCCGGTCGGTCTGGAGCCCGCAGCCGCTGCCGTGATCGCCGATGCCCTGCAATCGGAAGCCGCGGTGCAGGGCGCTGACCCCTTCAGCCGCCGCGACGGCTGGCAGTCGCACGGCACCACACGCCGCCGCTTTGAACTCGAATACGACGGCCAGCCCGTGCGTGCGGTGCTGACCTATGGCTCGCAGCTGTTGTTGCAAGTGGGCGAGGGCGCAGAAAGCGCTCTGCAGTTCACGCCCCAAGGCGATGGCTTGTGGGTGCAGTTCAATGGCCAGCGCATCCACAGCACAGTCCACGCGCAAGGCGAAACCCGCCATGTGTTTACCCCGCAAGGCGCGGCCCGCATCAGCCTGCTTGACCCACTGGCCCACGCTGGCGAAGCCGCCCAAGAGGGCGGGCGCCTCACGGCCCCCATGCCCGGCAAAGTCGTGTCCTTTGCCGTCAAGGCGGGTGACAATGTCAAGGCCGGTCAGCCGCTGGCGGTCATGGAAGCCATGAAGATGGAACACACCATCAGTGCCCCCAAAGACGGCACCGTGGCCGAGCTGCTGTACGCGCCTGGCGACCAAGTGACCGAAGGGGCCGAGCTGCTCAAGCTCGCGGCGTGATGGGCATGTTGGCGCAAGTCAAGCGCCTCTGCCGTCATCGCGAGCGCAGCGTGGCTATCCAGTGCCTGCATGGGCATCGTTGCTGGATGGTCACGTCACTTCGTTCCTCGCCATGACGCAAGTGGCTCCAATGGGCGCCATGTCATGACTTCTTGGCACCCTGAGTGACAGCAGGGGCTTGGCCTTGCTGACAAAATCGCCTTCATGAACATCACCATCTGCTTTGAAAAGCTCGATCCGACGCCTTGGGTGCAGGGCTTGCAACAAGCTTTCCCTGAGGCCGCTGTTTCCGCCTGGACGCCGGGCGCGCCGCAGGCCGACCACGCCATCGTCTGGGCGCCGCCCCAGCAGTTCATCGACGAGCAGCCTGGCCTGCAAACCCTGTTCAACATCGGTGCGGGCGTCGATGCCTTGTTGCAGCTGAAGCTGCCGTCCAGCCTCAAGGTGGTACGGCTTGACGATGCCGGCATGTCGGTGCAGATGGCCGAATACGTGTGCCACGCGGTGATCCGCCACTTCCGCGAATTCGACGGCTACGACGCCGACACCGGGGCGGGCAAATGGTCCTACCGCAAGCCGCGCAGCCGCGCCGACTTTGCTGTGGGCGTCATGGGTCTGGGCGTGCTGGGTGAGCGCGTGGCCAAAGCGCTGCAGGTGTTTGAGTTCCCGGTCAACGGCTACAGCCGCAGCGCGAAAGATCTGCCCGGCATCCGCTGTTTCAGCGGAGCACAAGGCCTGCCCGGGTTTCTGGCCGCTTCGCGCGTGCTGGTCAACCTCATGCCGCTCACGCCCGAGACCGAAAACATCCTGAACCACGCCACCTTGTCGCAGCTGCCCCAAGGCGGCTACCTCATCAACGTGGCACGCGGCAAACATTTGGTCGAAGAAGCCCTGATCACCCTGATCGACAGCGGCCACATGGCCGGTGCCACGCTCGACGTGTTCCGCACCGAGCCGCTGCCCGCCGATCACCCTTTCTGGCAACACCCGAAAATCACCGTCACCCCGCACACCTCGGCCCGCACCTTGCGTGAAGAAAGCATCGCGCAAATCGTGGGCAAAATTCAGGCTTTGCAGCGCGGTGATGCGATCAATGGTGTGGTCGACCACCAGCGCGGTTATTGAAAGCAAACCATGTCCCTTCCCTCACGCGTTCAACTCATCGACGTCGGCCCCCGCGACGGCTTGCAAAACGAAAAGCAGCCGGTGCCTGCCTCGGTCAAGATCGAGCTGGTGCACCGCCTGCAAGCCGCAGGCCTGACCGAAATCGAAGTCACCAGCTTTGTGAGCCCCAAATGGGTGCCGCAAATGGCCGACAACGCCGAGGTCATGAACGGCATCCAGCGCCAAGCCGGTGTGCGCTATTCGGTGCTCACGCCCAACGCGCAGGGCTTTGAAGCCGCCCGCGTGACGAAGCCCGACGAGATCGTTGTCTTTGGCGCCGCCAGCGAAGCCTTCAGCCAGAAGAACATCAACTGCTCCATTGCTGAGAGCATCGAGCGCTTTGCCCCGGTGGTGCAGGCCGCGCTGGCCGCTGGCATCGCGGTGCGCGGCGCCATGAGCTGCACCGTGGGCTGCCCTTACGAGGGCGACATCGCGCCCGAGCGCGTGGCGTATCTGGCGGGTCTGATGAAGCAGATCGGCGTGCAGCGCGTGGATGTGGCTGACACGATTGGTGCCGGCACCCCGCTCAAGGTGCAAAAGGCCATCGAGGCCACGTTGCCGTACTTCGATGTGGACCACATCTGCGGGCATTTCCATGACACCTACGGTCAGGCCCTCGCCAACACGCTGGCTTCGCTGCAAATGGGCGTGTGGAACTTTCAGTCCTCGGTGGCGGGTCTGGGCGGCTGCCCTTATGCCAAGGGCGCCACCGGCAACGTGTCCACCGAAGACGTGGTCTACATGTTGCACGGCATGGGCATCGCCACAGGCATTGATCTGGACAAGCTGGTCGATGCGGGTGCCTTCATCAGCGACTTTCTGGGCCGCAAGCCCAACTCCAACGTGGCCAAAGCCATCCTCAACAAGCGGGCAGGCTGAGCCATGTGCGGCGCTGAACTTCACACCCTGCCCGAAGGCGTGCAACGCGTGGCGCGTGCGCTGCAAGATGCGGCACATCCGCACACGCCGGTCATGCTCGACGGCGCTGCCCGTACCGCGCAAGAGGCCGCTGACGGCCTGGGCGTGCAGCTTGGCCAGATCGCCAAGAGCGTGATCTTCAAGCGCAAGCAAGACGGCGTGGCCGTGTTGGTGGTGGCCTCGGGCGACCGCCGCGTGGACGAGAAAAAAGTCTCGGCGCTTGTCGGCAAGATCGGCCGCGCTGATGCCGACTTCGTCAAAGCGCAAACGGGCTTTGCGATCGGCGGCGTCTCGCCCGTGGCGCACCTGAATGCGCCTGTGACCCTGCTTGACCAAGACCTCTGGCGCTTTGATGACGTCTGGGCCGCAGCCGGGCACCCGCATGGCGTGTTCCAGTTGAAACCTGACGATCTAAAGCACCTCACCGGTGCACCTGTGGCCGATGTGGCCCAGGCCATGCAAGAGGTGTCCGCATGAGCCAGTTTTATTGGAAGAAATTGGCCGAGCGCGCAGCGCAGGTGTTGGCCGAGCCCACGCCGCCTGCGCCCAATTCGGTGCCGTCACCCTGTGTGTCGCTGTGCCTGATGCACCCCAGCGCTGGCTGGTGCGACGGTTGCCTGCGCACACTGCCCGAGATCGGCAGCTGGAGCCGCGCCACCGACGAAGAAAAACGACGCGTATGGGAACTCATCCCCGAGCGCCTGCGCCAACGCCAAGCCCTGGAAGGCTGAACATGAAAACCATCCACTTTTATCTGGACTTCATCTCGCCTTATGCCTGGCTGGCCTTTGACGCCCTGCCCAAGGCCTTGGAAGGCATCAGCCACCGCGTGGTGCACAAACCGGTGGTGTTTGGCGCCATGCTCAAACACCATGGGCAGTTGGGCCCCGCTGAGATCCCGTCCAAGCGCGACTGGACTTACCGGCAGGTGCAGTGGCAGGCGCGTGCGCAAGGCACGCCCTTGCAATTGCCCGCCAGCCACCCGTTCAATTCGCTCGCTTTGTTGCGGCTGGCCACCGCCTGCGATGCCGAGGGCACGCCCAATCGCTTCGTGTGCGAAAAAATCTTCCGCCATGTTTGGTGCAGCGGCCAAGACGCGGCAGATACAGAGCGTTTGGCGGCATTGAGTGCAGACCTCCAACCGGTGGCCGATGTGACCAGCGCTGAAGTCAAACAACAACTCAAGGCCCACACCGACGAGGCCATCGCCCTGAACCTGTTCGGCGTGCCCAGCTTTGTGGTCGACGGTCAGGCTTTTTGGGGCAACGATGCGCTGCCCATGTTACGCGCTTATCTGCAAGGCGATCCGTGGTTCCAGTCGCCCGACTGGACGGGTGTGGCCCAGCTGCCCGTGGGCGTGCAGCGCAAGGCCTGATGCTTGAATGGCTGCAAAGCAGCCAACCGCGATATTTCGACTTTTTTGTCATCGCGAGCAAAGCGTGGCGATCCCGTGAAGTTTGATCTACTGCAAGCTGCGCATCAGCCAGTCCTGCCATCATGGTGCAGGAGACAAACATGCGACTGGCCCTGATTTCGGACATCCACGCCAACCGGCAGGCTTTGCAGGCCTGCTTGGCACACGCGCGCCAGCAGGGGGTGGACCAGTGGGCTTTTTTGGGCGATCTGGTGGGCTATGGCGGTGAGCCTGTGGCGGTGCTCGACCAGGTGATGGATTTGGCCGCGCAAGGGGCTTGGGTCCTGAAAGGCAACCACGACGCGATGGCCCTCAACCCGCCCGCACCAGGCGGTGAAGCGACACAAGGCGCTCAGGGCGCGCAGTGGACGCACGACCAACTCAGCACGGCGCACCGCACGTTTTTGGCGGCATTGCCTGTGACGATCCAGCGCGAAGCCTTGCTGCTGGTGCATGCCAGCGCCGACAAGCCCGAGGCCTGGCGTTATGTCGACAGCGAGCGTGCCGCCGGCCATTGCCTGGATGCCGCGCAGGCACAAGGCGCGTCGCATGTGTTGGTGGGGCATGTGCACCATCAGACCTTGTATTACCAGGGGGCTGGCCGTTTGCTGATGAGGTTCGAGCCCAAGCCCGGCATGGCCGTGCCCATGTCACTGCACAGGCCGTTGGTGGCCTGTGTGGGTTCGTGTGGCCAGCCCCGAGATGGCGACCCCCGCGCCATGTACACGGTGTATGACGGGGGGGCACGAAAAATCACTTTTCACCGTGTGCCCTACAACCATTCAGAAGCGGCTGCAGCCATCCGACAGGCTGCGCTGCCCGAATCATTTGCCCAACGATTGGAGCGTGGACGTTGAAACTGCTGGACCCTGGTCACGAGATCGATGGTTTCGAAATCGAAGCGTGCTTGCATGCCGGCGGCATGGCGCATATCTACAAGGTGGTTTACGCCGCTGCCGAAGACGGCACGCGCAGGACCAGCGAGTTCCCCATGGCCATGAAAATTCCGCGCATGACGGCGGGCGACGGTGCTGAAAACATCATCAGCTTTGAAGTCGAGCAGCAGATCCTGAGCGAACTCAAAGGGACACACGTGCCCCGCTTTGTTGCTGCGGGTGATTTGTTGCGCGTGCCCTACCTGGTCATGGAGTATGTGACCGGACAAACCTTGCAGCATTGGCTGGATCGTCGAGAAAGCCTGACTTTCAACGAGGTGGCCCGTTTGGGCGAAGCCATGGCCCGTGCCGCGCACAGCTTGCATCAGCAAAACGTGTGTCACCTCGATCTCAAGCCCGCCAACGTGCTGATTCGCCCCGATGGCAGTGCGGTGATGCTGGATTTTGGCTTGTCTTGCCACGCCAACTATCCCGACTTGCTGGCCGAAGAGTTGCGCAAGGCGGTGGGTTCACCGGTCTGGATTTCACCGGAGCAGGTGGTGGGCGTGCGGGGCGATCCTCGCAGCGATATTTTTGCCATGGGGGTCATGCTCTATGAGTTGGTAACCGGCGAATTGCCATTTGGTGAGCCGGCCACGGCAGGCGGCTTGCGGCAGCGTTTGTGGATGGATCCAGTCCCGCCGCGCCAACACAGGGCCGACGTGCCCGAATGGCTGCAGGAAGTGATCTTGCGCTGCCTGGAGGCGGTCGCTGACCAGCGCTATCCGTCGGCCTCGCATTTGGCGTTTGACCTCAGCCACCCTGATCAGGTCAAGGTGACTGCGCGCGGGCGAAGGACGGTGGGGACGGGTTTTTGGGCACATTTCAAGCGCTGGGTTCGAGCCGCAGGCATGTCCTACCAGCCCAGCCCAGTGCCTTCGCAGCAAATTGAGCAAGTGCCCATCATCATGGTGGCGGTGCCGCATCACGATGTGAGCGATGCCACGTTGTACTCATTGCGCGAAGCCGTGGCGCGATCGCTGGGGATCCGGCCGGGTGCACGCCTGGCCTGCGTCACCGTGATTTCACCCAGCCAGACCAGCAGCACCGAGTCTGAAAAAAGTGAAACCCGTGTCCACAGCTGGCATCTGAGCCGCCTGCAGCAATGGGCGCAGCCTTTGGATCTGGCAGACCACCAGACCTCCTTCCATGTGCTGGAGTCGGGTGACGTGGCCAGTGCCTTGCTCGCCTATGCCCAGGGCAATCAGGTCAATATGGTCATCATGGGCGCGGCCACGCATGGTGTGCAGATGCAGCGCTTTGTGGCCACGGTGCCGATCAAGGTGGCGATGGAGGCTTCTTGCACGGTGATTTTGGTCAAGCAAGCTTTGCCGTTTGAGCACTTGGCGGCTGTGACCGTCTGACGCGTGTCAGCTCTCGGGCGAGTCGGTTGTTTCTTCCAAGGTGGCCAGTTCTTTTTCCCAGTGGTTCATCAGCCAGGCATTCACAACGGTCATCAGCAGAAATATCAAAACACTGCCTTGTGCGGCCATCCAGAAATTGAACTTCCAAGCGAAGAAATTGAAGTTCAAATCGCGCGCAAAAGGCAGCCAGGCAAAACTCACCAATCCCCACACCGACATGAGCACCCAGGTGCTGTGTCGGATTCTTTGACGCAAAACGAGGGCTCGGCGGGTGTTCACGGTGGTTTGGCGTGCTTCAGGCGTATGTGGTGAAAAGATTATCCGTGGAAAGATCGCTAGGGATTACCCGTGGAAAAGCGTCATTTCTCACCATGCGAGATGAAAACAAAGGGTTTGCCCCCGGGTTGTAAGCCTTTGTTGGCAAGTTGTCAGAACACGGAAAGTGGGACCTCCAAGAATCGCGACAAGTTTCCGTGTCGGAGACTCTTTTTTGGAGACAGCTTTATGGCTACAGCAGCACCCCGTCCGATGTCGGCGGAAGAGAAGAAGGTGATTTTTGCCTCTTCTCTGGGTACCGTTTTCGAATGGTATGACTTCTACTTGTACGGTTCTTTGGCAGCGATCATTGCCAAGCAATTCTTCAGCGGTCTGGACGAAGGCTCTGCTTTCATCTTCGCGCTGTTGGCGTTTGCTGCCGGTTTCATCGTGCGTCCTTTCGGCGCGCTGGTGTTCGGTCGTCTGGGTGACATGATCGGTCGCAAGTACACCTTCCTGGTGACCATCCTGATCATGGGCGCATCGACTTTCATCGTCGGTATCTTGCCCAACTACGCCAGCATTGGCGTGGCCGCTCCCGTCATCCTGATCTGCCTGCGCTTGTTGCAAGGTTTGGCTTTGGGTGGTGAGTACGGTGGTGCAGCCACTTACGTGGCCGAGCACGCTCCTCACGGCAAGCGCGGTGCCTACACCGCCTGGATCCAGACCACCGCGACTTTGGGCTTGTTCCTGTCGCTGATGGTGATTCTGGGTACACGTACCGCCATCGGTGAAGAAGCCTTCGCTGATTGGGGCTGGCGCGTGCCGTTCATCGTCTCCATCATCATGTTGATCATCTCGGTCTACATCCGTTTGAGCATGAACGAATCGCCTGCTTTCGTGAAAATGAAAGCCGAAGGCAAGACCTCCAAGGCCCCTCTGACCGAAGCTTTCGGCCAGTGGAAAAACCTGAAGATCGTGATCTTGGCCCTGATCGGTTTGACCGCTGGTCAAGCCGTGGTCTGGTACTCCGGTCAGTTCTACGCCCTGTTCTTCCTGACCCAAGCGTTGAAAGTGGACGGCGCCACCGCCAACATCATGGTGGCCGTGTCCCTGATCATCGGTACACCGTTCTTCATCGTGTTCGGTTCGCTGTCTGACAAGATTGGCCGCAAGCCAATCATCCTGGCTGGTTGCTTGCTGGCTGTGGTGACTTACTTCCCCGTGTTCAAGGCCTTGACCAAGGCTGCCAACCCCGAGTTGGCCGCTGCTCAAGCCACATCCAAAGTGGTGGTGATTGCTGATCCAGCCGAGTGCTCGTTCCAGTTCAACCCCACAGGCACCAAGAAGTTCACCTCTTCTTGCGACATCGCCAAACAACGTCTGGCTGGCGCTTCGGTGAGCTACTCCAACGAAGTGGCCGCTGCCGGTACAGCTGCCATCATCAAAGTGGGTGAGACCACCGTGCAGGTCAAGTACTCTGCTGAAGACGTCGCCGCTGCCAAGGCCAAGGCCGAGGAAAAGCTGGCTGCCCTGAACGCGGCTGAACCCAAGGATGCCAAGGCCATCGAAGCTGCCACCAAGTCTGTCAAGGACCTGAGCAACGAGAAGACCGCTGGTGCGACCTTGCTGGGCTCCAACCTGGGCGCTGCCCTGAAAGCCGCTGGCTACCCCGCCAAAGCTGACATGGCCAAGTTCGACAAAGTCACCGTCATCGCCATCCTCACCTACCTGGTGATCCTGGTGACCATGGTGTACGGTCCTATCGCCGCCATGCTGGTCGAGATGTTCCCCACCCGTATCCGTTACACATCGATGTCCTTGCCTTACCACATCGGTAACGGCTGGTTCGGTGGCCTGTTGCCTACCACCGCTTTCGCGATCGTGGCGCAGACCGGTAACATGTACAACGGCTTGTGGTACCCCATCATCATCGCTGGTGCAACCGTCGTGATCGGTGGCTTGTTCATCAAAGAAACCAAAGACGTGGACATCTACGCTGAAGACTGATCTTCACTTGTAAGCAACCCGAGGGGACTCGGGTGCTACATTCTGGGCCTTCCCTCTGTGGAGGGCCTTTTTCATTATTGGAGATGAACTATGTGGAAAATTGCTGTTGGATTTGTGGTGTTTGCCGCCATCGCTTTGTACGTGATCGGTAAAGGTGGCGACAGCCTGGACATGAGTGGCGAGAAACACGGCGCTGACGCTGTGCACACCGAGCCCGCCAAGGCCGATGCCGCGCCTGCTGCTGCACCTGTCGCTGCACCTGCACCTGCACCTGCACCTGCTGCCAGCGCTGCCAAATAAGCGCAACGGTTGAGCGCCCTCAAGGGGCGCTGGACACAAAGCCACGCACCAGCGTGGCTTTTCTTTTGGGCGCCTGAAATGTCACGGCCCGCGCCCTAGAATGTTTGGCCTTCACCCGATAAAGCCAACCCATGTCCCAAGGTCTCATCCGCATCCGTGGCGCCCGCCAGCACAACCTCAAAAACCTTGACCTGGACATCCGCACCGGCGAGTTGACGGTGGTCACCGGCCCCAGCGGCTCGGGCAAATCGAGCCTGGTGTTTGACACCTTGTACGCCGAAGGCCAGCGCCGCTATGTGGAGACCTTCAGCGCCTATGCCCGCCAGTTTCTCGACCGCATGGACAAACCTGCGGTGGACAAGGTCGAAGGCGTGCCCCCGGCGATTGCGATCGACCAGACCAACCCGGTGCGCAGTTCGCGCTCCACGGTGGGCACCATGACGGAGCTGAACGACCACCTCAAGCTTTCGTTTGCGCGGCTGGGGCAGTTGTTTGACAAAGAGACGGCGCAGCCTGTGCGCCACGACACGCCCGAGACGGTGTATGCCGAGCTGGCGCTGCGCGCCGCCCAGGCACAAGACCCTCGCTTGTATTTGACTTTTCCGGTGGAGTTGCCGGCCAACACCAGTGCCGAGCAGGTCGAGCAATGGCTGTCGGCCAGCGGCTTCACCAAGGTGCAGGCTGAACGCGAAGTGGCCACCCCCACCGGCCCGCGCAAGGTTCTGGATGTGGTGGCCGACCGCTTCCGCTTGGGCAGCGCTGAAAAGATCCGCGTGATCGAGGCCATCGAAGTCGCCTTGAAGCGCGGCAGTGGCCGCCTCAATGTGTACGTGGAAAGTGACGCGGGCCAGGACCTGTGGCGCTTTTCCACCGGCCTGCATTGCCCCGACAGCGACCTGCGCTACACCGACCCGATCCCGTCGATGTTCTCGTTCAACTCGGCCGTGGGCGCCTGCGACACCTGCCGGGGCTTTGGCCGCGTGATCGGGGTGGACTACGGCCTGGTCATCCCCAACGACAAACTCACCTTGCGCGCAGGCGCCATCAAGACCATCCAGACCCCCGCCTGGAAAGAGTGCCAGGACGACCTGATGCGCCATGCCGAGACCGAAGGCATCCCGCGCGACACCGCCTGGGCGCAGCTGTCTGAAGAGCACAAGCACTGGGTCATCCACGGCTCGCCCTTGTGGAAGGGCAAGTGGAACCAGCAGTGGTACGGCATCAAGCGCTTCTTTGAGTACCTTGAAAGCAAGGCCTACAAGATGCACATCCGCGTGCTCTTGTCCAAATACCGCAGCTACACCGAGTGCCCGAGTTGCGGTGGCGCGCGCCTGAAGCTTGAGAGCCTGCTGTGGCGCCTGGGCACGAAGGCCCAGGCCGACGCGGTGCTGAAGCCGGCGAAGCGTTATTTGCCGTTGGGGGTGAAGTGGAGCCGCGCGCAAGTGGAGGCCTTGCCCGGCCTGTGCCTGCACGATCTGATGTTGCTGCCTCTGGACAAACTGCGCACGTTCTTCGCCTCTCTGGCTCCCTCCGTGGCGCAAGTCCCCGGCATCGCCCATGGCGGGAAGGAGCCGAGCACGGGCCAGGCGCAGGCCCTCAAACTCCTCCTCGACGAAATCAACACCCGCATCCGCTACCTCTGCGAGGTCGGCATCGGCTACCTCACGCTGGACCGCCAGAGCCGCACGCTCAGCGGCGGCGAGGTGCAGCGCATCAACCTCACCACGGCGCTGGGCACCTCGCTGGTGAACACGCTGTTTGTGCTCGACGAGCCCAGCATCGGCCTGCACCCGCGCGACATGGCGCGCATCAACGACGCGATGCTGCGCCTGCGCGACGCGGGCAACACGCTGGTGGTGGTCGAGCACGACCCGGCCGTGATGATGGCCGCTGACCGCATGATCGACATGGGCCCTGGCCCGGGTGAGCGCGGCGGCCAGATCGTGTTCGATGGCAGCACTGCCGACCTGCGCAACGCCGACACGCTGACCGGCGCCTATTTGGGTGGGCGCAAGCAAGTGGGCCTGGGTTTCAAGCGCATGGTCACCGACAGCACGCCGCGTTTGATTTTGGAAGGCGCACGCGAGCACAACCTGCAAAACATCAGCGTGGACTTTCCGCTGCAACGCCTGGTCACCATCACCGGTGTCAGCGGTTCGGGCAAGTCGAGTTTGATCCAGGACGTGCTGGCCCCGGCGCTGATGCGCCACTTTGGCAAAGCCACCGAAACGCCCGGCGCACACGACCGCCTGCTGGGCGCAGACCACCTGAGCGATGTGGTGTTTGTCGACCAGTCGCCGATTGGCAAAACGGCCCGCTCCAACCCGGTGAGCTATGTGGGCGCGTGGGACGCGATCCGCGAGATTTTTGCCACCGCGCCAGAGGCGCGCCAGCGCGGTTACACCGCCAGCAAGTTCAGCTTCAACAGCGGCGATGGCCGTTGCCCCACCTGCGGCGGCTCGGGCTTTGAGCACGTCGAGATGCAGTTTTTGAGCGATGTGTATTTGCGCTGCCCCGACTGCAACGGCCAACGCTACCGCCCTGAAATCCTCGAGATCAAAATCGAACGCCAAGCCATCGGTGGCCAGCCGCGTTTGTTGAATGTGGCCGACATTCTGGAGCTGACCGTGAGCGAAGCGGCAGCCCTGTTCGCGCAAGACCGCGACGTGATCCGCGCCTTGCAGCCCATCGTTGATGTGGGTCTGGAATACGTGCGCCTGGGCCAGCCTGTGCCCACACTGTCGGGCGGCGAGGCGCAGCGCCTCAAACTCGCGGGCTTTCTGGCCGAGGCGGCCAAAAGTGCGTCCAAGAGCCGCCAGAGTTTGGCCCGCAAAGGCACGCTGTTTTTGTTCGACGAACCGACCACTGGCCTGCACTTTGACGACATTGCCAAGCTCATGCGCGCCCTGCGCAAGTTGCTCGAAGCCGGGCATTCGCTCATCGTCATCGAGCACAACCTCGACGTGATCCGCGCCAGCGACTGGTTGATCGACCTGGGCCCCGAAGGCGGTTATGCCGGTGGTCTGATCGTGGCCCAGGGCACGCCCGAAGAGGTGCGCCAGCACGCCAGCTCGCACACTGGGCTGGCGCTGCGTGAATATGCCGAGGCCATGGGGGAGGTGCATGGTGCTCAAGAGGGCGTGGCCGCTTATCTGGCGGCGGTGAAAACCGGGGGCATGGATCCTCGGGTCAAGCCCGAGGATGACAAGAAGAAAAAACCTGCTCAGAACAACAACATCCAGATCGTCAACGCCAAAGAGCACAACCTCAAAAACCTGAGCGTCGACATTCCACGCGGCAAGTTCAACGTGGTCACGGGCGTCAGCGGCTCGGGCAAGTCCACGTTGGCGTTTGACATCCTGTTCAACGAAGGCCAGCGACGCTACCTGGAAAGCCTGAACGCCTACGCCCGAAGCATCGTGCAGCCCGCAGGTCGCCCCGAGGTGGATGCGGTCTATGGCATCCCGCCTACGGTGGCGATCGAGCAGCGCCTGTCTCGCGGTGGCCGCAAATCCACCGTGGGCACCACCACCGAGGTCTGGCATTTCTTGCGCCTGCTGTACGTCAAGCTGGGCATTCAGCACTGTGTGCACGACGACACCCCGGTGCAGCCGCAAACGCCCGACAGCATCGCTGCGCAGTTGATGACGCAGTTCCGAGGGCAGCACATTGGCCTCTTGTCGCCGTTGGTGGTCAACCGAAAAGGCGTGTACACCGAGCTGGCCGACTGGGCGCGGCCACGCGGCTACACCCACTTGCGCGTCGACGGCGAGTTTTTGCCCACGCAAGGCTTTCCGCGCATCGACCGTTTCAAGGAGCACAACATCGAGCTGCCTGTGGCCAGCCTCGATGTGGTGCCGGGCAATGAAACCGCCTTGCGCCAGGCGCTGGGCAAAGCGCTGGAGCATGGCAAAGGCGTGATGCATGTGCTGAGCGATCTGGGCAATTTGCGCGAAGCCATGTTCAACGGCGAGTCCACTGCCCGCATTGGCCAGCACCGGGTGTTTTCCACGCTGCGTGCCTGCCCCGCTTGCGCCACGTCTTATGCCGAACTCGACCCGCGCTTGTTCTCGTACAACAGCAAACACGGCTGGTGCCCCGACTGCGTGGGCACGGGCGTCAAGCTCAGCAAGGACGAGCGCAAGGTGTTCGACGACTCGGTGCGTGACGACAAGGAAAAAGGCCGCGAACAAACCTTTGCCGAGCCCGAGATCGAAGACCTGGCCGATGTGGCTTGCCCCTGCTGCGAAGGGACCCGCCTCAACGCCACGGCCCGCGCCGTGCGCCTGAGTGCGGCCAACGGCGAGGCTTGGCGCATCACCGACATCGCCAGCCTGTCGGTCAGCGATGTGCGCCAATGGGTGGACAAGCTGCAGCTCGTGGGCCGCGATGCCGACATCGCCCGCGACCTGGTGCCCGAGATCAAGAGCCGCCTGGAGTTTCTGGAAGAGGTCGGCCTGGGCTACCTCACGCTCGACCGGGGTGCGCCCACGCTGTCGGGTGGCGAGGCGCAACGCATCCGCCTGGCCGCACAGTTGGGCAGCAACCTGCAAGGCGTTTGCTATGTGCTGGATGAACCGACCATTGGCTTGCATGCGCGAGACAACCAGATCCTGCTGAACGCCCTGCACAAGCTGGGCGACAAGGGCAACACCCTGGTGGTGGTGGAGCACGACGAAGACACCATCCGCCGCGCCGACCACATCATCGACATCGGCCCGAGTGCGGGCAAACGCGGCGGGCGCGTGGTGGCGCAGGGTTCGGTGGACGATTTGTCGGCGAATCCCGAATCTGTGACCGGCCGGTATCTGTTGCATGCGATGAAGCATCCGTTGCAGGCCAGACGGCCCGTGTTGCCCCTCACCCCAGCCCTCTCGCCAGAGGGGCGAGGGAGCGCAAAACCCCCTCTCCCGCTTGCGGGAGAGGGCGGGGGTGAGGGTCCCCCGTGGCTCCACGTCCACCGCGCACAACTCCACAACCTCAACCAGCTCGACGCGGCGGTCCCCCTGCAGCGCCTGGTGGTCATCACCGGCGTGTCCGGCTCCGGCAAGTCCACGCTGGCGCGCGACGTGTTGCTGACCAACGTCGCCGCGGCCGTCGCCCAGCGCAGCACCAAGGCCGGCCGCGACGCCATGGACAAGGGTCAGTACCCCGCGTGGTCGGGCTGCGCCAGCGTGAGCGGATACGAGACCGTGGACCGCGTGCTCGAAGTCGACCAGACGCCCATCGGCAAAACACCGCGCAGCTGCCCGGCCACCTACATCGGTTTCTGGGACACGGTGCGCAAGCTGTTCGCCGACACGCTGGAAGCGAAGGCGCGCGGCTACGGCCCGGGCCGCTTCAGCTTCAACACCGGCGAAGGCCGCTGCCCGGGCTGCGAAGGCCAGGGCATGCGCACCATCGAGATGAGCTTTTTGCCCGACGTGAAAGTGCCTTGCGAAACCTGCCGGGGTGCCCGCTTCAGCCCCGAGACCCTGGCGGTCACTTGGCGCGGCAAGAGCATTGGCGATGTGTTGCAGATGGAAGTGGACGAAGCCGTCGAATTCTTCGCCACCATGCCCAGCATCGCGCACCCGCTGCAACTGCTCAAAGATGTGGGCCTGGGTTACCTCACGCTGGGGCAGCCTTCACCCACGCTCAGCGGTGGCGAGGCGCAGCGCATCAAGCTGGTGACCGAACTCACCAAAGTGCGTGACGAAGTGGGCAAGCGCGGCAACAAGGCGCCGCACACCCTGTATGTGCTGGACGAGCCCACCGTGGGCCTGCACATGGCCGACGTGGACAAGCTCATCAGCGTGCTGCACCGCCTGGTCAACGCCGGTCACAGCGTGATCGTGATCGAACACGATCTGGACGTGATCGCCGAAGCGGACTGGGTGATTGACCTGGGGCCCGAAGGCGGCAACGCCGGCGGCCGCATCGTCGCCGCCACGACGCCTGAAGCTTTGGTGCTTTTGGGCACCCACACCGGCAAGGCGCTGGCGCCGGTGTTGGCGCGTGTTTGACGATATGTGAGTGTCGCCAAGATGGACCCCGGGTCTTCGCCCGGGGTGACAAGTTATGAGCAGAGGCACAGGGGTGACAAGTTATCCCATCTCAAACGTCATCCCGGGCTCGACCCGGGACCCACGCCCCCTTACGTCATCCCGAGCTCGACCCGGGATCCACGCCCCCTTGCGTCATCCCGAGCTCGATCCGGGACTCACGCCCCCTTACGTCATCCCGAGCTCGACCCGGGACCCACGCTCCCTTGCGTCATCCCGAGCTCGACCCGGGACCCACGCCCCCTTACGTCATCCCGGGCTTGACCCGGGATCCATGTCCCCTTGCGTCATCCCGGACGTGATCCGGGATCCATGTCTGTCCCCTTGTGTCATCCCGGACTAGATCCGGGATCCATGCCCGCTGGACTACAGGCTTCCCAAGCGCCACAGCGAAGTCACCTCCGCCGCCCGTGCCGCATGCAGCGGGTCTGATGCGTCCTGCGCTTTGCCGTGCACGGGCTTCACGTCCATGCGGCCCAGCACCTGCAGGCCTGCGTCGGCGATCCAGCCCAGCAAGGCTTCGCGGGTGCGCAAGCCCAAATGCTCGGCCAGGTCCGACAGGATCAGCCAGCCTTCACCGCCTTCGCACAGGTGCGCTTTCAAGCCGCCCAAAAAGCCCTTGAGCATCTGGCTGCCTTCGTCGTAGACGGCCTGCTCCAGCACCGAGGTGGGGCGGGCCGGCAACCACGGTGGGTTGCACACCACCAGCGCGGCTTGGCCGGGCGGGAACAAATCGGCTTGCAGCAGCTGCACCTGGTTTTGCAGGCCCAGGCGTTGCAGGTTGTCGCGGGCGCAGGCCAGCGCACGCTCGGCCATGTCGGTGGCCACCACTTGGCTTGCCCCCCGCCGCGCCAGCACGGCCGACAGCACGCCGGTGCCCACGCCAATGTCAAAAGCCACCGAGTGTTCTTTCAGGGCCGCAGGCAGTGGCGCCTTCGTCACCAAGGCCACATACTCGCCGCGCACCGGCGAGAACACGCCGTAATGAGGGTGGATGCGCAGGCCTTCGCCCAATGCGGGCACTTCGACGCCGTTTTTGCGCCACTCAAAAGCACCGATCACGCCCTGCAAGGCGCGCAGCGAGATCACCGAAGACTGCCCATTGGCGGGGCCAAAGGCTTGCGCACACGCTTGCTTGGCATCGGGTGCGCGGCGCAGCGTGATGCCGTAGTCGCCGTTCAACTCGATCAGGATCTGGCTCAGCACACGCGTGCGCTGGGCTTGCGCCTGGCGGTGGGTGTGAAAAGCCGCGCCGGGCACAGGCGCGGTTGCATCGGCTTTTTTGCGTTTGACTTTTTGTGGCTTGTCGATGCGCCGTGCCATCGCTTGCAGCAATTGGCGGGCGTTTTGAAAGTCGCCGCGCCACAGCAAGCCCGTGCCCTCGCAAGCCAGACGGTAAGCCGCATCGGCGGTCAAGGTGTCGTCGGCCAGCACCACGCGGGCGGGCAAGTTTTGGTCAGAGCGCCACAGAGCCGAGCGTTCGTTGTCTTTTTCAGACCAAGTCAAAAGGGTGGGGGTGTTCATGTGTGTGCGATGCCGTTCAGCAGGTGTTGTGCCAATTCGGCAAAGCCCGCACCACGTTCACCGGTGGTGATGTAGCGGGGAGGGTGTGTCAGCTGCGCTTCAAAGCGCCGGATGTTGGCCACGCCCACGCTGTGCGGGAAGCGTTCAAACATCACTTGGTCATTGGTGGAGTCTCCCACATAAACCCAGCGCTCGATCTCGGTGTCCAGATCGCGGCCCCATAGTTCGCGCACGATCCAGCGTGCGCCCGAAAGCTTGCTGTGCTCGCCAAACCAGCCGTTGATGTGGATGCTGCTCACGGTGGCGCTCATGCCTTCGCTGCGCATGATCTGCACCACCGCGTCGATGGCGCTTTGCGGCAGGTGGCTGAACTCGCTGTGGTCGATGGCGATGTCGGTCTCGCGGCCCGCATGGTCTTGCGACAACTGTGCACCGGGCACCTCGCGCAGCACGCGTTGGCCAACAGCCTGCATGCGCGCCAAGTTGCGCTCACGTGTGGCGGCGTCTTGCTGGTAAATCTTGCGCAGCCCATGCGCCGGGGTGGCAAGCAAACCCACCGCGCCGTTTTCGGCCACGATCGCGTCCACCGGCCAGCGGTTCACAAAAGGCGCGCTCCAGCCCACCGGGCGACCGGTGATCGGCACCACCTGCAAGCCAGCGGCTTTCAGGTCGGCCAGAGCCTGCAAGGCATTGGGCGTGATGGCGCCTTCGGTGGTCAGGGTGTCGTCGATGTCGGTGAACACGCCGATGGGGCGCAGGCCGCGTGTGGACCAAGAGGGGAGTTTCAGCATGGTGAAGGCTTCAGGTCAAACGACAACAAGTGGCTGACCCGGGTTGAATGGACGGCGCCGCTGAAGCGCCGGTCCATTTTGCCTCAATGCCTTCAGGGCGCGGAGGCCACCAGTGGCTTGAGTTTGTCGGTGGCCCGGATGCGCGTGCTCGACTTCCAGTCCAGCCGCGACACATAGGTCTTGGCCCGATCTTCCGAGCGGAACGGACCCGTCACCACGCTGTATTGCCATTCGTCTGCGTTGGGTGCTTTGCGCACGGCAATGATGCGTGCCGTGCCCAGCTCCTTGTATTTGGCCTTGAGTTTTTGGGCCTGCTCTGCGCTGCTGAACGTGCCGTGCTCAACCACCAGCGTGTCGGCGGGCAGTGCCTTGAGCCAGCGGCCGCCTGTGCGTGCCACTTCGGGCAGGGCCTTGCGGACAGCCGTGGGCGCGGCCATTGGGGCCGGTACGGCTTGGGGCGCTGCGCTGGCCTTTTGAGGAGCCTCTGGCTTGGCCACTTCCGGCGCAGCAGCCTTGGGGCCGGCGGGTGCTGCAAGGGCAGCGGCCTCACTGGCCGCCACGGCAGCAGGTGCAGCGGCGCTCTCAGATGCCGCACTTGCCGCAGCCTGTTCAGGGGCGCGGGTGTCCGGTCCTGACGGTGCAGGGGTGGATGTCGACCACCAAGCCAGTGCGGCCAAAACAACGGCCCCCGCCAAACCTGCAGCGACCTTCATGTTCTGACCTGTGCCATATGCCGGCCAATGCATCGCCGCGCTGGCGGCCTGAGGCATGTCGCGGGTCTCAGTGAGTGCATCGTCCAGGGGGTCTGGCGTCATGTTGGGCGCATCGGCTGCGGCACCCTGCAGAGGCGTTGCATCCAGATCCAGCAAGAGGCTTTCGCTGTTGGCATGGTCTTCCCACGCTTGCAGTGGGCGATTGCTCAGCCAGATCACCCGGAAGGGCAGGGCAGGGAACAACTCAATCAGTCGGAAAATGATCGATTGTTGCTCCGCCGAAAGTCGCTCGGCTTCGTCGATCACCCAAATGTGAATCGGGCCCAGCTTGTCCGTCGGCTTGGCCTGCTGCTCCAGGTAAGGCGCGACGGCTTGGTTGAGCCGGCTGATCAGACTCAGAAACTCGTTGCCGTTGTATTTGTCGATCTGTACCTGGGCATCCAGGGTCTTCGCACTGGCCAGGACCCGGTGCGAAAAAGCCTTCAGGGTGGTGGCGTCCTGGCTAACCAGACCCAAGCTGCGCACATCCTCCATCAAATCCTGAGCCAGGTCGATCGGTGAGTCAAAGAGGGTCATGTGTGCAAGCTCCGGGGCAACAGATGGCGTTAGAAGATTTGAGGCTTTCCATTGTAGAGTCTACAAAAGAAGTCTTTTGAGGCGGCGAGCATGCTCGCAATCCCTGATGCGCTTGATTGCACGGGTGACATGCTTTTGGCCAGTCGCATGGCATCATGTGACCCATTAAATCAACAAATGGAGTCAAGCATGCACCCCCTCAATCGCCGCACCGTCTTGAGCGCTGTTGCCGCACTGGCCTTGTCGCTTGGCAGCTTCACGGCATCTGCCCAGACCACCTGGCCCACCAAACCCGTCAAGATCGTGGTGCCCTTTGCGCCCGGTGGCACCACCGACATCCTGGCCCGAGCCATCGCCCCTGACCTGTCCAAAGCCTTTGGCCAACAGTTCGTGATCGAGAACAAAGGCGGCGCAGGCGGCAACCTGGGCGCCGAAATCGTGGCCAAGTCGGCAGGCGACGGCTACACCCTGCTCATGGGCACCGTGGGCACGCACGGCATCAACCGCGCCTTGTATGCCAAGCTGCCCTACGACCCCTTCAAGGACTTCGCGCCCATCACGCTCGTCGCGGGTGTGCCCAACGTGATGGTGATCAATGCCGAAAAAGCCGTCGCCAACAAGATCAACAACGTCAACGACTTCGTCAAATACGCCAAAGCCAACCCCGGCAAGCTCAACATGGCCTCCAGTGGCAATGGCACCTCCATTCACCTGGCGGGCGAATTGTTCAAGTCCAAGACCGGTATTTTCATGGCCCACATTCCCTATCGGGGTTCGGGTCCCGCCCTGCTGGACTTGTCGGGCGGCAACATGGACGTGATGTTTGACAACCTGCCCTCCGCCATCCCGCTGATCAAAGGCGGCAAACTCAAGGCCCTGGCCGTGACCAGCGCGCAACGCTCTGCGGCCATGCCCGAGCTGCCCACCATCGAAGAAGCAGCTGGCCTCAAAGGTTTTGAAGCCAGCAGCTGGTTCGGCCTGTTGGCCCCCGCAGGCACACCGCCCGATGTGGTCTCCCGCATCCAGCAAGAAGTGGCCAAGTCCCTGGCCAGCCCCGCCTTGAAAGAGCGCCTGGCCACCTTGGGCGCCATTCCCAGCGGCAACACACCTGCTCAATTTGCAGCGCTCATCGAGAGCGAGCACAAGAAGTGGGCCGAAGTTGTCAAAGTCTCTGGCGCCAAGGTCGATTAACCCCCCCGACTGGAAGGGGCTCAGCGCAAGCCCCCCCGTCTTCAATGTTTAACGTCATCCCGGGCACTTTTAAATGTCATCCCGTGCGCCAGTAAATGTCATCTCGGGCACTTTTAAATGTCATCCCGGGCTTGACCCGGGATCCATGACTTCGAGTGCGCTTCGCGAGGGCTAAAGAGTGGACCCCGGATCAAGTCCGGGGTGACAAATGTGCTTCGCAAGGGCTGAGGAAGTGCGCTTCGCAAGGGCTGTGAAGTGGACCCCGGCTCGGGGGCCGGGGTGACAACTTCCTTATGTCATCCCGTGCGCCAGTAAATGTCATCTCGGGCGCCATTGACTGTCATCCCGGGCTTGACCCGGGATCCATGACTCCCTTTTCAGTTTTGTACAAGTTTTGATACAATTCAGACCGCGCTCAGGGAGACAAAAATGAACAAGCCAATTGATTGGCGGGGGTCTTCGCTCAAGGACATCAAAGATGATGCAGTTTTCAGCGTAGACGCCCGCAAAGAAGCAGGGCATCAACTCAGTCAAGTTCAAGCAGGGTTAGAGCCCGATGACTGGAAGCCATTTGACGCCGTTGGCGCGGGCACCAAAGAGATACGCATCAACTTGGATGATGGCTGGTTCAGGGTCATGTATGTGGCCAAGTTCCCGGAGGCTGTTTATGTGCTGCACTGCTTCAAGAAGAAAACCAGCACGACCAGCTAGCACGACAAAGATATAGCGACCGCACGATACAAGGCGGTCATTCAAGAAAGGAAATTGCAATGACCTCAGCCGTCGGTTCCGCACATAAAACACCGGCAGGTGGTAATGTTTTTGCCGATCTGGGTTTTGAACCTGACCAGGCCAGAGCATTGCAATTGCAATCCAAGCGGATCATTTCAGAAAAGCTGGCCATCAAGGAAGCGTTGATGAGTGAGTTGTCTTTGTGGATCGACCAGAATCAATTAAAGCAAGTGCAGGCCGCACAGATTCTGGGTGTGACGCGTCCCCGTGTCTCGGATGTCATCCATAAAAAAACGGTGAAGTTCACCATCGACGCCCTGGTGGATATGCTGGCCAGAACAGGCAAGCACGTGCGCTTGTCTGTGCAAAGCACTTGAATCAGCCGCTCGAGGTTTAAAAGATAGACCCCGGATCAAGTCCGGGGTGACAACTCCCTAACGTCATCCCGTGCGCCAGTAAATGTCATCCCGTGCGCCAGTAAATGTCATCCCGTGCACCAGTAAATGTCATCCCGGGCACTTTTAAATGTCATCCCGGGCTTGACCCGGGATCCATGACTTCGAGTGCGCTTCGCGAGGGCTAAAAAGTGGACCCCGGATCAAGTCCGGGGTGACAGTTGTTGTGCGGGGTGACAAGCCTCCAACCACTTCTCAAGTTCAAACCACTTCTCAAGTTCAAACCACATCGCAAGCCCGTGGCCGTTACAAACGCTCACGTTTGAGTTTGTCAAAAGGCATGACAAAAGTGGTGGTGGCTTTTAGCCTTGGGCATGGCTTACTTTGTCTACATCCTCGCCAGCCAGCGCCACGGCACGCTTTATGTGGGCGTGACCAACAACCTGGTGCGGCGCATTCATGAGCACCGCGAAAAACTCATTGAGGGTTTCACGTCGCAATACAACGTGACGCGGCTGGTCTGGTTCGATCAAACCGACAGCATCGAAGAAGCCATCACCCACGAAAAACGCCTCAAGCGCTGGCGTCGTGAATGGAAGATCGAGCTGATCGAAAAGACCAATCCGGCTTGGGATGATTTGTACGACGGGATCTTGTGAGGTGTGCGCTGCGCGGGAGAGGGCGTGGACCCCGGCTCGGGGGCCGGGGTGACATTTGTGCTGCGCAAGGGCTATGAAGTGGACCCCGGATCAAGTCCGGGGTGACAGTTGTTGTGCGGGGTGACAGCTGCCTAACGTCACCACGTGCGCCAGTAAATGTCATCCCGGGCTTGACCCGGGATCCATGTTTTTGAGGGCGCTGGCAAGCTTACCGGCACGCCTCAAAAATCACAAAATTAATAATAAAAACGTTGCAAACGTCAAAAGTAACACATATGTAAAAAACGTTAATCAGATAATCACAAATACACTGTTTATTTAATCGTAAGAATTATAAAAAGACGATTCTAATTACATGTTAACCAGTAGAATTCGGCCACTTCACAGCGCCATGCAAGGCGCTGTTTTTGTGCCCATTTCTGGTTCAGCGCAACCACCGGGCACTGCGGTAGCCTGAACGAGTTGTGAACGACGTCAAAAGCCAGCTGACCGAAATCAACTGGGACTACGCCTCCATCGAACGCCTGGACCCCCAAGCCGTCAAAACCACCTTGATCCCCTTCAACCTGGGCAAGGCCATCAAAGACAAAGACCCCGCCAACAACATCGAGCTCATGCCCGGTGACGTGGTCACCATCTTTGGCGTGGACGACATCCCCGTGCCACTGGAAAAGCGCACCCAGTTTGTGCGCCTGGGCGGCGAAGTCAAAGTGCCCGGCATCTACCAAGTCAGCCCCGGCGAAACACTGCCCCAACTGGTGCAACGCGCAGGTGGCCTGAGCCGCGATGCCTATCTGTATGGCACCGTTTTCAGTCGCGAATCCACACGGGTGCAGCAGCAAGAAAACCTCAACCAAGCCATCCGCCGCATGGAAGCCCAAGTGCAGGCCCAAGCCGCCACCACGGTGCAAAACGTCTACGACAAAGACAGCATCAGCAACTCCCAAGCCCAAGCCGCAGGCCAACGCATGATGCTCGAGCGCCTGCGCAACCTCAAGGCCAGTGGCCGCATCGCCCTGGAGATGGACGCCGACCGCCCCGAGCTGCCCGCCCTGACCCTGCAAGACGGCGACAGCATCACCGTGCCCAGCAAGCCCAGCTTTGTGGCCGTGTTTGGCGCTGTGTTGGCCGAGAACTCTTTCATCCACCGCAGCAACGGCACAGTGGCCGACTACATCGATAAAGCCGGCCCCACCCGCGAAGCCGACCTCGAAGCCGCCATGCTCATCCGTGGCGACGGCACCGTCCTGTCCAACCGCGCCCAACGCAGCTGGGTGGGCTTTGGCAACATGAGCTTCATGAACACCCGCCTGCAACCGGGCGACTCCATCTTCATCCCCGAAGTCGTCGACCGCCGCAGCGCCTACACCCAATTCATCCAAGGCGCCAAAGACTGGACCGCCATCCTCTACCAATTCGGCATAGGCGCCGCCGCCCTCAAAACCCTGAAGTAACGTCCAGACCCGTCATTGCGAGGAGCGAAGCGACGTGGCAATCCAGCCCAAGCAGCCCCATCGTCATTGCCCCCCTGACCCGTCATCCCGGGCCGCAAGTCGTCATCCCGGGCTTGACCCGGGATCCAGTCCACGTCGCCGCAATCCACCCCCAACACATGCCCCCAAACCCCCTCCATCACTGGATCGAGTCAGGCGAAACCCAAACGCAGGAATTCAAAACCTCGTTTGACAAAGCCTGCATCGAAACCCTGGTGGCGTTTGCCAACGCCAAGGGCGGCCGCGTGCTCGTGGGCGTGACAGACCGGGGCACCGTGCAAGGTGCCACGCTTGGCAAAGAAAGCCTCAACGAATGGCTGGGCAAAATCAAAGACGCCACCAGCCCGACGTTGATCCCCGACATCCAGGCCCACAGCCTTGACGGCAAAACCATCGTCGAAATCAGCATTGCCGAATACCCGATCAAGCCGGTCAACACACGCGGGCGTTATTACAAACGCATCGCCAGCTCCAACCACGCGCTGAACACCGGTGAAATCGCCGACCTCTACATGCAGGCCCTGCAACTCTCGTGGGATGCTTACGAGGCCCAAGGCCACCGAGCAGAACAACTCTCATCAGAAAAAATCCGTCGCTTCATTCGGCTTGTCAACCAGCACGGACGATTTGAACTCGACGAAACCAACCCCCACGCTGCACTGGAAAAGCTCAACTACCTGAAAAATGGCCAGCCCACCTGGGCCGCCATGCTGTTGTTTGCGCAAGAGCCCCTGCGGCACAACGTCCACATCGGCCGCTTCAAAACGCCCAGCCTGATCATTGACGACCGCCAATTCACCGACACCCTGTTTGAAGTGGTCGAGCAGGCGATGAAATTCATCGTCTCGCACATCAGTGTGGCATTTGAGTTTGACGGCAGCATCCAGCGCAAAGAGCGTTTTGCCTACCCGCTGCCCGCCATGCGCGAAGCGTTGCTCAACGCCGTGGTGCACCGCAGCTACACCGACCCCAGCGACATCCAAATCAAAATCTTTGACGACCAGATCACCATCTTCAGCCCAGGTACCTTTTATGGTGGCCTGACCGTGGCCGAAGTCCAGGCCGACAGCTACCGCTCCAGCCTGCGTAACAAACTGGTGGCCGAAGGCTTCTACCTCGTCAACGCCATCGAAAAATACGGCAGCGGCTTCATCCGCATCCGCAAAGCCCTGCAGGACTACCCGGAAGTCCAGTTCGACATCGCCGAAAAGTTTGGCGGCGTCATGGCCACGTTTTCACTCAAGGCTGAATCACCCCTGGCCGTATCCGATGAGGCAGGGTATGTCGTAGTCAATGAGGGAGTAAGTGGCGGAGTAAGTGGCGGAGTAAGTGGCGGAGTAAATAGTCCAGAAGCCTTGCGCCTGATCGTTGCTGAGTCTCCCGGCTTGAACACAGCAGCACTTGTTGCGCGAAGTGACAAACCGCAGCGAACCATCGAACGCTGGCTCAAACAACTCAAAGACCAAGGTCACATCGAATTCCGTGGCGCCCCCAAAACCGGCGGCTAGTCGCCTCGCACGTTGCTCAGCACAATCGGGTGGTCGATGCCGTGGTGGTCGTCTTGCAGGGCCCACAGCTGTTCCAGCGATTTGAGTGCGGCTTTGGCGTGCGCCCATTGTGTGATCTGGCTGGGCAGTTGGCTGACGGGGGTGAGGATGCGGCCCGACAAAATGGTGCAGGCGATCAGTGCGCCCATGGTCATTTCGCCGTGCGAGACCCACAGCGCACCCATGGCCACCATGAGCACATAAGACAGTTGCTGCATGGCGGCGATCAGGTATTGGTTGTGTTCGCCAAGTTGCCGCATCTGGTTTTCTTCGACCCGGGCTTGGTCCACGTTTTGCATCCAGCGGGTCAGCATGCGCCAGCCGCTTTGCCCGGATTTGATGGTCTCGGCGCCTTCGATGGCTTCCACCAGCAGGCCTGTTTTGCGGTGGCTGGCTTGTTGTGCCTGCACGCCCAGTTGTTCGATGCGGCGGTGTGACCACAGGCCCAGCGCCACCGATGCGGCCAGGAACGCGAGCGGGATCGCTGCCAGCGCGCCACCCAACATGACCACGATGCCGGTGAACACCAGGGCGAAGGGGATTTCCACCAGCCATTGGGTGGCGCTGGCGGTCAGAAACTGGCGGATGGTTTCGTAGCCTCTGAGCTGGGAGGCCAAGGCGCCGACTTTGCGGGGCATTTGGTCAAGCCGAATGGCCAGGAACTTGGCATAGACGGCGCGTGCCAGGTGTTGGTCAACGTGGTCGACCACGTTTTCGTACAGCCGCGAGCGCGTCCATTTGGCCAACAGTTCAAAGCCGGTGGCGCCGATCACGCCCAGCGTCAAGACCCACAGCGTTTGGCTGGCTGAGGTGGGGATGACGCGGTCGTACACCTGCATGCTGTACATCGATGCGGCCAGGGCGACGAGGTTGATCATCACGCTGCCGGCGAGGGCTTCGAGCAGTTCTTTGCGGCGTGTGCCCAGGGCTCTTTTGATTTGCGCCACAACGGGGCTGGCGTCGTTGGATTTTTCAAAACGCAGTTGCGCCACCAGCACGTCGTCGAGCGTGGGCAGTGTGATTTCTTGCCAACCCGATTGGGCTGTGCTCCAGCTCTCCAGCACCCATTGGCCTTGGGCGGCTTGGCTGTGCAAGACGGCCCAGCCGGTTTGCGGGCGATGCACCAGGCAGGGCAGGCATGTGGGGTCGACCTGGCGTGGCTGCGGCCACAGCAAGTGCAATGACGGCCAGTGTTGGGCAAACGCTTGCAGTTGCTTGTGTGGGTCGGTTTGCTTTTGGGCGCTGTCGGTCATGGTGACCAGGACCGCGTTTTTGTCGAGGAATTGGCCTTGTCGTTGTGCCAGGCGCAGCAGTGCGGGGAACAGTGTGATCATGTGTGTAGGGGCCGGTCTCTCAGGGCGTGTGCGACAGGTGTGCCAGGCCTTGCGTGAAGATGTGCAATCGCCAGGCACTGGTCAGGGCGGTGGCTTGTGCGTCGGACAGCTGGAGGTGTGCCTGGGTCAATTCGCGTGCTGCATTCATCACGTCGATCCAGGTTTTGCGGCCTGCATTGAATTGCCGGGCATAGGCTTCGTTGATGGCCTGGTTCGCTTGCGCATGCGCTGCCAGACTGGCCAGGCGATCCTGGCTGGTGCGCAGCCATTGCACATCGGTGCTGATTTGTTCTTGCAGGCTCAGGTGTGCGGCGGCGATGTCGGCTTCGAGGGCCTTTTCCCGTTGCTGCAGGATTTCCATTTGCTGGATCAGGCTCAGACCCGCGCCTGTGGAGGCGCTCAAACCGACGAACATGCGGTTGGTGGAGAACGGTTGGGTGGTGTAGGGGCTGCCCGATTGGTGTTCTGCGCGCACATAAACCTCGGGCCAGCGTGCAGCTTCTTTTTCTTCCCGCTCGTGGCTCAGAATGGCTTGTTGTGCTTGCAGGCGTTGCAGTGTGGGGGCATGGTTGACCGCTTGCGCATACAGCGCGTCTTCGGCCTGGGTGTTGATGGCGGGCGGCGGCGTGGTGCTGCTTTGCAGATGTTGAGTCTCCAGTGGCTGGTGGCTCAGTTGCTGCAGTTTGGCCAAAGCCACTGCGGTTTGCATGCGCGTGTTTTGCAGCTCGGCACGGGTTTGTTCCAGCCGTGCTGTGCTGAGGGTCACTTCGCCTTGCGCGGAGGCGCCTTCTTGGGCACGGTGGCTGATTTGCCGCTTGAGCTCGGCGTGAACGGCCAGGCTGTCGTTCAGTGCCTGGGTTTTTTGTTGGGCGGCCCACCACTCTCCATAGGCTTGAACGACGCGCAAGCTCAGTTGCCATTGCGCTTCGCCAAGTTGGGCCATGGCCAGTCTGTTTTGTGCACGCGCTTTGTCCAGGCTCGCTGTGAGGCGACCGCCGGTCCACAGCGGTTGCTGCAAGCGCGCCAAAGCCACCGGGCGACCGCTGGCGTAGGCGCTGTCCATGGGGCTGTTGCTTTGTGCTTTTTCCCAGCTCAGTGAGAAGGTGGGCAAAAACTGTTGCTGTGCCAGCGTGATCTCTGATTCGCTGGCCTGCAGTTGAGCTTGTTGTGCCCGGATGCTGGGGTGACTTTCGAGGCTGGCCGCAATGAGCTGATGCAGACTTTGTGCATGGAGCCATTGGGGCCACAAAAAAATCAGCAATACCGATGCAGGCAGCTGGATAAAAAACTTCATGGTGTCGCCGCCGATGTCCTGTATTTCTTCAACCGATCTCGTTTTTGTAAACAATCAAAATGTTATTTTTGATTTATTCGATTAATCAAATATCAGGACTTGTAAATTTGAGCGGTGCGGACGTCACTGATCCCTTCCTAGGCGGTCCTGGCGACCCCCATTCCGTCATCGCGAGGAGCGAAGCGACGTGGCGATCCAGGAGCCGCAGCAATCCATATCAAAACAAGTCATCAGGCGGCACACTGGACATGCTTGACCGTTACCCATCGCCCTTCGTCACGCCGGGTTTGACCCGGTATCTACGCCCCTTTGTCATACCGGACTTGATCCGGCATCCATGCAGCTGCAGATGGACCCCGGGTCTTCGCCCGGGGTGACATTGGGGGCGCGGGGTGAAATTGGATGGGCTGGGGGTGACAGCGCTCTTTCCGTCATCCCGGGCCTGACCCGGGATCCATTTCCCTTCGGTCATGCCGGGCTTGACCCGGGATCCATCCCCTTTACGGCTGGATTGCCGCGCTTCGCTCGCAAGGACAAGAGGGGGCTGGATTGCCGCGCTTCGCTCGCGATGACGCTTATGTCGTCATCGCGAGCGAAGCGACGTGGTGATCCAGTTCAGGCGCCGCAGCACTTTTTGTATTTCTTGCCGCTGCCGCACGAGCAAGGGTCGTTGCGGCCGGGGGTGGCGGCTTTGATGACTTGTTCCACGCGGGGGCCGATGTTGCGCCAGATTTCGCGCAGGTCGTACACGGCCCACAGGGCTTCGCCGTAGGCGTTGAGGCGGTTTTCGCTCACGCTGGGGGGGCCGTCTTCGGACAGGGCGGACAAGGTGGGGGTGTCGGCGTCGTCTTCGGTCAGGGCCACGATGGCTTCGAGCGACAGGTCGTGCCACTTGGCGGCGTCTTTGTCTTTGGGGGCGGCCCATTCGTCGGACCAGTTTTCGACCGCGAACATGAAGCCCAGTGCCCAGACTTGCGCAAAGGCGGGGATTTCGTTGTCGTCGATTTCGGCGCGTTCTTCTTCGGGCAGCGTGGCGATCGCACCGCGCACGTCCATCACTTCGGGGGCGTAGGCCTTGTCGTCGTCCAGTGCTTCCACGGGGGTGTCGAGCGACAGCTGGATCTCGTCAAAGCGGCGTTGCCACAAGGCCAGAAATTGCTGGCGCTGGGCATCGTCGGCAAAGCTGCCGCCTTCTTCGCCTTCGTCCACGCCCAGCAGCATGGGCAGCCATTCGCCTTCAGGGATGGGGCGGCGGCAGCAGACCATGGCGGCCATGAAGCCTTCGCAGAACTCCCATTGCGGCGTTTCTTCAAAACGCTCGCGCAGGTCGTCGAGGATGTTGTCCAGGGTGTCGAAGTCTTCGGCTTGCAAGCCAGCGGTGGTGTTCATGGGGTGTTCCGGTGATCAGGCGAGGATTGTAGGGTTGAGCGCCACGCCGCAGCGCTCGAGCCGTTTGCGCATGCACAGCACCTGCGCGTCTTTGCTGTGCAAGCTGGCGGTGTGGGCCACGGCCAGGTCGATGAATTTTTGGTCGTCCGGGTCTTTGCAGGCGTATTCGGCTTTGGGCGCGTCGGGCTGCAATTGGGCCCAGCGGTCAAAGTGGCCGAGCACGGCGCTGGCAGGCAGTTCGCGGTGCGTCAGGCGTTTGGCGATTTGCGGGTAGGCCAGCACGCGGGCCAGCTCTTCGCGCATGGCGGCGGTGGCCAGCCACTGCGTGCTGCCGCTCTCCACGCTGGTGCGCAGGGCTTCGGCCTTGGGTTCGTCAAAGACCCACAGGTCGAGCACGATGTTGGTGTCCAGCACGCGCTTCATGCGGCAGGGGTCTCGCTGGCGCCTCGCTTCAAGCTGCCTTTGACCATGTCAAAGCGGAACAGGCGGCATTCGATGGGGCCGTTCCACATGGGCACGCGGCGCGATTCTTTCAGGCGCATTTTGCTGGGCAGCTTCAGGTCGGGCGTGAGCATCCAGGCGCTCCAGCCGCTGTAGTTTTTCTTCCAGTGGCTGGCCAGTTGGGCAAAGAAGTCGCCGCCGTCGTCGGTCTGGGCGGTTTCGCGGTGGTGGCTTTGCTCCGCAGCACGCGCGCTGGCCAGGGCCCCTGGCTGGAAGCTGTCGCGCCCACGCCCGGCCACACCGGCGGCGGCAATGCGCTCGCCATAGGGCGGGTTGAGCAGCATCACGCCGGGCGTTTCGCTAGGCGGCATGCGTTGCAGCGCGTCGCCGCCACGGAACTCGACCACGCCCGAGACGCCAGCGCGTTCGGCGTTGCGCTCGGCAAAGTCGACCATGCGGAAGGCCACGTCGCTGCCAAAAATTGGCGCGGTGGGTTCGTGCTCCAGGTCGCGGGCTTCTTCGATCAGGCCTTGCCAGACGTGGTTCTGGAAGGGCAGCAGTTTCTCGAAACCAAACCGCCGCTGCAAACCGGGCGCGATGCCGCAGGCGATTTGCGCCGCTTCGATCGGGATGGTGCCGCTGCCGCAGCAGGGGTCGTACAAGGGCACGGTGGCGTCCCAGCCGCTGGCCGCGATCATGGCGGCGGCCAGGGTTTCTTTCAGCGGCGCGTCGCCCTTGTCGGTGCGCCAGCCGCGCTTGAACAAAGGCTCGCCCGAGGTGTCGATGTACAGGTTGAGGGTTTCGGGTGTCACGTGCGCGTAGATGCGCACATCGGGCCAGCTGGTGTCGACGCTGGGGCGCTCGCCGCGCTTGGCGCGAAAGCGGTCGGCCACCGCGTCCTTGATTTTGAGCGCGGCAAAGTTCAGGCTGTTCAGCGGGCTGTGCTGCGCGGTGATGTCGATCTTGAAGGTCTGTTTGGGCGTGAACCAGATTTCCCAGGCCACTTCGCTGGCGGCGTTGTACAGGTCGTTTTCGTTGCGGTAGTCGGTGACCGACAGCTGCACCAGCACGCGCTGGGTCAGGCGGCTGTGCAGGTTGATGCGCATGGCGTCGCGCCAGGAGGCGCGGGCCATCACGCCGCCGCGTCCGGTCATCAGGTCGTGGCCCGTGAGGCCCGTGATGGCGTGCACCTCGTCGGCCAAAAAGCCCTCAACGCCTGCGGCGCAAGGCATGAACAGGTTCAATGAATTCACTCAAATACTCTCAAAGGGTTTTGCGCAGGTTGGCGGGCGCGATCTTCAGGGCTTCGCGGTACTTGGCCACCGTGCGGCGGGCGCAGTCGATGCCTTGCTCTTTCAGCATCTCGGAAATCTGGTTGTCCGACAGCGGCTTGGCAGGTTTTTCGGCAGCGACAAATTGCTTGATGAGCGCCCGCACGGCGGTGCTGGACGCGGCGCTGCCGCTGTCGGTGCCCAGGCCCGAGCCAAAAAAGTACTTCAGCTCAAACGTGCCTTGCGGCGTGGACATGTATTTGGCCGTGGTCACGCGGCTGATGGTGGACTCGTGCATGCCCAGCTCGTCGGCGATCTCGCGCAGCACCAGCGGGCGCATGGCCAGCTCGCCGTGCGTGAGGAAGTTTTTCTGCCGCTCCACGATGGCGGAGGACACGCGCAAGATGGTGTCAAAGCGCTGCTGGATGTTCTTGATGAACCAGCGCGCTTCTTGCAGGCGCTGCTGCAGGCCTGCGTGCGACTCGCCCTTGCCGCCGCGCAGGGCGTTGGCATAGATGTCGTGCACGCGCAGCTTGGGCATCACGTCGGGGTTGAGCTGGATGCGGAATTTGGGCGCGCCGGTCTTGCGCAGGTTGGTCACGATCACATCGGGCACGATGATGTTTTGCTCGGCCTGCACAAAGGGGCGGCCCGGCTTGGGTTCGAGCCGCGCAATGAAGGGGATGGCCGCTTTGATCAGCGCTTCGCTTTCGCCGGTCAGCCCGGCCAGGCGTTTGAAGTCGCGCTTGGCCAAAAGCTCCATGGGCTGGCCACAGACCTTGAGTGCGGCTTGCATGATGGCGTCGTTGGGCGCGTCTTGCAGCAAGGCCTTGATTTGGATGCGCAGGCACTCGGCGAGGTCGCGGGCACCCACGCCCACGGGTTCGAGCGATTGCAGCAAGCCCAGCGCCACGGTGAAGCGGTGCACCAGTTCGTCCAGCTGTTCGTAGTCCTCGCTGCCCGCCAGACTCGCGGCGAGCTCGGGCAGGGTGTCGGTCAGGTAGCCGTCGTCGTTGAGGGACTCGATCAAAAAGCGCAGGGCGGCGCGGTCGATTTCGGACAGGCGCAGCGACAGGGCCTGGCGGTGCAAGAAGTCGGTGAGCGAGCCCGTGCTGCGGGCCAGCTCGGTGGCGTCGGCGGTGTCTTCACCCTTGTTTTGGCGCGATCCGGCATCGCCGCCCCATTCGCTGTCGTCAGGGCGCATCTCGACGCTGCCGTCGCCGTCCCAGCTTTCGGCGACATCGGTCACGGCTTCGCCGGTGACTTCGCTGGGGCCATCGTCGTGGCCCGATTCGCTGGCGCTTTCGCTCACCCGGTCGCCCAGGCTCACGTGGCTGTCGGCCTGGTCCAGGCCAAAGGCCTCTTGCGGGGCCTCTTCATCGTTGCGTTCCAGGAACGGGTTTTCGTCGAGCATTTGCTCGACTTCCTGCGACAGCTCCAGCGTGGACAGCTGGAGCAGGCGGATCGATTGTTGCAACTGGGGCGTGAGCGCCAGGTGCTGCGACATGCGCAGCGACAGACCGGGTTTCATACGGCGACTCGCATGTCGGCATTCACTTCAGGGCGCATCACATTCGGAAGTGTTCGCCCAGATAGACGCGCCGCACATCGGCGTTGGCCACGATCTCTTCGGGGGTGCCTTGGGCCAGCACATGACCGTCGCTGATGATGAAAGCGTGGTCGCAAATGCCCAGCGTTTCGCGCACGTTGTGGTCGGTGATCAGCACGCCAATGCCGCGCTGCTTGAGGAAGGCGATGATGCGCTGGATCTCGATTACGGCGATCGGGTCGATGCCGGCGAACGGCTCGTCCAGCAAGATGAAGCGCGGGTCGGTGGCCAGCGCACGGGCAATCTCCACGCGGCGGCGCTCGCCGCCCGACAAGGCCACAGCCGGTGAGTCGCGCAGGTGGTCGACCCGCAAATCGGCCAGCAAAGCGTCCAGCTTGTGTTCAATCTCGGCACTGCCGAGCGGGCGTCCTTGCGCGTCGGTGTGCAGCTCCAAAATGGCACGCACATTCTCGGCCACCGACAGCTTGCGAAAGATGGAGGCTTCTTGCGGCAGGTACGACAAGCCCATGCGTGCACGTTTGTGGATGGGCATGCGGGTCACGTCTTCGCCGTCGATCAGGATCTGGCCGCCATCGGCGCGCACCAGGCCCACGATCATGTAAAACGAGGTGGTCTTGCCCGCACCGTTGGGGCCGAGCAAGCCGACCACTTCGCCTTTGGACACTTTCATCGACACGTCGTGCACGACTTTGCGGCTGCCGTAGGCTTTTTTCAGGTGTCGCGCTTCCAGGCAGCTGGTGGGGGTGTCGCTCATGGTTTTTTGCTTTCGCCCAAAGAGGGGCTGGTGCGCAGCGCCGGTGTCGAGCCTGGTGCCGTGTCTGTGCCCTCTTTGCGGGGGGTGATCACGGCACGCACGCGCTCGCCACGTCCGTTGGCGGCCTGACCTTTGGCTTGGCCATCCACGGTCATCACCTCGGTGGTGTTGTTGAAGACGATTTTCTCGCCCGTCACACGGTTGGCCACTTCGGTGCCGCGCAAGATGCGGCCTTCAGCGCGCTGCACCAGCGTCATTTGATCGGCTTGTTTGTCGTAGATGGCGGTCTCAGCCTCGCCCTCGGTGTATTCGTCGACGCCTTCACGCTTTTGGCGAAAGAACACCCGCTGTTTGGGGGCGGCCCAAAATTGCGCCAATTGCTGGCCTTTGCCGTCTTCTTGTACTTCCATGCGGTCGGCGCGTATGACCAGGGTGCCTTTGACCGCGACCACATTGCCGTTGAATTGGGTCAGTTTCAGACCTTCGTCGTGGCGCATCTTGTCCGCCTCGATGTTCATGGGCTTGTCTTTGTCGGCTTTTTCGGCGTGCACGGGCGAACAGAGCAGGCCCCAGCTCAGGGCGGCACCGGCGATCAAGTGGAGAAAAGTTTTAAAAGGCATGAATCTTGCTGTTCGAAGCTTTTTGATTGTAGGCGCAAGCGTCTGCATATCGACACCGATACCGCAGCTTGGACACAAAAAAGCCCGCGCAGGCGAGGCCTGGGCGGGCTTTGGCACCGAATGGGTGCATGCCAGAGGTCAAGTGCGTGTTCGGCTTTGTGCGATGAGCGATTCGGCCACCTTGATGGCGCGCTCCATGCTGCCGGCGATCGAGCCATCGGTGTAAAAGCGACCGGCAATGCCAAAGGAGGGCACGCCTTCGACCTTGTAGTCGTTTTGCAGTTGCACGGCGCGTTTGAGTTTGCTGGCCACGCCAAACGATTTGTAGGTTTCGCTGAACTTGGCTTTGTCCACGCCTTGCTTGGCCACCCAGTCCAGGATGGCCGCTTCGGTGTTGAGCGGCTGCTTTTCAGCATGGATGGCGGTGAACACTTTGGCGTGCAGGCTGTCCAGCAGGTTCATGGCTTCGAGTGCAAAGAACAAACGTTGTTGCGGTGCAAAGTCGTCGCGAAAAGCCACAGGCACGCGGCGCACCACCACGTCTTTGGGGGCGTTTTTGACCCATTGCGCAAATGTGGGCTCAAACGCACTGCAGTGTGGGCAGCTGTACCAAAAGAACTCGATCAGCTCGATCTTGCCCGCTGGGGCGTCGGTGCTCACGGGGCGCTCCAGCGGCAAATAGTCTTTGCCCGCTTTGAACAAGGCTTGCGCCCAAGCCGTGGATTGACTCAGCCAAGCAGAAGTGGCGAGCAAAGCGCCAGAAAAAAGACGGCGTTTCATGGGGTCTCCTCAGTGGGTGTTGGGCGGGGTGGGGCGCTCAGCGCTGTACCCGCACCAAGGTGTTTTCAATGCTGCTGCTTTCGAGGCGGGTGCGCACTTTTTCGGCGGCAGCTTTGTCATCGTAGGGGCCCAAGCGTACGCGGTAAACCGTGCGTCCGCCTTGATCCCGCTCAGAAACCTTGGCGTCCAGCCCCATGAGGGCCAGTTTGGCTTTTTGGGCATCGGCATCGGCTGAGGTGCGGTAAGCGCCTACCTGGATCACGTAGTCAAAGGGGTCGCCCGCGTTGGTGTTGGCAGCCGGTGTGGACAAGCCCGATTTGGCTTTGGCCAGGTCACCCAGCGGGTCGGCCGAGACGGCGGGCGGGCGGATATCGGGCTTGGCCGGCTCGGCTGGGGCCGCAGCAGCCTTGTCGATCGGCTTGGGCTGCATTTCTGCGCTGGGCAGGATCGGTGAAGGGGGCTGTTCGGCTGCCGGCTTGGTCTGGAGCACCGTGTTCGGATTCCAGTCCTTGTTCTTTTGCGACTCAGCCGTGTCTTGCTCGGACGAGCGGGGCTGGTTTTTGTTGGAAAACGGTGTGGGCACCTTGGTCACATAAATGGCCACAGCCAGTGACAGGCCCAAGCCCACCACCAGACCGATGATGACGCCCATGAACGTTCCGCCGCGTTGAGAGTTTTTCATGGTCATTTACATCTTGGTGGGTGCTGACACACCCAGAACTTTCAAGCCGTTTTGCAGCACTTGGGCGGTAGCCGCCACCAGCGCCAAACGGGCTTTCTTGATGGCTTCGTCGTCCACCAGAATGCGTTCGGCGTCGTAGTAGCTGTGGTACAGCGAAGCCAGGTCGCGCAGGTAGAAGGTCACATCATGAGGTGCGAAGTCGTTGGCCGCAGAGGTCAGCATCTCGGGGTACTTGGCCAGGGCCAGCATCAGCGCATGGGCCTGCGGGCTTTGCAGAGCAGACAGGTCGGCATGCGTCAGGCTGGCTTTGTCGCCACCCCAGGCCGCCAGCACCGAGCAGATGCGGGCGTGCGCGTATTGCACGTAGTAGACCGGGTTGTCGTTGTTTTGCGCCAGCGCCAAGTCGATGTCGAAGATGTATTCGGTGTCGGGCTTGCGGCTGAGCAAGAAGAAACGCACCGCGTCCTTGCTGGTCCATTCGATCAGGTCGCGCAGCGTGACGTAACTGCCAGCGCGCTTGGAGATCTTCACTTCTTCGCCCCCACGCATCACGCGCACCATGGTGTGCAGCACGTAGTCGGGGTAGCCCTCGGGGATGCCCACATTGGCCGCCTGCAGGCCTGCGCGCACGCGGGCAATGGTGCCGTGGTGGTCGGTGCCCTGGATGTTCACGACGCGCGAAAAGCCGCGTTCCCACTTGGTGATGTGGTAGGCCACATCGGGCACAAAGTAGGTGTAGGTGCCGTCGCCCTTGCGCATGACGCGGTCCTTGTCGTCACCGTAGTCGGTGGATTTCAGCCACAGCGCGCCGTCTTGCTCGTAGGTCTTGCCCGCATCCTTGAGCTTTTGCACGGCGGCGTCGACTTTGCCGCTGGTGTAAAGGCTGGACTCGAGGTAGTAGTTGTCGAACTTGACGTCGAAGGCCTTCAAGTCCAGGTCTTGCTCGTGGCGCAGGTAGGCCACGGCGAATTGGCGCATGCCGTCCAGATCGTTGACGTCGCCACTGCCGGTGAATTCGCGGTCATCGGACTTGACGGTCTTCTTGGCCAAAAAGTCGTTGGCAATGTCCTGGATGTAGTCGCCGTTGTAGGCGGCTTCTGGCCATTCGGCGTCGCCTGGCTTGAAGCCTTTGGCGCGCAGCTGGGTGGAGTTGGCCAGGGTGCCGATTTGCACACCCGCGTCGTTGTAATAGAACTCGCGGTAGACCTGCTGGCCTTGGGTGGCCAGCAAGTTGCAGATCGCGTCGCCCAAAGCGGCTTGACGGCCATGGCCCACGTGCAGAGGGCCTGTGGGGTTGGCCGAGACGAATTCGACCAGCACCTTGTCGGCTTTGGCCGCTTGCGCACCAAAGGATTCGGCCGCTTGCAGCACTTCGTGCACCACGGCTTGTTTGGCCGCGTCTTTCAGGCGGATGTTGATGAAGCCCGGGCCCGCCAGCTCGATGGCGTCGACCCAGCGCTCGAAGGCGGGGGTGGTCAGCAAGGCGGCGCGCAGCGATTCGCCCAGTTGCCGGGGGTTTTGTTTGAGGGCCTTGGCCAGCTGCATGGCGGCTGTGCAAGCCAGGTCGCCGTGGGCGGCGACCTTGGGGGATTCAAAGGCAGCACGGCTACCGGCGCCGGGCTGGAGTTTGTCGAGCTCGGCGGCCAGGGCCGCGAGCAAATGTTGTTTGGCAGAAAGCATGGGGTGGGATTTTACGGGGCATGGCCGCACCTGCACGGATGGGCGGGTGGCTGTGTGTGTTCATTTACAGTTGATTACAAGCCCACGCTGGACAAATCGCCTGCCCAAATGCCCTAATGCGCTTGGCGTTGAAGTGCATTTCGCGCCACCATTCACCTTCACCATTTGGGAGTTTCTTATGCGTAACGGTTTCACAGTTCTGGCTTTGGTTTTGGCATTGGCTTCGGGTTGGGCGCAGGCCGCAGACCCGGCACCCGCTGAAAAAACACCCCAGCAAAACAAAATGGCCACTTGCAACAAAGAGGCCGATGGCAAAAAAGGCGACGAGCGCAAGGCGTTCATGAAGGAGTGCTTGAGCGCCAAAAAAGAAACGCAGCAAAGCAAGATGAAAACCTGCAATGTCGAAGCGGCGGGCAAAAAGGGCGATGAGCGCAAGGCCTTCATGTCCGAATGCCTGAAGAAATGATGCCCGGCGGTTTGGGCGCCTGACCTGAACCGACGCTGTGCACCCCAAAGCCTGACACCCGTCAGGCTTTGGCATTGATGGGGTTCAAAGCCCCGTGCGTTGCCAGAATTCGGTCTGGCCGTAGTGCTGCTTGAGGTGGTCGATCCACAGGCGCACCCGCAAAGGCAAATGCTTGCGCTGCGGAAACACCACAAAGATCCCGTTGGGTGGTGCGGCATAGTCTTCCAGCACCGCCACCAGCTGGCCGGCCTGGATCTCGGCCTCGACCTCCCAGGTGCTGCGCCAGGCGATGCCGTAACCGGCCAGGCACCAGTCGTGCAGCACCTGACCGTCTGAGCAGTCCAGGGGGCCGCCGGGGCGCAGATGGATCACCTCGCTGCTGCCGCCCTCCGTGCGAAAGGCCCAACCCCGGGTTTGCGACGCGTCGCTCGACAAAGTCAGGCAATCGTGGTGCAGCAAATCAGAAGGTTGCTGCGGTGTGCCGCGCCTTGCCAAGTAGGCTGGTGTGGCCACGCACAAGCGGCGGTTGTCGGCCATGCGCACACTGACCAAAGACGAGTCGGGCAAATCGCCCACGCGCACCGCGCAATCAAAGCCTTCGCCCGCCAGGTCCACCACGCGGTCCGACAGGTTCAGCGAGATCGTCACATCGGGGTGCAGTTCGCGGAACTTGGGCACCAGCGGCGCCACATGCCGCCGCCCAAAGCCCGCAGGGGCCGTGATGCGCAAATGCCCACTGGCCTTGACGCCACCAGCCGAGACACTGGCTTCGGCATTGGCCACGTCTGAGAGTAGGCGCTGACAATCTTCCAGAAAGGCGCTGCCCTCGTGCGTGAGGGTGATGCGCCGCGTGGTGCGCACCAGCAGCTTGACGCCCAGGTGCTCCTCCAGCGCGTCCAGCCTGCGCCCAATGATGGCCGGGGCCACGCCTTCGCCGCGGGCAGCGGCCGTCAAGCTGCCCTTGGTGGCAACCGAGACAAAGGTGTCGAAGGCTTTGAGCTTGTCCATGGGGGCAATTATGCTTTTTTGCGGTGTATTTGTGCAAAAAAGTCATGGGTTAATGAATTTTTGCCGTCTTTATCCGCATCGAAACTTAGAATAAAGTCCTTTCCAAGCTGCAAAGTGTTCCGCACCGCAAGGCGTGGGGCTGGCAGAGCGCCCGAATTCTTTTTTTCAACATCCGAGGTTCCCATGACCGAACGCACCGCGATCCACAAGCTGCAAGTGGCCAACCCTTTGCTGAGCTTCATCAACGACACCCTGTTGCCCGCCACTGGCGTGGACAAGGACAAGTTCTGGGCTGGCTTTGACAGCATCGTGGCCGATTTGGCCCCCAAGAACATCGCCCTGCTGGCCGAGCGTGACCGCATCCAGACCGCCATGGACGAGTGGCACACCGCCAACCCCGGCCCCGTGGCCGAAGGCAAGGCCATGAAGGCCTACCGCAAATACCTGAGCCAGATCGGCTACCTGGTGCCCGAGCCCAAGAACGCGCAAGCCACCACCGCCAACGTGGACGCCGAGCTGGCCAAGCTGGCTGGTCCCCAGCTGGTGGTGCCGATCCTGAACGCCCGCTACGCCCTGAACGCCGCCAACGCCCGTTGGGGCTCTTTGTACGACGCGCTGTACGGCACCGATGCCATCAGCGAAGAAGGTGGTTGCGAAAAAGGCTCGGGCTACAACCCCAAGCGCGGCGCCAAAGTCATCGACTACTGCCGCAACGTGCTCGACCGCACTGCACCCCTGAAGACCGGCTCGCATGTGGGCAGCAAGGGCTACGCCGTCAAAGCCGGCAAGCTGGTCGTGACCCTGGCCAATGGCAAAAATTCCACCCTGGCCGATGCCAAGCAGTTTGTCGGCTACACCGGTGACGCCAAGGCCCCCGCCTCGGTGCTGTTCGTGCACAACGGCATCCACCTTGACCTGCAAATCAACAAGACCACCGCCATCGGCAAGACCGACCCGGCTGGCGTGTCCGACCTGATCGCTGAAAGCGCGCTGTCCACCATCCTCGACCTGGAAGACTCGGTGGCCGCCGTGGACGCCGACGACAAAGTGCTGGCCTATGCCAACTGGCTGGGCATCTTGCAAGGCACCCTGAGCGAAGAAGTGCAAAAGGGCGGCAAGACCTTCACCCGCACCATGAACGGTGACCGCGAGTACACCAAGCCCACGGGCAAAGGCACCGTCAAACTGCACGGCCGCTCGCTCATGTTCGTGCGCAACGTCGGTCACCTGATGACCAACCCTGCCATCCTCTACACAGCCGCCGACGGCAGCACCAAAGAGATCCCCGAAGGCATCATGGACGCCATGGTCACCGTGACCTGCGCCCTGGTCGACTTGCAGAAAAAGTCTTCGCACCCCCTGCGCAACAGCCGCACCGGCAGCGTCTACATCGTCAAGCCCAAGATGCACGGCCCCGCCGAAGTCGCGTTTGCCGACGAGCTGTTTGGTCGCGTCGAGAAGGTGCTGGGCATGAAGCCCTCCACCGTCAAGCTGGGCATCATGGACGAAGAGCGCCGCACCAGCGCCAACCTCAAGGCCTGCATTGCCGCAGCCAAGAGCCGCGTGGCCTTCATCAACACCGGCTTCCTGGACCGCACGGGCGACGAGATGCACACCTGCATGCTGGCCGGCCCCGTCATGCGCAAGGGCGACATCAAGAACAGCACTTGGCTGGGTGCTTACGAGAAGAACAACGTCAACGTGGGCCTGGCCTGCGGCTTGCGTGGTCGCGCCCAGATCGGCAAAGGCATGTGGGCCATGCCCGACCTGATGGCCGACATGCTCAAGGCCAAGATCGGTCACCCCCTGGCCGGTGCCAACACCGCCTGGGTGCCCAGCCCCACCGCTGCCACGCTGCACGCCATGCACTACCACCAGGTGGATGTGCCTGCCTTGCAAAAGCAGATGGAAAAGGCCGTGGCCAAGCAAGACCCGAAACAACTGCGCGAAGACACCCTCAATGCCTTGCTGCAGTTCCCCGTGGTGGCCAAAGATGCCGCCAACTGGTCGGAAGAAGACAAGCAAAAGGAACTCGACAACAACGCCCAAGGCATCCTGGGTTACGTGGTGCGCTGGGTGGACCAAGGCGTGGGCTGCTCCAAGGTGCCCGACATCAACGGCGTGGGCCTGATGGAAGACCGCGCCACGCTGCGCATCTCCAGCCAGCACATGGCCAACTGGCTGCACCACGGCGTGGTGACCGAAAAGCAGGTCAAAGCCACGATGGAGCGCATGGCTGCTGTGGTGGACGCGCAGAACGCGGGTGACCCCGAGTACAAAAAGATGGCGGGCAACTTCGCCAAGTCGGCCGCTTACCAGGCCGCTTGCGATCTGGTCTTCAAAGGCAAAGAGCAACCCAGCGGCTACACCGAGCCGCTGCTGCACGCCTGGCGCCTGAAGGTCAAAGCGGCCTGATCGTCCGTCCATGCCAGACGTGTTCTGGCATGTGTGAAAACGGCTCCTTCGGGAGCCGTTTTTCGTGGGGTCGTGAGCGGGCAATTCCCCTAGACTCTGGGGCATGCACAACAAGCCCCGAGGGCAAGACGGAGACGACGCATGACCTGGCACACCCACGAAATCACGAACCAGTTCGACGAGCTGCAAAACTACCAGCTCTTTGCCACCGACACGCCATTGCGCGAAGCATTGGCGCGTGCAGGGGCCGCTGGTTTTCAGGCGCAACTCGACACCTATGGCACCACCCTGGGCCAGGCCGAGACCTACGCCTTGGCCGATCAGGCCAACCGCTACACGCCTGAGCTGAAATCTTTCGACGCCCGAGGCCGCCGGGTGGATCAGGTGCAGTTTCACCCCAGCTGGCACCAATTGATGGCGCTGTACCGGAAGCAGGGCTTGATCGCCATGCCGTTTGCCGATGAGCGCCCGGGGCGCTGGTCGGCCTGGGCCGCAGGCTTTTACCTGCACGGGCAGGTGGAAGCAGGCACGCTGTGCCCCGCCACCATGACGCAAGCGGCCATTCCGCTGATTCAGCGCGAACCTGCCTTGTGGGCCGCCATGAAGGACCAGCTGCTCAGCCCCGACTACGACGAACGCGATGTGCCGCTGGCCCGCAAAAAGTCGATGTGGGTCGGCATGGGCATGACCGAAAAACAAGGCGGCTCGGATGTGCGGGCCAACACCACCACAGCCACCCCCACCGGCCAGGGCGAGCGCGAGTTCACACTGCGCGGGCACAAGTGGTTTTTCTCGGCTCCCATGTGCGACGCGCACCTGGTGGTGGCGCGCACGGCCGACGGCGGCCCCAGTTGCTTTTTTGTGCCGCGCTGGCGTCCGGATGGCCGCAAGAACCCGATTGAAATACAGCGCCTCAAGAACAAGGTGGGCAACCGCAGCAACTCCAGCAGCGAAGTCGAGTTCAAGGACGCTCACGGCATCCTGATGGGCGAGCCCGGGCGTGGCATTCCCACCATCATCGAGATGGCCACCTACACGCGCCTGAACTGCGTGGTGGGCAGCGCCGCCATGGTGCGCCAAGGCTTGGTGCAGGGCCTGGCCTACGCCCGCCAGCGCAAGGCCTTTGGTCGTCTGCTGGTCGATCAGCCCCTGATGCGCGCCGTGCTGACCGACCTGGCCCTCGAAAACGAAGCCAATGTGGTCTTGATGATGCGGCTGGCGCAGGCTTACGAGCGCGATGACAGCCCGGTCGAAAAAGCCTGGAAGCGCGTCATGACGCCTGCGGCCAAGTTCTGGGTCTGCAAGCGTGCGGTGGAGCTCACCGGCGAGGCCATGGAAATCTTTGGCGGCAACGGCTATGTGGACGACGGCGTCATGGGCCGCTTGTTTCGCGAAGCCCCGGTCAACTCCATCTGGGAAGGTGCGGGCAATGTGATGTGTCTCGACGTGATGCGGGCCATTGGCAAAGCGCCCGACGCGGCCATGGCTTTGCTGCAAGACCTGAGCCAAGGCTTGGGCGAAGATGCCCGCTTGGTGGCCGCGCAACAAAGCCTGCTGGCCATGCTGCGCGAACCGCCTGAGCAACTCGAAGCCCTGGGCCGCCGCTTTGCCGAGCGCCTGGTGCTGCTGGCCCAGGCCTGCTTGCTGCGCCGCCATGCGCCCAACGCGGTGGCCGATGCCTTCATCAACACCCGCATGGATCCGCAATGGGGCCGTGTGGTGGGCAGCATCGACATCCGAGCGCTGGCGGTCGATGCCATCCTGCAACGCGCCTTCCCGGGCTGAGGCGACACACATGTCCAACCATCCCACCGAAGTTCAGGTCACCCGGCAAGGCCCGGTGACCATCGTCACGATCAACCGTCAGCAGGCCCGCAACGCGGTGGACCGCGTGACGGCGCAGCAACTCGCCGATGCTTTTCGCGACTTTGATGCCGACCCGGATGCCGCCGTGGCCGTTTTTTATGGCGCACATGGCACCTTTTGCGCCGGGGCCGACCTCAAGGCGCTCAATGATGAAGAGCGCCGCAACCGCCTGGACCCGCAGGGCGATGGCCCCATGGGCCCTTCGCGCATGCTGCTGTCCAAGCCGGTGATCGCGGCCATCAGCGGCCATGCCGTAGCGGGCGGGCTGGAGCTGGCGCTGTGGTGCGACCTGCGCGTGGTCGAACGCTCGGCCGTGCTGGGTGTGTTTTGCCGCCGCTTTGGCGTGCCCCTGATCGACGGCGGCACGGTGCGCTTGCCCCGGCTGATCGGCTTGTCGCGGGCGCTGGATTTGATCCTCACCGGCCGGGCCGTGGCGGCGGACGAGGCGCTGGCCATGGGCCTGGCCAACCGCGTGGTGGACGAAGGCCAAGCGCTGCAGGCGGCGGTGGAACTGGCGCAGCAACTGGCCGCCTTGCCGCAGACCTGTCTGCGCAACGACCGCCGCTCGGCGTATGAACAATTTGGCATGGGTCTGGATGAGGCGCTGGCCCACGAATTTGCGCTGGGCCTGCAAACCCTGGCCAGTGGCGAAGCGTCTCGCGGGGCCCGGCTGTTCGAGTCGGGCGTGGGGCGCAGCGGACAGCGGGTGGATGGGCCCAAGGGGGCTGCTTGACCGCTGGCCTCTTGCGCTGTGTGCGGTCGAAGTGCGCGTGGAGCCTGTTTTAATACGGCGCATGACGACCCCATCTCCACACCCCCAGGACCGCATGCGCTGGATTGACCGACTTCCTTTGCTTTGGCTGGCGCTGGTGGCGCTGTACCTGGTTGTGGCCCCATTTGTGCCCGAGCCGCACCTGACCGAAAAATGGCGCATGCTCCTGCAAGGCACGCTGAGCCGGCCCATCGATATTTTTGATTTGTTTTTGCACACCACACCCCTGGTGGTGCTGGCCGTGCGGCTGTGGCGAGATGCGCAGCGCCGCCGACACAAGGCCTAAACTGGGGGCTTTATTGCCTTGACCCTTGCCATGAGCGCTTGTTCGACCGTTGACCCTTGCCTCTGCCCCCTGTGTGGGCAAGCCAACCGCTGCGCCATGGAAGCTTCACCCGGGCAAGCGACAGAGCCCTGTTGGTGCACGCGCGAGCAGTTCACGGCGGCCTTGTTGCAGCAAATTCCAGCCGCGGCCAAAGGCAAAGCCTGCATTTGCCAGGCCTGTGTCCAGAAAGCGGCGCAGACGACATGAGTCAAGACACCCACAGCCTGCAGGCCCTGCGGGCCCGTTATGGCGAGCGCCACCGCTGGCTGCTGCTCTTGTCGGTCATGCTGGGCACCATGGCCTCGGTCATGTCGTCCACCATCATGAACGTGGCCATCCCCGACATGAGCCAGCATTTCACGTTGGGCCAGACGCGGGTGCAGTGGGTCAGCTCGGGCTTCATGGTGGCCATGACCGTGTCCATGCTGACCACGCCTTGGTTGCTCTCGCGTTTTGGTTACCGCCGCACCTATGAGATGTGCATGCTCATGCTGCTGGGCGGGGGCATTGCGGGCGGCTTGGCCGACGACTACAGCTGGGTGCTGGTGGCGCGCATTGTGGAAGGCTTGGCCGCTGGTGTGGTGCAGCCGATCCCCGTGATCATCATCATGAACGCGTTCGCCCCCGAAGAGCGCGGCCGCGCCAGTGGCCTGTTTGGCACCGGTGTGGTGTTGGCCCCGGCCATCGGCCCGAGCGTGGGCGGTTTGCTGGTGGATGCTTTTGGTTGGCGCTCGATCTTTTTCATGGTCGTGCCGCTGGCGCTGGCCGCGCTGTGGCTGGCGCGGCGCTATGTGCCCACCACGGCACCGGGCGGTGTGCAGGCCAATGTCGCGTCGGGCCGCCTGGACTGGTGGGGCCTGTTGATGGCGCTGGTGGGCACGGTGCTCTTGCTCAATGGCATGGTCACTTGGCGCGAATCGGGCACAGCGCAGGGCCTGCCTGTGCTGCTGGGCGCGGCCCTCATGGCCGCTTGCTTTGTGGCCTGGCAAATGCGTTTGCAGCGGCGTTTTCAGCACCACGCCACCGGCGCACAGGCGCCTTTGATGGATTTGCGCGTGTTCAACCACCGCAGTTTCCTGATGGGGTCTTTGGTGGCCGTGACCTATGGCACCGCGCTGTTTGGCTCCACTTATCTGCTGCCGGTGTTCATGCAAAGCGGCCTGGGTTTGTCGGCCTCGTATGTGGGCTCGGCCCTCTTGCCTGCGGGCTTCATGTTGGCCATCACCATCACCTTGGTGGGGCGCTGGGCCGACCGCACCGACAAACGGTATTTGGTGTTGGTGGGCCTGGTGTTGTTGACGTGCTCGTTTGCACTCATGAGCACGGTCGACCCGGACCGGGGCCTGCTGGCGCTGTGGTTGTGGACCATCTTGGGCCGCATCGGCCTGGGCTTCATCTTGCCTTCGCTCAACCTTGGGGCCATGCAAGGCATGCCGGCGCACCTGATTCCTCAAAGTGCCAGCGTCGTCAATTTCTTGCGCATGTTGGGCGGGGCAGCGGGCGTGAGTCTGTGCGCCATCGTGCTGGAGTGGCGGCTGGGCGCCAAGGGTGTGGCTTTGCTGGGCGCTGGCGATGCCCATGCCCGCTTGCTGGCCTTTCACGACACCTTCTGGTTTTTGGCCGTGCTCACCGCGCTGGCCATCATCCCGGCCTGGCTCATGTCCGCGCCCGCCCACAAGAAAGACTGACCCATGTGCCAACTGCTCGGCATGAACTGCAACACCCCGACCGATGTGACCTTCAGCTTCAGCGGCTTTGCGCAGCGCGGCGGCGTGACCGACCACCACAGCGACGGCTGGGGCATCGCATTTTTTGAAGGGCGCGGCGTGCGCCACATGGTGGACCACCAAAGCGCCAGCACCTCGCCGGTGGCTGAGCTGGTGCGCCGCTACCCGATCAAGAGCACCAACGTCATCGCCCACATCCGCAAAGCCACGCAAGGCGAGGTGAGCCTGGAAAACTGCCACCCCTTTGTGCGCGAACTCTGGGGCCGTTACTGGGTGTTTGCGCACAACGGCAACCTGGTCGATTTCGAGCCGCGCTTGCACGGCAACTTCAAACCCGTGGGCCAGACCGACAGCGAACGCGCCTTTTGCTGGCTCATGCAAGAGCTGGCCAAGTCCCACGCCAGCGTGCCCAGCGTGCAAGAGCTGTCGCTCACCCTGCGCGAACTGGTGCCGCACATCGCCAAACACGGCACCTTCAATTTTTTGCTGTCCAACGGCCAGGCCCTGTGGGCGCATGCCAGCACGCAGCTGCACTATGTGCTGCGCCGCCACCCCTTCAGCCAAGCCACCTTGAGCGACGAAGACCTGAGCGTGAACTTTGCCGAACACACCCGCGAGACCGACCGCGTGGCCGTGGTCGTCACGCAGCCTTTGACCACCAACGAGGCCTGGGTGGCGTTTGAGCCGGGACGGGTTTACACGTTTGAAGACGGTGACCTGATGGGTTTGTGACGCTTTCATGAGGGTGTCATGGACAGCTTCCTACAATCGCCGCATGCAGGTTCAATTTTTACTTCTGGTTCTTGCCGCACTGGCCAGTGGTGTTGGCGTCGCCCATGCGGCACGCCCATTCATGACCGACGACGCCCGTTTGACCACCGAGGGCTCATGCCAGCTGGAGAGTTGGACGCGCCGCTACACAGACCGCGTGGAGTATTGGGCGCTGCCTGCCTGCAACCCCACAGGCAATTTGGAGATCACAGCTGGCGGCGGTCATTTCAATGTCGATGGTCAGCCTTCTTCGCATGACCACATCCTGCAGGCCAAAACGCTGTTCCGACCAATGCAGACCAACGATTGGGGCTGGGGACTTGCCGTGGGCCGTGCCTGGCACCCTTCTGCCCAGTCTGGCCCCAACAACATGGGCAACACGTATGTGTATGTGCCGCTGTCGGTGTCCATGCGTGATGACCGCGTGGTTTTTCATGCCAACCTCGGTTGGGTCAAGGACCAACAAAGTCGCCTGCATTCGACCACCTGGGGTGGCGGCGTCGAATACTGGCTTCACCCCAGATGGATGTTGATCGCTGAAGCCTTTGGCGATGACCGGCAAAAGCCTTTTGTGCAATCCGGGCTGCGTTTCTCAGTGGTCCCCGGCCTGTTTCAGCTGGACTTCACGCGCGGCACCCAGCCCGGTGGACCCGGCCGCAGCGCATGGACCTCATTCGGTCTGCGCTACACCCCCGACAAGCTGTTTTGATTCAGGTGGTGCAGGCTGCTTCCACCGCATCCACAAACAGCGCTGCCACATCACACCCCATCTGGTCGGTGATTTCCTGAAAGCAGGTGGGGCTGGTCACGTTGATCTCGGTCAGGCTCTCGCCGATGATGTCCAGGCCCACCAGCATCAGGCCACGGGCCATGAGGATCGGGCCCAGTGCTTCGGCAATTTCGCGGTCGCGTGCCGAAATCGGCTGGGCCACCCCCTTGCCGCCAGCGGCCAGGTTGCCACGCACCTCGCCGCCTTGCGGAATGCGGGCCAGGCAAAAGGGCACCGGCTTGCCGCCGATCAGCAGCACCCGCTTGTCGCCTTGCGCAATACCGGGCAAAAACTTTTGAACCATCACGGTTTGCGCGCCATCGCGGTTGAGCGTCTCGATGATCGCGCCCAGGTTCAGGCCATCGGCCCCCACCTTGAAGATGCCCATGCCGCCCATGCCGTCCAAGGGCTTCAAGATGATGTCGCCGTGCGTGGCGTGGAACTCGCGGATGTCCGCCTCGTTGCGCGTCACAAGGGTGGGCGCGATGAACTGGGGGAACTCCAAAATGGCCAGCTTCTCGGGGTGGTTGCGCAGCGCCGCCGGACTGTTGAAGACCTTGGCCCCTTCGCGCTCGGCCTGGCTCAGCAGGTGGGTGGCGTAGAAGTATTCGCTGTCAAACGGCGGGTCCTTGCGCATGATCACCGCACCAAAATCCTTCAATGCCGCACGTTGTTTGCCGGTCTCGATAAACCAGGCATCGGCATCGCCCGTCAGGCGAACCTCGCGCACCAGGGCCGAGACCGCCTCGCCACGCTGCCAGCGCACATCGGTCATCTCGCACGCCACCACCTGATGCCCGCGCTTTTGCGCCTCGCGCATCATGGCAAAGGTCGTGTCCTTGTAGATCTTGAACGATTCGAGGGGGTCGGCAACAAAGAGGATTTTCATGAAAGCATTGTAGGAGCTGAACCGGTTGCCTTGGGCAGGTCTGCGGCCACGGCCCCGAGGAGTGAGGAGCTTCAAACGCCGCTGTGTTGGAGTACACATTCTTTGAGCCCCTGGCGAGCAATATGCAATTTACCAATACGTAACGCATTTCGTTTAGGTAAAATTCAGCCCATTCACAGACCGGAGAACTTTCCATGTCCAAAGCACCCACCAAGGCCTTCGCCAGCCAAGCCGACTTGGCCGAGAAAAAAATCACTTTCGAGCAACTCAGCCAGCACTGCTGGGCCTACACCGCCGAGGGTGACCCCAATTCGGGCGTGATCATTGGCGACCGTTTCATCATGGTCAGCGACGCCACCGCCACCCCGGCCATGGCGCAAGACCTGATCAAGAAAATCCGCACCGTCAGCGACCTGCCCATCA
>NZ_JAOASQ010000023.1 GCF_030158565.1 Limnohabitans sp. | reverse complement strand
TGGCGATGTAGCGCAGATAGCCTTTGAACATGGAGGCGTTCATGCCCAGCACGCCGCGTGGCATGGTGTCTTCGGCATAACGGTATTCCAGTTCGACAGCTTGCAGGAACAGGGCCTTGATCTCGGCTTTGAATTCGGCGGTCCACAGTTGTGGGTTTTCCAGCTTCACGGTGTTGATCAGGTCGATGCCGAAGTTGCAGTGCATGGACTCGTCGCGCAAGATGTATTGGTACTGCTCGGCAGCACCGGTCATCTTGTTTTGGCGACCCAATGCCAGGATTTGTGTGAAACCCACGTAAAAGAACAGACCTTCCATCAGGCAAGCAAACACGATCAGCGACTTGAGCAAAGTCTGGTCGGTTTCGAGTGTGCCGGTCTTGAAGTTCGGATCCATGATCGCGCTGATGAACGGGATCAGGAACTCGTCTTTGTCGCGGATGGATTTGACTTCGTTGTAGGCGTTGAAGATTTCGCTCTCGTCCAGACCCAGCGATTCCACGATGTACTGGTAGGCGTGGGTGTGGATGGCTTCTTCAAAAGCCTGACGCAACAGGAACTGGCGGCACTCGGGCGCTGTGATGTGGCGGTAGGTGCCCAGCGTGATGTTGTTGGCGGCCAGTGAGTCGGCGGTCACAAAGAAGCCGAGGTTGCGCTTGACGATGCGGCGCTCGTCTTCGGTCAGACCGTTGGGGTCTTTCCACAAAGCGATGTCGCGGTTCATGTTCACTTCCTGCGGCATCCAGTGGTTGGCGCAGGTGGCCAGGTATTTTTCCCAAGCCCATTTGTATTTGAAGGGGACCAACTGGTTGACGTCGGTCTGGCCGTTGATGACACGCTTGTCTGCAGCGGTCATGCGGCGGGGTGTAGCAGCTGGAGACGCCGACGCCGATGCAGTTGCTGCACCCGTGCCAGGCATTGGAGGCATTGCAGGTTGCAATGCGGGTTTAACTTGATCGTCCCAAGACAACATAAAAATTTCCAGTTCTCAAATTATGAAAGCATGCGCGTGAATTGCAAAGCAGTGATTCACTTTCTGCGCATGCATGGGCTCGAAGTGTTGTTCAATTGCATCGCACCACCATGTTGGCATGTGTGTGCGATGCATTCAGATCACTGGCAAGCTTCACAACCGACATCGTCGATTGCGGTGAATTGAACGTCGGTGGCCGGTGCTGCGCTCAGCGGTGCATGTGTTGTCGATGCATCGTGTGCGCTCATGCCGCCCGACGGCATGCCTGAAGACACTGCGTTGTGCGAGCCAGCTTGCACCGTGGACTTCTCCACCTGTGTGGCGCTCGATGTGCGCAGGTAGTAGGTGGTTTTGAGACCGCGCAACCAGGCGAGTTTGTAGGTGTCGTCGAGTTTCTTGCCCGATGCGCCGGCCATGTAGATGTTGAGCGATTGCGCCTGGTCGATCCATTTCTGGCGGCGTGCAGCCGCTTCCACCAGCCAAGTGGTCTCCACTTCAAATGCGGTGGCGTACAAGGACTTGATCTCTTGTGGCACGCGGTCGATGGGACGCAGCGAACCGTCAAAGTGTTTCAGGTCCATGACCATCACGTCGTCCCACAGGCCCAGGCGCTTGAGGTCACGCACCAGGTAGCTGTTGATGACGGTGAACTCACCCGACAGATTGGACTTGACCGACAGGTTGCCAAAGCAAGGCTCGATCGAAGCGTCCACACCGATGATGTTGGAGATGGTGGCGGTGGGGGCAATCGCCACACAGTTGGAGTTGCGCATGCCGTCTTGTGCAATCTTCTTGCGCAGGGTGTCCCAATCCAGGGTGGACGAGCGGTCCACCTCCACATAACCGCCGCGCTCGCGCTCCAGCAGGTCCAGCGTGTCCAGAGGCAAGATGCCTTGGTCCCACAGCGAGCCTTTGTAGGTGGCGTATTGGCCGCGTTCTTTGGCCAGCTCGGTCGAGGCCCAGTAAGCGTAGTAGCAGATCGCTTCCATCGACTGGTCGGCGAACTCCACAGCAGCCTGCGATGCGTAAGGAATGCGCATTTCGTACAGCGAATCCTGGAAACCCATCAAGCCCAGGCCCACAGGACGGTGGCGCATGTTGGAGTCACGGGCTTTCTTGACGGCGTAGTAGTTGATGTCGATCACGTTGTCCAGCATGCGCATGGCGATCGAGATCGTCTTTTGCAGCTTGGCGCGGTCGATGACCTTGCCGTTGGGGCCGTCTTTCAGGTGCTTGGACAGGTTGACCGAACCCAGGTTGCAGACCGCGGTTTCGGTGTCGCTGGTGTTGAGCGTGATCTCGGTGCACAGGTTGGACGAGTGCACCACACCCACGTGCTGTTGGGGCGAGCGCACGTTGCAAGGGTCCTTGAAAGTGATCCAGGGGTGGCCGGTCTCGAACAGCATCGACAGCATCTTGCGCCACAGGTCGGTGGCGGGCACGGTCTTGCTGGGCTTGATCTCGCCGCGTTCGGCTTTTTGCTCATAAGCCACATAGGCTTTCTCGAAGGCTTGGCCGAACAGGTCGTGCAAGTCAGGCACATCAGAGGGCGAGAACAAGGTCCAGTTGCCTTTTTCCATCACGCGGCGCATGAACAGATCGGGGATCCAGTTGGCCGTGTTCATGTCGTGGGTGCGGCGGCGGTCGTCGCCGGTGTTCTTGCGCAGCTCCAGGAACTCTTCAATGTCCAGGTGCCATGTCTCCAGGTAAGTGCAGACCGCGCCCTTGCGCTTGCCGCCCTGGTTCACCGCCACAGCGGTGTCGTTGACGACTTTGAGGAAAGGCACCACGCCTTGCGATTCACCATTGGTGCCCTTGATGTGCGAGCCCATGGCGCGCACACGCGTCCAGTCGTTGCCCAGGCCGCCTGCGAACTTGGACAGCAGGGCGTTTTCCTTGATCGACTCGTAAATGCCGTCCAGATCGTCGGGCACAGTGGTCAGGTAGCAGCTCGACAGCTGTGAACGCAAGGTGCCGCTGTTGAACAAGGTGGGGGTGGACGACATGAAGTCGAACGAGGACAGGATCTCGTAGAACTCGATGGCGCGGGCTTCGCGGTTGATTTCATTGAGCGACAGGCCCATGGCCACGCGCATGAAGAAAGCCTGAGGCATCTCGATGCGGGTCTTGCGCACGTGCAGGAAGTAGCGGTCGTACAGGGTCTGCAGGCCCAGGTAGTCGAACTGCATGTCACGCTCGGGCTTGAGGGCTTCGGCCAGGCGCTTCAAGTCGAACTGCAACAGTTTTTCATCCAGCAGGTCGTTGTCCACGCCCTTCTTGATGAACTGGGGGAAGTAGTCCAAGTACGCTTGTCCCAGCTGGTCGGCGGTCACTTCCTTGCCCAGGATTTCCTTGGCGATGGTGTGCATCAGCAGGCGGGCTGTGACGTAGGTGTAGTCCGGATCTTTTTCAATCAGGGTGCGCGAGGCCAGGATCGACGCTTTGTAGACCTCTTCCATGGGCACGCCGTCGTACAGGTTGCGCATGGTTTCGGCCACGATGGGCTCGGCGCTCACATCTTTGCCCAGACCTGCGCAGGCATTGACCATCAAGGACTTGAGGTAGTTCAGGTCCAGTTCCACGCGTTTGCCGCCGTCGATCACATGCAGGGCCGGCTCGCTGGGGGTGGTTTCTGTGGCCACTTGTTGTTGCTGTTGGGCGCGCTCTTGCGTGCGGCGCTCGCGGTACAACACATAAGCACGGGCCACTTCGTGGTTGCTGCTGCGCATCAGGCCCAGTTCAACCTGGTCTTGCACGTCTTCAATGTGGAAGGTGCCGCCGCCTGGACGCGAACGGACCAAAGCGCGCACCACGTTCTGGGTCAGCTCTTCCACCACCTCGCGAACGCTGGCCGATGCCGCGCCTTGCGTGCCGTGAACGGCCAAAAAGGCTTTCATCAAGGCCACAGCGATCTTGTTGGGCTCAAAAGGCACCACCGCGCCGTTGCGTCGGATGATCTGGTAGTTGGCCAGTGCATGGGTCGACGCAGCGTTGAGGCGTTCAGTTTCTGGCAGACCGATAAGGCCTGAGGTGTGGCTCGAGATGTTCAGATCTGTGTGCATGGTCATGTTCTTGGTTTGTTGCAGGGCGTTGGATCTTGAGGGCTTGAAAGAGGCTGAAAATTCAAATGTGAAAATTTGTAAGGGACACTATATCTGGTGTCCAAACATCGTTCAAGCCACTACCTATAGTGTACCGAGGTCCTTGGAGGACTTTTTGTGAAAGCTTGGATTCATCTTGAAATCACAGGCACTGTTTTGGGCTTTTCAGAATTTGAAAAGTGCCAGAGCGAAGCTCTGAATCACGCGACTTGTGACCACAAACTCAAGCCAGCATTGGGTTTCAACGGGGTTTTGTCGCTGCAGGCTTGATTTGTCTACCTTGCAGATTTTGGGCAAATCGCCAGCGGACGGTTAAAACTCAGCCGTATGTACCAAATTGGGGCTGAAAAAATATTTTTCAGTTGTAACGCCGGCACATCAAACCAAGGGAAAACACCGATCTGAGAAATCCAACAAAGATCGCAAAAGTGGCCAGTCGAACCCGGGTCCAGGGTCCTGTTTGCGACCGGGGGCGATGTGCTCATGCCCCGCCACGTGGGCAATCGGGTATCGGGCCGCCAGCGCTGTGCACAAACGGGCCAGGCTGTCGTACTGCGCCGCTTCAAAGCACTCACCCTCCAGGCCTTCAAGTTCAATGCCGATCGAGTCGTCATTGCAATGGGGTCGGCCCCGGTATTCGGATTGCCCGGCATGCCAGGCCCGGTCATCGCAGCTGACAAACTGCCACAGCGCGCCATCGCGCCGGACATAGAAGTGCGACGACACCTCCAGGCCCCGGATCTGCCCAAAGTAGGGGTGCGCGTCCCAGTCCAGTTGGTTGGTGAACAAGGCTTGCACCTCGTTGCCGCCGTATTGGCCTGGCGGCAGACTGATGGAGTGGATCACCAGCAAGTCGATGCAAGCCCCGGCAGGCCGGGGCCCGAAGTTGGGGGAGTCCAGCCGCAGCGCTGGCGTGTACCAGCCTTGTTGCCAATCGGTCGTGGAACTTGGGGTGTCGGCGGCGGTGTCGTTCACGCGCAAAACTTCGGCAGAGGTCAGGCGGGGTTGCTGTCTTGCGCAGCGCTGCGGTGCTCGGTGCTGCAGTACAAGCCCTTTTGACCCGACACCGCCTCAGCGCGCGGCAGGTGAATGCCGCAGTGCGCGCAGGCCACCATCTCGGTGGGCGAGGACGATTGAGCTTGGGCCGATCCTGCCGGGGGCTTCACTCGGGAGCGCTTGACCGCCCAAATCACGACCAAGGCCACCAGCAACAGAAACAGAAATTTCATCCCGCACGCCCCAGCAAGACTTCCAAAACAAAACGCGAGCCTGCATAAGACAGCAGCAGCAAACCCGCACCCATATAAAGAACCCGCACCGCGCGGCGGCCGCGCCAGCCCCACTGGCTGCGCCCGACCAGCAGTACCGCAAAGGTTAGCCAAGACAGCAAGGCAAAAATCGTCTTGTGGTCCCAGCGCCATTGGCCCCGGTCCTGGCCATAGAGGGTTTCACCAAACAAGGCACCAGCCACCAAGGTGGCCGTGAGCAGCATGAAGCCCGCCGCCACAAAACGGAAGGTGAGTTTTTCTAGGGTCAGCAGGGGCAAGCCACTGTCGGCTTCTTGGCCCAAGCGGATGTTGCGCTCGGTGCGCGTCATCATCCAGGCGTGAATCACGGCCGCGCCAAACAGGCCATAGGCCGACAGGCCCAGCGCCCAATGCAGTGGTAACCAGGCCGAAGCTTGCGCATGCAACAAGGTGCCCGGAAACAACCAAGCCATCGCCACCGCCACAGCCCCCAGGCCACCCATGGCCCAGCGGGCCTTGAGCTGCGGGAAAATCTGCCGCTCCACCACATAAGCGGTGACCACCAGCCAAGCGGTGACGGACATGGCCGGCGCAAAGCCAAAGCGCACCGGCCCCGCCAGCAAACCCAGCAAGGCCAGCGCGTGCGCAGCCCAAGCCAGCCCCAGCAGACGGCGTGCGTTGACTTCGCTCATGCGCGCACCGGTCACCGCTGCCAAGCCATAGGCCAGCGCGGCCACTGCGGCGGCGGGGTGCATCCAGAATGGGGGACTCGCTAAAATCATGGGTCCGAGTTTAGCCTTTCAGGTGCAGCCACAGGGGCTACACCACCCCGCTGGACCGGTTATTTCTGGATTCGCACGCATGGCCTCCGCCCTGACCGACAAACTTTCCCGCCTCGTCAAAACCATCAGCGGACAGGCCCGCATCACCGAATCGAACGTGGCCGACATGCTGCGCGAGGTGCGCATGGCCTTTCTGGAGGCCGATGTGGCGCTGCCGGTGGTGCGCGACTTCATCGCCCGTGTGAAAGAAAAAGCCCTGGGTCAAGAGGTCATGGGCTCGCTCAAACCCGGCCAGGCCCTGGTGGGCGTGGTCAACCGTGAGCTGGCCGCCACAATGGGCGAAGGCGTGGCCGACATCAACCTGGCTGCGCAGCCGCCGGCTGTGATCCTGATGGCCGGTTTGCAAGGTGCCGGTAAAACCACCACCACCGCCAAGCTGGCCAAGCACCTGATTGAAAAGCGCAAGAAGAAAGTGCTCACGGTCTCGGGCGACGTGTACCGCCCCGCCGCCATCGAACAGCTCAAAACCGTCACCGCCCAAGCCGGTGCCGAATGGTTCCCCAGCTCGCCCGATCAAAAGCCGATCGACATCGCTCGCGCCGCCATCGACTACGCCCGCAAGCACTTCTTTGATGTGCTGCTGGTCGACACCGCTGGTCGCCTGGCGATTGACGAAGTCCTGATGAGTGAGATCAAGGGCCTGCACGCTGAACTGAAACCTGTGGAAACCCTGTTCGTGGTCGATGCCATGCAGGGCCAGGACGCGGCCAACACCGCCAAGGCTTTCAGCGAAGCGCTGCCGCTGACCGGCATTGTGCTGACCAAGCTCGATGGCGACTCACGCGGTGGTGCGGCCTTGTCGGTGCGCCAGATCACCGGCGCGCCCATCAAGTTTGCCGGTATCAGCGAGAAGATCGACGGCCTGGAAGTGTTCGATGCCGAGCGCCACGCGGGCCGCATCTTGGGCATGGGCGACATCGTCGCGCTGGTCGAGCAAGTCACCGCCGGTGTGGACATGGAGGCCGCGCAAAAGCTGGCCGCCAAGGTCAAGAGCGGTGGCGGCTTTGACCTGAACGACTTTTTGGCCCAGATCCAGCAGATGAAACAAATGGGCGGCCTGTCCAGCCTGATGGACAAACTGCCCAGCCAGCTGACCGCCAAGGCTGGCGCGATGGACATGGACAAGGTCGAAAAAGACATCGCCCGCAAGCAAGGCATCATCCACAGCATGACGCCCAAAGAGCGCAGCAAGCCCGAGCTGATCAAGGCCACGCGCAAGCGCCGCATCGCCGCCGGTGCCGGTGTTCAGGTGCACGATGTCAACCGCATGCTCAAAGAGTTTGAGCAAATGCAGGACATGATGAAAAAGATGCAGGGCGGCGGCCTCATGAAAATGATGAAGCGCATGGGGGCCATGAAAGGCATGATGGGCGGCGGCGGGGGCTTCCCCGGCATGCCGCGCTGATTCAATACTGGCTGGTGGGCAGCGTCACCTGCAGGCCATCCAGTTCTTCGCTCAGCATGATCTGGCACGACAGGCGGCTGCCTGGCTCCCGCGCCTGAGCGGTGAAGGCTAGCATGCCGTCTTCGTCACTGCTCATGTTCGGGAGCTTGGACAGCCAATCCGCTTGAACCACCACATGGCAGGTGGCGCAGGTCAGCAGCCCGCCGCAATCGGCCTGGATGCCGTCCAAATTGGCATCGACGGCCGCTTGCATCAGGCTTTGGCCGGGCTGCACTTGCAGGCTGTGCGCGGCTTGGGTCGGGTCGTGGGGTTGCAGGTGGATCGTGATCATCAGTGCATCGCGCTCAAACGCGCTTTCTAGGGGTTGTTAAATTCGGCCGAAGTATTCACGCTTGTGAAACTCCGTCGCATCTTCAGCTTGGGCCAATCGTTGGTGCTCGGCCCGCTTGATGGTGCTGTAGTAGCCCACAAAGGATTCGCCGAGCGACTGGCGCAAGGCTGCATCTTGCTGCAGCGCCTGCACTGCATCGGCCAAAGACGTGGGGATGGAGGCAGCCCCCGGTGCATAAGGCGTTTCAGTGGCTTCAGGCGCTTGCAGCAATGCGTCTACGCCATCGAGCCCCGCGTGGATTTGCGAGGCCATGTACAGGTAAGGGTTGGCCGCAGGCTCGCCCAATCGGTTTTCAATGCGGGTGGCCTTGTCGCCGGGTGCGCCGATCACGCGCAGCATGGCGCCCCGGTTGTCGCGGCCCCACAAGATGGACTGCGGCGCCATGGCGTTGGGCCGAAAGCGCCCATAGCCATTGCTGGTGGACGTGCACAGAGCCGTGAGCGCCGGAGCATGCGCCAACAAACCGGCTAGCCAGCCAGCACCCGCATCGCTCAGCACCTGCCGCGCATCCAGCGCACCGACACCCGGTGTGGCAGCCTCGCGCATGAACACATTGCGCCCCGTGGTCAACTCGCAGACCGATTGGTGCAGGTGCCAGCCGCTCGACATGATGTGTTCAAACGGCGGGCGGCACATGAAGGTGGCGTGGTACCCGGCGCGGCGCAGGGCTTGGCGCGTGGCATTGCGAAACAGCACCATGTTGTCGGCAGCCGTCAGCACATCGCTCACGTCAAACACCGCTTCGACCTGGCTGGGGCCGAGTTCAATTTCGAGCGAAATCAGCGGCAGGCCCAGCGCCTGCGCGGTGCGCTGCACGATGCGCAGCGGCTCCTCGGCCCGGTCAAACCAGGCCTCGGTCAGCAGGTTGAAGCCCGGGTGGATCAGGCTGACTTCGGGCGCGGGGCCGGGCCAGCCTGCGCGCTCCGGGTCCAGGTCGTGCCCGTGCAGCGGGTCTTTGAGGCGGTAGATGTGGAACTCGATTTCGAGCCCGCAGCGCATCTGCCAGCCGCGCTCGGCCAGGCGCTGCACGGCCTGCTGCAGCACATGCCGTGAGTCCAGCGGCACGATGCCGCCATCGGCCATGTAAGGCTGGCACTGCAGCCAGCCGGTTTTCTCGGTCCAGGGCAGCACATGCCAGCTGGCCGGGTCGGGCATGAGCGTGAAATTGCTGGCCCCGGCAAAGCCGGGCAGGGTCTCTTCGATGCCCGACTCGAACACCTTGAAGGCGGTGCGGTCCGAGCTGTCTTTGAGCAGCAAGGTGCTGACCATGCCGATGCCGTTGGCCAGCGCCTGGCGCAGTTGCGAGGCCACGAGGGTCTTGCCGCGCACCACGCCATGCAGGTCACACCAGCCCAGGCGGATCAGCTCGATGCCCGAGGCCTCGACCTGCCGAATCAGTTGATCGCAAGCCGCTTGGCGTTCGGGGCTGTGCAGGCCGCAGCGTTCAGCGAAGCTCATGCCGCGCTCGTGTCGGCTGGAGTGGGCGCATGGCCTGGCAGGGCGGCATCCCACGGTGCGCCGCTGCGTTTGGCATCGCAGGCCTCGCGCCACCACTGCGGCCATTGCCCGCTGGGCGCGATGCCGTCCACCGTGTCGGGGCCGATGCGCTGGCTGGCCACGGCGCCCTGCGCAAAGCCGGGCGGCAAGCCCCCGGCCTGCACCGTCTCGATGGCTTTGAGCAAGAGGCGGCGGTTGGCCATGATGACCTTGTCGCTGGTGCCCAGGTGTTCGCGGGTGCGGTCCTGGATCGCGCCCATGCTTTCGCAGGCCCACTGGTCGTGGACGTTGATGTCGTCTTCGCCCATGCCCAGGTAGGTGCGGCTCATTTGCTCTTCGGGGTTGAAGCCCCAGTGGTTGTGCTTGCCCGCTTTGGGGATGTAGTCAGGCAGGGTGACCGAGGGCAGGCGTTGGTTACGCATGGCCTCTTTGTCCACCGGCCCGTCAAAGCTGGTGAACACCGAATACCAATAGGTGTGCGTGTCGTCCACCGGCACATGCATCTGCGTGATGGTCATGGTCTCTGACAGCGGAATCACAAAGGTGTGCGGGAACAGCGCGTTGGTCACCCGCACATGGGTGAGCGCCTCGTTGATCGGGCGCAGGGCCGTCAGACGCAGGCCCGCATCGGTGGGCTCAAACGAGATCTCGGGCTGGTCCAGCTCGCGCATCACCCGCGTCATGGGCCAGCGCTCACCTTCCACATCGCCCGCGCTCGCGCCCCGGAACTGGCGGCCATAGCTGCCTTCGAGCGACTCGTCATTGAAAAAGCGGTGCAGATACGAGGCATGCGCGGGGTCAATGCCCACCTCAAACGCTTGCAGCCAATTGCAATGCCACAGCCCTTTGAAGGCAAAGGTATGGGTGGCCGGAGCGCTGAAGGCGTCAATGCCGGGCAGCGGTGGTGGCGTCTGGCCTTCGGGGCCGAACCAGCCAAACACAATGCCGCTGCGCTCGATGATCGGGTAGCTGCGCTGGCGCACACGCTTGCACAAGGTGCTGCCGGTCGGCTCGGCGGGCGTTTCGATGCACTGGCCTGTGACGTCAAACTTCCAGCCATGAAAAGGGCAGCGCAGGCCATCGCCTTCGTTGCGGCCAAAAGCCAAATCGGCCCCTCGGTGTGGGCAGTCACGGTCGAGCAAACCATAGTCGCCCTGCGCGTTGCGAAACAGCACCAGGTCTTGGCCCAGAATGCGCACGGCTTTGACGGGGCGAATCGCCATGCGCGGGTCGAGCGCGGGGTTGAATTCATCCACCAGGGCCACGGGCTGCCAATAGTGGCGCATCACCGCACCGCAGGGCGTGCCCGGGCCAATGCGGGTGATGAGTTCGTTTTGTTCTGCTTTCATCTGCACCTCTGGCTTGCGCCTTGTGTCTGCCTTTGTTGTGTACTCGTCCCTGTGGCGGGACAGGCCAGTCTCTTGCCAATCAGTTTAAACGGCTGTGTGTGCGCGGCCTGCCAACAGGCGACACGGTGGCTGGGGCTTGATGCGTGTCAATTTCGAGGCAGGTTGTGTGGGCTGTGTTGGCGCAAAATTCAGCGCATGTCACACGCTCTTTTCATCTACGGCACCTTGATGCCCGGCCTGCGCCTGGAGGCCGAAATGCATGGCGCCCGCTTCACGGGCGCTGCCCAAGTGCCCGGCCGCTTGGTCGATCTGGGCCGCTACCCCGGCCTGCTGCTGGGCGATGGGGTGGTTTCAGGCGAAGTCTATGAAGTCGATGACGCGCACCTGGCCCGGTTGGATGTGGTCGAAGACATGGTGCCCGGCGACCGCGCCGCCTCGCAATACTGGCGCGAAGAAGTGACTGTGCTCAGCGGCCCGCTGCAAGGTCAGCCCGTGCAGACCTATGTGTACAACCGCCCGACCAATGGCTGCACACCCATCTCGCATGGCGACTACCGCCGCTACATCCGCGAAGTCGGCCGCGACTCCTGATCTTCCGTAGGTCGGCGGCTTCAGCCCCGACATGACGGCTGCATCAATCGCGGATCACCAACTCCCCGCGCAACGAGTGCGACAGGCCTTGCGTGATGCGCACATCGGCCATCTGACCGATCAGGCGATCCATGTTCGGGCCGCCGGGGAAGTTGACCACCCGGTTGCACTCGGTGCGGCCGGCCAGCTCGGTCGCGTCCTTGCGTGAAGGGCGCTCCACCAAAATGCGTTGCACCGTGCCCACGCGGCTCTCGCCAATGCGCTGCACGTTTTCTTCGATGGTCGCTTGCAGGTGGTGCAGGCGGCGCAGCTTCACGTCGTGCGGCGTGTCGTCGTGCAGGTTGGCCGCAGGTGTGCCAGGGCGGGGACTGAAAATGAAGCTAAAACTCGTGTCAAAGCCCACATCGGTGATCAGCTTCATCATCTTGTTGAAGTCGTCCTCGGTCTCGCCGGGGAAGCCCACGATGAAATCGCTGCTGAGCGACATGTCGGGGCGGATCGCCCGCAGCTTGCGGATCGTGCTCTTGTATTCCATGGCGGTGTAGCCGCGCTTCATGGCCATCAAGATGCGGTCCGAGCCGTGCTGTACCGGCAGGTGCAAGTGGCTCACCAGTTTGGGAATCTTCTCGTAAGCGTCGATCAGGCGCTGGGTGAACTCGTTGGGGTGGCTGGTCACGTAGCGGATGCGCTCGATGCCCGGCATGTCGGCCACGTATTCCAGCAGCAGCGCAAAGTCGGCAATGTCTGAGGTGCCGCCCATCTTGCCCCGGTAAGCGTTCACGTTCTGGCCCAGCAGCGTGATCTCTTTCACGCCCTGCGCGGCCAGCCCCGCCACCTCGACCAGCACATCGTCAAAGGGCCGCGACACTTCTTCACCCCGGGTGTAGGGCACCACGCAGTAGCTGCAATACTTGCTGCAACCTTCCATGATCGACACAAAGGCGGTGGCGCCTTCCACCTTGGCGGGTGGCAGGTGGTCGAACTTTTCAATCTCGGGGAAGCTGATGTCCACTTGCGGGCGCTGCTTGCGCTCGCGTTCGGCCAGCATCTCGGGCAGGCGGTGCAGGGTCTGCGGGCCAAACACCACGTCCACATACGGCGCACGCTTGATGATCTCAGCGCCTTCCTGGCTGGCCACACAGCCGCCCACGCCAATCAGCACGCCCTTGGCTTTCAGGTGCTGCACGCGGCCCAGATCGCTGAAGACCTTTTCTTGCGCCTTTTCGCGCACCGAACAGGTGTTGAACAAAATCAGATCGGCCTCGTCCACGTCCTGCGTGGGCTCATAGCCCTGGGCCGCGCCCAGCACATCGGCCATCTTGTCCGAGTCGTACTCGTTCATCTGGCAGCCAAATGTTTTGATGAAGACCTTCTTGCTCATGCGGCCTCCACGGCGTTCAGGGAGGTGATGAAGTCAAGGCAAAGCAAAGCACGCCCGCGAAGGGCCAGAGTGCAGCGGTTCATGGTGTAGATCCAGAGGCTGTTGGGGGGAAGCGCTTTGGGCGCTGGGAGTGAGGATTATCGCAGGCACTTAGCGAATGCACTTCTGTGCACACTCGTGATCAGAAGCAAAAAAATCCAGTTGGTAGTGATGTAAATAAAACACTGAAGTTGACCGATGGGGTGCCACTTTTCACTTTAGTATGATCGGTTTTTTAAAATTTTTAATTAGAAAAAGAGTTTTATGTTTCGAAAATTGGTAATCGCTATTGTTGGGATCTTGGTGCTGCCGTTTGCGGGCAAGATGGTTTTAGATTTATGGGTCAAATCTGATTTCAATCAGCACCATATGGCCCAGCAATGTATGAGTAAATCTGAGGATATTTTTAAAGTGGGAGTCCGTCAATTTACTGGTACCTACTCGAAAAATAATGTATTTGATTCCGCTGGAATAACCATTGTTGAAGTCATTCGAACAACACCCAGTGGTGTCTATCAGCGCTGGAAGCTGGTATGCGTCGGTGACAGCAATCCAGTGCAGAGTCTTATCGAAGAGACTAAGCCTTAGCCTTCATGTTTGCCCTCAAAGAGGAAATTTGGTGAGGGTTGGTCGTCACGGGTTGGCGTTGGTTGTTATTTCGATCTTGGAATTGGCACAGCCTTGAGAAGATAGAGATTAATCAACTAGCGCCTAATGACCAAGCTCCTTTGAGCCCATCGGTTGTATAGTTTTTTGGTTGGTGTCTTCTGCGTTATTGATTACACATCGATTGATGACGCCTTCGGCTTGAAAAACATCGGATAAGCCCTCTGCACCGTCGGGCTGTCAAAGGCCCAGCTGTGGCATTGGCCCAGGTGGTAGGGCGGCTTGGTGATTTCGGGTTGGGGCTCGCCGGCCACTTCGCGGCGGTGCCATTGGCCGGCGGGCAGGGTTTGGTAGGCGGCGGTCGCCATGTTGAAGAGCAGCTCGCGCAGGTGGGTGCAGCCTTCGGTGCCGCCCACGTGTTCGTTGATGACTTTGCGCCAGCCCGGGCCCATGGTCTGGCCGATCAGTCGGTGCATGCCGTGGGGTGCGCCCGCGCACTCGGGGTGGGGGATGTCGTCCATGGCGGTGACGATGTCCTGGATGACCATTTTGTTGTTCAGCGTGACGCGGATCTTCAGGCCGTGGATCGGTTCATTGGCAGGGAAGGGGCGCTCGTTGGGCACGCTGAAGCCAAAGGTTTTCACGTCGGTCAGTTCGGCTTCGATGTCCCACAGGCCGTCTTCGCGGTCATAGCCGCTGTAAACGACGGTTCGCGTATGTGACAGTTTTCGGGGGGATGCTGGGGGTAGTGCCAATGGAATTCTCGCGGGTCTGGTGTTCAATCTTCCGATCATATCGATGCAGGAGCCCGCACCATGTCCCACGCCCCCCAAACTGCCATTCACCCCGCCGTCCGCCGCCAGACCATCGCCGATGCCCTGCGCCGCACCGCGATCCGCCTGCCCGCCAAGACCGGCATCGTGTGTGGCAGCACCACCTGGACCTATGCCGAGTTCGATGCGCTGGTGACGCGCTTGGCCGCGGGCCTGGCCAGCATCGGCGTGGCCGAGGGCGACAAGGTGGCGGTGTTGGCCCGCAACTCGCACGGTTTTGCGGCGCTGCGCTTTGCGCTGGCCCGCCGGGGCGCGGTCATGGTGCCGATCAACTTCATGCTCAAGGCCGACGAGGTGGCTTACATCCTGCGGCATGCGGGTGCCAAAACCCTGGCCACCGACAGCGGCTTGGCAGAGCTGGCGCAGGCCGCCAGCAAGCTGGACACGAAAGTTGAGCAGTTCATCTGGTTGCCGTCCGAAGACCCGAGCCAGCCCGTGGCCGGCATGCACAGCTTTGACGTGTTGGCCGCTTGCACCGACCCCTTGCCCGATTTGCGTTTGGGCAGCTACGACGTGGCGCAAATTGTCTACACCAGTGGCACCGAGTCCTCGCCCAAAGGCGCACAGCTCACGCACGATGCGGTGCTGTGGCAGTACGTCAGCTGCGTGATCGACGCCGAGATCGCCGAGGCCGATGTGGCCCTGCACGCGCTGCCGCTGTACCACTGCGCCCAGCTCGATGTGTTTTTTGGCCCGGCCATTTACATGGGCAGCACCAACGTCATCACGTCCAAGCCCACGCCCGACAACCTGCTGCCCATGATCGAGAAGTTTGGCATCACCAGCTTCTTTGCGCCGCCTACGGTGTGGATTGCCTTGCTGCGCTCGCCGCTGCTGGATGCCGACAAGCTCGCCCAGCTGGCCAAGGGCTACTACGGCGCGTCCATCATGCCGGTGGAGGTGCTCAAAGAGCTGGCCTCGCGCCTGCCCAAGGTGCGCTTGTGGAACCTGTATGGCCAAACCGAAATCGCGCCCCTGGCCACCATGCTGGCCCCCGAAGACCAGTTGCGCAAACCCGGCTCCTGCGGCAAGGCCGTGCGCAACGTCGAGACCCGTGTGGTCAACGACGACATGCAGGACGTGGCCGTGGGCGAGGTGGGCGAGATCGTGCACCGCTCGCCGCATTTGATGCTGGGCTACTTCCACGATGACGAACGAACCAAAGCTTCTTTTGAGGGCGATTGGTTCCACAGCGGGGACCTCGGCATCATCGACGAAGAGGGCTACATCACCGTGGTGGACCGCAAGAAGGACATGATCAAGTCCGGCGGCGAAAACGTGGCCAGCCGCGAGGTGGAAGAAATGATCTACCGCCTGCCGCAGGTGAGCGAAGTGGCGGTGATCGGCTTGCCAGACCCCAAGTGGGTGGAGGCCGTGACGGCGGTGATCGTGGTCAAAGTCGGGCAGACGCTCGATGAAGCAGCGGTGATCGCGCACTGCGCCCAGCACATGGCGGGTTTCAAGACACCCAAGCGCGTGGTCTTCACCGATGCGCTGCCCAAGAACCCCAGTGGCAAGCTGCTCAAGCGCGACTTGCGTCTGCGCTACGCCTGATGGGCTGGCTTGTCCATATTTGTCATCCCTGATTTCTGGTCATCCCGGGCTTGACCCGGGATCCATGCCTGTGGGTTTTGGACCCCGGGTCAAGCCCGGGGTGACATTAGATGGGGCTGGGATGACATCGGATGGGGCGGGGGTGAAATGGAGTTGCCCGAGATGAGATGTGAGCTGGCATGGACCCCGGGTCAAGCCCGGGGTGACATCACAGAGGCGCTTGGGGTGACATCGCAGAGGTGCCCGGGGTGACATCACAGAGGCGCCCGGGGTGACTGAAGGGCGCGGGGTGACAAAGGACTTGGGGTGAGAGAAGCCTTGTTCACGCGCCCCAGCGGGTGTGGAACTTGCCGGGCTTGTCGGTGCGCTGGTAGGTGTGTGCGCCAAAGTAGTCGCGCTGGGCTTGCAGCAAGTTGGCGGGCAGGCGGGCGGATCGGTAGGCGTCGTAATACGACAGGGCGCTCATGAAGGCGGGTACGGCCACGCCGTTCAGAGCGGCCATGGCCACCACTTCGCGCAGGTCTTGTTCGCAGTCGGCCATGACGCGGGCAAAGTGTTCGTCGATCAACAAGTTGGGCAGATCGTTGTGGGCGGCAAAGGCGCGGCGCATGTCTTCGAGCAGGTGGGCGCGGATGATGCAGCCTGCGCGCCAGACCGAGGCCACCTTGGCCATGGGCAGTTCCCACTGGTGTTCGCGGTCCGCGGCTTTGAGCAGCGCAAAGCCTTGCGCATAGGCGCAGAGCTTGGCGGCCAGCAAGGCGCGTTGGATCTTGGGCAGGATATCTTCGCGCTCGCCGCTCACCTTGGGCGCAGGGCCTTTCAAGATTTTGGACGCCGCCACGCGCTCGGGCTGGATGGCGCTCACGGTGCGGGCAAACACCGCGTCGGCAATCGTGGGCGCGGTCACGCCCATGTCCAGCGCGATCTGGCTGGTCCATTTGCCGGTGCCTTTTTGCTCGGCGGTGTCCAGGATCATGTTGACCAAGGCGTCGCCGGTGTCGGGGTCGGTTTGCTTCAGGATGTCGGCGGTGATGCCGATCAGGTAGCTGCCCAGCTCGCCTTCGTTCCAGTGGCTGAACACCGGGCTCATCTCGGCGGCGCTCATGCCCAGGCATTGCTGCATCAGCCAATAGGCTTCGCAGATCATTTGCATGTCGGCGTATTCGATGCCGTTGTGCACCATCTTCACAAAGTGACCGGCACCGCCGTGGCCCATCCAGTCGCAGCAGGGCTGGCCGTCGTCGGCCTTGGCGGCAATGGCTTGCAGCAGGGGTTTGACCAGCGGCCAAGCTTCGGGCGAGCCACCGGGCATGAGCGCGGGGCCGCGCAGGGCGCCTTCTTCGCCGCCGCTCACGCCAGCGCCCACATACAAGATGCCCGAGCCATCCAGCGCTGCGATGCGCCGCTGGGTGTCGGTGAACAAGGTGTTGCCGCCGTCGATGATCACGTCACCCGCCGCCAGCAGGGGGCGCAGCTCGGCCAGCACCGCATCCACCGGCGCGCCTGCGGGCACCATCAGCCACACGCGGCGCGGCACTTGCAAGCTGGCCACCAGCTGGGCCAATGACTCGGTGGTCTGGGCCTTCAGGCCTTGGGTGCGCTGGGTGAAGCTTTGGCGTCGGGCCGCGTCCAGGTCAAAACCGCTGACGACAAAACCGTTGCGTTCCAGATTCAGGGCCAGGTTTTCACCCATCACGCCCAGGCCCACCAGGCCGATATCGCTTGCTTGCATGTGTTTCTTTGAAGAAATGTACTCAGCCCGATGTAGAAAGTTCATCGGGTTTCAGGCACCGATTTTGCAACAGCTCAGAGGGGCTCCCCATCCATGCACCAGATCAAGGCTACGGGAAATCCCCAATCAAATGTCCTATGGATAGAACCTGATTGTTCTATTGACAGGACATTAGGACTGATCAACGATAGCTGCCATGAACCCCAATCTCCCTTTGCCGAAGTACCACCAGATTTATCTGGTGCTGCGCGAGCAATTGCGCGAAGGCCGTTTTGATGCCGGTTTGCCCGGCGAGATGGCCTTGATGGGCCAGTTCGGCGTGGCCCGTGTCACGGTGCGCCGAGCGTTGTCGCAGTTGGCGCAAGAAGGCCTGATCAGCCGTGAGCCCGGTCGCGGCACCCGCCCAGTGCAAGCGCGGGCCAATGAAGTGCAGATGCAAGCGGCCACCATGGCCACCGGCCAGCAGGCGCGCCTGACGGGCCTGCTGGAGAACCTGGTCACCATGGGTCTGCGCACCAAGGTCAAGGTCTTGTCGGTCGAGCGCATGCGTGCGCCGGTGGATGTGGCCGCCGCCTTGCAGCTGCAAGCCGGTGTCACCGTGCAAAAAGCCGAACGTGTGCGCAGCACGCCCGAAGGGCCGCTCTCGCACATCACCACCTGGGTGCCCGAGTCGATCTCGGCGGGCTTTGGCAAACGTGAATTGATGCAAAAGCCCATCTTGGTGCTGCTCGAAGAGTCGGGCGTCAAGGTGGGGCGTGCTGAGCAAACCATTTCGGCCCGCTTGGCCGATGTGGGCATGGCCCAGCACCTGGATGTGTCCGTCGGATCGGCCTTGCTGGCGGTGCGGCGTTTGATTTATGACGAGGACGACCGTCCCGTCCAATGGCTGCATGGCTTGTACCGACCGGACCGGTACGAATACCAGATGCAGTTGTCCCGCGTTGGCAGCATCGATGCCAAGGTGTGGGTAAGCCAAGAGCTGTCCGCCAACTTTCATTGACCTTCACGAAAAGGATGTTTCCATGACCACACGTCGCCATTTCATGGGCCAGTCCGCTGCTGCGGCCTCGGCACTCGCGTTTCCGTTGGTGGGGGGGGCACAACCCAAACCCATCAAGATCGGTGTGTTGCACCCTGTCACGGGTGCCCTGGCTTACTCGGGCCAGCAGTGCCGCCTGGGCGCGCAGATGGCGATCGAAGACATCAACAAGGCCGGTGGCATCAAGTCGCTGGGCGGCGCCAAGATTGAGGCGATGCTGGGCGATGCACAGTCCAACCCGCAAGCAGGCATTGCCGAAATCGAGAAGATGAACGAAGCCGGTGTGAGCGCCGTCGTCGGTGCTTTTGCCTCCGCCATTTGCCTGGCCACTACCCAAGCCGCAGCCAAGTACAACCTGCCCCATGTGGTCGACGTCGGCGTGGCCGACCAGATCGTCGAGCGTGGCCTGAAAAACACCTTCCGCTTTGGCCCTGGCTACAAAAAGTGCGCCGAAGTGGCCGTGTCCAGCTTGCATGTTTTGAACACCGCCGCTGGCAAGCCCGCCCGCACCGTGATGATCGTGCACGAAGAGTCGCTATTCGGCACGGGCACCGCCAACTTGCTGGCCAAAGAGCTGCCCGGCTACGGCTACGAAGTCAAAGAGATCATCAAGCACGCCAACCCCACGCGTGACTTCAACAACATCGCGCTGCGCATCAAGCAGGTCAACCCCGACATCTTGATCCCTGCCAACTACTACAACGAATACGCCTTGCTGGTGCGCACTTTGCAGCAGCAAAAAATCACACCCAAGGCCATCTATTCGGTGCTCGGTGGCGCGGCGTCAAGCTACAAGTTCGTCAAGGAATTCCCTGAGGCGGCCAACGGCATCATCGATTGCAACCATTGGTTCAACCCCAAGGACAAGCGCTCTGCCGAACTCAAAAAACGTGTGGAAGCCCAAGGCCAGTTCTTCAGCTATGAAGTCTTCATGACCTACACCGCCATGATGCTGCTGGCCGATGCGATCGAGCGCGCCAAGTCGCCAGACCGCGCCGCCATCATCGACGCGCTGGCTTCCAGCAAGTTCGCCAACCACATCATGCCCTACGGTCCTACACAGTTTGTGAACGGTCAGAACATGGGCGCACAGCCTTTGATGACCCAGGTCACCAAAGGCGACATCAAGGTGATCGTGCCGCGCGACTACCGCGAAGTCGAGCCGGTCTTCCCGCTCAAGGGCTGATCTGGCATTGAACTGAAAGACTCCCGATGCTTGACTTGAACATCCTGTTTCCGTCAGTGCTCAACGGCATCACCACCGGTGCCGTGTATGCGCTGATTGCGCTGGGCCTGACGCTGATTTATGGCGTGCTGCACATCATCAATTTCGCGCATGGCGCGGCCTTGATGGTGGCGCTGTACGGTGTGTACATGCTCAAGGAAAAGCTCGGGATCGATCCTTACCTGGCCTTGCCCATCATGGTGCCGGCCATGTTCGTTCTGGGCTATGCGCTGCAGCGCGGTGTCATCAACCGCGCCAGCCATGGCAAAGACGAAAACATTCTGCTGGTCACGCTGGGCCTGTCCATCGTGCTGGAAAACCTGGCTTTGCTGTTTTTCAAATCCGACACCCGAACCATTGAAACCGCTTACACCCTGAGCACGGTCGAGATCGGCCCGGCCTTCATCGCGCTGCCCAAGTTGGTGGCGTTTGGTGGGGCCTTGGTGGTGTCGGCCGCGTTGTTGCTCATCGTGCAAAAGACCGACCTGGGTCGCGCCATCCGCGCGGTGTCCAAAGAAAAACAAGGTGCCCGTTTGATGGGCATCGATGTGGACCATGTCTACGCGATGTGCTTTGGCTTGGGCCTGGCCAGTTTGGGGGCCGCAGCTTGCTTTTTGATGCCGGCTTATTACGTCAACCCACAGGTGGGCAATGGCTTTGTGCTGGTGGCCTTCACCATCGTGGTGCTGGGCGGCATGGGCAGTTTTGCCGGGGCATTGCTGGGCGGTTTGTTGATCGGCGTTGTCGAATCGCTGGGCGGTTTGCTGCTGGGTGAATCGCTGGGTCAGGTGGGTATTTTTGTGATTTTTATTGCGGTGCTTTTGCTCAGGCCGCAAGGATTTTTTGGAGCGAAGGCATGAAAGACTTTCGCAACATCGCGCTGTTTGTGGTGCTGGTGGCGGCAGTGCCCTTGTTCACCGATTCGGGCGTGATGCTCAACTTTGTCATGACGTCTTTGTATGCCTGTTTGCTCTCGCAAGCCTGGAACGTGCTGGGCGGTTTTGGCGGTCAGTTTTCATTTGGCCATGCGCTGTTTTTTGGCACCGGCGCTTATGTGCAGGCCATTGCGCAAATGCAGTGGGGCCTGAGCCCCTGGGTGGCTTTGCCGCTGGCCATGGCCTTTGCCGCCGGTGTGGGTGCTTTTGTGGGGGCGGCCTCGTTCCGCTACGGCCTCAAGGGTTCGTACTTTGCGCTGGTCACCCTGGCTTTTGCCGAGGTGTTCCGCATCGTGGCCACCTCGGTGCCTTTCACCGGCGCAGGTGTCGGCCTGATGCTGCCGCTCCAGGAGTCGGCCGCCAACATGCAGTTTGCCAGCCGGGCCGGGTTCATCTGGCTCATGCTGGGGCTGGTCACGCTGGCGCTGTGCGTCACGGCCTGGCTCAAGGCTTCGCGCTTTGGCGCTTATCTGCAAGCGGTGCGCGACAACGAAGACGCAGCCCGCGCTGTGGGTGTGAACCCTTTGCGCGTCAAGCTGGTTGCCACCATTTTGTCGGGTGGCCTGATGGGCGCAGGTGGCGCCTTTTATGTGCAGGTCTTCCAGTACATCGACCCGGGCATCGCCTTTGGCTCGCACACGTCTGTGGAGGCTTTGGTGGGCGCGATCGTGGGTGGCTTGGGCACCTTGTGGGGGCCGCTCTTGGGGGCTGTCAGCCTGCACATCCTGGCTGACCTCACGCGCAATTTGTTCGGCCAGTTGCCGGGCATCAACATGGTCATTTACGGTGTGGTGTTGATCGGCATTGTGATGTTCTTGCCACGCGGTATTGCTGGCCTGGGCACCATCACACCGCTGCAGTGGCTGCGCGGCCACAAGCCCTCTGAAGGCGAAAAACACGGAGGCCAATCATGAGCACGCTGATGCAAATCGACGGCGTGGGCAAATCCTTTGGTGGCCTCAAAGCCGTGCAAAACGTCAGCCTGTCGGTGACCGAAGGGCGTCTCAGCGCCCTGATCGGCCCCAACGGCGCGGGCAAGACCACCTTGTTTGCGCTCATGTCCGGCTTCCTCAAGCCCGACACCGGTCGTGTGGTGTTTGCCGGGCAAGACATCACCGGCCAAGCCCCTCACCTGAACGCCCGCATGGGCCTGACCCGCACCTTCCAGATCGTGCAGCCTTTTGCCGCACAGACGGTGCGTGAAAACATCGCGGTCGGTGCGCATCTGCACCTGCCCGGTCGTGCGCAAGCGCTGGAGTTTGCCGAGTCGGTGGCGCAGCAGGTGGGCCTGACGCCGCAGCTGGACAAATTGGCCAGTGACCTCACCGTGGCCGGCCGCAAGCGCCTGGAGCTGGCGCGTGCGCTGGCCACGCGCCCGCGCCTTTTGCTGCTGGACGAGGTGTTGGCGGGCCTGAACCCGCAAGAGATTGCCGAGATGATTCCGGTGGTGCAAAGCATTGCCAAAAGCGGCGTGACGGTCTTGATGATCGAGCACGTCATGCAAGCCGTGATGAGCCTGGCGCAAGAGGTCTGGGTGTTGGCCCAAGGGCAATTGATTGCCCACGGCACGCCCGCCGAGGTGACGAACAACAAAGCTGTGGTCGAGGCCTATCTGGGCCACGGTACCGCCGAGCGTTTGCAAAAGAACGCGGCCAAAGCGCTGGCCGCCAAGGAGGCCCAGGCATGAGCGCTTTGTTGAATGTGCAAGGCCTGAAGTCGGGCTACGGTGCGGTCGAGGTTTTGCGCGGTGTGGACCTGCAGGTCATGCCCGGCGAGACGGTGGCGCTCTTGGGCAGCAACGGTGCAGGCAAGACCACGCTTAACCTGACCTTGAGTGGCCTGGTGGCCACGCGTGCCGGGCAGGTGCAGTTCGATGGGCAGGACATCACCGGCATGCATTCGCGCGAGGTGGTGACGCATGGTTTGATCCAGGTGCCCGAAGGCCGCAAGGTCTTCCCCAACCTGAGCGTGCATGAAAACCTGGAGCTGGGCGCCTTCACCCGGGGCCGCGAGCGCCGCTCACAAAACCTGGACAAGGTGTACGAGACCTTCCCGCGCTTGAAGGAACGTGTGACGCAACTGGCAGGCACTTTGAGCGGTGGCGAGCAGCAGATGCTGGCCATTGGCCGAGGCCTCATGGCCGAGCCGCGTTTGTTGATCCTGGACGAGCCTTCGCTGGGTTTGTCGCCGCTTTTGGTTGAAGAGATGTTCGCGCTGATCGCGCAGCTGCGCAGCACGGGCCTGGCGGTCTTGCTGGTCGAGCAAAACGTGGGCCAATCGCTGGACATTGCCGACCGCGCGTATGTGATGGAAAACGGCACGATCCGTTTTGCGGGAACGCCCGCCGACCTGTTGGCCAGCGACACTTTGCGGCAAGCCTATTTGGGCATGTGAGGCGCTGAATGAGCACGAGCGAAACCATGCCTCAAACCTTGGCACAAAAACTGATTGCCCGCGCTGCTGGCCGCACCCATGTCGCCGTGGGCGAGGTGGTGACCTGCAACGTGGACTTGGCCATGTTCCACGACTCGTCCGGCCCCCGGCGCTTGAAACCCATGCTCGATGAACTGGGCGCCGAGATCTGGGACAAAAACAAAGTGGTGCTGGTGCTGGACCACTATGTGCCCGCACAAGACGCTGACGCGCAAAAAATCATCCAGATCACCCGCGACACCGCCAAACAATGGCAGCTGCCGAATGTGATCGACAGCGAAGGCATCTGCCATGTGGTTTTGCCCGAACGGGGCCATTTGAAGCCCGGCATGTTTTGCGTGGGCGGCGACTCGCATTCGCCCACGGGCGGCGCGTTTGGCTGCTACATGTTCGGCATTGGCGCCACCGAGATGCTGGGCGTGTGCGTGACCGGCCAGATTTGGGTGCAGGTGCCGCGCACCTTGCGCATGCACTGGCATGGCCGCTTGCAAGCGGGTGTGTCGGCCAAAGACATGATGCTGCACATGATTGCCCGCTTTGGCATGAACGGCGGCCAATACCAGGCGGTGGAGTTTGCAGGCGCTGCCGTGCAGGCCTTGTCCATGGCCGAGCGCATGACGATGTCCAACATGAGCGCCGAGATGGGCGCACAAGCGGGCTTGATCGCGGCCGATGCCACGACTCTGGCGCACCTGAAATCGATTGGGGTGTCGCAAGACAAACTCAGCGGTGCCGAGCAGTGGTTCACCGACGAAGACGCAGAGTACGAGCAACACATGTTTGACGCCTCGCGCCTGAGCCCGCAAGTGGCCGCGCCGCACAGCCCGGCCAACACGCGCGATGTGGCCGAGTTTGCCGACGTGGTGCCCAGCATTGCCTACATCGGTGCCTGCACCGGGGCCAAGCTCGAAGACCTGCGCGCCGCCGCGCAGGTGCTCAAGGGCCAGCGCGTGGCCGCTGGCGTGCAGCTCATGGTGGCGCCGGCCAGCGCCCGCGAGCAAGCGCAGGCCACGCAAGAAGGCGTGATGCAGATCCTGCAGGACGCAGGCGCCACCATCTTGCCCAACAGTTGCGGCGCTTGCGCCGGTTACGGCGCGACTTTCCCGGAAGGGGCCACCGTGATTTCGAGCACCGCCCGCAACTTCAAAGGCCGCATGGGCCCGGCCAGCGTGAACGTGTATTTGGCCTCGCCCTACACCGTGGCGGCTTCGGCTTTGCGCGGGCGCATCAGCGATGCACGCGAGGTGCTGGCATGAATACGCGCAGTTTCAAGAACGCAAGAGTTTGGCGCGTTGGCGCCGATGTGGACACCGATGCCCTGGCGCCAGGCGCCTACATGAAGCACGGCCTGGAGGTGATTGGCTGGCATTGCCTGGAGGCGGTGCGTGCCGACTTCGCCTCGGGTGTGCAAGCGGGCGATGTGCTGGTGGCTGGTGCCAACTTTGGCATCGGCTCATCGCGTGAGCAGGCGGCCGGTGTGCTGCGGCATTTGGGCTTGGCAGCGGTGATCGCGCCGTCGTACAGCGGCCTGTATTTCCGCAACGCTTTCAACTTGGGCTTGTTGCTCTTGACTTGCCCCGAGGCCGACAAGATCGAAGAGGGCGAGCGCGTGGCCTTGCATTTTGAAGGCGACACCCCGCAGGTGATCCGTGCCAACGGCCAGGTTTTGGCTTGCGCGGCCATCCCCGGTTTTTTGATGGACATGGTCGATGCAGGCGGTTTGCTGCCCCTGCTCAAGAATAGAAAACAAGGATGAACCCGATGGTTTCAGCTTCTCAAACACCCGCTGGGATGGATCCGGTCATGGACCCCGTGATGGATCCGGTGACTTTGGCCGTGCTGCGCGGCCGGCTCGAACAAATCGCCGACGAGATGGACGCGACGCTCTACCGCAGCGCCTTCAACCCCATCATTGCCGAGGCGCACGACGCTTGCCACGGCCTGTACGACGCCATCACAGGTGACACCTTGATCCAGGGCAAGTCAGGCCTGCCCGTGTTTGTTGGGGCCATGGCTTTTGCCGTGCGCGCCGCCATGCGCGTGGCGGCTGAGCGCGGCGGCATGCAGCCGGGCGATGTGTGGCTGTTCAACGACCCCTACGAAGGCGGCACACACGCCAACGACTTCAAGCTGGTCAAGCCCTGCTTTCGCAACGGCCAGCTGTATTGCTTTTTGGCCTCGGCCGCACACTGGCATGACGTGGGTGGTGCGGTGCCCGGCAACTACAACCCTGCCGCGACCGAGTGCTGGCAAGAAGCGGTGCAGATCCCGCCGGTGCGCATTTTGCGCGGCGGCGTGCTCGACGACGATGTGCTGGCCATCTTGCGCGCCAACACCCGCCTGCCCGACAGCCTGTGGGGCGACCTGAACGGCCAGCTGGCCGCGCTTGAATTGGGTGCGCGTCGCCTGGACGGCTTGCTCGACGAATACGGCGACGCCAAAGTGGCGCAGGCCCTGGTGGAGCTGCGCACCCGTGCCGTGCGCCTGATGCGCTCGCACATCGGCAGCTTGCCCGATGGCCGTTACAGCTTTGAAGACGTGCTCGACAACGACGGCGTGAAAGACGAGTTGCTGACGATTGCGCTCGACATGACCGTGGCCGGGGACCGCTTGACCCTGGACTTTTCCCGCACCTCGGCGCAGTGCGCCGGGCCGGTGAACATCTCACGCGCCACAGCCGTGGCCGCTTGTTATGTGGCTTTGAAGCATGTGTTCCCCGATGTGCCCGCCAACGCGGGTGTGCTGGATGCGGTGGACTTCATCATTCCAGATGGTCTGGTGATCAGCGCGTCGCGGCCCCGTCCGGTGGGTGGTTACACCGAAACGATTTTGCGCATGATCGACGTGATCTTCAGCGCCACGGCCCTGGCCGATCCGCAGCGGGCGGTGGCCCATGCCTACGGCACCATCAACGCCTTGTCGATTGCCGGGCACCGCACCGACGACAAACGCAAAGGCCAGCGCTGGGTGATGTTCAGCTTTTTTGGTGGCGGGCACGGCGGCCATTCGGATGGCGATGGCCTGTCGCACGGCAATGCGCCGATCTCGACCGCCACCATCCCGCCCATGGAAATTCTGGAAGCGGCCTACCCGGTGCGCTTCACCCAGTGGGCCTTGCGCCCCGGCTCGGGCGGCGATGGCCAGCACCGGGGCGGCCTGGGCGCGATTTATGAGATCGAATTGCTCGAAGACAGCGCCGAAGCCTTCATCTTTGGCGAGCGCGGCAAGTCCGCCCCCAAAGGCATCCACGGCGGCCAACCTGCTTTGCCCAACGTGTTTGAGTATTGCCAAAACGGCGAGTGGAAGACCCCGCCGATGGTCTCCAAGATGCTCGGCATCCATTTGAAAAAAGGCGACCGCGTGCGCCTGCAAACGCCTGGCGGCGGCGGCTGGGGTGAGCCCGCTGAGCGCACTGAAAAAGACCGCGCCAATGACGCGGCACTCGGTTACACCAAGGAACAAGCATGAGCGAGCAGTCTGTGAATCAACCGCATTGGGTGGTCGGCGTGGACGTGGGCGGAACGTTCACCGACCTGTTTGTGCTGGACGAAAAAACCGGCCAGGCCCGCATCGTCAAAGTGCCCTCGACCCGGGGTGAAGAAGCCCGGGGCTTCATGAACGGCATCGCCAAAGTGACCGGGGTCACCGGTGCAGAAGGCGCCAAAGACATCGCCACCATCGTGCACGGCACGACCGTGGGCACCAACGCCTTGCTGGAGCGCAAGATCGCCCGCACCGGCATCATCACCACACGGGGTTTTCGCGATGTGCTGGAGATGCGCCGCCGCGACCGCCCACAAACCTGGGGCCTGCGCGGCAGCTACACCCCGGTGGTGCCCCGCGCCTGGCGTCTGGAAGTGGACGAGCGTGTGCTGGCCGATGGCCAATTGCACACGCCGGTCGATCTGGACCAGGTCCGCGCACAGGCACACGCCCTGCTGGCCGAAGGCTGCGAGGCGGTGTGCGTGTTCTTTGTGCACGCCTATGCCAACCCCGGCAACGAACAAGCGGCCGTGGCCGCCGTGCGCGAGATCTGGCCCAACAGCTATGTGACGGCGGCCAGCGAAGTGCTGCCCGAGATCCGCGAGTTCGAGCGCTGCTCAACGGCCACGCTGAATGCCGCCTTGCAGCCTGTGGTGGGCAGCTATTTGCAGCGGCTGGATGGCGATTTGCGTGCCCAGGGTTTTGGCGGCGAATTGCTGATCGTGCAAAGCAATGGCGGTGTGATGTCACGCCAGACCGCTTGTGATGTGCCGGTGCGCACCGCGCTGTCAGGTCCCGCTGCGGGCGTGATGGCCTGCGCCGAAATCGCCCGCGCTTCGGGTTTTGAGAATGTCATCACGGGCGACATTGGCGGCACCTCGTTTGACGTGTCGCTGGTGGCCGGTGGCGAAGCGGCCCTCGCTGCACAAACGTCCATCGAGTTTGGCTTGGTGGTGCGCTCGCCCATGATCCAGATCGAGACCATCGGTGCCGGTGGCGGCTCGATTGCTTCGGTCGATGCGGGCGGCATGTTGCAGGTTGGCCCCGAGTCGGCCGGCAGCATCCCCGGCCCGGCCTGTTATGGCCGTGGCAACACCCGTCCTACGGTGACCGACGCCAATGTGCTGCTGGGCCGCATCGCGGCCGACCGGCCTTTGGGCGGTGGCTTGTTGCAAAAGCTCGATTCGGGCTTGTCCGAGAAAGCCATTGCCCAGCATGTGGCCGAGCCTTTGGGCCTGACGGCCTTGGCCGCGGCCGAGGCGATTTTGACGGTGGCCAATGCCCGCATGGCGGGCGCGATCCGCGTGGTGTCGATCGAGCGCGGGCACGATCCACGCCAGTTCGCCTACATGCCGTTTGGCGGCGGCGGCGGCCTGCATGTGTGCGCCATGATGCGCGAGGTGGGCGTGACCACCGGCATCGTGCCGCGTTACCCGGGCGTGACGTCGGCCCTGGGCTGCGTGATGGCCGACATGCGCCACGACGCGGTGCAGACCCTGAACGTGGCTTTGGCCGATGTGGCCTGGCCTGCTTTGCTGCAGCGGGTGGACAGCCTGGCCGAAGCTTGCCAGCTGCGCCTCGATTCTGCCGGTGTGAACTTCGTGCAGGTGGACGAAGTCATCAGCTTTGACATGCTTTACATGGGCCAGACCCACACGCTGCAAGTGCCTGTGAAGCGCGATCAGTTGAACGCCGCAGGATTGCTGGCGGCGTTTGAGTCGGCTTACCAGCACGCCTTTGGCCGCGTGCTGCAAGGCCCGGTGATCCGCGTGATGAACCTGCGCTATGCCCGGATTGGGCGTCGTCCCAAGTTCGATTTGGCGGTGCTGGCCCCACAAGGCGAAGGCAGCACCACCCCGGTGGGTGAGCAACAGGTTTACCACCAGGGCCAATGGTGGACAGCCCAGCGCTACGAGCGTTTGAGCCTGCCCGTGGGCACCGTGGTGCAAGGCCCGGCAATTTTGGAGCAGCCCGATACGACAGTGTGGCTGGAGCCGGGCTTTGAAGGTCGGGTCGACAAACTGGGCAACCTGCTGGTGGAGCGTAACGCATGAACCTGAAGAACGCCAAACTGGGCATGGTCATCGTCGACCTGCAAAATGATTTTTTGGCCCCCGACGGGGCCTATGCCCGGGGCAACACCCTGAGCGCCGAAGCCGTCAAGCTGCCTGAGCGCATGGCCCCGGTGGCGCGCGCCATCAAAGGGCGAGGTGGCTTGGTCACGGCCAGCCTGTTCACCCTCTGGCCCGATGCGCAGGGCGAGCCCATGATCTCGGCGCACCTGAAAGAGCGCCGCCCGTTTTTGCGCAAGGGTGACTTTGCACCCGGCAGCCGGGGGCAGGCCAATGTGGATGTGTTGGCCCCGCTGGTCGATGTGTCGGTGTTCAAGGTGGCGTATTCGGCCTTCTTCAACACGCAACTCGACTGGGTGCTCAAAAAATCGGGCATCGACACGCTGGTGGTCTGCGGCATCGTGACCAACGGCGGTGTCGCCAGCACGGTGCGCGATGCGCATGTGCGTGACTACCACGTCATTGTTTTGTCGGACGGTTGCGCCGCCTTCAGTGACGCCGCGCACCAGGCCGCGCTGGCCGACATGGCTTCGGTGGCTGAGGTGATGGACAGCGCCACTTTCTTGAAACAACTGGGCTGAAGCCATGACCGCCTCGCCGGCACACATTTGTCCTGCTTCTGAATTGCTGGCTGAAGACCACACGCCGGTGGTGATTGTGGGCGCAGGCGCTTGCGGCTTGACGGCTGCGCTGGCCTTGCACCGCATGGGTGTGGAGTGCGTGGTGTTGGAGCGTGATGCGTTTGCCGCAGGTTCTACGGCTTTGTCTTCGGGCTTCATCCCGGCACCCTGCACACAAGTGCAACAGACGCAAGGCATCACCGACAGTGTGGAAGCTTTTGCCGCCGACATCCAGGCCAAGGCCCATGGCCAAGCCGCGCCGCACCTGGTGCAGGCCTACGCCCAGAACATCGGCCCAGCCATGGACGCACTGGCCGAGCATCACGGCCTGCCCTGGCAAGTGCTGGACAACTTTTTGTACCCCGGCCACAGCGCCCACCGCATGCACGCCGTGCCCGAAAAAACCGGGGCCGGTTTGATGAGCCGCCTGCAAGCCGCAGCCGATGCGGCTGGCGTGGTGGTGCTCACGCAAGCGCAAGTGACCGAGCTGTGGGCCGATGAGGCGCAGCGCATCCAAGGCGTGGGTTTTGTGCGGCCTGATGGCCAGACCGAGCGGCTCCGCTGCGATGCGGTGCTGCTGGCTTGCAACGGTTTTGGCGGGGCCACGGCCATGGTCAAAGACCTGTTGCCCGAAATGGCCGAGGCCACCTATGCAGGCCATGTGGGCAACGACGGCAGCGCCATCGCCTGGGGCCAACAGCTGGGCGCTCGCTTGGCCGATTTGGGCGCTTACCAGGGCCATGGCTCATGGGCTGTGCCACAAGGCGCTTTGATATCGTGGGCGCTGATGATGGAAGGCGGCGTGCAAATCAACGCCCAAGGCCAGCGCTTTCATGATGAGACCCAGGGTTACTCGGAGGCTGCAGTGCATGTGCTGGCGCAGCCGGGCGGTGTGGCCTGGAATGTGTTTGACGATGCGCTGCTGGCCTTTGCGCAAGGGTTTCCGGACTTTGTGTCTGCGCAAGGCGCGGGCGCGGTGCAGCATGCGGCAGACGCGAATGCACTGGCGCAACTGATCGGTTGCCCGCACGGAGCCCTGCAAGCCACTTTGAATGCAGTGCAGCCCGGCACCGACCCGGTGACTGGCCGCAGTTTCCAACGCGCACTGCAAGCGCCGTTTCATGCCATCAAAGTCACCGGTGCCTTGTTCCACACCCAAGGTGGCCTGGACATCGATGCACAGACTCGCGTGCTGCGCCAAGACGGCACCCCTTTGCCCAACCTGCTGGCGGCAGGCGGCGCAGCGCGGGGCGTGTCGGGCCAAGCGGTCTGGGGTTATTTGTCGGGCAACGGCTTGCTCAGCGCCATCGCGGGTGGCCACATCGCCGCACACACCGCACAACAACTTTTGAAGGACACGCCATGAGCCAGAAAGCCACTTTGGCCCAGCGCCTGCAACAACCCCAGCCCCTGCTGGCCCCCGGCGTTTACGACGCGCTCACCGCACTGGTGGCGCAACAGGCAGGTTTTGAGGCGCTGTATTTGTCGGGCGCATCGATCGCTTACACCCGCCTGGGCCGCTCGGACATTGGCCTGACCACCGCCACCGAAGTGGCGCAGACGCTGGCCCACATCACCGACCGGGTGAACATTCCGGTCATCGTGGATGCCGACACCGGTTTTGGCAACGCGCTCAACACCCAGCGCACGGTGCGCGATTTCGAGCGCGCTGGCGCTGCGATGATCCAGATCGAAGACCAGACATTCCCCAAACGCTGCGGTCATCTGGACGGCAAAGGCGTGGTGCCGGTGGCCGAGATGCAGGGCAAGTTGCGCGCCGCACTGGACGCCCGCCACAACCAAAACACACTGATCCTGGCGCGCACCGATGCGGTGGCGGTGGAAGGCCTGGATGCCGCGCTGGAGCGGGCCGAGCGCTACCTGGAATGTGGCGTCGATGCCCTGTTCATTGAAGCCCTGCGGTCCGACGAGCAGATGAACCGCGCCTGTGCGCAATTTGCAAACCGTGTGCCGCTGCTGGCCAACATGGTCGAAGGCGGCAAGACGCCGGTGCAAAGCGCGGCCGAGTTGGGCGAGCGGGGTTTCAAAATCGTAATCTTCCCCGGCGGCACGGCGCGGGCGGTGTTGCACACACTGCAAGGCTATTACGCCAGCTTGCACAACCACCAGACCACGCGGCCCTGGCAAGAAAAGATGCTCGATTTCGATGGCCTGAATGCCGTCATTGAGACACCCGCTTTGCTGGCATTGGGGCAGCGTTATGAAGCGTGAATCCAAACAGATCTGTCTGAAATACGAGGAGACGAGCATGGACCGTCGTCATTCCTTCCAAAGTACCGCCCTCGTCACCACCGGTGTGGCGCGTCTATTGCATCGGGCGCAACTATGCGGCCCATGCGCGTGAGATGGGCTCGGACCCCACGCGCGAGCCACCGTACTTTTTCCAAAAACCCACCGATGCCATCCAGTACGTGAAGGCGGGCACGGTGGCCGATCACCCCTATCCACCGCTGACCAAGAACTACCACTGCGAGGCCGAGTTGGTGGCGGTGCTGGGCATGACGCGGCGCGATTTGCAACGCGGCATGGGCGACCAGAAAAAAGCCCAGGTAGATCGGCAAGAGCTTTGACCAATCGGCTCCGATTGGCGCGATCCGCAAGGTGGCGCAGTCAGGCCACTTTGAGCAAGGCAGCATCTGGCTCAAGGTCAATGGCGTGACCAAGCAAAGCGCCAACCTGAACCAGATGATCTGGTCGGTGGCCGAGCAGATCGCGCAACTGTCTGAAGCCTTCGAAATTTTCCCCGGCGACGTGATCGAGATGCACGTCGATGGCTTTCCCAACCTGAGCGTCAAGATCGTTTGACGCCGGGGGCGTGGTCCCGTTCAGCCCAGGCTGGCGTGGATCGCGTCACGCACCCGGGGGTAAATCTGCTCGTTCCACTTGCGGCCACTGAAGACGCCGTAGTGGCCCACGCCCGTCTGGATGTGGTGCGTTTTCAAATAGGGCTTGATGCCGGTGCACAGGTCTTGTGCAGCCACGGTCTGGCCGACCGAGCAGATGTCGTCGCGCTCGCCCTCTACCGTCATGAGGGCGGTGCGCCGAATGGCGGCGGGGTTCACGGTGCGGTCTTTCCAGGTCAATTGACCGCGCGGCAGGTCGTAGGTCTGGAACACTTTGCGCACCGTCTCCAGGTAGAACTCGGCCGGTAAATCGTTCACCGCCAGGTACTCGTCGTAGAACTTCTGAATCGCTTGAGCTTCTTCGACACGCCCTTCATCCAGATGGCGGTAAATGTTTTTGAACGCGTCCTTGTGGCGTTCCAGGTTCATGCTCATGAAGGCGCTCAGCTGCACAAAGCCGGGGTACACGCGCCGCATGAAGCCCGGGTGCGGCAGCGGCACATGGCTGATCAGGTTTTTCTCGAACCATTCAATCGGCTGGCTCACGGCCAACTCGTTCACGCCCGTCGGGTTGACGCGGCAATCGACCGGCCCGGCCATCAAGGTCAGGCTGCGCGGTTGCGCCGGGTCTCCATCTTCGGCCAGCAAGGCTGTGGCCGCCAATGCCGCCACACAGGGCTGGCACACCGCCACCATGTGCACGCCCGGGCCGATGGTTTGCGAAAACTGCATCAGGTAGCTGATGTAGTCGTCCAGCCCGAAGCCGCCGTGCCACAGGCCCACATCGCGGGCGTTGTGCCAGTCGGTGATGTAGACGTCGTGGTCTTGCAGCAAGGTGCGCACCGTCTCGCGCAGCAAGGTGGCGAAGTGGCCCGACAGGGGGGCGGCCAGCAAGACGGGGGGCTGCTCGGGTGCGTTGGCGTCGCCCACTTTCTTGAAGTGCAGCAAGGAACCAAAGGGCAGGCTCAGGACGGTCTCCTCCTGGATGCCCCAGCTTTGCCCTGCCGACTGCATGCGGTCGATGCCGTAGGCCGGTCGGGTGTGTGTCAGTCGCATGCGCGAAAGCACATCGCAGGCGGCGGACATTTTGCGCAGCACGCTGCGATCGGTGTCTTGCATCCACAGCGCGCTGCTCAGGTGCTGGGCCATCAGGCGAAGCGGTGACGCGAAGTCGGACTGGAGTTGGTAGGCCTGGTACAGCATGTCGGACTTTGTTGGAGGAGGTGCTTGACCTCACGCAAGTTGCGGGCCAGATGTGGTGCACTGGCATGGTGCTGAAAAGCGCTGCAGATTTGGCACGGCCCTTGCGTCATTGGCTGACACAGGAGAATCCCATGACGAAAACTGTCCTCACCATCAGCAGCAAGAACTACGGTGCCTGGGCCTTGCGCGGCTGGCTCATGGCCAAGCTGGTCAAGCTCGACTTCGAGGAGCACATCATCTCGCCCGATGACCCGGGCATGAAAGCCGAGATCTTGCTTTTGTCGGCCTCGATGCGCGTGCCCGCTTTGGCGCACAACGGCATTCATGTTTGGGACACGCTGGCCATTGGCGAGTACTTGCACGAGATCAAGCCGCGAGCCGGTTTGTTGCCCGCGGAGTTGGAAGCCCGCACGCATTGCCGCGCCATTTGCGGCGAGATGCATTCGGGCTTCACCGCGCTGCGCGCGTCCTTGCCCATGAACATCAAGGCGCACTTCCCGGGCTTCAAGCTGTGGTCGCGTGCGCAAAGCGACATCGACCGCATCGTGAGCATCTGGCAGGAGTGCTTGCAGGCCCACGGTGGCCCTTACCTGTATGGCAAGAAGCCTTGTCTGGCCGATGCCATGTTTGCGCCGGTGGTCACGCGCTTTTTGACCTACGATGTGTTGCTCGATGAGGCTTGCCAAGCCTACTGCCAAACCATCATGGCCTTGCCTGCCATGCAGGAGTGGGTGGCTGCCGCGCAGAGCGAACCCGATGAAATCGACGAGCTCGACGCCGAGTTTTGAGAATGCTTTGAGCACCCTTCAGGCCCGCATGCAGCGGGCCTGAACGCATCAGTTCCAGGGCGTGGGTGCCGGGATCTCGCACACGGGATCGACCTCGATGGTTTTGAAGTCCGCAGGCGAGACGATCTCCAGGTACTCCATGTCGGGCGAGTAGTCGAACAGGTAGTGGCGAATGCCCGGGCGCTGGTGTACGCAGTCACCGGCCTCGACCAGGGTGACTTTGTCTTCGTACATGAACTTGGCCCAGCCCTTGACCATGATGACGATCTGGAAGTCCGCCTCGTGGCGGTGCCAGCCGGTGCCTTTTTCGGGCGCCATATTCGCCTTGACCAGGTGCGCGATCACTTGACCGTGGGTGGCCTCGGCTATCCCTAAATCGCGGTACAAAAAGAAATCACGCAGACCGCCGCTGACATAGTCTTTGTCGGCGGGTTTGACGTGTGAGAACAGGGTTCCGGTTTTGTCCAACATGCAGTACTCCTTATGAGCGGGGCCAGTTGACCCCGCTGTGGACACTGCAAACCGTGTGCCAGCCAAGAGGCGCCGGAAACGGCTCTGGGTGCGCGTTGCTGGTGCAGGTGGCCCTTCAGATGCACAGCTTTGACGGCGCTGTCGCCAAGTCGGGGCGCGCCGTGCCCCATGCCAGTCATATGGGCGACTGTGGGGGCAGTGCCTTGTTGTTACCTTTGCCCCTCTCGCGTGCAGGCCTCGCACGCCTTGTGCAGCTCAAGTTTTGGGGACACCATGACCGAACGATTCGAACAGATCAGCTACGCGTCTTTGCCTGAGGCGGTGCGTCCTTTGGCGGACGACATCCTCAAGGTCTCCAGTGCCGCACTGGGCGGCCCCTACAACGCTTTGCTGCGCAGCCCAGACATGGCGCGGCGGGCCTTTGATTTTCTGGATTACCTGCGTTTCAGGACATCGGTCAACAAACGCCTCAACGAGTTCGCCATCCTGATCCAGGCGCGCATCGCGAATGCGCAATACGAATGGTGGGCGCACGAGCCCATTGCCCGAAAAGCGGGCTTGTCGGATGCGGTGATGCGTGACCTGCAGCAATGCCAGCGCCCCGCCAACATGCAAGCCGATGAGCGGTTGGTGTATGACTACTGCGTTCAGCTGTCCTTGAACCATCGCGTGCCCGATGCCCTGTGGCAAGAGGCCGTGAGCCAAATGGGCGAGCAGGCGGTGGTGGACTTGACCGTGTTGTCAGGCACTTATGTGATGGTGTCCATGCTGCTGAATGCCACGCAAGTGGGCATTCCGGGTGGGGGTGCAGAACCCCTGCAGGTGCTGAGCCCACTGGACATTCGCCAGCGTTTGCTGGCTTGATCGGCCACACTGCGCATTTGAAAATATACAAGGAGACTTTCATGACCCATCGCTTCATCCGCACAGCCGGGGCTTTGTTGCTGGCTGTGAGTGCTGTCCAGTCGTTTGCCCAAGATTTCCCTAACCGCGCACTCACCATGGTCATGCCCTATGCCGCAGGCGGCCCGGGCGACACCATCACCCGCGTGTTTGCCGGGGCCATGCAAAAGCATTTGGGTCAGCAGATCGTGGTGGACAACACCGCAGGTGCTTCGGGCTCGATCGGCACCGCCAAGGTGGCCCGCGCCAAACCCGATGGCTACACCTTGCTGATGATCCATGTGAGCCATGCGACCAACACGGCCATGTACAAGAGCTTGCCTTACCACCCGGTGGACGATTTCGAGCCGATTGGCCGCGCCACCAGTGGCCCGATGCTGATCGCCACGCGCAACGATTTTCCGGCCAAGAACCTGCAGGAGTTTGTCGATCACCTCAAAGCCAATGGCCCCAAGGTCAGCCTGGCCCATGCGGGTGTGGGCTCGGCTTCGCACCTGTGCGGCTTGATGATGATGAACGCCCTGAATGTGAAGCTCAATGAGATCCCTTACAAAGGCACGGGCCCGGCTTTGACGGACCTCATGGGCGGCCAGGTCGATGTGCTGTGCGACCAGACCTCGGGCACCGTGCCGCCAGTGAAGACGGGCAAGATCAAGGCCATGGCGTCCGCAGGCAAAACCCGTTTGCCGCAATTGCCCGATGTGCCCGCAATTTCGGAAGCGGGTGTGGAAGGCTTTGAGATCAACATCTCTTTTGGCTTGTACGCGCCCAAAGGCACGCCCAAGCCCGTGCTGGAGAAGTTGACTTCGGCCTTGCAAAAATCGGTCACCGACCCGGATGTGCGCCAGCGCCTGGAGGCCATGGGCATCTCGGCGGTGAGTGCCGATTTGGCGCGCCCCGAGGCTTTGCGTGCGCATTTGAAAAATGAGATCGACACCTTGGGCGGCCTGCTGGTCAAAGCCGGTGTGAAGGCCAACTGAGTTGAGCACGCGCACAGGTCATGGGGTGAGCGCCTCAGGGGTGTTGGAGTCGGGGTCTTGAAAAACTGGTGGCCTTTGTTGCTGACCTTGGTGATCCAGGCCATGGTGGCCATGGCCTTGCTCACATTGCCGGTGATGGCCCCGGTCGTGGCGCAGGCCCTGCAGGTGTCGCCTGCGCTGGTGGGGCTCTATGTTTCGGTGACCTATGCGGGGGCGATGGTGGCCACTTTGCTGGGGGGCGCCACGGTCGCCAGGCTGGGGGCCATCCGTGTGAGCCAATGGGGCTTGTTGTTGTGTGCACTGGGTTTGCTCTTGTGTGCGGTGCCCTGGTTTCCCGCCATGGCGCTGGGCGCCGTGTTGATTGGCCTGGGGTATGGCCCGATCACCCCGGCCAGTTCGCACTTGTTGGCCCGCACCACGCCCAAAGACCAGATGTCCCTGGTGTTCTCGCTCAAGCAGACCGGTGTGCCTTTGGGCAGCATGCTGGCGGGAGCCATCGTGCCGCCTTTGCTGTGGGTCATGAACTGGCAAGCGAGCCTGGCCGCTGTGGCGCTGGTGTGCGTGTTGTGCGCCTGGCTGGCGCAAGCTTTGCGGGCCGAGCTGGACAGTGACCGCCGCCCCGAGGCCACGGTGCGCTGGAGCAGCCTGATCCAGCCCATCCGCTTGGTGATGGCGCACCGGGCCTTGCTCACCATGGCGTCTTGCTCCTTCATGTTTTCCATGGTGCAGCTGTCGTTGACCACCTACCTGGTGACGTTTTTGCACGACGACCTGTCTTATGGTCTGGTGGCGGCGGGCCTGGCTTTGTCGGTGACCCAAATGGGGGGCATTGGCGGGCGCATCGCTTGGGGTTATGTGGCCGATCGCTGGCTGGGTGCCCGGCGCATGTTGCTGCTCTTGGCCAGCATGATGGCGCTGGGGGCCTTGGCCTCGGCCTTCTTGACGGCCCAGACGCCACAGAGCGTGGTGGCGGCGATCCTGGTGGCCTTTGGCGCTTCGGCCATTGGCTGGAACGGGGTTTACCTGGCCGAAGTGGCGCGCCGTGCGCCGCCCGGCATGGCCAGCATGGCCACCGGCGGGACCTTGGCCTTCACGTTTTTGGGCGTGGTCGTCGGGCCGCCCATGTTTGGTGCTTTGTCGGGCTTGTTTGGCACTTACCGCGCCGGCTTTGTGGGCCTGATGGTCATGGCCTGCGTCAGCGGCACGGTCTTGTTTTGGAGCCAGCGAGCGCCGCGCCAAGCCGCATGAGCGCATCGCTCGCCGCTTGGCGCCTATCTCAATTTGAAAAAGTCATGCTGACCCGTCCCAGCGCACCGTAATCGGCGGTGGCGGTGTCACCAGGCTCGATCTCCAGCGGCACCATGCAGGTGCCAGTGGTCACCACCTGGCCCTTTTGCAAAGTGATGCCCAGGCTCGACAACTGGTTGGCCAGCCAGGTCAGCGCGATGCGCGGGTCGCCCAGCACATTGCCGCCTGTGCCTTCGCGGGTGTAGCGCGTCTGGGCACCGTGCGCCACATGGGCGTGCACGGGGTAGGTGCTCAAATCGAATGTGCGCCACAGATCGGGCGCAGCCGGGCCCAGCACAAAGTGCCGGGCACAGGCGTTGTCGGCCAGCAGCTGCGCTTGGCCTGCGGCGGTGAAGGGTTCCATGCGCGAGTCGGGCACTTCGATGGCCGGGTGCAGCGTGGCCACGGCCGCCATGACTTGGTCCTGGGTGTAAGGCGCGCTTTGCGGCGGCAGGTCTTGCCCCATGGCAAAGGCAAACTCCGGCTCGGCCACCCGCATGCGGTTGCCCGCCGAGGGCACGCTGGCGCCGCTCTCAAACACCTGGCCCGACAGCAAGCGGCCAGCCAAAGGGCCGCCCACATTGATGTGGGCCTGGCCATTGGTGCTGGTGGCCGCGATCTTCCAGCCCACCACCGAGCGGCCAGCCACGCCGGGCAATTGCGCCTGAACGGCATAGCCTTGCTCGGCGGTCTGGGGGCGGCAGGCCTCGGGCAGGGCGCTCAGGACCTGGCCAGATTGCCAGTGCGACCAGATCACCTGGGCGGCTTGTTCGGCGGTGTGGGCAGACAGGGTGTGGGCTTGGTTCATGGGCCTGATTGTTGGTGAAATTCAAGAAACAGCCAAATCTTGTGTATAATTTTTGGCTTGACGGCGCAAGTCGTTCGCTGAAAAACAGCTTGTTTTGAAGCATCTGGTTTTCGGTGGTATAGCTCAGCTGGTTAGAGCGCAGCATTCATAATGCTGATGTCCCAGGTTCAAATCCCGGTACCACCACCAAGTACAAAACCCCAACTCCAACGAGTTGGGGTTTTTTGCTTTGGGGCCCTGTGTTCAGGGCCCCTCCAGCTTTAGCCGTTCACAAAGTTCGGTGCACGCTTGTTCAGGAAGGCGTCCATGCCTTCTTTTTGGTCGGCGGTGGCAAACAGGCCGTGGAACAGGCGGCGCTCGAACATCACGCCGTCGCTCAGGCCGCTTTCAAAGGCGCGGTTCACACTTTCCTTGGCGGCCATGGTGGCCAGCTGGCCGTAGCCGCAGATCATCAGGGCGGCGCCCAGGGCTTCGTCCATCAGCTTGTCCAGCGGCACCACGCGGCTGACCAGGCCACCGCGCTCGGCCTCGGCGGCGTCCATCATGCGGCCTGTGAGCACCAGGTCCATCGCTTTGGATTTGCCCATGGCACGGGGCAGGCGCTGCGTGCCGCCCGCGCCGGGGATGATGCCGATCTTGATTTCAGGTTGGCCGAACTTGGCGTTGTCGGCGGCGATGATGAAGTCGCACATCATGGCCAGCTCGCAGCCGCCACCCAGGGCAAAACCGGCCACCGCGGCGATCACGGGTTTGCGAACCGTGCGGATGGTTTCCCAGTTGCGGGTGATGAAGTCGTTTTTGTAGACCTCGTGGAAGTTGTACTTGGCCATGGCCGAGATGTCGGCGCCGGCGGCAAAGGCTTTTTCGCTGCCGGTGATGACCATGCAGCCAATCGCTTCGTCGGCGTCAAAGGCCTTCAGGGCGGCGCCCAGCTCATCCATGAGCTGGCTGTTCAGCGCGTTCAGGGCCTTGGGGCGGTTGAGGGTGATGATGCCGACTTTGCCGCCTTCGGTGCGGACTTCGATGGTTTCGTAGCTCAAGGACTTCTCCAAAAGGGATGTGAATTGCAAGGGCCACTATAACCAAGGCAGCTGCCGCCAGTCTGTCAATCCGGGCGCAGCGAAGGTCGAAGGCGCTGGGTTCACTAGGGGAAAACATTAACCAACCGATCGGTCGGTTAATGGTAAATTCGCAGGCTAAGGAGAAATTCCATGACCGAATCCGTGATCCCGTCGGTGTTGTACGAAGTGCGAGGCGCCGTGGCGCTGGTCACCCTCAATCGCCCGCAAGCCCTCAACAGTTTCACCCGCGAAATGCACCAGAGCCTGTGGACCGCGCTGGACCAGGCCGAAGCCAATCCGGCTGTGCGCGCCTTGGTGTTGACCGGTGCGGGCCGCGGCTTTTGTGCCGGTCTGGATTTGTCCGAACTCGATTTCACCCCCGGCCCCGGCTTGCTGGAGCGCGCCGACCCCGGTCCGGTCATCCACGATGCTTTCAACCCGACCACGCGCCGCCTGCAATCGCTGCGCATGCCCGTGATCTGCGCCGTCAACGGCGTGGCGGCTGGCGCAGGCGCCTCGGTGGCCATGGCCTGCGACATCGCGATCGCCGCGCCCACGGCCAGTTTTGTGCAGGCCTTCAGCAAGATCGGCCTGATTCCGGACGCGGGTGGCAGTTGGCTGCTGGTGGAGCGCTTGGGCCTGCCCCGCGCCATGGCGCTGGCCATGACGGGTGACAAGCTGAGCGCCGACAAGGCCAAGGAGTGGGGCCTGATCTGGGATGTGGCCGAGGACTGCGTGGCCGCTGCGCTGGCGCTGGCCGACAAACTGGCCGTGATGCCGACCAAGGCGCTGGTCGCCACCCGCCACCTGTTGCGCGACGCGGGCACACGCTCGCTGGACGCGCACCTGAATGTCGAGCGTGACACGCAATCGGCTCTGGGCAAAACGCACGACTACATGGAAGGCGTGAACGCCTTTTTGCAAAAGCGCGCACCGCTGTTCACTGGCGAATGATCAAAGGCGAATGATGAGCGACCCGAAAACCCTCGCCCGCCAAGTGGGCGAAACCATGTTCGCCGTGGACGTGGCCTCCAAAGACACCATGGGCATGCAGCTGCTGGCCTGCGAGCCGGGCCGCGCCGTGATCCGCATGGAGGTCAAAGCGCTGCACCTGAACGGTCACCAAATTTGCCACGGCGGTTTCATCTTCACGCTGGCCGACTCGACCTTTGCCTTTGCCTGCAACAGCTACAACAAGAACGCGGTGGCTGCCGGCTGCAGCATTGAGTTTTTGAAGCCCGGTAAGCTCGGCGATGTGCTGACTTGCGAAGGCATCGAGCAGACCCTGAGCGGTCGCCACGGCATTTACGACATGAAAGTCACTAACCAGAACGGCGAAGTGATCGCCATGTTCCGTGGCAAGAGTGCGCAGATTCCGGGCACGGTCATACCGGAATAAGCCCCCAATGTCATCCCGCGCTGTTCATTCAAGACCGCGATTTTTTGTTCAAGATCGCGATTTTTTGTCATTCCCGCGCACGCGGGAATCCATGTCTTCAACGCGCATTGCACACGGCCAACCCTTTGATTTTTGAATTCGGAGTCACCCATGACTGAAAAAGCCTTCCCCCTGGAGCCGATTGAAAAGGCCAGCATCGACGAGCTGCGCAGCCTGCAGCTCAAGCGTTTGCAACAAACCCTGCAGCACGCCTATGCCAACTCGCCCGTGTACCGCGCCAAGTTTGATGCCGCAGGCGTGCACCCCGACGACTGCAAGAGCCTGGCCGACATCGCCAAGTTCCCCTTCACCACCAAGTCGGACCTGCGCGACAGCTACCCCTTTGGCATGTTTGCCGTGCCGCGTGAAAACTGCGCCCGCATCCACGCGTCCAGCGGCACCACTGGCAAACCCACGGTGGTGGGCTACACCCTCAAGGACATCGACACCTGGTCCACCGTGGTGGCCCGCAGCATCCGCGCAGGCGGTGCCAAGCCCGGTGACATGGTGCATGTGAGCTACGGCTATGGCCTGTTCACCGGCGGCATGGGCGCTCACTATGGCGCAGAAAAACTGGGCCTTACGGTCGTGCCCTTTGGCGGCGGCCAAACCGAGCGCCAGGTGCAGCTGATCCAGGACTTCAAGTCCAACATCATCATGGTCACGCCCAGCTACATGCTGGCCATTGCCGACGAGTTCGAGCGTCAGGGCATCGACCCCAAGAGCAGCTCGCTGCGCATCGGCATCTTCGGCGCTGAGCCTTGGACCAACGACATGCGCGCCGCCATCGAAAAACGCATGGCGATTGACGCGGTGGACATTTATGGCTTGTCCGAAGTCATGGGCCCGGGCGTGGCCAGCGAGTGCATCGAAACCAAAGATGGTCCGACCATCTGGGAAGACCATTTCTACCCCGAGATCATCAACCCCGAAACCGGCGAGCCCGTGGCCGACGGCGAGATGGGTGAGCTGGTGTTCACCAGCCTCACCAAAGAAGCGCTGCCCATCATCCGCTACCGCACGCGCGACCTGACGCGCTTGCTGCCCGGCACGGCCCGCACCATGCGCCGCATGGAAAAGATCACCGGCCGCAGCGACGACATGATGATCATCCGTGGCGTGAACGTGTTCCCCAGCCAGATCGAAGAGCTGATCTTGAAGCGCGCCGAGCTGGCGCCGCACTACCAATGCGTGCTCACGCGCGAAGGCCCGATGGACGATTTGAAAGTCGTCATCGAGACCAAGCCGGGCGTGTCACCTGACAGCATCGAAGCCCGCGCTGCGGCCAAGATGCTGCAGCACGAAATCAAGGTCTACATTGGCTCCAGCGTGGCGATCGAGCTCAAGGCCGAAGGCGGCGTGGAGCGCAGCCAGGGCAAGGCCAAACGCGTGGTGGATTTGCGCGGCAAGTGAAGCGTACCCGTCAGGGCCGCGCTCCAAGAAAAACCCCGATCGGCCCAGCCGGTCGGGGTTTTTTCATGGGGTGTCTTGCAGCGTTTTTTCAAACGCCCGCAAGCGCTTGAACACCGAGACCAGCTCCACGATGCTGGACCAGCTGCGCACCAGGTACTGGAAGGACTCTTGCACTTGCGAAAACGCACGGGCAATCTGCTCCATCACACCCAACGTGAAAGCGCCCGCCACGATGCTGGGCGCCAGCGCGAAGTAGGGCACCAGCACGCCCGCTTGCAGGTAGCTCCATTTGGCGGCATCGAAATACATGTAGTGAAAGTACATGCGAAAATGGTTGGTGCGCACGGCGGTGAACAAGGCCTTGAGTGTGGGCGGCGCGGCGCGCAGTGGGTCGTCTTCGCCCATCACAAGTTCCTTGCGGTAAGCCGCTTCCACGCGTTGGTTGGCGTATTCCAGACCGGGCAATTTACCGCCCACACCGGCCAGCAGCACGGTGCCAAATATCGCGAACAGCAAAGCCACATAGACCAGAGAATGAGACACCGGGCCGATCCAGGGCAAGGCCGTGACTTTCTCGGACAGTGTCCACAAGATGGGCAGAAAGGCCATCAAGGTCAGCAGGCTGTCCATCAGGCCCAGGCCCAGTGTTTCCATCAGGCGTGCAAAGCGCATCGTGTCTTCTTGCACGCGCTGTGAGGCGCCTTCGATCTGGCGCAGCCGTGACCAATGCGCGACATAAAAGTCGTTCATGGCGGTGCGCCAGCGGAACACGAAGTGCTTGGCGAAAAACTCTTGCAGCACGGCCACCAGCACAAAAATGCCAGCGATCTGGAAGAAGCTCAGCAACAAGCCCAGGTAGCGCGCTTCGGTGATGGAGCCGGGTTGGCTCAGGGCCTTTTGCACCGAGTCGTAGAACGCGCCAAACCAGTCGTTGATCTGCACGCTCAGTTGCACCTTGTACCAGGTGCCCAGCAAGATCAAGGCGCTGCCCAACCAGGCCCAGACCCACCAGCGTTTGTGGCCAAAAAATGCACGGAACATCGAGATGCCTTTCAGGCTGCCGGCCAAGGGCTGGTGCGGTCTTTGGCCATTTCGAGTCGCCAGACCGAACTTTGCTGCGGCACTGTGAGCGGCAGGCGAAGCAGTTGCCGATCGCGCGAGACCAGTGCGGTGAGTTGGCGTTCTTTGCCCAGCAGTTCGGGCACTTCGGCGAGTTTGGCAATGCGCCAGCTGCCGCCCTGGCCTTTGGCGCCGACGTCCATGCCCAGCCATTCGTCATGGGCGGCCAGGCCCGCCTGTTCGGCGGCGCTGCCGCGTTGCACCGCTTTGATCTGCACGCCGCTGGCGCTGTCGGTGTGGCGCAGGCCCAGGCGGTCGGCAAAGCTGCCGGTCTCCACATGGATCTGGACGCCCTGGCCTTTGAGCAGTGGCGCCAAAGGCAATTCGGCGGTGGCGTGCACCCAGGCGGCGATTTCGGCTTGCCAGCTGCGGCCGGTCTGGGCTTGCAGTTCGTCCAGCAGGTCTTGCTCGCGCATGGGTCCGGCTTTGCAGCGCTTGTACAGGCCTCGCATCACATCGTCGAGCGTGTGGCCTTGGCCTTCCTGGCGCAAAGACAGGTCCAGGCACAGGGCCACCAGCGCCCCCTTGGTGTAGTAGCTCACGGTGGCGTTGAGGGTGTTTTCGTCCTGGCGGTAGTACTTCACCCAGGCGTCGGCACTGGCCTGGGCCACGGTCTGCACATGGCGGCCTGGCGTTTGCTGCACTTGGGTGATGGTTTTGTTCACCAATTGGATGTAAGCGGCATCGTCGATCAGCCCTGCGCGACGCAACAGCAGGTCGTCGTAGTAGCTGGTGAAGCCTTCAAAGAACCACAGCAGCTGGGTGTAGTTTTCTTGTGTGTAGTCGTAGCGCGCAAACGCATCCGGGCGCAGTTGCTTGACGTTCCAGGTGTGGAAGTATTCGTGGCTGATCAGGCCCAGCAGCGTGGTGTAGCCCTCGCTGCTGCGGGGGCCGCTTTGACGGGGCAGGTCGGCACGGTTGCAGATCAGCGCGGTGCTGTTGCGGTGCTCCAGTCCACCATAGCCGTCGTGCACGGCGTTCAGCATGAACAGGTAATTTTTGTAGGGGGCTTTTTGCCCGGCCGATTTGCCTTGGCCGTGCCAAAAGCGGATTTCGGTTTCGCAGATTTTTTGCGTGTCGGCCAGCAAGCGGTCGCCGTCAAACGATGGCAGGGCACCCACCACCACAAAGCGGTGCGGTATGCCGCAAGCGTTGAAGCTGCCCGACCAGAAAGCGCCCAGCTCCACCGGGCAGTCGACCAGTTCGTCGTAGTCGGCGGCGGTGTAAAGCCCGAAGCCGCGTTTGTCGACCTTGACCGGTGTCAGGCCGGTGGCCGCTTGCCACTGGGCTTCGCCTTTGACGGGCAAGAGCTGCACGTGGTGCGCTTGTGCTTCTTGGCCATGCACCCGCAAGCACAAGCTGGTGCCGTTGAAAAAGCCGCGTTGGCTGTCCAGCCAGGCGGTGCGCACCGAGTTGTCGAAGGCATAGACCTCGTAGCGCAGCACCAGAGGTTCACCTGCGCGGCAAGTGATTTGCCAAGTGCATTTGTCTTGTTGCACCAGGGCAGCTTGGCGACGGCCTTGTTTGGCGCTCAGGTTCTGCAGGTTTTTGGAAAACTCGCGCACCAGATAACTGCCGGGAATCCACACCGGCAGTGACACGGTTTGCAGTGCAGCAGCTTGGTCGATGGTGAGTGTGACGCGAAACAGGTGCGCGTTCAGGTCGACCGCTTCGACGGTGTAGTGGAGGGGTGTATGGGCCATGGATCAGGTCGCACCCGCAGCCAGGAAACAACTGAGGGCCGAGACGACGGTCAACTGCAAGCGCATGGGCAGCCAGGGCGCCAGGCCTGCGGCAGGCCAGGTGCGGCGGTCCATCACGTAGCAGCCGATCAGCACAAAACCCAGCAGCGGCAAGCCGGCAAAGGCGGGCATCATCACGCCCACCCAGGCGAGGATGGAGGGGGCCACGCCCCAGGTGAAATGGATGCGCGGTGCTTCGGGTGCGATCAACGCATTGCGAAAGCCCACGCCCCAATGGATGCCGCCCAGAAACGACACGATCACCGCGCCATAGCCTTGCATGGCCAGCGCCACATAGGGGTGCAAATCAGGACCCACTAGCCACAGGCACAGGGCTAGAAAAACAAAGGGGATCAGGCCTGCAAAACCCAGACGACGGATCAGGCGCCAGGTGGGGTCTTCGGGGTGCTTGAGGTGGTTCATTTGATGTCAGCCAGGAGTTTTTCGACTTGGGCCAGGGGCACAGCACCGGGCACGCGGGTGCCATCGGCAAAGAACAAGGTGGGGGTGCCGGTGATGCGGTACTTTTTGCCGAATTCGACGTTGGCATCCAAGGGTGCTGTGTCGCAGCTGGCCGCTGCAGGTGCTGTGCCATTGAGCATCCAGTCGTTCCAGGTCTTGGCCTTGTCTTTGGCGCACCAGATGTTGCGCGACTTGGCTTTCGAGTCTTCACCCAGGATGGGGTACAGCAGGTGGTGGATCGTCACGTTGTCGAGTTTTTGCAGGTCTTTTTCAAAGCGCTTGCAGTAACCGCAGTTCGGATCGGCAAACACGACCAGTTTGCGCTTGCCGTTGCCACGCACTTGGGTGAAGGCGTTTTTCAAGGGCAGTTGGTCAAACGCGATGGCCGAGAGTTTCTCCATGCGTTCTTCGGTCAGGTTGCGACGCTGTTTGACATCGATCAGCGTGCCCTGGATCAGAAAACTGCCGTCGGCATCGCTGTACATGATGTCGCTGCCCATGCGCACTTCGTACAGGCCGTTCATGGGGGTTTTGCTGATCTCGTCGATCTTGGGCAAATTGGGCAGGCGCTCGCTCAGGCTTTTGCGGATGGTGGTTTCTTGCGCAAAGACCGGGCTGATGGCCAGTGTCAGGAGTGCGATCAGCAAGGGGCGTACAAACTTCATGTGGCTCTCTTTCGGTGTCGGTGTTCGGTAGCAGATGCTCAGGCGGCAGCGTCTTGCCCCATGGCCTGGCGGGTCATCCAGTTTTTCAAAGGGCCGCTTCGGTCAAAGCCGCGCATGCCCCAGTTGCGCAGGTTTTGCCAGACCGGGCCGGGCTGTGCAAACAGGCGCTGCAGGCCATCGGTGACAAAGCCCATGGCTTGCACATCGGCTTGGCGGGCGCGTTCGTAGCGGCGCAGCAGCTTGCTGTCGTGCAAAGGGCGCCAGAATTCTTTGGCCTGGATCACGCGCACCAGCTCGGCCACATCGGCCAGGCCCACGTTCAGGCCTTGGCCTGCCAGCGGGTGCATGGCGTGGGCCGCATCACCGGCCAGGGCAAATGCCTGTTTCGTGGTGCCGGGCATCTCGCCAATCCAGCGCGAGGCACGGGCCAGTTGCAAGGGCCAGACCGCTCGTTCAGCGCTCAGCGTCATGTGGCCAAGGGCCATGCGGCATGCTTGGCCGAGTTCGCTGGCAAAGTCTTCGGCGCTCAGGCCCATCAGCTGGGGCACCCGCAAGGGGTGGACGGACCACACCAGCGCCACTTCGTGGCCGCCTTCGCCGCCCAGTGGCAGCAGCGCCAAAATCTCGGCCTGGGCTTCGGACCGGCCTGGCACCTGACCCCAGGTGAACCATTGCCGGGCCACGCCGCCGTGGGGCAGTTCGCAGCGCAAGCGGGTGGCGACCGCGTGTTGTTCGTAGGCGGTGATGTCAAACGCCACGCCCAGCTCGGCACGCGTTTGGCTGGCGCGGCCTTCGCAAATCACCGTGAGCGGCGCGGCGACGGGGGCCTGCACTACTTCGATCTGGGGTTGAAACTGCACAGCAGCGGCCAGACGCGCTTCGAGCACGGGCACGTCCACCATCCAGTTGAGCTCACCTGCGCCCATGGCCTGGGCGCCAAAGGTCAACTCGCCGCCCTGGTCGCCAAAGACCTGCATCTGGTGCACCGGGGTGACCGCCGGAGCGTCTGGCCAGCAGCGCAGGTCTTGCAGCATGCGCTGCGCTGCGCTGTTGAGCGAGTAGGCCCGCACATCGGGGCCGCAGGCCGGAGCGGGCGCCTCGACCAGCGCCACGCGCAGCCGTTCGCGGGCCAGCAACAGGGCCAAAGTGCGGCCCACAATGCCGGCGCCTCGGATGCAAATATCGGGTTGGTTTGCCATGGCTGCATTGTAGGTGGCGGACTCGGCCCGGCGAGCCGGCAGGCCCTTGGCACCTCAGGCTGCGCGGGTCTTTTGCATTCAAGCCGCAATGGGGCCAGGGGCGGCAGTCCCAGCCGTTAAAATCATCGGTTGTCTCCCGAATCACCGAAAGCCTTCCATGAGCCTCAAATGCGGCATCGTGGGTTTGCCCAACGTTGGCAAATCCACCCTTTTCAACGCCCTGACCAAAGCCGGCATTGCGGCTGAGAATTACCCCTTTTGCACGATCGAGCCCAACACGGGCGTGGTCGAGGTGCCCGATCCGCGTTTGCAGCAGTTGGCCGAAATCATCACGCCCGAGCGCATCGTGCCCGCGATTGTGGAGTTTGTGGACATCGCCGGCTTGGTGGCCGGGGCCAGCACGGGCGAAGGCCTGGGCAACAAGTTTTTGGCCCACATCCGCGAAACCGACGCCATCGTCAACGTGGTGCGCTGCTTTGAAGACGACAACGTCATCCACGTGGCCAACAAGGTGGACCCGATTGCCGACATCGAAGTCATCCAGACCGAGCTGTGCCTGGCCGACCTGGCCGCTGCCGAAAAAGCCATCCACCGCGTGAGCAAAATCGCCCGCTCCGGCGACAAGGAAGCCGTCAAGCAAATGGCGATCCTTGAAAAGTGCCAAGCGGCCCTGAACGACACCCAGCCGGTGCGCACCATCGACTTCAGCAAGGAAGAGCGCGCCGAACTCAAGCAGTTCTTCTTCATCACGGCCAAGCCCGCCATGTTCGTGGCCAACGTGTCGGAAGACGGCTTCGAGAACAACCCCTTCCTCGACCGCTTGAAGGCTTTTGCCGCCAAGCAAAATGCGCCTGTGGTGGCCATTTGCGCCAAGATTGAGGCCGAGTTGTCCGAGATGGACGATGCCGACCGCCTGGAATTCTTGAAGGAATTGGGCCAGGAAGAGCCCGGCCTGAACCGCCTGATCCGTTCTGCCTACACCTTGCTGGGCCTGCAAACCTATTTCACCGCTGGTGTGAAAGAAGTGCGCGCCTGGACCATCCATGTGGGCGATACGGGCCCGCAAGCGGCTGGCGTGATCCACACGGACTTTGAGAAGGGCTACATCCGTGCCCAGACCATCGCGTTTGACGACTTCATCGCCTTCAAGGGCGAGCAAGGCGCCAAAGACGCGGGCAAGATGCGCGCCGAAGGCAAGGAATACGTGGTCAAGGACGGCGACGTGATGAACTTCCTGTTCAGCTCCTGATTTGACCCGCCCTGTTCTAGGGCGCTGTTTGAGAGCCTGAAGCGCGTCATGTGCGTCAGGTTTTTTTTTCGCTTTTTATTTAGTTGATTGTTTTGATAGGGCTTTGCCAAACGGCTCGGACAAGGTAGGATTGATTCTGTAATAAATCAACGTTTCTTTAGTGAAACAATTGACATGGGCACGACACCGGATTCAGCAACCCCAGCGATTGAATTCATCGGGGTGGAAAAACGTTTTGCAGCGCGCGGCAAGTCGGCCGAGGTCTTGGCTGCGCGTGACATCCATTTCCGAATCGCTGAGGGCGAGGTGGTCTCCATCATTGGCCCTTCGGGCTGCGGCAAAAGCACCTTGCTCAACATGGGCGCGGGTTTGTCCAAACCCTCTGCAGGCACCGTCAAAGTCAATGGCGAAGTGGTGTCTGGCCCCAACAAGCATGTGGCGTTCATGCTGCAAAAAGACCTGCTCATGCCCTGGCGCACCATTGCCCAAAACGTGGAGTTCGGGCTGGAGCTGCGTGGCGTCAAGGCGGCAGAGCGACAAGCCATCTCGGAGCGTTTGATTGTGCAATGCCACCTCAAGGGTTTTGCTGCGCATTACCCCAATCAATTGTCTGGCGGCATGCGCCAACGCGCCGCCATGGCGAGGACCTTGGCGGTCGATCCTTTGGTGTTGCTGATGGACGAGCCGTTTTCTGCCCTGGATGCGCAGACCAAAATGATCTTGCAGCAGGACCTGGCCCAAACCGTGCAACGCGAGCGCAAGACCGTGGTCTTCATCACGCACGATTTGGCAGAGGCCGTTGCGCTGTCTGACCGGATCTTGGTCATGAGCGAGCGTCCGGGCACCATCATTGAAGAGATTTTGGTGGATCTGCCCGATCGGTCCAATCCGATGCAGCGCCGAAAACATCCGCAATTGGCTGACTATGTGAGTCGGTTGATGGCGTTGTTGAAGTTGGACAGTCAAGCCGATGTGCATTGAGTCCTGTTTGTTTTAACCCCTTGATATCCATGGAGACACGTATGACAAAAGCATCTTTCATCGGCAAACGCCTGACCTGTGCCAGTTTGATGGCCGCTGCGCTTTCAGTGACTTTGCCGGCCGTGGCACAAGCGCCTTTGCAAGAAGTTACTTACCTTTTGCCTGCGCCCGGCACACTGCCGGCTTTTGGCCCCTGGATGCTGGCGCAAGCCAAGGGTTATTACAAAGCCGAGGGTCTGGATGTGAAGTTTGTCGCCGCACGCGGTGGTGTGGACGTGGCCAAGCAAGTCGGTGCGGGCAATGCGGTCATCGGCGGTGCGATTGGCGATACCCCCATCATTGCGCGTTCGCAGGGCATCCCGATCAAGGCGGTGGCGGTCTTGGGCGCGGGCTCGCTGACGCAGATGGTCAGCCACAAAGATGAGCGAATCGAAAGCCCACGCGAGCTCAAAGGCAAAACCGTCACGGTCATCTCTTACACCGACACCACTTACTACGCCTTGCTGGGCATGCTCAGCAAAGTCGGTCTGACCAAGAACGATGTGAACATCCAGGCCGCAGGCCCAGCCGGTGTGTGGCAGCAGTTTGCCGCCAAAAAGGCCGTGGCCATGGCCGGTGTGCCCGACTGGACTGCGAGCGCCATGGACGCTGGCGCGCAGGTCGACATCTTGCCGGCCGATGTGTATTTCAAAAGCATGGCGCAAGCCATCTTGGCGTCTGATGAGACCATTCAGAAAAATCCGCAGCTGATTCAAAAGCTGGTGCGTGCCACGCTCAAGGGCATGAAAGACATCATGGCCAACCCCAAAGAGGCTGCCGCCGCTTATGTGCAGCATGTGCCTGCGCACAAAGGCAAGGAAGCTGGCATTCAAAACGTTTTCGAGATGTACAACAAGTACGTGTACTCCAACCAAAAGGTGCTCGGCCAAATGGACGAGGCTCGCTTGGGCGAACTGCAGAAGTTTTATGTGAGCAATGCGGTTGTACCCAAGGAAACGCCACTCAAAGACCTGTACACCAACCAATTTGTCACAGGCAAATAAGCCGCGAAATAAGCAGAGCGACAACTTGACAACGCATTGACCGACAAACACATGTCCCAAGAAAAACTGACGACCTCGGCTTGGAGCCTGGCGGTGCTGGTGGTGTTCCTGCTGATGTGGGAGTACCTGCCTGGCTGGCTGGGCGTGCCCCAATTTGTGCTGCCCCCCTTCAGCCAGGTGATGGCCGAAGGCGCACGCATCTGGGATGCTGAACGCTTGCTGTGGCATGCCGGCATCACGGCTTCTGAGGTGGTCATTGGCTTTGTGCTGGGGTCGGCGCTGGGTGCGGTCATCGGGTATGCGCTGGGCATCTCGCCCCGGGTCGAGGCGATCTTGTCGCCGTATTTGCTGGCTTTGCAAATTGCCCCCAAGGTGGCCTTTGCGCCCTTGTTTGTGATGTGGCTGGGCTACACGATTTACCCCAAGATTTTGGTGGCGGTGTTGATCGTGTTTTTCCCGGTGCTGATCAACGTGTTGTCGGCCATGCGCGCCATGGATGGCGATCTGATCAACTTGGCCCGTTCGTTTTCGGCCACGCGTTTCCAGGTGTTTCGCATGGTCGAGTTTCCGACCACCTTGCCGCCCTTGTTTTCTGGCCTGCGCATCGCCAGCACGCTGGCGGTGATTGGCGTGGTGGTCGGCGAGCTGGTCGGGGGCAACATGGGGCTGGGCTATTTGCTGGTCTTCTTTGAAGGGCAGGGCAACACCTCTGGGGTATTTGTCATCATCGGTGCGCTCACCGTGATTGGCATCCTGGCTTATTACGCCGTGGTCCTCGCTGAAAAGCGTGTGCTGCATTACCTCGTCAATGCGCAAAGGCCGGGCGCCTGAGAGAAAGCTGGAAGATGCAAGAAATCAATCTGCAAGGCAGCAAAGTGCTGGTCACCGGCTCGGCTCGGGGCCTGGGCGAGAGCTTTGTCCGCGCCCTGGTGGCTGCTGGTGCGCAAGTGGTGATCAGCGATGTCTTGCACGAACGCGGGCAAGCGCTCGCCGCCGAACTGGGGGCTGCTGCACGCTATGTGCCGCTGGAGTTGCTGGACCCTGTGAGCATCCAGTCGGGGGTAGACGCCGCGGCGCAAGCGATGGGCGGCTTGACCGGCTTGATCAACAACGCCGCCATCACCAACTCGGGCGGCAAGACGATGGACGAGCTGGCGCTGGACATGTGGGACCGCGTGATGGATGTGAACGTGCGCGGCACCTGGCTGGTGACCAAAGCCGCTCGGCCGCACCTGGCTGCCAGCGGGCGGGGCCGCGTGGTGAATCTGGCATCGGACACCGCCTTGTGGGGTGCGCCCCGGTTGATGGCGTATGCCGCCAGCAAAGGTGCGGTCATCGCCATGACCCGTTCGATGGCCCGTGAGCTGGGGGCCGAATCCATCACTGTGAACGCCATCGCCCCGGGTCTGACCTTGGTGGAGGCCACCGAATATGTGCCGCAAGATCGGCACGACCATTACCTGAACGGGCGGGCCATCCAGCGCCCGCAGATGCCCGATGACGTGAACGCTGCGGCCCTGTTCCTGCTGACGCAGGGCAGCGGTTTCATCACGGGCCAGTTGCTGCCGGTCAACGGCGGCTTTGTCATGCATTGAACGAAGGAAAAACCATGGACGCGCACAGCAAGAAAGTTCTGGAGGCTGCCAACCAGCCCCATTTCAACGAAAACGGTTTGCTCAATCCGCAGATTCCGCCCGAGATGGCGATCCAGGCCAGCATGCTGCAAAAAAACGGACAGAGTTTTGACGATTGGATGGAAAGCCGAGTGGCCCGCAAGTCCACACGCCGTTACGACTGGGATGCGCTCAAGTTCCAGGCCGACTTTGACCCCAAATACCGCCGCGCCCAGATGCGCTACGTGGGCACGGGCGGCACAGGCGTGGACAAGGATGGCAACACCGTGCCGTCGGCCCACTTCACGTTTTCGACCATGGTGATTCCTGCCGGCGGCATTGGCCCATCGCACATCCATTACGACGTGGAGGAGATCTTCTTTGTTCTGCGCGGGGCCATGAAGGTCGTTTGCGAAAAAGACGGCCAGCGCTGGGAAGCCACGCTGGGCGAACGTGACCTGATCTCGGTGCCGCCTGGCGTTTACCGCGAAGAACAAAACATCGGTGACGAAGACGCCCTGATGTGCGTGATGTTGGGCGCGCCCAAGCCGATCACGCCGGTGTACCCACCCGATTCCCCCTTGGCCAAAATCAAGCGCTGACATGCCACTGAGTCCTCAAGACGCTTTGTCGGGGGTGGTGCGGTCCCTGGTGGACACGCCACTTGGGCCGATCCAGTTTCGCAGTGCCGGTGCGGGGCCACAGGTCACGCATGTGCTGCTGCATGGCATTGGTTCAGCCTCGGCCAGCTGGGCTTACCAGCTGGGTGCGGCTGTGGGCAGGCACGATGTGCGCGTCTTGGCCTGGGATGCACCGGGCTATGGCCGCAGCAGCCACTTGCCTATGGCTGAGCCGCACGCCCAAGACTATGCCGAACGCTTGTGGGCTTGGCTGGATGCCTTGTACGTCACGCAGCCGGTGGTGCTCGCAGGTCACTCGCTCGGGGCTTTGATGGCGGCCAGCGCCGCCCGCTTGCAGCCTAACCGCGTGAGCCGTTTGCTGCTGCTGGCACCCGCCAGAGGCTACGGCGATGCACCCGATGCAGAGCGCGCACGTGTGGTCCAAGGCCGTCTGTCCAACTTGCAGCAACTGGGCCCCATCGGCATGGCCAATGCCCGGAGTGCAGCCATGCTGTCGCCACAGGCGGCCCCTGCGCTGCAAGAGGCCGTGCGCGAGACCATGGCCCAAATTGACCCGGCGGGCTACACCCAGGCGGTGCAGATGCTGGGCCAAGGCCGACTCGCGCAGGATCTGAAAACCTGGACCGGTCCCTTGGCCATTGCCAGCGGAGACGAAGACACCGTCACCACGCCCGCCGCGTGCCATGCGCTGGCGCTGGATGTGGCGCATGAGCGCATCAGCCTGGGGCCGGTGGGCCATGCCTGCCCGCTGGAGGCAGCGGCTGTCGTGAACCCCTTGCTGGGCCTGCCAGCGCTGGCCTGAAGTGAACCTATGACCGACAAGAACCCCAACGAAGACCGTTACACCGTGCCCGGCCTCGCACGCGGCCTGCAGTTGCTGATGCAATTCAACCGCGATGAGCGCGAACTCAGCGGGGCTGAACTCTCGCGCCGCATGGGCTTGCCCAGGGCCTCGGTGTTTCGCATGCTGTTCACGCTGGAGCAAAGCGGGTTTCTGGAGCGCTGTCCTGACGGCGTGAGTTACAAGCTGGGTTTGTCGGTGCTGCGATTGGGTTTTGAGTTGTTGGCTTCGATGGAGTTGACCGAGGTGGGGCGTCCCGTGATCGAGGAGTTGCGTGACCGCTGCGGCTTCTCGGCCCATGTGGTGGTGCGCGATGCCCGCGATGTGGTGTTCATCGCCAAGGCCGCCGGTGGCAACGCCATGTTCCACTCCATCCAGGTGGGTGCGCGTTTGCCCGCGCACGCCACGGTGCTGGGCCGCAGTTTGCTGTCGGACATAGATCTGAAAGAGTTGTCTGCCCTGTACCCCGAATCGGTGTTGCCCGCCTACACCCCCAAGACGCCCACCACACTCAAAGACCTCAAAGCCCTGATCGATCAGGACCGCGAGCGTGGCTATGGCGTGAGCATGGGCGGCTACGAAACTGGCATCTCCACCATTGCCGCACCCGTCTTCAATGAACAAGGCCGTGTCGCTTGCGCCATCAGCATTTCGGTGCCCTCACAGCGCATCGAAGACGAGGCCCTGATGCCGCTGGTCGACATGGTCATGGCGGCGGCAGCCCAGATGACCGAACGCTTGAGCCATCTGCCGCAACGTGGCGGCTGGCCAGCCAAAACCAAGGACAAGAAATCCGCATGAACACATCCCCTGTCACCATCACCGTGGGCGAACTGATCGCCCGATTCCTGGAAGCATGCCAGGTCAAGACCGCCTATGGCGTGATCTCCATCCACAACATGCCGATCCTGGACGCTTTCCACACGCGCGGGCAGATCCGTTTTGTGTCGGCCCGCGGCGAAGCCGGGGCCTGCAACATGGCCGATGCAGCCGCCCGCGTCAGCGGCGTGCTGGGTGTGTGCGTGACCAGCACCGGCACCGGTTGCGGCAATGCGGCGGGGGCCATGGTCGAGGCCATCACGGCAGGCACGCCGATGTTGCACCTGACCGGTCAGATCGAGTCGGAGTTTATTGACCGCGATCTGGGTTTCATCCACGAGCATCCGGCGCAGCTGGCCATGCTCAAGTCTGTGGGCAAGGAGGCGTTTCGCATCCGCAACCCAGAGACCGCGCTGGCCACTTTGCGCGAGGCCGTGCGTTTGGCTTTCACGCCACCCTGCGGCCCGGTGAGCATCGAAATTCCGATCGATGTACAGGCCATGCGCCTGCCTTTGCCCGCTGACCTGATGCCTTTGCCTGTGGCCCCACTGGCCCCGTCGCCTGAGGCGGTGCAGGCGCTGGCTGAGCAACTGGCCAGCAAAAAACGCCCTTTGCTGTGGCTGGGCGGTGGAGCCCGGGGCGCAAGCGCTGCCGTGCAGAGGCTGGTGGCCATGGGTTGGGGTGTGGTCACCTCGGTGCAGGGGCGCGGCGTGTTGGCCGAAGACCACCCGGCCAGCCTGGGCTCGTACAACTTACAAAAACCCAGCGAGGCCTTTTACCAGTCGGTTGATGCCTTGCTGGTGGTGGGCTCACGCCTGCGCAGCAACGAGACCCTGACGTACAAGCTGCAATTGCCCGCACACCGTTTTCGCATCGATGCCAACGCGCTGACCCAAAACCGGGCCTACGACAGCGAATACTTTGTGCAAGGCGATGCCGCCCTGACCCTGAACGCCCTGGCCGATGCGCTGCAAGGGCGCATGCAGACCGATCCGGCGTTCCTGACCGATCTGCAAAACACCCGTCGCCAAGCCGAGGTGCTGGTGGACAGCACTTTGGGCCCTTACGTCAAGCTCAAGAACACCTTGCAAGCCACGGCAGGCAAAGCCCTGTGGTGGGTGCGTGACATCACTTTGTCCAACACCATGTGGGGCAACCGCGCACCGTTGCTGGACCATCCGCGTGCCGGTGTGCATGCGTTGGGGGGCGGCATCGGTCAAGGTCTGGCCATGGGCATTGGCGTGGCGCTGGCCAACCAGGAACACGCTTTGGGCCGCAAGACGGTGGTGATGGCGGGCGATGGCGGCTTTATGCTCAACGTGGGCGAGCTCGCCTGTGCAGCGCAAGAGCGCGCCGACATGCTGGTGCTGCTGATGAACGACAGCCGCTATGGCGTGATCAGGAACATTCAGGATGCGGTGTACGGCAGCCGCCATTGCTATGTGGAGCTGCACAACCCCGACTTCGCGCAGTTTTGCGCCAGCTTGCAGGTGACGCATCACAAGCTCAGCGACCCGGCGCAGACGGAAAGCGTGTTGCGCCAGGCTCTGCAAACACCCGGCCCGGTGGTGGTCGAGGTGGACATGGCCGCTTGGGGGGCTTTCCCGGTCAAGTTTGCCGGTCCGCCCAAGAAGACGGATTGAGCCATGCGCACCCAGGAACTCACCCTCATCGGATTTGGGGCCATTGGCCGCTCGGTCTACCAGCGCATGCAAGGGCATGCAGGCGTGCGCATCACGCACATTGTGGTGTCTGAGGGCAAAGCGGCCGCTTTGCAGGCTGAGCTGGGGGCGGGCGTGACGGTCACGCACCAGGTCCCGCACGGTACGCCATTGGTGCTCGAGTGCGCGGGGCACACGGCCTTGACGGCCCACATTTTGCCCGCTTTGCAGCGCGGCGTCGAATGTGCGGTTTTGTCGATCGGCGCGATGTCTGCACCCGGTCTGCCCGAGCAATTGCAGGCTGCGGCTGAGCAAGGCGGCACGCAGCTGCATTTGCTGGCCGGGGCCATTGGCGGCATCGATGCGCTGGCCGCAGCGCGCCAGGCCGGGCTGGACAGTGTGACTTACATTGGCCGCAAGCCGCCTTCGGGCTGGCGCGGCTCACCGGCCGAGCAGGTGGTGAACCTCGACACCCTGACTGAACCCACGGTGATTTTGCAGGCCACGGCCCGCGAAGCGGCGCGGCTGTACCCCAAGAATGCCAACGTGGCGGCCACTTTGTCGCTGGCAGGTCTGGGGCTGGACCACACGCAGGTGCGCCTGATCGCGGACCCGACCGTGACCGAAAACATCCACGAGATCGAAGCCCACGGTGCCTTTGGCGAGATGCAGGTGCGCATGTGTGGCAAGCCCTTGGCCGACAACCCCAAAACCTCGGCGCTCACGGTGCTGTCGGCCTTGCGCTTTTTGCACAACCGCACGGCCAGCGTGACGATTTGACCCGGAACCGCCATGACAGAACACATCCAGACTTTGCTTGCCGGTCGCTGGCGTGATGCCTCGGGGCCGTCTTACACCACCGAATACCCGCACGACGGATCGGTGGTCGCCCAGCTGCATGCCGCCACCGTGGCCGATGTGGACGAAGCCGTGCAAGCGGCCGAAAAGGCCCGCTTGCAACCGGCTTGGGCCATGCGCATGCCGCATGAACGCGCCGGTGTGTTGCACCGCATCGCGCAAGGTATTCGTGAGCAAGCCGAAAGCCTGGCGCAACTGCAGCGCCTGGACAACGGCAAACCCATCAAGGAATGTCGGGCGCTGGTGGCCAGCGCGGCGGGCACCTTCCAGTTTTTTGCAGCCGCTGCCGAGACCTGGGAAGACGCGGTCACGCCCACTCGGGGTGATTATTTGACGATGAGTGTGCACGAGCCGCTGGGTGTGGTGGGGGCCATCACGCCCTGGAATTCACCGATCGCCAGCGAGGCCCAGAAAATGGCCCCGGCGCTGGCAGCCGGTTGCGCCATCGTCATCAAACCGGCCGAAATCACGCCGCGCATGGCCATCGAGCTGGCCCGCATTGCACAGCAGTCGGGCGTGCCCGACGGCATCGTCAGCGTGTTGCCCGGCAAGGGCTCGGTGGTGGGCGATGCGCTGGTGCGCCACCCGCTGGTCAAACGCATCGCTTTCACGGGTGGCACGAATGTCGGCATGGGCATTCAGCGGCTGGCGGCTGACAAGCTGATGCCGACCTCGCTGGAGCTGGGCGGCAAATCGCCGACCATTGTGTGTGCGGATGCTGACTTGGACCACGCGGTGGCGGGCGTGATTTACGGCATCTTCAGTTCCTCGGGCGAGTCCTGCATTGCAGGCTCGCGGGCCTTTGTGCATGCCGCGGTCTATGAGGCATTCAAGTCGCGCCTGCTGGCTGCCGTGAAGGGTTTGCGTGTCGCCGATCCGGCACTGGAGACGACCCACATGGGCCCGCTGGTTAACCGGGGCCACCGCGATTCGGTGGAACGCTATGTGCAACTGGGCCGCGACGAAGGCGGCCGGGTCTTGTGTGGCGGGGCACGCCCCCAAGGGGGGTATTACGACCAGGGCAGTTACTACCAACCCACGGTGATCGAAGGCTTGCCCAACACCGCGCGCATGTGCCGTGAGGAGATTTTTGGACCGGTGCTGGCGCTGCTGCCCTGGTCCGATGAGGCCGACCTGATCGCGCAGTGCAACGACAACGATTACGGCCTGGCCTCGGGCATCTGGACACGTGACTACAAAGCCGCCTGGCGCATCGGCCGGGCCTTGCAGACGGGCACCGTGTGGGTCAACACCTACAAGTTGTTTTCGGTGAGCACGCCGTTTGGGGGCGTCAAGCTCAGCGGCACGGGCCGCGAAAAAGGGCGTCAGGGTATTTTGGAATACACCACGCAAAAGAGTTTCTACTGGGGCATGAACGATGCCCCCATGCCTTGGGCCTTGTCATGAAAAAATGGTTTTTGAAAGCGGTCGGCGTCGCCGTGTGCCTGGTGGCCATGTCAGCCAGTGCGCAAGAGCGCATGACCATCGTCGCCCCGTTTCCACCTGGCGGTCCGGTCGATGTGCTCTCGCGCATCCTGGCCGATGGTCTGCAAAAGAAAACCGGCCTCACGGCGGTGGTCGAGAACCTGCCTGGTGCGGCTGGCAATCTGGGCATCGACAAGGTCAAGCGCGCCAAGCCCGACGGCAAGACGCTGCTGGTGGTGCCTGCAGGCAACCTGACCATCAACCCGACACTGATGCCCAATTTCCCGTTCAACATCGAGCGCGACTTTGTGCCCATCACCATGTTGGCCAAGGCTCCGAACGTGCTGGTGGCGAATGCGCAAACCAAATTGGGCAGCGTGCGCGACTTGTTGGCGCAGGCCAAGGCGCGGCCGGGCAGTTTGTCGTATGCCTCGCCGGGCATTGGCAGTGGTTTGCATTTGGCCGGTGAATTGTTCAAGCAACAGACCGAGACCGATTTGCTGCATGTGCCCTACAAAGGCACCGGGCCTGCGCTCAACGATGTGTTGGGCGGCACCGTGCCCCTGATGTTCAGCAACTTGCCCGCCACCTTGGCCCACATCAAGAGCGGCAAATTGCTGGCCCTGGGCCTGACAGACACGGCACGCACCTCGGTGGCGCCAGAAATTCCGACCCTGGCCGAGCAGGGCGTCAGCGGCGTGGTGGTCACCTCCTGGTATGGCTTGTTGGCCCCGGCGGGCACGCCTGCTGCGCTGGCTGAACAACTGGCCAAAGATGCCGCAGAAATTTTGGCCCAGCCTGCCGTGCGTGAGCAACTGCGCGCCCAGGGCCTGAGCGATGCCACGCAAAAGCCTGCCGAGTTTGCCGCCCACATCAAGGCCGAAACCCAAACCTGGGCGCGCATCATCAAGGCCCGTGGCATCGTGGCCGAATGAGGGATTGATTCATGGACTTGGGTATTGCCGGGAAAAAAGCTTTGGTCTGCGGTGCCAGCGCTGGGCTGGGCTATGCCTGTGCGCAGGCACTGGTGCGTGAAGGCGTGGATGTGCTGATCGTGGCGCGCACCGAGGCCCCCTTGCTGGCCGCGGCTGAGCGTTTGCGCGGCTGGGGCGGTGGTGCGGTGCAGTGTGTGGCCGCCGATGTGACGAGCGACGAAGGCCGTGCACGCATTTTTGCGACGCATCAAGACTTTGACATCGTGGTCACCAATGCCGGTGGGCCGCCACCGGGCGATTTCCGGCAGTGGGACCGAGACACCTGGGTGCGGGCGCTGGACGCCAACATGTTGGCCCCCATTGCGCTGATCAAGGCCACGGTGGACGGCATGATGGCGCGCGGTTTTGGGCGCATCGTCAACATCACCTCGAGCGCCGTCAAGTCGCCTGTCGATGGCTTGGGCCTGTCCAATGGTGCGCGCAGCGGGCTCACCGGTTTTGTGGCGGGCCTGGCACGCACCACGGTGGCCCAAGGCGTGACCATCAACAACCTTTTGCCCGGCACGTTTGACACCGCCCGACTGGCGGGCAATTTTGCAGCGCAGGCAGCACGCCAGGGCATCAGCACTGAGCAAGCCATTGCAGCACGCTTGGCCAAGCATCCGGCACACCGTTTTGGTCAACCCGATGAATTGGGCAACACCTGCGCGTACCTGTGCAGCGTGCACGCCGGTTACATCAATGGCCAGAATATTTTGCTTGACGGTGGCTCGTTCCCGGGCGTCTTCTGAGCGCTCAGCGAGGTTTTCTTTTCATTCGTTTTCAGGACTTGGCACATGACGCTTTCTTTGAACATCGCCATCGTGGGCGCAGGCATTGGCGGTTTGACCGCGGCCATCGCCTTGCGCGCACAGGGCCACACGGTCACCGTTTACGAGCAGGCCGCGCAGTTCATGCGCGTGGGGGCCGACATCAACCTCACGCCCAATGCAGTGCGTGCGCTCGACGGCTTGGGTGAGGCGGTGGCACAAGGCATTCGCGCCAGTGGGGCGCGGCCCACCTTTCGCATCAGCCGCGACTGGGACACGGGGCTGGAGACTTCTCGTCTGCCCATGGGCGACACGGCCGAGCAGCGCTATGGCGCGCCGCAGCTGACCATTCACCGGGCGGACGTGCTGGCGGCCATGGCCAACGCCGTGCCAGCCGAGAGCGTGCTGTTTTCCAAACGCCTGCGCACCCTGACCCAAAGCGATACGGGCGTGAGTTTGTCGTTCGAGGATGGCCAGCAAGTCCTGCACGATGTGGTACTGGGGGCTGACGGCATCCACTCCAAAGTGCGCACGGCTTTGTTTGGCGAAGAGCAGCCACGCTTTACCGGTGTGGTGTCGTTTCGTGCCGTGGTGCCCACCGACAAGGTGCGCCAAGTGCCCGAGATTGAAGCCTTCACCAAGTGGTGGGGCCCCAACCCGCAAAGCCAGATCGTGACCTTTCCGCTGAACCGGGGGCGTGACACCTTCATCTTTGCCACCACCGGACAGGACTCCTGGCACGAAGAATCCTGGACCAGTCCGGGCGATGTGAACGAGCTGCGCAGTTTCTACCGCGACTACCACCCCGATGCCCGTGCTTTGCTGGATGCCTGTGAGAGCGTGCTGAAAAGTGCCTTGTACGAGCGCGAGCCGTTGCCGCAATGGTCGGTGGGGCGTGTGAGTTTGCTGGGCGATGCCTGCCACCCGATGCTGCCTTTCATGGCGCAAGGTGCCGGCATGGCCATCGAAGACGGCGTGGTCGTGGCGCGTTGCCTGTCGCAGGTCCAGCAAGTGAGCGATGTGGCAGCGGCGTTGCAGCGCTATGCCGCAGCACGCCAAGCGCGTACCGCTGAAATCCAGATCGGCTCACGCGGCAACCAGTGGCTGAAGACCCAAGGCAATGCCGATGGCGTGTATGGCTACGACGCCTGGGCTGTGCCACTGCAAGCTTGACGCTGGCGCTTCAGAGGTCGAGCACCAGCCGTTCGCTCTTGCAGCCCGACACGCAGACCATCATGACTTGGTTGGATGCGTGTTCGGCTGAACTCAGCACCATGTCACGGTGATCGGGCGTGCCTTCGAGCACCCGCGTTTCGCAAGAGCCGCAAATGCCTTCTTCGCAGCTGAAGGGCACATTGGCTTTGGTGGCGATCAGCTGTTGGTGCAGTGTGGTGTCGGGGGTGACGTCAAAGGTCTTGCCGCTTCGGCGCAGCTCCACGGTGAAGACGCTGCGGGCATCGGTGGCGGCTTTGATTTCAACCGCCGCAAAGCGTTCGATGTGGGCGTGGTCGTGGCCCAACTCGGCACAGATTTTTTCAAATGCATCCAGCATCACAGCCGGGCCGCAGGCATAAAAGTGGGTGTCGCTTTGCCCACCCCGAGCTTGCAGCAAAGCATGCAAGTCGGCGGGTCCCCCGGCTTCGTCGTCAAAGTGCCAGTGCATGGCGCAGTTCAGCGCATGCAGGTCTTCGGTGAAAGCGGCCGCTGAGCGCGAACGCGCCAGATAGATCACCTCAAAAGAACGACCCAGTGCTTGCAAGCGCCGGGCCATGCTCAGGATGGGGGTGATGCCGATGCCGCCTGCGATCAGCACCGAATGCGTGGCCTCTTCATGCAAAGGGAAATGGTTGCGCGGGGCACCGATGGTGAGCGCCATGCCCACGCGCAATTGTTCGTGGACGGCGCGCGAACCGCCCCGGCTGGTTTTGTCTTTCAGCACGCCCAGCAGGTACCGGTGGTGTTCGCTGCTGTCATTGGCCAAAGAGTAGCTGCGCACCAGGCCGCCGGGCAGATGCAGGTCAATGTGGGCGCCGGCCTCGAATGCAGGCAAGGTTTCACCCGGCATGGGGCGAAGCTCGACGCTGATGATGTCTTGCGCTTGGTGACGCAGGGTGTGGACCCATACCTTCAAGGTGCTCATGTCAGGCGGCGTTTGGGGCCAGTTGTTCAGTGGCCAGTTTGCGCAGGTGGCGGCGCAGTCGCACGATGCCCATGTCGTGGGCATAGAGGTGCTCGCGCTTGTTGGCGTCGGGCTCCATGTTTTCGACGGCCACGCGGTCTTGCTCCAACACGTTCCAGTGGCGCTGCTCCAGGCGGTTTTTGTAAAGGAAGCGCCAGGTGTCGCGTTGCCAACCGTCCACCTTGCGGCAGCGCCAGTGGAAGACCCCTGCGACGCGGTTGGTGATCGGGGTGTAGCTGCCGATGATGGTGAAGTTGCCGCCAGGCCCGCCGGTCTTGGGGTAGGGGATTTCCAGCCGCATCAGGTGGATGCCGGTGTCCAGCCATTCGGTCCAGTCAAAGTTCACATCGCGCTGGTGCTTCTTTTCGAAGATGAAGCCGTTGTCGAGTTCACGGATCTGGAACTCGGCGGTCATGTCGCCTTCGGCCATGGTGTGCGACTGCTTGTGCAGGTAGGCCCCGTGCATGGGGTCCATCACGTTGTCGATCACATAGCGGTAGTCGCCACCCCATTCGGTGTAGCACAGGAAAGACGACCACTCGGGCGAGGTCAGTTGTTCGGGCAGGCGCAGCGGTGGCGCTTCGTCGAGTGCCGGGTTGCTGGCGTTGTACAAGAAGATCGCGCCATTCGATTCTGCGGTGTGGAAACTGCGGGTGGGGCGTGAGCCTTCGAGCTTGCAACCCGGGCTGCCGGGCACGCGCATCACGGTGCCGTCGTGGCGCACTTCCACACCGTGGTACGGACAGGCGATGCGGTCACCCAGGATGACGCCCAGCGACAGCGGAGCACCCCGGTGCGGGCAATGGTCTTCCAGCGCGTGGACTTGACCTGTGGCATCGCGCCACAGCACGATTTTGTAGCCCAGTCGGCGCAGGGAAATCGGGTTTTCTTTGACAAAGCCGGAGGGGCACACCGGAAACCACAGGTCTTTCAAACCCACTTCAAGCGCGGCGTCGACGGGGTCCAGCTGAACGTTGATGACTTGGGCGTTCATGATCTTCCTTCGGTTTTGCTTCAGGCGGCGGCCAGGCGGGCCATCTCTTGCTGATAGGTTTCGGCTGTCCAGGCTTGGCCGTTTGGGCCCGAAGGGCCTGCGGTGTTCAGGTACTGCACCAGCGCGTCCAGGTCATGAATGCCGCTGCCAAAAGCGCGCTCGATGGCGTCGCCCAGCAAGCTCTCATAGCTGGTGGGGGCCTTAGAGCGGGCCTGGTGTGTGTCGTTGTAAAGGGCAGCAGGGTGGTGTGACATGCAAGAAACTCCGGTTGGCTGAATTGAAGGCGGCGCTGTTCAGGCCTTGGGTTTGTCGGTCATGAAGCGTCCACTGGGTGCGTCTGCATCTTTTTGGCGTCGTGTTTGTCCATCGATACCGCCTTTGATGGCCCATTCGGCAAACACCGTCGGCCCTGGCGTGAATTCGCGCGGCTGCCAGTCTTCGGTCAGCTCGTCCTCGTCGGTGTAGTACTCGACCAAGGCTCCAGCGGGGCTCACGAAGTACCAGAAGATGGCAGAAGAAATCGGGTGCCGTCCAGGGCCCAGTTCGGTGTCCCAGCCACAGCGCGACATGTGCAAGCCGCCACCAAAGACTTCGTGCACATCGCGCACCGTGAAGGCCACATGGTTCAAGCCATTGCGCGCCTCAGGCAGTTGAAGAAGGAAAAGGTCGTGGTGACCGCCACGTGCAGCGCAACGCAGAAAGTGACCGCGATCGGGGTACTTGTCTGACACGACAAAGCCCAAGAGGGTTTGGTAAAACTGCGACACCTTTTCGAGCTCTTTGACGAAGAACACCACATGCCCAACTTCAATGGGTTGGGCGCGGTCATAGGCTTGGCTGGGCTGGTTGACGCGGGGGCGGGCTGACCAGGTGTTGAGTTGAGCGCAATCGAGGTCCAGCGTCTTTTTCTGACTGATTTGTAGCCGCACGGCCAAACCGCTGGGGTCCGTACAACCGATGCGCTGGTCTTGCTGCACAAAGCCTGGTTGTGTTTGCAAGGCTGCTGCATAGCGCACCATGTCTTCTTCGGAGGCTACGCCCCAAACGACTTCGCGCAAGGTCGGGTCGGCCTCGACCCCAGGCGGCAGGCCGGGTGTATCAGAGTGCGCCACGATCACGCGGCAGCCATTGAGTGAAGCAAAGACAAGGCGTGCAGGCGTTTCTTCGACCAGGGATAAGCCCCAGTCCAGAAAGAATTGCTTGCAACGGCCAACGTCTTGGGCCCCGAAGGTGATTTCGTCAATACCGAGAACGCTCATTTGTTTCTTTAGTAAAACAACGTTTCAATATTGAAACGTTTGACCATTATTTGCATTGTCGCCATGCGGGTCAATAGAAATCCGACTGATGAAGTGGGTTTTGGCTTTAACCAGGAAACACCCAGAGCAGGCCCGCGGTCATCGTTAAGTAACGCGCGAATTTGCCAATGGCCATGTACAGCGTGCAGGGCCACAAAGGCATCTGCAGCCAGCCAGCCACCGCACACAAGGGATCGCCCACCCCGGGCAGCCAAGACAGCAGGCAGGCCTTGGGCCCCAATTTTTCCAGCCACGCCAGCGCCCTGACATGCTGAGCCGAGTTGCTCCAGCGTTTGGACACCTTGCGCGAGCCCCAGCCCATCCACCAACTGAACATGCCGCCCAAGGTGTTACCGACAGTGGCCACGGCGATGGCCGACCAGAACAAGTCGGGGTTGAGCTTGATCAGCCCAAAGACCGCAGGCTCAGACCCCATCGGCAGCAGCGTGGCTGAGATGAAAGATACGACAAACACGGTGCTCAGACCGAATTCAGGCAGCGCCAGCCATTGCAGGAGTTGAGTGAGCCAAAGTTCCATGCGGGCCAGTGTAGCGGTCCTTGCTGCTTGCAGCATCGGCCACGGATGACTCTGAACATTGCAAAGTTGTGATGAATTAAATTTGTTGAATTGATCAGTTTTTAGATTCCTTTATGCACTTAAAAATCTACAAATGTAAAATCTAATGATTGATATGGGTCAGGCCCAAAACCCCGCAGGGAGCTGTTGATGATTCAAAAAAGGAAAAGTGGCACGCCATTCTGGCGATGGTCACTTCTGTCGTTGGCTGTTCAGGCCACAGTTGCCTCGGCGGCGAGCAACGAGTTTCTGGACATGTCGCTTGAAGAGCTGGTGGATTACCGCCTGATGTCGATGTCCAGAAAAGAGCAGCGTGTGGCCGATATGGCCGCTGCCGCGTATGTCATTTCGGCGGAGGAAATTCGCCGTTCGGGGGCGCAGTCCATTCCCGAGGCCTTGCGTCAGGTGCCTGGGCTCAATGTGGCGCAGATCAGTCGCGGCAGTTGGGCGGTCAGTTCACGGGGATTCAACGAACGTTTCTCGGGCAAGTTGCTGGTCCAAGTCGATGGGCGCAGCGTTTATTCGCCACTGTTTTCGGGTGTCTTGTGGGAAACACAAGACATCGTCATGGAAGACATCGAGCGCATTGAGGTCATCCGCGGCCCTGGAGCGGCCCTGTGGGGCACCAATGCCATGAATGGCGTGATCAACATCGTCACGCGCTCGGCTGCGTCCAGTCAGGGCGGATTGCTCAGCGCGACCTTAGGCACAGGTGACTTGGCATCGACTTCTTTGCGTTATGCCGGTGTGCTGGAGCAAGGTGGTCATTACAAGGTTTATGGCAAGGTCGGCTTGATGGGGGGCGCACTGGAGCGAAATTCCGGCTTGGTCTCTCCAGACGGGTCGAGTCAGCAGCGGGTGGGTCTGAAGTTAGAGCCGCAAGTCGAAAGCGGCCAACTCAGCATCAAAGCTGAGCTGTATCAGCACCGATCCAAAGAAGGCTGGGTGACCCCATCGGTATTGGGTTTCAGTGATGCAGCAACGCCGTACTCCAGGGATGCACTCCTGTCTGCCAATGACCAGGGCGGCTCACTGCAAGGCCGCTACAACTGGAAGACCGCCGATGGCGCCGAGAATGTGCTGCAAGCTTCTCTCGACCACGAAAGCACCATGCACAAAGGGGTCTGGGGGTCGGGGGCCAGTTCATCGACCATGCCACTGGGCCTGGTGCCTGCGCTCATGTCCATGGGCGGTGTCAAAACCGATTTCGATGTTGATTTTCAGCAGCGCAAGCTGTATGAGTCTCATGACTTCATCTGGGGCCTGAATTTGCGGCATACCCGCGATGAACTGATCTTGCCGGCATCACCTTATTACCTGAGCTATGGCAAAGACCAGCGGGTCAGTTACAGCGCATTCGTTCACGATGAAATCACGCTGGTGCCTGAACGCTTCAAGTTGATCCTGGGCTCCAAATTCGAGAAAGACGGCTTGACCGGCTTCAATGTGCAACCCAATGCACGTGTGCTTTACACGCCAAGCCAGAATGAAGCTTATTGGGGTGCTTTGTCGCGATCAGTTCGCTCGCCAAGGCGCACGGAAAGCATGTCGACGATCGACATCAGCGCGCAAGATGCAGCCAATCTGAATGCGATCACAGGACTGAACTTGCCGGCCAACATGCTGACGGCATTGACGCAGGTCTCGCCACTGGCCAATGCGTCAGTGCACGCGGAAAAGGCCATCAGTCTGGAGGCAGGCTGGCGAAAACAATTTTCCAATTTCTTGAGCATCGATTCATCGCTGTTCCTGACCGATTACAGCAACCTGCGCGGTGGCCGCATGGCGGCCAATCCCATCTCGCCTTTGGATGTACAGCAAGCCATCGCATGCTATGACCAATCCAGACCAAGCGCTTGTTACTTCACCCTGTCGGGCTACAACACCAATTTGGACAAAGTCCGTTCTTGGGGCGGTGAAGTGTCTCTGGAGTGGCACCCTTATTCTTGGTGGAAGCTGCAATCTGCTTACAGCCATTTGCGGATCAAAGGAACCACCACCGGAGACGACTTGGGTGATTACCAGAAGATCGCACATGAAAATGGCTCACCTCGACACCAAATCTCGCTGAACAACAATTTCAGTCTGGCGCATGACCTGAATCTCGATGTTCGATTGCGATACCAATCGGAAACGGCTTTCTACACGATCAACTCACTCGAGCAAGTGCGGATTGCGCCCTACACCGGGCTGGACATGCGCTTGGCCTGGCAAGTCAATCGCAACACCGAGTTGTCGATATCGGGGCGCAATTTGCTCAAGGATCGCCACACGGAATTCATGAGCATCTTGCCCACGACGCGCACCTATGACGTGCAGCGCAGTGCGTTGGTTCAAGCTGTGACACGTTTTTGAAGGACATGACCATGAACATGCACCTTCAATTCTTGTTGACAGCCGTACGCTTTCTGGCGCGCAGTCTTTGCGGCCTGATCGGTACTTTCGCGCTGACCGTGAGCGCTCAACCTGATATGCAAACGGCCGACCGCATCAAGGCAGCGTATGTGTATAACTTCGCCAAGTTTGTGGAAATGTCGGGCACCGATGACAAGGCCATCCGCCTTTGTGTGATGGGCAAAGATGACCTCAATGGGGCCATGCTCAGTTTGAACCGCCGCATGGCGCAGGGCCGGGAAATCCTGGTTCGCAAGGATGTACCCATGGACCAGATCAAGGATTGCGCCATGGCTTTTATCGGTGAGAGCGACGCACGTCTTTTGTCTGCTGCCGCGCGCCAACTGGGCAATTCCCAAGTTTTATTGGTCAGTGATGCTCGCCAGGCCATGGACTTGGGGGCACACTTGTCACTGATTTTCAGTGATGACCGTGTGGAGTTCGACGTGAACTTGCTGAACTTGCAAAAATCCAACATCAAAGCCAGCAGTCAAATGCTGAAATTGGCCAGGGCCGTGATCCGGTAAAAAATTTCGTACAGTATTACGCATGAATTTTTGGCGTCGAGAGAGACTTTTGCGTCTGCCCATGCGGCAGAAGCTCAACCACATCTTGGCGCTGGGGATTTGGTGTGTATTGCCGCTGTTTTTTGCGGTCACATTGCTTTGGCAGGCCAGCCAAACCTTGCAAGCCACGCAAGCGGCCGCCAAAAGTTTGGCCGAGCTGGCCGCCGAGAGCAATGCTGCAGCCGTTCGTTTTGATGACCATGCCGGTGCGCAAAAGCAGCTGGAGATTTTCCGGCACATCAAGAACGTGGAGATGGTGGACATCTATGTCGACCCCTCCCGCTCAACACCTTTTGCGCATTACCCTGTAGCCAAGGATGGCGCTTGGCGGCTTGAACCTGTCCCGGTTGAGTTGATCAAAGGCGAGCGCACTTCTTTGCTCACGTTCAGCCGTTACACGATCCGCTTGCCCATCGTGCAAGATGGCGACCAGATTGGTGTGGTGGTGGTGCGGACCCGGCTGGACAATTTCTGGTGGGACATCGCCATCACTTTGCTGGTGGCCGTGGTGGCCATGTGGTTGGCCTACACCTTGGTGCGCCACTTCCTGGGGCGCTGGATTGCGGTGATCATCCAGCCCGTTCTGGATCTGGCCGATGTGATGGGTCGCATCACCCGTGTGCACGATTACAGCCAACGTGCCCAAGTCCAAAGCCAGGATGAGATCGGTGAGCTGGTGGCGGGCTTCAACACCATGCTCGACCAGATCGAGCACAAGGACAAAGCCCTGGGGCAATACAGCCAGGAGCTGGAGTCCGAGGTGCAAGCCCGAACGGCCGAGTTGCTGCTGGCCAAGGAGCATGCCGATGCCGCCAACCGCGCCAAGAGCCAATTTTTGGCCAACATGAGCCACGAGATCCGTACGCCACTCAATGGCTTGATCGGCGTGTCGGAGTTGCTCGGTTCTACCGATCCAACCGAGCAGCAGAAAAAACTGATCAGCATGATCAGCTCGTCCTCGTCAACGCTTTTGTACCTGATCAACGACATCCTCGATTTTTCGAAAATCGAAGCGGGCATGCTGCACCTGGAAAAAGTGCCCTATGCGCCCGAGTTGGCGGCCAGGCAGGTCACTGCCTTGTTTGAACCGCATGCCCAAGACAAAGGGCTCAAGCTGGTCTTTCAGCCTCCGGGCGATGGCGCTGCCTTGATGATTTTGGGTGATCCACATCGCTTCACTCAAATCATCAGTAACCTCATCTCGAATGCTGTCAAATTCACCGATCAAGGGCAAGTCACGGTGAGATTGACGCACACCAGCCAGGCTGACGGCCAAATCCGGGTGCGCTGCACTGTGCAGGACACCGGCATCGGCATCAGCGAAGACGAGGCACAACGCCTGTTCAGTGCGTTTTCTCAAGCGGACATTTCCATGGCCCGGCGTTATGGTGGCAGTGGTCTGGGCTTGGTCATTTCGCGCCAACTGGCTGAACTCATGGGGGGGCAGGTGGGCTTCAGCAGCCAGCTTGGGCAAGGCTCGTGTTTCTGGTTTGAAGTCTGTGGCCCACGGCTCAAGGACATGCCGGTCGAGCAAAACACGCTGGCTGCGCAAATACCCTTGTCGCTCGATTGCACCGTCCTGATCGCTGAGGACAACGATGTGAACCGTGAAATCTTGGTCACCATGCTCAAGGCGGCGGGTTGCCGGATCCTGCAGGCCCACAATGGCCAAGAGGCCGTTGATCTGAGCGCGTCCGAGCCCTACGACATCATCTTGATGGACGTGCAGATGCCCCAGATGGACGGCATCGCGGCGACCAAGGCCATCCGTGCCAGAGAAGTGGCGCTGGGCGCGGTGCGCAAACCCATCTTGGCGTTGACGGCCAATGCCTTGGCCGACGACAAAGCCAATTGCCTGGCTGCAGGCATGGACGATTACCTGACCAAGCCCTTCATGCGCAGACAGATTCTGGAGTTGATGGCGCGGTGGCTGCGTCAGCCGCAAGTGGCGGAGCCCTCGAGCCGTTTTTGAGTTCTTCCGCCTCGTTCTGGGACAGGTGTTTTTGCTTAACACACACAGCTTTCATTTGCTGAAATATTAAGCAATTACAATCGTGCCTCCTTTTTAAGCAAACCCCCTTCGAGCCCACTCCCAGTCATGCAGATTGGTCCTTACCTATTGCCGAACAACTTGTTTGTCGCCCCCATGGCCGGGGTGACGGACAGGCCGTTTCGCCAGCTGTGCAGGCAGTTTGGGGCGGGCTATGCGGTGAGCGAGATGGTCACTTCCCGGCCCGACCTGTGGAAGTCGCTCAAAACCTCGCGCCGCGCCAACCACGAGGGTGAGCCCGGCCCGATTGCGGTGCAAATCGCCGGCACCGAAGCGCAGATGATGGCCGACGCGACGCGCTACAACATCGACCGGGGCGCGCAGATCATCGACATCAACATGGGCTGCCCGGCCAAGAAGGTCTGCAACAAATGGGCGGGTTCGGCCCTGATGCAGGACGAGCCGCTGGCGCTGGAGATCATTGCTGCCGTGGTGCAAGCCGCCTTGCCGCACGGCGTGCCCGTCACTTTGAAAATGCGCACCGGCTGGTGCGACGCTGAAAAAAACGCCCTGAGCCTGGCCCGCGCCGCCGAAAGCGCCGGGGTGCAGATGGTCACCGTGCATGGCCGCACCCGTGAGCAGGGCTACAAAGGCTTGGCCGAATACGACACCGTGGCCGCCGTCAAGGCCGCTCTCAAGATCCCGGTGGTCGCCAATGGCGACATCGATTCACCCGAAAAAGCCCGCGATGTGCTGAAGTTCACCGGGGCTGATGCCGTGATGGTCGGGCGCGCCGCGCAAGGCAGCCCCTGGATCTTTCGCGAGATCGGCCACTTCTTGGCCACGGGCGAACACCTGGCACCGCCCCTGGTGGCCGAGGTGCGCCGCGCCCTGCTGGAGCACCTGCAAGACCACTACAGCCTGTACGGCGAATACACCGGCGTGCGCTCGGCGCGCAAACACATTGGCTGGTATGTCCGGTCACTGCCCGGTGGCGACGATTTCAGAGAACACATGAACACCCTCGAAACGGCACAGCAGCAGCTGGACGCGGTGGCGAACTTTCTGGATGGCCTGGCCCGCCAGATGGACCGCTTGCCCGTCATGGCAGCGCAGCCGGTTTTGGAGACATTGGAATGAGCGAACCACAATCGATTGAACACTGCATCCGGGGCAACCTGGAAACCTATTTCCGCGACCTGGACGGCACCGACCCTGCTGGTCTGTATGACATGTTGGTCAAGCTGGTCGAAAAGCCCTTGCTGGATGTGGTGATGGCCCAGTCGGGCCAGAACCAGTCGCGTGCCGCCGAATGGCTGGGCCTGAACCGCAACACCCTGCGCAAAAAATTGCTGGAGCACGATCTCCTCAAATGAATTCAGGCTGAGCGCATGCCCAGCCGCTGCACACCCTAGGCCGAAACCCTGTACCTCGGCCACCTACCGCATACCTTTTAAATTTTGAAGAAAGTCCCCATGAGAGCCCTCATCTCCGTCTCTGACAAAACCGGCATCGTCGACCTGGCCAAAGCACTGCACGCCCTGGGCGTGGGCCTGATCTCCACGGGCGGCACCGCCAAGCTCTTGGCCGAACAAGGCTTGCCCGTGACCGAAGTGGCCGAAGTCACAGGCTTCCCCGAAATGCTCGATGGCCGTGTGAAAACCTTGCACCCCAAAGTGCACGGCGGCCTGCTGGCGCGTCGCGACACGCCCGAGCACATGGCTGCTTTGAAGGCACACAACATCGACACGATTGATTTGCTCATCGTCAACCTGTATCCGTTTGAAGCCACCGTGGCCAAGCCCGGTTGCACACTGGCTGACGCGATCGAGAACATCGACATCGGCGGCCCCGCCATGGTGCGCTCTGCCGCCAAGAACTGGAAAGACGTGGGCATCGTCACCGACGCCAGCCAATACGCCGCCGTGATGGCCGAACTCAAAGCCAGCGGCAAACTCAGCGACAAGCTGCGTTTTGCTTTGTCCGTGGCCGCGTTCAACCGCATCAGCCAATACGACGGCGCGATCAGCAACTACCTCTCGAGCGTGAACTTTGAAGCAGAAAAACTGAGCGAAGAATACGTGCCCGAGCGCGCCCAATTCAGCGGCCAGTTCAACGAGCAGTACGTCAAAGTGCAAGACCTGCGCTACGGCGAAAACAGCCACCAGCAAGCCGCCTGGTACCGCGACCTCGCACCCGCTGCTGGCTCGCTCGCCACTGGCGTGCAGTTACAAGGCAAAGAACTCAGCTACAACAACATCGCCGATGCGGATGCGGCTTGGGAATGTGTGAAGAGCTTTGACACCTCAGCCTGTGTGATCGTCAAACACGCCAACCCCTGCGGCGTAGCCGTGGGTGCAAACCCGTTTGAGGCCTACAGCAAGGCTTTCCAAACCGACCCCACCAGCGCGTTTGGCGGCATCATCGCCTTCAACCGCCCTGTTGACAAAGCAGCTGCCGAAGCGGTGAGCAAGCAGTTTGTCGAAGTGCTGATGGCCCCTGACTTCAGCGCTGAAGCGCTGGAAGTGTTCAAGAGCAAAGTGAATGTGCGCTTGATGAAAATCGTCTTGCCCGCTAACTACGGCCATGTGCGCAACGCCTTGGAGACCAAGCGCGTGGGCTCAGGCCTCTTGCTGCAAAGCGCCGACAACCACGAGTTGGCGCTGGCCGACTTGAAGATCGTCACCGTCAAACAACCCACGCCTGAAGAGCTGAACGACCTGCTGTTCGCGTGGAAAGTGGCCAAGTTCGTCAAGTCCAACGCCATCGTGTTCTGCAAAAACGGCATGACCATGGGCGTGGGTGCTGGCCAAATGAGCCGCCTTGACTCCGCCCGCATCGCCAGCATCAAGGCCGAAGCCGCCAAGTTGAGCCTGCAAAACACCGTGGTCGCCAGCGACGCCTTCTTCCCCTTCCGCGACGGCCTCGACGTGGTGGTGGACGCAGGCGCCACCTGCGTGGCCCAGCCCGGTGGCTCCATGCGCGACCAAGAAGTCATCGACGCCGCCAACGAGCGCGGCGTGGCGATGGTGTTCACGGGTGTGCGTCACTTCCGCCATTGATCCGCGTTATTGATCGGACCATTTTGAACTTTGACCAACTCGGCTTGACCCCCACGCTCTTGCGTGCCGTGGGTGACATGGGCTTGTTTGCCCCCACCCCCATACAGGCCGAGGCGATTCCGGCGGTCCTGAAGTCGGCCGACGTGTGGGCCACTGCGCCCACCGGCTCGGGCAAGACGCTGGCTTTTGCTTTGCCTTTGGTGCAGCAGCACCTGCTGCAACCACGCCAAACCAACTTCCGCCGTCCCATCCGCACCTTGGTGCTGGTGCCCACGCGCGAGCTGGCCGTGCAGGTCGGTGACATCCTCACCCACCTAGCTTACCAGCCGGGGCTCAAGGTGGCGGTGGTCTATGGCGGTGTCTCGATCAACCCACAAATGATGGGCTTGCGCGGTGGTGCCGATATCGTGGTGGCCACGCCCGGCCGACTGCTCGATCTGGTCGACCACAATGCGGTGCACTTGGCCAATGTGCAGCACTTGGTGCTGGACGAGGCCGACCGCTTGCTGGACTTGGGCTTTGCCGACGAGCTCCAGCGCGTGCTGGCCTTGCTGCCTGCCAAGCGCCAGACCTTGTTGTTCTCCGCCACCTTCGCCCCCGAGGTCGAAGCGCTGGCGACCAATTTGTTGCATGAGCCCGTGCGCATCACGGTGGAGGCCTTTGAAGGTCACAAGCCCGACATCACCCAGCGCGCCATCGCGGTGGACGAAAAATCACGCACCGCTTTGCTGCGCCACCTGATTGCCGAAAACGGTTGGAAGCAGGTGCTGGTCTTTGTCGCCACGCGTTACGCCTGCGAACATGTGGCGAACAAGCTCTACAAGGCGGGCATCTACGCCACGCCGTTCCATGGCGAGATGAGCCAGGGCGCAAGGCAAGATACGCTGGCTGAATTCAAGGCTGGGCGCTGGGATGTGGTGGTCACCACCGACCTGGCCTCACGCGGCATCGACATCGCCATGCTGCCCGTGGTGGTCAACTACGACCTGCCACGCTCGGCCACCGACTACACCCACCGCATCGGCCGCACAGGCCGCGCCGGGGCGCATGGTGATGCGGTGAGCTTTGTGACCGCTGAGGCGCAAGCGCACTGGCAGCTGATTTGCAAACGGGAAAGCCTTGAATTGATTCTGGAGCAGGTGCCGGGCTTTGAGCCGGTGGATGAACCGCCGGCACCGCAAGGCAATGGCGGCATCAAGGGCAAGCGCCCGAGCAAGAAAGACAAGTTGCGGGCAGCCGCTTTGGGTCATCGGCCGAACTGAACAGCGGTCCGAGTGGGCAAGCGCTTTTTCTGCCTTGGGTCATCCCGGGCTTGACCCGGGATCCAAGTGTCTATGCCTTCGATGGATCCCGGGTCAAGCCCGGGATGACCTCAAGAGGGCCAATGACCGTCTTCAGGTGCGTTAGCGAACACCCTCAGATTTCCGAGGGCTCTTGATCAGAACCCGTGTCCCGTGCCTTGATCACCCGCACGCCGTGCTTGCTCAAAATCTCCACATACACCGAAGCGGCGCCCGACTTGGCAGCAGCGTCAACGGCTTCGATCACCGCACTCACGCGCACCACTTCGGCGGTGTCTTCGGTCAGGCCCACTTTGCAATCGAAGTCCCAGAAGTCAGCGCCTTTGGGCACAGCGCGGTTGCGTTCGCGCTTGAAGTATTTGCGGATCTCGTGCTTGACGGCTTCGAGCACGCGGTCGGGGTGCTTGCCTTCGGCTTGCAAGGGGAAGTTCTTTTTCATCGGTCGTCCTAAATGGGGGAGGCAAGCGCCCGGTCCGGACGTGAATGCAGGGGCGGATTATCGCCGGTTTGCCTGGGCGCTTCTTTCGATGGGCTTCTATGGTAGCATGCTAACCATTGATTTTTTGAGGGTCAACCCATGGACATTGCACTCGTCGGAGCCGGAATTGGCGGTTTGACAGCGGCCGCTTGTTTGCTGCGTGACGGACACCGTGTGCGCATCTATGAGCAAGCCGGGCAGGTCAGCGAGGTGGGTGCCGCGGTGCAAATGAGCGCCAACGCCGTGAAGGTGTTGTACCACTTGGGGCTCAAAGAGCGGCTGGAGTCGGTGGCGGTCAAGCCGACCGCGTTCGAGTTCCGCCGATTTGACACGGGCGAGCTGCTGCACGAGATCAAACTGGGGCAGGACCATGAGGCGCGACATGGGCACCCTTACTACCAAGTGCATCGGGTCGATTTGCATGCGGCCTTGATGGATGTGGTGCACCAGCTTGACCCACAGGCTTTGCAGCTGGGCTACCGCGCAGCCCGCGTGCAAGAGGACGGTCAAGGTGCCGAGGTGTTCTTTGAAGACGGTCGGCACGCGCGTGCGGAGTTGCTCATCGGCTCGGACGGCATCAAGTCGGTCGTGCGCAAACATGTGGTGGACACCGAGCCGCCCGTGTTCACTGGGCAGGTGGCCTGGCGCTTGGCCATCCCGATTGAGCGGATTGCGCCAGACTTGCGTCCCGCCATGGTTTCATCCATTTGGTGCGGTCCCAAAAACCACGCAGTCATGTATTACATGCGCTCGGGGCAGGTGTTGAACTTCGTGGGCTGTGTGGAGCGGCCTTGGGAGGAAGAGTCCTGGACCTCGCGCAAGCCCTGGGAGGAGCTGGACCAGGATTACGCAGGCTGGCACCCGATTGTGCGTGCCGCCATTGAAAACGCAGACCGCGACCAGTGTTTCCGCTGGGCGCTGAACAACCGTCAGCCCGTCATGAATTGGTGCACCGACCGTGTGGCTTTGCTGGGCGATGCGGTGCACCCCACCTTGCCCTACATGGCCCAGGGCGCAGCCATGGCCATCGAAGATGCCGCCGTGCTCAGCCGCGCCTTGCAGCTGAACATGCACTTGGCGCAAGCCCTGCAGGTGTTTCAGAACCACCGGGCCCCGCGTGCCGCACGCGTGGTCAGGGAGTCCACCGAGATGGGTGACCTGTACCACATCGCCGATGCGCAGCAGATGAAGCAAGCCTTCAAGGACCGCAACATCGCCGCTTCACGAAACAATTGGTTGTACCCCTACGACCCGATGCATGTGGATTTGATGAACCCTGCGGGTTGACACCAGGTCCTTGGGTACTTCAGGCTCAATCGGCTTTGATGCCCTGGGCTTTGATCACGCGGGCCCAACGCTCGGCATCGCGCTCAACCAGTTGTGCAAAAGCCTGGACCGTGCTGCCACTGGGGTCCATGCCTTGCGATACAAAGGCTTTCTTCACATCCTCGCTGCCGAGCAACTGGTTGATTTCGCTGTTGTAGAGGTTGACGATGTCGGCTGGCGTGCCCTTGGGCGCAAAGACGCCAAACCACATGCCCACATTCACATCGCCCGCCTTGGCTTCGGCCAGGGTCGGCAGTTCGGGCAGCAGGGGGTGGCGTTTGTCGCTGCCAATGCCCAGTGCCACCAGGCGCCCAGATCGGATGTGCGTCAAGGCCACATGGATGGGCAAGAACATGGCATCCACTTGACCCCCAAGCAAGTCCGTCACCGCAGGGCCAGTGCCTCGATAAGGAATGTGGGTCAGAAACACACCTGCCGTGCTCTTGAAAAGCTCCATCGACAAATGGTGCGGTGTCCCCACACCGGGCGAGGCGTAATTGATGCGGCCTGGTTGCTTGCGGGCGGCTTCTACCAGTTCAGTGGCCGTTTTGTAGTTCGACTTCGGATGGGTGACCAGCAGCAGCTGTCCCCAGCTGGTTTGCGAGACAGGTACCAGGTCTTTGACAGGATCAAAACTCATGCCGGGATAAAGCGCACGGTTCATCACCAAAGTGTTGACACTCACGAGCAAGGTGGCACCGTCCGGTGCGGCCCGCACCACGGCTTCGGTGCCGATGTTGCCGGATGCGCCGACACGGTTTTCAACCACGACTGGCCGGTTCAGGCGTTGTGACAGTTTGGGCCCCAGTGTGCGTGCAATCAGATCGATGCCTGTGCCCGGTGTGAAGGGCACGATCAACTTCAGTGGTGCGGTGCCTGTGTTGGTTTGAGCCCAGGCGATGGGGGCCAAAGCGCAAAGCACCAGGGCTGAGGCCAAAAGCGCGGACAGGTGTCGTCGAGATGAGGGCATCGTGGGATCTCCTTGCGTTAGTATGCAAACAATTATTCACCATCCAAACGCGTCTGCTTATTCAGGGAATCCCTGCCCTATGCCCATACAAACCATTTACCAACGTCCGGGTTTTTTGTTGCGCAGGGCGCACCAAATATCGGCCTCGATCTTTGAGCGTGCTTGTGCTGAGCTTGCGCTCACGCCCGCTCAATATGGGGTGTTGTGCATCATTCAGGAACAAGCAGGCATTGACCAGTCCAGTTTGGCCCGTGCTCTGGCTTTTGACAAAGTGACGGTGCTCAGGGTCCTCAAGGGTCTGGAAGAGCGGGGTTTTTGCCAGCGCACGATCTCATCAGAAAACCGTCGGCAGATGTCCGTGAGCTTGACCGCCGCAGGTCGGCGCTTGCTGCAGGAAGCGAACGAGCCGGTTCAAAAAGCGCACGACATGCTCCTGAGTCCTTTCAATGCGGCCGAGCGTGCGCAATTCATGGCTTTGCTGCAAACACTCACCACGCAACTGGATGGTGAGGCCCGTGCCAGTTTTGTGCCCATGTCGGCTCAAACTTGAGCGGAACTCGCCAAAGACATTCAGTCCTGAAAACGAAACTTCAGCTGAAAGCTCAGGGCGCCGTAGAGCCGGTCTTTGAGCGGTGGCACCAGCGCCACGTTCAGGCCCCATTGACCGCTTTCGATGCTGGCTGCCGGGATGACCGCAGGGAACCAGCCGCCGTTGAATGCCTTGGGGTAGCCGTTGAAGGCCCCTGCGACCACGCCCAGCTTCATGGTGCCCCAGCGCCAGGGCTGGTAATAGGCCCCGACGTAGCCTGAGCGTGCGTCGTCGCTGTTGATGAAGCGTCCCGCTGTGGCGCCCCAGTCATCGCTGATGCGGTATTCAAAGCCCAAGCCTGGGTTGGCGTTGCGCAGGCCTTTGTCGGTGTCAAAGTGGGCGGAATAAAAGCCTGCATTGAGCCAGAGGCGGCTGGCGTCCAATTCGGCGCGGGCTGAGCCCAAGGTCGAAACGGCGCAGATCAGGCAGGCCAGCCCTTTCATTGGATCAAAGTGTTTTGAACACCTCGCTGGCCACACGCACGGTCTCGGCGATGTCAGCGTCGGTGTGCGCCGCGCTCACAAAACCGGCTTCGTACAGGGCAGGCGCGATGTACACACCACGGTCCAGCAGACCGTGGAACAATTTGTTGAACTTGGGGCTGTCGCTGGTCATGACCTTGGCGTAGTTTTGCGGCAGCTCAGGCAACAAGAAGAAACCAAACATGCCGCCCTGGCAATCGGCCGCAAAAGGCACACCAGCTTCAGCGGCAGCACCTTTGAGGCCATCGACCAGACTTTGGGTGCGGGCGCTCAAAGCGTCAAAGAAGCCAGGCTTGGCAATCTCACGCAGCGTGGCCAAACCGCAAGCCGTGGCCACGGGGTTGCCACTCAGGGTGCCTGCTTGGTAGACCGGGCCGGTGGGTGCCAACTGGCGCATGATTTCGCGCGGACCACCAAAGGCCGCCAGTGGCATGCCGCCGCCAATGACCTTGCCCAATACCGTCATGTCAGGTTTGAAGCCAGGGATCAATTGGGCGTAAACGCTTTGGGCAGAACCGAGCGCCACACGGAATCCAGACATCACTTCGTCAAACACAAACAGCGCGCCGTGTTCGGTGCACAGCTCGCGGCAGCGCTTCATGAAGGGCACGGAAGCGCGCACAAAGTTCATGTTGCCCGCGATGGGCTCGATCATCACGCAGGCCAGTTCCTGGCCGTGCAGCTTGAAGGCTTCTTCGAGTTGCTCGATGTTGTTGTACTCCAGCACCAGCGTGTCACGCACCACCTCGGGCGGCACACCCGCGCTGGTGGGGTTGCCAAAGGTGGCCAGGCCCGAGCCGGCTTTGACCAGCAGCGCATCGGCGTGGCCGTGGTAGCAGCCTTCGAACTTGATGAACTTGTTGCGGCCTGTGGCGCCGCGTGCCAGGCGCAGCGCGCTCATGCCCGCTTCGGTGCCTGAGCTGACCAGACGCACCATCTCCATGGAGGGCACGTGTTTGATGATTTCTTCGGCCAGTTCAATCTCGCGCTCGGTGGGGGCACCGAACGAGAAGCCGTCGAGCGCTGCTTTTTGCACCGCTTCGAGCACCACCGGGTTGCCGTGGCCCAGGATCATCGGGCCCCAAGAGCCGATGTAATCGATGTATTTTTGGCCGTTGGCGTCCCAGAAATAAGCGCCTTGGGCGCGCTTCACAAAGCGGGGTGTGCCTCCCACAGCGCGGAAGGCGCGCACAGGCGAGTTCACACCACCGGGGATCACCTGGGCGGCACGGTCAAACAGTTCTTGGTTGCGGTCGGTCATGGCAGGCTCTCAAATGTCAGTGTTTGGTTTCGTTGAATGGCACTTCGAAGTAATCCGCGCCGGGGTGGGCATCGGTATCTTCTTCGTCCTCGTCGGTGTCTTCACCTTCGGGCAAGGCCCAGAACAGGCGGTCCGGAATGACCTGGCCCATGCCGGGGCGAAAGCCTTCGTCCAGGCAACGGTCCAGGTAGTGCAGCGCTTCGCTGGTGGCTTCGGGCAGATCCATGCCGGTGGCCAGCAGGGCCGCCAGTGCGGCCGTCAGCGTGTCGCCAGCGCCTGCAAACACCGCTTCGATGCGCTCGAACTTCTCGTGGCTGATCACCGTCTCGGGCGAGGCCAGCGCGTTGTCGATGTGTTGTTCAGGCAAGGGCAGGCCGGTCACCAATGTGAAGGGCACGCCCAGCTCGGCGGCCGCTTTGGCAATGTCGCGTGGGCCGGGGTTGCGCTCGCCCGTCCAGTCGGGCAGCAGCCAGCGGCGCAAAGTGCTGTGGTGGCCCACCAGCACGCTGGTTTGGGGCAGCAGCAATTCACGGAAGGCGTCCAGATAGGCGTCGATCTTCTGGTCTTCCCACCAGGACAGGTTGGGCATGTAGGCCACGACCGGCACGCCGTCGTAGTCGTCGGCCAGTTCGGCAATGGTGGCCAGATTTTCAGGGGTGCCCACAAAGCCGACCTTGATGACCTGCACCGGCATGTCTTCGGCGACGGCGCGGGCCTGATCATGAACGGCCTCTTCGTCCAGTGGGTAAAAGTCTGTGATGCTGCTGGTGTCGCGCACATAGGCGCCGGTGCACACCGGCAGGCAATGTGCCCCGACCGAGGCCATGGCTGTGGCGTCACAGGTCAGGCCGCCCGCGCCGCTCGGGTCATTGGCGTTGAACGACAAAATGCAGGCCAGACCGGCCGATTCTTCGGCATCCGGTGCATCGTTGTCGGGGGTAGAAGATTTGGGGTTGTGATCGGTCATGAATGCAAATGGCAGAGGGCTTCAGAAGGTCTTCAGCCGGGCCTGCGGCGCGGCCCGATACAATCCAATTCATTCTATTCGACTCTCTGATTGCGACACTGTGATGGAACACAAAACCTGGATGTGCCTGATTTGCGGCTGGATCTACGACGAAGCCGAGGGCGACCCCGAGCACGGCATTGCGCCCGGCACCAAATGGGAAGACGTGCCCATGAACTGGACCTGCCCCGAATGCGCGGCCCGCAAGGAAGATTTCGAGATGGTGGCGATCTGATTGCTCAGGGATGAGCGTCATCGCGAGCGAAGCGTGACGATCCAGTGTGTGAACAAGCGCAGCAGCTGGATGGCCACGTCGCTGCGCGCCTCGCCATGACAAGCATCAAGTCAGCCAAGCCGCCTGATCAGGCGGCTTTTTTCTTCACCACCGCATAGCGTGCCAGCGTTTTCTCGCGGGCCTCAGCGTGGTCCACGATCGGCGCCGGGTAGGTCTTGCCGATCACCACCTCGGCGGTTTGCAACTCCAGCGGCTTGGCCAACCAGGGCGCGTGCAGTGCAGCGGTGGGCAGCTGTGTGAGCTCGGGCACATAGCGGCGGATGAATTTGCCCTCGGGGTCGAACTTTTCGCTTTGGCTGATCGGGTTGAAGATGCGGAAGTAGGGCTGCGCATCGCAACCGCTGGAGCTGGCCCACTGCCAGCCGCCATTGTTGGCCGACCAATCGAAGTCGTTCAGGTGGGTGGCAAAGTACTTTTCGCCCCAGCGCCAGTCGATGCCCAAATCCTTGACCAGAAAACTCGCCACCACCATGCGCAGGCGGTTGTGCATGTAGCCGGTCTGGTTCAGTTGCCGCATGGCCGCGTCCACCAGCGGGTAGCCGGTGCGGGCTTCGCACCAAGCGTCGAACAACTTGTGGGCATGCGTGCCATGTTCCCATTGGATCGTGTCGTATTCGGGCTTGAAGCTTTCGCCGCGCCCCACATGGCCAAAGTTGTGCAGCACCTGCACATAAAAATCGCGCCAGATCAGCTCTGACAGCCACACCGCCGCACCGGCGCTGCCCACCGTCATGCGGGCATGCGCCTCGCGGGCCAGTTGGCGGATCGACACGGTGCCAAAGCGCAGGTGCACGCTCAGGTAGCTGGGACCCTTGACGGCGGGGAAGTTGCGCGTGTCTTCGTACTGGTCGATGCGGGTCAGAAAGTCAGCCAGCAAAGCCTGGCCACCGGATTCGCCCGTCGGGATTTTCAGGGCCTTCAGGTTGGTGCTTTCAAAGTCGATGTCCTGCAATGCGGGCACAGGCTGGGCCAGGTTGTCCGGGCGCGGGGCCAGGTGCTGGGCGTATTTCTCGACCGGGTAGGCCTTCAGGTCAAACGGGGTGATTTTCTTGAGCCAGGCGTTTTTGTAGGGGGTGAACACCGCAAAAGGCTTGCCCACCTGGGTCAGCACCTCGTGGCGCTCGAAAATCACATGGTCTTTGTAGGTGTGTAGCACGATGCCGTGGTCGGCCAGGTGGCCGCGCACCTGGATGTCGCGCGCCAGCGCATCGGGCTCGTCGTCGTGGTTGGCAAACACCGCTTGCACCTGCAGGTGGTGGGCCAGTTTGGGGATTTTGTCTTGTGCCACGCCGTGCCGCACGATCAGGCCGGCCTGCGGGTGCCCGGCCAATTGGCGCAGCTGTTCATCGACCTCCACCAGCGATTCGCGGATGAACTCGACGCGGCGGTCCGCGCGGGGCAGTTTGTCCAGGATGGCGGTGTCAAACACAAAGGCCACATGCACCCGTTGGCAGTGTTTGAGCGCGTGGTACAGCGCAGCGTGGTCGGCCACGCGCAGGTCGCGCCGCAGCCAGACCAAGCCGCTCGAAAATGTGGTTTCCATGAGAGGCCGCCTGGTTGGATCAATAAGTGCGCTGGCTGGCCATTCCTCGGGGGCAGGGCCGTTAAAATCAGCGCATGACCGATTGTGCCTCCATTGACCTCAAGCATCATTTCCTGATCGCCATGCCCGGGTTGGAGGACGAGACTTTTGCCCGCAGCGTCATCTACATGTGTGAACACAGCCCACGCGGCGCCATGGGCCTGATCATCAACAAACCTGCCGACATCAGCATGCGCCACCTGTTCGACAAGGTGGATTTGCCTTTGCGCCGCGAAGACCTGATGCAAAACCCGGTCTCGCACGGTGGCCCGGTGCAGACCGAGCGCGGCTTTGTGCTGCACGACCCGATCCGCATGGAAAAACCGCAGGAAGATGGCGGCTCGATCTATGCCTCCACCCTGACGGTGCCCGGGGGCCTGGAGATGACCACTTCGCGCGATGTGCTCGAAGCCCTGTCTTCCGGCGCAGGCCCGCGACGCGTGCTGGTCACGTTGGGCTATGCCTCTTGGGGTGAAGGGCAGCTCGAATCAGAGCTGGCCGAAAACACCTGGCTGACCGTGCCTGCATCGGCCGATGTGATCTTTGATGTGCCCATGGCCGAGCGCTACGACCGCGCCCTGGACTTGTTGGGCCTCAAAAGCTGGATGCTCTCGCCAGAAGCGGGCCACGCATGAGCGACACGCCCGTCACCGTCCCGGCATCGCAACAAAGTTTTCTGGCCTTCGACTACGGCCTCAAGCGCACTGGCGTGGCCGTGGGCAACCGCTTGATGAAGTCGGCCACACCGCAAGGCACCATTGCCGCCGAGGGCGATGCCCGCTTTGCGCACATCGCCAAGCGCATCAAAGAGTGGCAGCCCGACGCGCTGGTGATCGGTGTGCCCCTCCATCCCGATGGCGGTGAGCATGAAAACACCTTGCGCGCCCGCAAGTTCGGTCGCCAGTTGCGCGGCCGTTTTGGCTTGACGGTGTACGAGGTCGACGAACGTTACACCACCACCGAAGCCCATTCCTATGGCGCCAAAGATGCCGATGCCGCAGCGGCGGCGATCATTCTTGACCAATTTTTAAGGAGCCTGCCATGAGCGCACTCGCCCTGAATGCCGAGGCCTTGTATTTGGAACTGCTGCGCGGTGTGCGCAGCCTGTGCCAAGCCAACACGCGCCTGGTGGGCATCACCTCGGGCGGTGCCTGGCTGGCCGAGCGCCTGCAGCGCGACTTAGGCCTGACCGGTGAAGCGGGCCAAGTCTCTTCGGTCATGCACCGCGATGACTTTGCCCAGCGCGGCCTGTCGGCCGGTGGCCAGACCAGCTTGCCGTTTGAGGTCGATGGCGCGGACATTTTGGTGCTCGACGATGTGCTCTACACCGGCCGGACCCTCCGCGCCGTGTTGAATGAGATTTTTGACTACGGCCGCCCCGCGCGCGTGCAGCTGGCGGTCTTGGTCGATCGCGGTGGCCGGCAGCTGCCGGTGCAGGCCGACTTTGCCGCGGCCCGCGTGGCCCTGCCCGAGACGCAATCGCTGGCGCTGGCCCGCGATGCAGCGGGCACTTTCAGTTTTGACGTGGAGAACAAAGCCTGATCGAGGTGAGAACAAGATGCTCTACAAACGCAACAACCCCCAACTCAACAAAAACGGCGAGCTGATCCACCTGCTCTCCACCGAAGGCCTGTCCAAGGACATCCTCACGCACATCCTGGACACCGCGCAGGGCTTTGTCAGCGTCAATGACCGCGAGGTCAAAAAGGTGCCCCTCTTGCGCGGCAAGAGCGTGTTCAACCTGTTCTTCGAGAACAGCACCCGCACCCGCACCACCTTCGACATCGCGGCCACCCGCCTGTCGGCCGATGTCTACACGCTCGACATCGCCCGCTCGTCGGCCAGCAAGGGCGAGTCGCTGCTCGACACCATCGCCAACCTGAGCGCCATGGCCGCCGACATTTTTGTGGTGCGCCACAGCGAGTCGGGCGCGCCTTACCTGATCGCGCAGCACGTCGCGCCCCATGTGCACGTGGTCAACGCGGGTGACGGGCGTCATGCCCACCCCACGCAGGCGCTGCTGGACATGTACACCATCCGGCACTACAAAAAAGATTTTTCAAACCTCACCGTGGCCATCGTGGGCGATGTGCTGCATTCGCGGGTGGCGCGCTCCGACATCCACGCGCTCACCACCTTGGGCTGCGCCGAAGTGCGTGTGGTCGGCCCTAAAACCCTGGTGCCCGCCGACATGGCGCAAATGGGCGTGCGCGTTTTCAACAACCTCGAAGAAGGCATCAAGGGCTGCGACGTGGTCATCATGCTGCGCTTGCAAAACGAACGCATGAGCGGCGCGCTGCTGCCCTCCAGCCAGGAATACTTCGAGAGCTTTGGCCTCACGCCTGAAAAACTCCAACTGGCCAAGCCCGACGCCATCGTCATGCACCCCGGCCCGATCAACCGCGGGGTCGAAATTGACTCGGCGGTGGTCGATGGCCAGCAAAGCGTGATCTTGCCGCAGGTGACCTTCGGCATCGCCGTGCGCATGGCGGTGATGAGCATCGTCGCGGGCAACGAGGCATAAGGACAAGAACATGAAGATCCTGATTCAAAACGGCCGCGTGATCGACCCCGCCAGCGGCTTTGACCAAAAAGTGGACTTGGCCATTGCGGCAGGCCGCATCGTGGCCATGGGCCAGGTGCCTGCGGACTTCACACCCAAGCGCGTGATCGACGCCAAGGGCTGCATCGTGGCCCCGGGTTTGGTGGATCTGGCTTCGCGCCTGCGCGAGCCTGGTCAGGAACACGCGGGCATGCTCGAGAGTGAAATGGCCGCCGCCGTGGCCGGTGGCGTGACCAGCCTGGTCTGCCCGCCCGACACAGACCCGGTGCTGGACGAACCCGGTTTGGTCGAGATGCTGCGTTACCGCGCTGAAAAACTGCACCAGGCCCGCGTGCTGCCTTTGGGCGCATTGACGGTGGGCCTGAAAGGCGATGTGCTGACCGAAATGGTGCAGCTCACGGCCGCAGGTTGTGTGGGCTTCAGCCAGGCCGAGGTGCCTATCCCCAGCACCCAGGTGCTTCAACGCGCCCTGCAATACGCCAGCACCTTCGGGTTCACTGTCTGGCTGCGTCCGCAAGAGCTGCACCTGGGCAAAGGCGTGGCCGCCAGTGGCCCGTTGGCCACACGCATGGGTTTGTCGGGTGTGTCGGTGGCCGCCGAGACGATTGCCCTGCACACGATTTTTGAGTTGGTGCGCAGCACCCGCGCCCGCGTGCACCTGTGCCGCATCAGCAGCGCCCAGGGCGTGGATCTGGTGCGTCAGGGCAAGGCCGAGGGCCTGCCGGTCACGGCCGATGTGAGCATCAACTCGCTGCACCTGACCGATGCCGACATGGGCTACTTCGACAGCCGTGCGCGCCTCACGCCTGTGCTGCGCCAGCAGCGCGACCGGGATGCGTTGCGTGCAGGCTTGGCCGACGGCACGATCGACGCGTTGGTGTCGGACCACACCCCGGTCGACGCCGACGCCAAGGCCTTGCCTTTTGCCGAAGCCGAGCCGGGCGCCACCGGCATGGAACTGCTCTGGAGTCTGGCCCTCAAGTGGGGTCAAGACGCGGGCGTGCCTTTGCCCCAAGTGCTCTCGCGCATCACGGCCGAGCCGGCCCGTGTGCTGGGTGCGTCGCTGGGCACCTTGCAAGATTCGGTGGGCCAGTTGGCCGTCGGCGGTGTGGCCGATGTGTGCGTGTTGTCGGACGAAGGCCACTGGCTGGTTTCGGGCGAGGTTTTGCGCAGCCAAGGCAAGAGCACACCGTTTTCGGGCTACGAGTTGCCCGGCCGCGTGCGCGCAACAGTGGTCGGTGGACACGTGGCATTCGAGGCTTGACCTCGCACCTGGGTTGACCAGCACTTGTGCATGAAATCCTTGCGTGCGATTTGGAAACTCTTGCGTGGCCTGTGGCACGTGGTCGTGGGCATGTGGTGGATTTATGCGCACTTTCCGCAGCTCAGCGTTGAGCAGCGGGAAATGCGCGTTCAGGCCTGGTCCCTGCAGTTTCTGGCGCTGTGGGACATCCACCTGAAGGTGCTTGGGCAACCGGTCTTGAACGGCCCTGCGCTGATGGTGGCCAACCACATTTCCTGGCTGGACATCTCGGTCATTCATGCAGCTCGGCATTGCCGCTTTGTGGCCAAGTCCGACATCCGGGACTGGCCCTTGATTGGCATGTTGGCCACCGGCGCTTCGACCTTGTTTATCGAGCGCAACAGCCGCAAAGACGCGCTGCGCATGGTCAAGGACATGGCCGATGCGATGAAGGAGGGCGACGTGGTGGCCGTGTTCCCCGAAGGCACCACCAGCGATGGCCGAGACCTGTTGCCCTTTCACGCCAACCTGATCCAGTCGGCCATCCAGGCCGATGCCCCGGTGCAGCCGATGTCACTCAAGTTCATCGATGCCGATTCTGGCGAGCCCAGCTATGCCCCGTGCTACATCGGAGATGACACACTGATCGGCTCCATGTGGCGCACCTTGACCGCATCGCGGATCATGGCCGTGGTGCATTTTGGCGAAGCCCAAACCGCCAATGACCGCGATCGCCGTGCCTGGGCGCAGGACTTGCGGCAAGACATCATCCGCCTGCGCGACGCTTCCTAGTTCGGCTTGTCATGGCCAGCCTTGTGCCCTGTGCAGCGCAGGCTGTTGGGCCTTGCATGATTTGTTACAACAACAAATCGGCACCGCATTTCGAGACTTTAAAATTAACTACTTTTATTTATTTTTATGGAGAGACAATGAAGTGGTTTTTTTTGGCCTTGAGTCGCTATGCTGTGTTTTCCGGTCGTTCGCAGAGGGCGGAGTTTGGGTATTTTGTGGTGATGGCGGCTTTGATCGAGCTGGCCTTGTTCATGGTTGACCAATCCATGGCCTGGACCTATTCGAACGGCGACTGGGGTCTCTTGAGCTCAGTAGCCAGTGTGGTATTTTTCATCCCGTCCATCACGGTGGCCACCCGCCGTTTGCATGACATCGGTAAATCAGGTTGGTGGCAATTGCTGGTCTTCACGGGCGTGGGCATCCTGGTCTTGATCTATTGGTTTGCACTCAACGGACATGCGGGCGCGAACGCCTATGGCCCGAACCCGAAAGAAGTCGGGCATTTCTGAGAAGCCTTGAGCTGTCGAAATCGGCGGTTACGGCCGCCGAGCTGTCATGCCGTCAGGCTTAAACCAGCTTGACTGGCTGGTATTGCGGCGCGGTGTGCTCGCAAGACTCGGCCTTGGCGCAAGGCATCTGGCACAACTCGCGGTGGTTCACCGGGCAGGCGCGGTTGAAGGTGACGACGTGGTCTACCTCGGCGCGTATGCCAATCCACTCGCCCAGCTTGTGGTCGTGGTGGCTGGGCACATGGGCCATCAGCAAGTCGCCGCTGGCCAAACGCAAGGTGTACAAAAATTCTGATCCGCGAAACGCCTTGCGGATGATCTCGGCTTTCACAGGTGCATCGTCGTCGTGCACGATGTCGTCGGCGCGCAGCAGCACATCGCACTGCCCCCCTTCAAACGCGCAGGGCAGGGGGCATTCGGCCACATCGGTCAACTCGCCCACCGGTGTGTCCACCACCACCTGACCATTGACCTCGCGCAGCGTGGCCGGGGTGAAGACGCCGTGGCCGATGAAGTCGGCCACAAAGCGGGTGGCTGGGCGGTGGTACAGGCTGTACGCATCGTCCCACTGGTGCAGCCGACCTTCGTTCATCACGCCGATCACGTCCCCGATGGCAAAGGCCTCAAGCTGGTCGTGCGTGACCAGCAGCGCCGTGGCCTTGGCGGCCTTGAGGATGTTGCGCACCTCTTGCGCCAGGCGTTCGCGCAGGTCGATGTCGAGGTTGGAAAACGGCTCGTCGAGCAAGAGCAAATCGGGCTGGGGGGCCAAGGCGCGGGCCAGGGCCACGCGTTGTTGTTGGCCGCCCGACAGTTCGTGCGGAAAGCGCTTTTCAGCACCTTCGAGGCCGACCAAGGTCAGCACCTCGGCCACGCGCCGTGTGCGCTCGGCTTTGGGCAGGTGCTCAATGCCAAAGCCCACATTGCGCCCGACATCCATGTGGGGGAAGAGCGCGTAGTCCTGGAACACCATGCCGATGCGGCGTTGCTCGGCGGGCACGGTGTGGCCCGCTTCGCTGACCACGCGTTGTGACAGCAAAACCTTGCCGCCCGAGACCGGCTCCAGACCCGCCACGGCGCGCAGCAAAGTCGTCTTGCCACAGCCCGAGGGCCCGATCAATACACCAATTTCACCCGCGCGCAGGCCCAAGTTCACGCCCTGCACGGCAGGCGTGTTGCGACCAGGGTATTGGATGTCCAGTTGGCTGAGCTCGAGAAACATGGTCTTGATTGTAGGGAGGTTGAGTTCCCCCCCGGAATGAGGCATTCAGTCATCGGTCATCCCGGACTGGATCCGGGAACCATGGTTGCAGGAGAAATGGACCCCGGGTCTTCGCCCGGGGTGACGGGTCATTGGCTGTCATACCGGACTGGATCCGGTATCCACGCAGTTGCAGTTGGACCCCGGGTCTTCGCCCGGGGTGACGGGTCATTTGCTGTCATACCGGACTTGATCCGGTATCCACGCAGTTGCAGATGGCCTCCGGGTCTTCGCCCGGGGTGACAAGTTCTCGTCGGTGAACGCCTTCTACAATCCTTGCGATATGTTGCGAACTTTGGCGCGCCGTTCATCGGGCATTCTTTCCTTGCTTTACGCCTTGCTGGCACTGGCTTTGGCCTTGCCGGTGTTGACCGTGCTCGGCTCCTGGTTGCAGTGGAGCCCCCAAAGCGCAGACATCTTGTTGGAAATGGGCCGCACGGTGCTGCCCGATTACGCGCTGACCACGCTGGGCCTGTGCCTGATGGTGGCGGTGGGCGTGACGGTCCTGGGCCTGGCCACGGCGGCGTTGGTCACGTTGTTCGATTTTCCGGGGCGCGGCATTTTTGAATGGCTGCTGCTCTTGCCGCTGGCCATGCCCGCTTATGTGGTGGCCTACGCGTACACCGATTTTTTGCAGTTCAGCGGCCCCTTGCAAGTGGCATTGCGCGAAGGCTTGGGGCTGCAAGGCCGTTTGTGGCCCGACGTGCGCAGCGTCTGGGGCGCGGCGCTGGTGTTCACGTTGGCGCTGTACCCGTATGTCTATTTGCTGGCCCGCACTGCGCTGGTGGAGCGTGCCGCTGGTTTGATGGAAGCGGCCCGTTTGCTGGGTGCGCCGCTGACCCGCCGCATCCGTGAGATCGCTTTGCCGCTGGCGCGGCCTGCGGTGGCGGCCGGTGTGGCCTTGGCCCTCATGGAGACTCTGGCCGACTTTGGGGTGTCCAGCTACTTCGGCATCCAGACCTTCACGGCGGGCATCTACAAAGCCTGGCTGTCGATGGACAACCGGATCGCGGCAGCCCAGTTGGCCACGGTGCTGTTGGCGGTGGTGGTGGTTTTGTTGCAGCTGGAGCAACGCGCCCAAAAGCGCATGCGTTTCAACCAAGGGCGCGGCGGTCGTCAGGGCTCGGCCGAGGCGCAGCCTGTGCGGCTGGTTGGTTGGCGCCGTCTGCTGGCCTGGACGGTGTGCACTTTGCCGGTCTTGCTGGGCTTTGTGTTGCCGGTGCTCATCATGCTGCGGGCTTTGCTGGGGGAGTCCACCGAGCTGCCTTGGGAACGTTTTGTGCAATGGGCCTTGACCAGCTTGCGCCTGGGCGCAGTGACCGCTGTGTTGGCCGTGGGCGTGGCGCTGGCGCTGGCTTTCAGCGTGCGCACGCGGGCTGATCGCATCAGCCGTTCGGCAATCCAGTTGGTCGGATTGGGGTATGCCATTCCCGGTGCGGTGGTGGTGGTGGGCTTGCTCTTGCCCGTCGGCTGGATTCAGCAGACTTGGCCTGCATCGTCGGCTGGGGCTTGGATCACGGCCACGTCTTTGGGCTTGGTGTGGGCCTATTTGGTGCGCTTTTGCGCGGTGGCTTTGCAGTCGGTGCAAAGCGGTTATGCCCGCATACCTGCCAGCCTGGACGACTCGGCCCGCATGCTGGGCGTGACGGGCTGGGGCTTGTTGCGCCGGGTGCATGTGCCTTTGCTGAAGCGCACCACGGTGGCCGCCGCATTGCTGGTGTTTGTGGACGTGATGAAAGAGTTGCCCGCCACCATGGTGCTGCGGCCTTTCAACAGCGACACCTTGGCCGTGGTGGCTTACCAGTTGGCGCGCGACGAGCGGCTGGGTGAAGCGGCTTTGCCATCGCTGGCGCTGGTGCTGGTGGGGCTCATTCCGGTGATCTTGCTCAGCCGCACTTTGCGGCAGCCCCAACATTAAAAGCATGCGGGCATGGATCCCGGGTCTTCGCCCGGGATGACACTGAGAGATCGGTCAGAGCGGTTTCAGCGCCTGTACCAAACGCTGCGCATGGGCCTGCAGGACCTCGCGTGGCGGCTCCTTGCGCGGCCAGGTCAGGGCGATGCCATCATGGGCATGGCGTGGCACCACATGCATGTGGAAGTGGAACACCGTTTGCTCGCCTTCTTTGCCGTTGGCTTGCAGCAAGGTCAAGCCGGGCGGGTCAAAGGTCGCTGAAATGGCTTGTGCCACGCGGTGGGCGGTGCGCATCACGGCGGCGGCTTCGTCGGCGCTCAGGTCCAGCAAGGTGGCCGCATGGCGTTTGCTGGCCACCAGCACATGGCCCGGATTGACCTGCCCCAGGTCCATGAAGGCCAGGGTCTGATCGTCTTCGAACACGATGGCGGCGGGAATTTCTTTGTTGACCAGTCTGCAAAAGATGCAGTGTCCGGGTGGCGAAGTGTCAACGAAAAACGGCATGGCAGGCTCCTGTGCTTGGGCTGTACGGTGCGGGTGGATTGTGCCTGCGGGGCCGAGCAGAAAGGCGCAGCGGCCAAAGAAAAAGCCACTGGGTACAAGCGTATCCAGTGGCTTTGGCGTATCGGTGGTGGGACCAGCGGGGGTCGAACCCACGACAAACGGATTAAAAGTCCGCTGCTCTACCAACTGAGCTATGGTCCCACACGAAGCCGTCGATTCTAAAGGGCGATACAGGCTTTTTCTGAGGCGGCGCTTAAATTTTTCAGTCGCTTTGGCCAGCTGGATGGACCAACGGGGGCCTGCTTCTGGTGGCGCAGCACACCGAAGCCGTTGCCGCGTCGGTTTAGTCTGGTCTCAGGGCAGCGAGGTGAAGGCGGCTCGGCGAGCGGCTGAGCGTTCAATCTGGCGGGTGATGTTGCCGCAGACCAGATCGCACAGCGCAAAGATGGCCGGGTCGGCGATTTTGTAAAAAGCGCTGGTGCCACGGCTTTCCCGCTCAACCAGACCTTGTTGTGTCATCAGGGCCAGGTGGCGCGACACGTTGGCTGCGGTGAAGCCGCACATCTGGGCCAGCTCGCCCACATTGCGCTCGCCCGTTCGCAAGAGGTTGAGGATTTGCAGCCTTGTGGGCTCGGCCAAGACCTGAAAGTAGGCGGCGACTTCTGTCAGGGCACCCTCGGGCAGCTGCATCATGGGCTTGCAGTCTGGCTGATCTGGGGGGGTGACTTTTTTCATTGCGTGGTTCCTGGCAGCTTGCTTTTTTCATTGTATCATTAGATAATTAATCAATCAGTTAAATAAGCGTAAAGCTAAGTAACAAAGGACAAAACGATGAAGCGCAACTCCCTGTTGACCCTGGCCGCATTGGCAACCTTGTTGTCGCAAGGGGCTGTCTGGGCTGCTGATGGTCAGCCGCTGAAAGCGATCGCGGTGCAAGGCGCAGGCCTGTCGCAGGCCGACAGCAGCTTGGACGGCGTGGTGGAAGCGGTGCGTCAAACCACCTTGTCCACACAGGTGGCTGGCGCTGTCGTGGCCTTGCTCGTGAAAGCCGGTGACCGGGTCAAGGCCGGACAGGCGCTCTTGCGCATCGATGCCCGGGCAGCTCAGCAAAATGTGATCGGTGCCAGCGCACAGGTCGAGGCTGCGCAGGCCAATCTGGCCGTGGCCAGCAAAGAGCTGGAGCGTCAAAAGCAGCTGCTGAGCAAGCAATACATCAGTCAGGCCGCTTTTGACCGCGCACAGGCGCAGTGGGATGCGGCCCGGGCGCAGGTGAAAGCATTGCAGGCAAACAACCAAGCGGCGCAAACCCAGTCCGGCTTTTTTGTGCTGAATGCGCCTTATGCCGGTGTGGTCAGCGACGTGTCCGTGACCTTGGGCGACATGGCCATGCCGGGCAAGCCCCTGCTGACCGTGTATGACCCTTCTGCATTGCGTGTGACAGCGGCTGTACCACAGGCCTTGTTGGTCGCGGCCCATGCACAGCCCAAAGCCGTCCGTTATGAATTACCGGGCCTGGCCGCATACAGCACGCCTCAACTGCCGCTACAAATTCAGGTCCTGCCCGCCGTCGATCCGGTCACACACACCGGTCAGATCCGGCTGAGTTTGCCTGTCGGCGTGGAAGGCTTGGCGCCAGGCATGTTTGCCCGCGTGTGGTTGCCGGGCGTGGCGGTGAGCAAGGCCGGTCCTGAGCGGCTCTTCTTGCCAGTGAATGCCATCGTGCGCCGCGCAGAAATGACGGGTGTGTATGTGCTGGATGCTCAGGGCAAGCCCAGCTTGCGTCAGGTGCGTTTGGGCCAAACCTCGGGCGACCGGGTGGAGGTCTTGAGCGGTCTTCGCAAGGAAGACAAAGTCGCTGCCGAACCGCAGTTGGCTGGCGCTGTGCGCTGACAGGGGCCCGATATGAACGAGCCAAAGAATTTGAGCATTTCCGGACGCATTGCGGCCCTGTTCCAAAGCGCACAAATCACCCCGCTGCTGGCGCTGGTGGCTTTGCTGTTGGGCATCTTTGCGGTGTTTGTGACGCCGCGTGAAGAAGAGCCCCAGATCAACGTGACCATGGCCAATGTGCTGGTGCCTTTCCCCGGCGCGGCCGTGCGAGATGTGGAGCAGATGGTGGCCATCCCGGCCGAGCAGGTCTTGTCCAAAATCGCGGGCGTTGAACACGTCATGTCGATGTCTCGCCCTGGCGTGGCGGTGCTGACGGTGCAGTTCAAGGTGGGCGTGCCGCGCACCGAAGCGCTGGTGCGCTTGCACGACACGATCCGCGACAACGCGGACTGGCTGCCCAAGGGCCTGGGCGTGATGGACCCACTGATCAAGCCCAAGGGGGTGGACGATGTGCCCATCGTGACCTTGACCTTGTTCAGCAAGAGCGAGGGCGCCAGTGCCTACAACTTGGAGCGCGTGGCGCACAGCATGGAGGCCGACCTCAAGCGCGTCAAAGGCACACAAGATGTGCAGACCTTGGGTGGCCCGGACCGTGCCGTGCTGGTGCAGATCGACCCACAGCGCATGTCCGGATTTGGCGTCACGGTGCAAGACCTGCGCATGGCATTGCAGTCGGCCAACATGGGTTTGCCTGTCGGCGAGTTGATCGCGGGCAACAAGAGCGTGAGCATCGAGGCCGGGCCATTCCTCTCGCAAGCCAGTGATGTGGCTGACCTCGTGGTGGCCGTGCAAGGCGGCCGTCCGGTGTTTTTGAAGGACGTGGCCAAAGTCGAAGAGGGCCCCTTGCCCGCCACGCGTTATGTGATGCACGGCTTGGGCAAGTCAGCCGGTGGCGGTGAATACCCTGCTGTGACATTGACCATCACCAAAAAGGCCGGCGAAAACGCCATCGACGTGGCCAACGCCGTGATGGACCGCGTGGCGGCGCTGCGCGGCACGGTGATCCCGGCCGAGGTGGAAGTGGCCGAAACCCGCAATTACGGCGCCACGGCCAACGACAAGGCGCAAAAGCTGATTCAGAAACTGCTGTTTGCCACGGCAGCGGTGGTGGCGCTGGTGTTCATCGCACTGGGCAAGCGCGAAGCGGCGATTGTGGGCACGGCCGTGATTTTGACGCTCACGGTGACGCTGTTCGCCTCCTGGGCATGGGGCTTCACGCTCAACCGCGTGTCGCTGTTTGCGCTGATTTTTTCCATTGGCATTTTGGTGGACGATGCGATTGTGGTGGTGGAAAACATCCACCGCCACCAGCAGCTGTTTCCGGGCAAGACGCTGGCCGAGATCATTCCCGGTGCGGTCGACGAAGTCGGCGGCCCGACCATTTTGGCCACGATGACCGTGATCGCCGCGCTCTTGCCCATGGCCTTTGTGAGCGGTTTGATGGGCCCCTACATGAGCCCGATCCCGATCAACGCCAGCATGGGCATGTTGCTGTCGCTGGCCATCGCCTTTGTGGTCACGCCCTGGTTGGCCCGCATCTGGATGAAACCATCGCATGCAGGCGATGCACACGCTGCACCTGCGGGCTTGGCCGCCAAGTTGGGTCCCTTGTTTGAGCGGGTGTTCGAGCCCTTGTTGCACAAGGAGCAGGGTGCGCGCAACCGCAAGCTGCTGGGTCTGGGCATTGCGGGTTTGATTGCCTTGTCTTTGGTGCTGCCTGCAACGGGTTTGGTGCTGCTCAAGATGCTGCCCTTCGACAACAAGTCGGAGTTTCAGGTGGTGGTCGACATGCCTGTTGGCACACCTGTGGAAGAAACCGCCGCTGTCATGCGCGAGCTGGGTGCGCACTTGGCGCAGCAGCCCGAGGTGACCGATTACCAAGCGTACGCAGGCACCTCGTCGCCGATCAATTTCAACGGCTTGGTGCGTCAGTACTACCTGCGCGCTGGCGGTGAGGTGGGCGACATGCAGGTCAAGCTGGTGGACAAGAGTCACCGCTCGGACAAAAGCCATGTGATCGCCACCCGTTTGCGCCCCGAGTTGCAGGCCATTGGCCAGCGCTTCGGTGCCAACGTCAAAGTGGTCGAGATGCCGCCTGGCCCGCCCGTGCTGGCGCCCATCGTGGCTGAGATTTATGGGCCTGACGCCGAAGGCCGCCGCCGCGTGGCCAAGGCCGTGCGGGCGATCTTTGAGAAGACCGACAACGTGGTCGATGTGGACGACAGCAGCATTGCCGCCGCACCGCGCAAGCTGCTGCTGGTGGACCGCCGCAAGGCCGCGGCCCAGGGCATTCCCCAGCAGGCGATCGTGACCACCTTGCGTGCTGGCCTGGCGGGAGAGGCCACCACCTATTTGCACGACGGCAGCAAGTACCCGGCTGCGGCTTTGATTCAGCTGCCCGCCGAGCGGCATGGCGATTTGTCGGCCTTGCTCCAACTCACCGTGCGTGGGGCTTCGGGCAAATTGGTGCCGATCCGCGAGCTGGTCACGGTGACCGACAGCGAGCGCGAGCAGCCCGTGATCCACAAGGACCTGTTGCCGGTGAACTTTGTGACCGCTGATATGGCGGGCAAGCTGGACAGTCCGCTGTATGGCATGTTCAAGATGCGCAGCGACATTCAGAAAATCCAGGCACCCGATGGTGCGGCCCTGAATGAGTACTTCATCAGCCAGCCGTCTGACGCTTGGCGCGGCTACGCCCTCAAGTGGGACGGCGAGTGGCAGATCACTTACGAGACCTTCCGCGACATGGGTGCGGCTTATGCGGTGGGCCTGGTGCTGATTTATTTGTTGGTGGTGGCGCAGTTTGGCTCGTACCTCACGCCGCTGATCATCATGGCCCCCATCCCGCTGACCATCATCGGTGTGATGCCTGGGCATGCGCTGCTGCAGTCGCAGTACACGGCCACCAGCATGATCGGCATGATCGCGCTGGCCGGCATCATCGTGCGCAACTCCATCTTGCTGGTGGACTTCATCAACCTGCAAGTCAAAGAGGGCATGCCCTTCAAGCAGGCCATCGTGCAGTCGGCCATCACCCGTGCCCAGCCCATCATGCTCACGGGCGGTGCGGCCATGCTGGGCGCCTTCTTCATCCTTGATGACCCGATCTTCAACGGTCTGGCCATCTCGCTGATCTTCGGCATCTTTGTCTCGACCATCCTGACCTTGGTCGTGATTCCCACGCTCTACTACACGGCTTACCGCCGCCAGTACGAAGCGGTCTGATTTTTAACTTGAAACCTTTGGAGAACTACTCATGAAATCCTGGCAAATCGTTCGCCTCGTCGCTGGCACCTTCATCCTCTTGTCTTTGGCCTTGGGCATCGAAGACAGTCCCATTTTTGTGAGCCCTTGGTGGTTGGCATTCACCGCCTTTGTCGGTGCCAACTTGCTGCAAAGCGCGCTGACTAAGTGGTGCCTGATGGAATCCATCTTGCGCAAGTTGGGCGTGCAGTCAGGTTGCTGATTTCAAAACACACACCACGGAGTGTCCAGATGATTCCTCGCACCTTATGGGCCGGCGCTGTTTTGGCACTGTGCGCGAGCACAGCGAGTGCCACCGACTTGCTGCAAGTCTGGGATGCCGCGCAAAAGCATGACCCCCAGGGCACCATCAGCCAGGCCAGCCGTGCAGCAGGGTCGACCCGTCTCGATCAGGCCCATGCCCTGTGGCGCCCCACGGTGGGCCTGAGTGCCAGCGCGGGCTGGGCCGGTGCGCAAAGCCAGATGAACGGCGCGCAGTTTTCGATGCCTGGTTCAGCACCTGTGACGGGTGCGGGCTTTGGCACATCGGTCAACGGTGGCTCCGCCACGCGCTGGACCTTGAGCGCCAGACAAGCGCTGTACAACCCCGAGCGTCGCGCCCAAAGCGCACAGCTGGACATCGCTGCGCAAGCCAGCGAGCACGAGTGGACGCTGGCGCAGCAAGACTGGATGCTCCAGACCACGCAGCGCTACTTTGATGTGGTGTTGGCCGAGCAGCGACTGGCCCTGATTGCTCGGCAGCAACAAGCCGTGGACAAAGCATTGACCGAAGCGAAGGACCGTTTCGCCATGGGCGATGCACCGGTCACCGACACGCACGAGGCCACTGCGCGCGCACAAGCCCTCAGTGCTCAGGCCATCGCGGCCAACAACGATCTGGCGATGGCACGCCAGGTGCTGGCAGATGTCACTGGCTTGTCAGCCGACGCACTGAAGCTGCAGGCGCCTGGGCGCCAAGGCTTGCCGCTGGAACAAGGTGACTTGCGCACTTGGTTGCAAAAAGCAGAGCACAGCAGCCCCATGCTTGGCCTGCAAAAGGCCCAGGCAGATGCAGCGCAGCAAGAGTTGCGCAAGCACAGCGCCATGGCTTCTCCCACTTTGGACATCCTGGCGCAAGCATCGCGCGACCGCATCAGTGGCACGGGCGATTTTGGTGTGGCCAGCAACACGCAAAGCCAACAGATGGTGGGCCTGATGCTCAACGTGCCGCTGTACACCGGTGGCTGGCGCAGTGCCAAGCTGCAGGAGGCGACGCATTTGAAAGACAAAGCACAAGCTGAATTGGCACGCGCCCGCATGCAGGTCAGCCAGATGACCCGTGCCGCATGGCTGGCTGTGCAAAGTGGCCAAGCGCGCATTGCCGCGCTGCAAGCGGCCGATACGGCCAGTCAAGCGCGCTTGGATGCCACGGCCTTGGGGCGTCAGGTGGGCGATCGCACCACCATGGATTTGCTCAACGCACAAAACGACGCCAGCGCGGCTCAGCTGTCTTTGCTGCAGGCGCGCATCGAGGTGTTGGTCGGTCAACTGCGTTTGCACGCCATGGCCGGGCAGCTGGATTCTCAAAAACTCCAAGAAGTCAACGCAGCGCTGCATCCTTGAGCGATTGCGCATTTTTCAACACCTTCACAGCAGAACATGACACAAGCATCCGTGACCCCTTTGATCATCGACGTTCGCTCGCCCGGCGAGTTTGCGACAGGCCATGTGCGCGGCTCGCTCAACATTCCACTTGACCGGTTTGCAGACGACATTGCGAAAACGGTGCCGGACAAATCGGCCCCAGTGATTTTGTGCTGTGCCTCTGGCGGTCGCTCGGGCATGGCTTGCAGCTTCATGCAGCAGATGGGTTACCAGCAGGTCAGCAATGGGGGCTCGGCGGGCGCTGTGTCCATGCAATGCGGCTTGCCCATTGATCGTCTGTGATTCACCATTGAAAGGAAAATCGGCATGAGCACCTTTGATCACCCCACTTTGATCCAGAACATCAACCAATCCTTGGGCGGCTTGCGCAAAGCCCAGCCAGAAGCCATGCAGGGCTTTGGCCAGCTGGCCAAGGCGGCCATGACCGAAGGTGCGGTCAGCGAAAAGCACAAGGAATTGATCGCTTTGGCCATCGGCATCACCCAGCATTGCTCGGGCTGCATCGGCTTTCACGTGAAGGCTTTGCGCCGTTTGGCATGCACCCGTCAAGAGTTGGAAGAAATGCTCACGGTTTGCGTTTACATGGGCGGTGGCCCAGCCCTGATGTACACCGCAGAAGCCTTGGCGGCTTGGGATGCGTTTGCCCCCGCACAGGCTTGACGTGGGTTGCTGCTGACGCCTTGGCATTTCTCTGGATGCCAATGGGCCAAAGTGTGTGCGGCAGACCCGCCGTATCATGAGCTGACGATTTCCTCAATGATTGCCCCTCAACTTGATATGCCAGCGCTTGCAAGCCACTTCCATCGCAGAACCCTCTTGTTCCTGATGGCCAGTGGCTTGCTGTCTCAGCCTTTGCGGGCTCAAGCGCCCAGACAGGCCAGACTGATGGTCATTGGTGGCGCTGAAGACCGCTTGCAAGATCGGCTTATCTTGCGCAAATTTGTGGATTACTCTGGGGGCTCTGGAGCCCGCATTCGACTCATCACTGCGGCGAGCGCTGAGCCTGATGGTGTCTGGGACAGTTATCGGAAAGTCTTTCAGGAACTCGGTGTGGCCGATGTTCAGCCCTTGGCCCTGACCGATCAGGACAGTGCCCATGCGCCTGAGTTGCAGCAAGACATTTTGCAAGCCGACGGTATTTTCATCAGCGGCGGTGATCAGGGTAAATTGATGCAGGCGCTGTGGGAAACCCCGGCCTACACCAGCCTGCACGAGGCATTTCACGTGCGTGGTTGTTGCCTGGCGGGCACCAGTGCCGGTGCGGCGGTGATGTCACGGCACATGATCGCTCAGGGCGTTTCTGTCCTGAGACCGAGCAAGGATGCCACCGCAACCGATATGGGGCTTGGCTTCATCACACAAGCGGTGGTGGATCAGCACTTTTCAGAGAGACGGCGACTGGCCCGGTTGATGTCTACATTGGCACTGCGGCCGGACTTACTTGGGGTGGGTATTGATGAAGATACGGCTTTGGTGATTGAGCGCAATCAAGCCATTGAGGTGATTGGTCGAGGTTCGGTGACGATCGTGGATCCCACCCGCATGCGCTCCAATGTGGACGAGGTTGAGGCTGCAGAGCAAATAGAAATGCTGGGGGTCGAGTTGCACATGCTGCCTGCAGGCCGTCGTTACAGCATGGACACGGCAGATATTCCTGCGCATTGGCCTGGGCATTTGAAAAAAGTCCTCATGCGTTTGGCCATGCAGGGCCCCATTCGCGGTTGATTTTTCTATTGCCGGCGATGCTTGCTTGGAACAAAGCCCGTTAAGGCATCTTTTTTGGTGCCCCCGACAGGCGACAACTGGCATATAAGCAATTACCAACCAAGATTTCCCCAGCATCCAGAAGCCTCTTGGAACCCGCATGGATACTGGCATCGCTTGCCTGTGCCGTTGCATTTGCAGTGGGTTGCCGTGACCTGGCCGAGGCTGCCTTGTCCCGTAAACGGTCCCGTGAATGAACGAGGTTTGAGACATAGGGGGGAGGGTGTTGCCCGTCAGTGTTGCCATTACAGTAGCCTGAACCGCATACAAAAAGGAAATTTTAGAAATCTTGATCTTTACACGGGTAATCCCCTAAAGCTGTATACGCTATCTCTGCAAAGGATGATGCTACAACTCGAAATAATTCTGCTTGGTGAACAGAAGCCCTAATCAGTCTGCTTGAAGAACTGGGATTTGCTGTCAAGATAAGCTTCACATATCTGCACGATTTTTCAGAGAACTTACTACGCAAGTCAATCTAAGAGTAACAATCAGTAGAAACTATATTTATTACGCAGATGCAATCAATTAAAGCTAGCGAGCCTGAGTGTGTGGAACAACTCGTCATTTCGCCCGCGTATCTCGCACTTCTCAGCGTCAGGCTTTACCCATCTGACTTCTGGCAAGTCAAAATATTCGGTGAAATCACTCAGGTGGTACTTGGTTGGGAATGTCTCAACGGTCCATCGGTCATGCAATGGATTCTTGGTTAGCGTGTGCGTGAAAGCTAAGTCGCCTTTGAGCTGGCGAGTCATCTCCAGTTCGATAGCCTCAAAGTATTGTTGTGGCTTCTGGTGTGCTGACTGGTGGTAAGCAACGGGGGTAATGAGCTCATACAGATAGTGAGCGTGCCCGTTGGCTCTGTTGGTGGTGATGATGGTTGGAGGAGGGACTTTCAGTTCTTCAAATTTGTGTCCCGCATCCGGGTAGTCCAAATCGAAGCTGAGGTACTTGCGGTAGACCGGATTCAACCCACAGTAGGCAAACTGGTTAACTTTTTCACGCTTGCGAAAAAGCGTGCCCTCTGTAAAGTCGTTGGTGGTGATGACCGAGGTGTTTAGGTGCTCGTAAAAATTCGTTAGTTGCTGGTTCATCTTGCTCCTGTTGTTTTGTTGAGTACAACAAACAACATTCGGAGCGAGAAGTCAAGTCAATGGCTCAGAATCAATCTACGTACCAAACGATGACGAGCTGAGGGGCTGGGCATACCTTGCTTTTGCGCTACTTGCTTTCATCCAGACAACATTTAGTTATCTGAGAGACTGCATTCGACCCAAACCGGACCTTCAATCAGGAAGATTTTCCGGCAGATGTTGGCCGTTAATGCATGGTTCAATCCTGCTCCATCCCGGTCTCTGTCGCAAAACGCGCCACCAAGACCACCTTGGCAGGTAGGCCGATTAAGTTAGGCAAAAAAAAGAGACATCAACCGCCGTTGGCGCTTTGTTCTTTGGCCATGCCCCCCAGCAGTTTCAAAGCAGCTCTGATCTGTGAATTAACGGGATGGCCAACGTTGAGTCGCAGATGGCGTGTGAATCTTCGGTCGGCTGAGAACAGAACCCCGGGCGCGGTGCTGATGGACTGGGCCATGGCTTGGTGGTGGATGTCCAAAGCATTCACGCCCAGCGGAAGTTCCAGCCAAACGAAGTATCCACCTTGGGGCTCGGTCATCCGAGTTCCCTTTGGAAAAAAGCGCTCAATCAGTGCTCTGGCCACCGTGTGCTGGGACTGCAACGCACCACGCAGATGGCGTAAATGTCGGTCAAATCCACCTTGCATCAGGTATTCGGCAATGGCCAGTTGCGGAGGTATCGGCGAGGCCAGTGAGGTCATCATCTTCAAACGCTCCACGTCCTTTGCATAGCGACCGGCTGCAGCCCAGCCTACCCGATACCCTGGTGCCAAAGATTTGGAAAACGACGAGCAATGAAGCACCAGACCGTCCTGATCGAAGGCTTTAGCTGGCAAAGGTCTGCGCAATCCAAAGTGCAATTCGGCGTAGACATCATCTTCGATGAGGGGAACCCCGTGCCGCGCCAACAACTGCACCAGTGCCTGCTTTTTGGCATTGGGCATCAAAGCCCCCAGTGGATTCTGGAATGTAGGCATGAACCAGCAAGCCGCCACTTTTTGTTGTTTGAGCAAGGTCTCCAGGGCTTCCAGGCGAACCCCTTCCACTGGGTCGGTTTCGACGTCAACCGCTTTCAGGTGAAGACGTTCGAGGGCCTGCAAAGCAGCATAAAAAGTGGGCGACTCCACCACCACCACGTCACCAGGTTTTGTGACCGCCTGCAGGCAAAGGTTGAGCGCCTCCATGGCACCGTTGGTCACGATGATTTCGTCTGCACGCAAGGGTACCCCATTAAGGGCATAACGCCGTCCGATCTGGGCACGCAAGGACTCATCGCCAGCCGTAAGTGCCCCGGAGATTTGCGCTGGGCTCAGGCGTCGCATGGCCCGAGCACCGCTTCTGGCCAGCGCATCAAAGGGGAACAATTGCGCTGCAGGAAAAGCAGAACCCAGCGGAACAACATCCACATCACGCGTGGAGCCCAGCAATTCGAACACCAACTCGCTGATGGCAACCGGTGTGACACGCCCACTGGGTTGCGCCGCATCCGGGGGCTGAGCGGTGAGCTGACGCCGCGCACGTACAAAATAGCCCGAACGAGCCCTGGCCTCCACCAGTCCCTGTAACTCCAGTTGAGCGTAGGCTTGAAAGATGGTGGATGGACTCACGCCACGCTGCCTTCGAAGCTCGCGCACCGAAGGCAGGCGATCTCCGGGCCGCAGCACCCCCGATCGGATGCTGACCGCCAGTTCATCGGTCAGCTGTTGGTAGCGCGTCAGGCGGACAGCAAACATTTCTTAAAGGTCCTCCAGTGAAGTCCTTGATGCTATACCAGCCAATGAAAAATCAGCCATGTCTCAAGACAGCAGGAACGAACACAGGACTGTCGTGACCAGTGCATTCCCGCACATGCCCGCCACCGCCAGATCCAGGTGGTCTGGATATTCGGCTTGCGCCCGAACGAGGCCAATGGCGTGCGCGCTTACGCCCAACACAAAGGCTTGAACCCGTTCATCCTGTACCCCCAACCTACGCAGCAGAGGTGGTGTCAGCAAGGTGCCAAACACCCCTGTGAGCAAAACAGCGGTAACAGCAAGGGTTTGGTCGGCGCCAACACTTTGGGTCAGAGACAGGGCCACGGGCATGGTGGCTGCCTTGGGCGCGACAGCGGAGGTGATGTGCCAGGGCACCTTCAGCATCCAGCCGGCGGCCAGCACACCAAGCACCGAGACCACCGACGCCAGTAGCAAGCCCAGGAACATGGACGGCAACAGAGGGCCGAGTCGCTTGCAGGCCTGATGAAGGGGAACTGCCATTGCCACCACGGCCACATCCATGGCGGTCCGCAGTGTCTGTGTCCGGACGGAGAAATCTGACGGCTCCAATCCGAACACGGCGCAAGCAATCAGCACCAGCAAAACGGAAACGAATACTGGCAAGGCGAGCACGTGACGCTGGCTGAGGCGAAACACACCTCTGGACACCACATAGCACAGGCAGGCCAGCAGCAGTGCTGCAGTTTGTTCAAGCATCATGGCTGTTCTTTCTGCGCGGGCGATGCAGTGCTGAAATGAGCAGTCCGCAAGCCGCCGCCATGAGCAAGGTGACGGGAAGCCCACCCACCAGCAACAACGCCACCTCGCGTGGAGCCCATCGCAAGCTCACGACCGCAATGACCAGCGAGGGCAAGAGGAACAGCGTCAGGTGGTTCAGCAAAAAGGCACTGGCCCCCGCTAGCGCTGTCGGCGCCGCCCGCCAACAATGTAGAAATGCCCACAGGGCCAGAAATCCCAAAAAACTGCCGGGTACACGGACACCAAGCCACGGGGACAGGGCATCACCCAGCAGCTTCAGGCCCAGCAGAGCGAGCCAACCGACAAGAATCGAGAAATTGCGCTTCATCTGATGCAGTGTCAGAGCATTTCACGGGTTTAGGGCGTATCAGAAGTCAGCATATCTGGGGAGATCAGCAGCCATCTGATACGGTTAATTTTCAACATATCTGCATCCTGCGCATCAGAGGAGGCGGCGGCACCATTGGTGCATGCCTGGTCGACAGCCTCGTCCGGGCACGCTGGCCCGAACCCATCCGCTATTTGCAAAGGACGGGGCCATGCGAACAACCTGTGAGGCTTCCATGCAAAAAGTCATTCCCATTCATCCTGTTGGCGCCGTGGCGGCGAGCGACAAAATTCACGTTCGCGCCATCGGTGGCACCTTCTCAAGATGGCGCTGGACCTTGGTCTGGCTGACCCAGGCCTTCTTCTATGGCGTTCCATGGCTGAACTGGCACTCGCGCCAAGCCGTGCTGTTTGACCTTGAAGCCAAGCGCTTTTACCTGTTTGGCGCCGTGCTGTTCCCGCAGGACCTCATCTACCTGACCGGACTGCTGGTCGTCAGCGCGCTACTGCTGTTTTTTGCGACTGCCGTGATCGGACGGGTCTGGTGCGGTTTTGCCTGTCCGCAAACGGTCTACACCGCCATCTTCATGTGGATCGAGAACAAGTGCGAAGGGAGTCTGCAGAACCGCAAGCGCCTGGACAAGGCCGCCTGGGGCGTAGAAAAACTGTTTCGTCGGGGTAGCAAACACATGGCCTGGTTGGCTTTTGGTCTGTGGACGGGCTTCACCTTCGTCGGTTACTTCAGTGCCATGCGACCCTTGATGACCGATGCCTTGTCGTTGACCGTGGGCCCATGGACCATTTTCTGGATTCTGTTCTACGGCCTGTTCACCTACCTGAATGCGGGCCTGGTTCGCGAGAAAGTCTGCCTGCACATGTGCCCCTACGGACGCTTTCAGGGCTCCCTGATGGATGCGCACACTTTGAACGTGGCCTACGATCACCAGCGGGGTGAACCACGGCGCAGCATCGCTGAGAACGAACACAGGCCAGCGAATGAGGGGCATTGCATCGACTGCACATTGTGTGTACAGGTCTGTCCTACCGGCATCGACATTCGCAAGGGGCTGCAAGCGGCTTGTATCGCCTGTGGCCTGTGCATTGATGCCTGCGACGAAGTCATGGCCAAGATCCAGGCACCCAAGGGCTTGATCCGAATGGCCTCGTTGCATGAGTTGAATGATGCAAAAAAGTCCAATATGTCCTCGTTCTTGCATCGCGTGATTCGCCCTCGGGTGGTGGTGTATGGCGTTCTTCTGTGCCTAGTCATCGCGGCCACCGTCGCTGCGTTTGTCAACCGAAAAGAGGTTCGTATGGACGTCATTCGGGACCGCTCGGTGATGGCTCGTCAGGTCGATCGCGGCGCTGTCGAGAACGTCTACACGCTGCAATTGATGAATGCGTCGGACGACACAAAAACAGTCTCGATCAATGTACTTCCCGCCGATTTTCTGGGACTGATCAGGCCAGTCACGGCCAAGCTTGCCCCAGCCCAGGCCAAAACCCTCACAGTGACCGTCCGTATGCCAGGCACTCAAGCCATGCAACGCACTGGTGAAGTTCTCCCCATCCGATTCGTTGCAGTCCTTGAAGGTGACACTGATGCACCATCAACAGTCGAATCTTCAACTTTTCTGGTGCCACGCCAGTGAACACCCATGGCGATGCATTTCCCAACTCCATTGGACACCCATCCAGATCTGGACAGCAAATGCCTGCATGTGAAAACCATTCGCAAATGCGCCAACAACTACCTGTATCAGCAAGGCGAGACCGCCCGTACTCTGTACCGCATTCGAACGGGCGTCGTCAGCCTCGAAAGCGTGAACGAAAGAGGTGAGCGATGCATCATCCACCTGCTGGGACGAGGGGCAGTTCTAGGTCATGAGATTTTTTTGCAGCAGCCTCGAAATTTTGATGCCAGAGTCTGTACTGACGCGACGATCGAAGCCATTTCACTGTCCAGTGGCATCGAATCGATTCTGGGGGTGTCTTTGATGCGCTGGGCCAATGCGGCAGCTTTGAACTTGTTGCAAGAAGCTGCTGGGTTCAAAGTGGAGCTGCACCGGGCACAGGCCGGAGACAAGGTGCTTTTGCTACTGGAGCAACTCCAGAAACTGCACCCAGAGCAAACGGACGCGTGTTGGCTTCCGAGTCGGTGCGAGATGGCCGATTTGCTCGACATGAACCATGCCACTGCCAGCAGGGTGGTGGCCAAGCTTTTCAAGGAAGGTGCATTGCACCGGGCTGCCTCCAAAGACTTCGTTCGGGTCGACTGGGGCCGCATCCGCCGTCTCCGCGCCTCCGGTTGAATCAGATTGCTACGGAGTTTCCGTCGAGAAGCTCTGACAGAATGGAGCCACTGCCATGACTTTCTTGATGAGATGCTTCCTCACCCAACCACTCTGACTGTTTATTGCTTGTGCGCAGCCTGGTGTCGCACCTGCGATGCATACCTTGAGGTTTTTGAAGCTTTGAATAAGGTTTGGCATGGAAAAGTAGAGTGGGCCTGGGTTGATATAGAAGACAGTGCTGATCTCCTGGATGATGTGGACGTAGAAAGTTTTCCCTGCCTGCTGGTGACGGGTGATAAGGACGTGTATTTTTTTGGCCCTGTTTTGCCGCAGGCGTCCGTAGCAACGCAATTGGTTGAGCGCGCTTTAGTAGGGAAGATTGCCCCCATGGAGAATGCAATTCTGGAAGCCTTGAATCAACGCTTCATCGCTGCCAACCTGCGCCAGAATCTAGTTAAGTAGGTTTGTGAGTCGGGGGCTGCCAGCTCAAGGAGGCGAGCATCCTGCTCAACGAGATCAGTCCTATGGCGCGTAGGCAGGGAGAAGGCCTGTGGACTGAGGGATAAATCATCATGCCCCGCCGATGAAGGCTATGCCGTCGCCGCGTGAGGTTTGTCATATGTTCAGCACACACTGGCCTATCAACATCGGCACGGCCGCTGAACTCTCCGGTGTTTCGGCCAAAATGGTGCGCCATTACGAGTCGCTGGGCCTGCTGCCACGCGTGGGGCGCACCGACAGCGGCTATCGCCAGTACGTCGAGGCCGATGTGCACACCTTGCGTTTCATTAAGCGGGCACGCGATCTGGGCTTTTCCATGGCCGAGATCGCCGAATTGGTCGCGCTGTGGCAAAACCGTCGCCGTGCCAGCGCCAATGTCAAGCGCATTGCACAAAAGCACCTGGATGAATTGTCGCAGCGCATCGAAGCCATGCAGGCGATGCAACGCAGCTTGCAGCAACTGTTGCACCATTGCCAGGGCAATGAGCGGCCAGACTGCCCTATCCTGGATGATCTGGCCAGACCACCTGGAGAATCATCAAAAAGTCGACCTCATTGTCCAGCTGGCGTAGGCCATCCCATCGGCTAGTGGTGAACTTCAGCGCAATCGTCACGGCAATGGAATCTGGGGCAGACTTGTAGCAGCCACCCATTGATTCAAGTCACGCAAGACCTTGTCCTGTATGTCCGGCAGCTCCCAGCTGCCCCCCCTGTCCTAGCTGGCAGCCGTTGTTGGCAAGCGACCGGCAACAGACTACCCCAACCGGATGTTTCAGTCCACGGATTTCACTTGTCCTCAAGGTCCGCAACTGGCCGAATGCTGTCGTTTGTGCTGTATCGGTAATCACGAGAAACGTACGACTCAGGCCACTGTGGTGTCTAAACCTTCATTTTCGGCTTGATATTGCTGCCTGCTCCTTGGTAATGTGACCTTTTTTTCAGGTTTGAACGCAGCTCTTCAGCATTTTGAATGGCTTGAAGTTCTTGGGTTAGGGCAGTCAATGACGAAATTTCAGCCTGTATGTTGTTAAGGATGAAGGCCCTGAGCAGGGCTTGACTCATATTGATGGGCTGGGAGGAGGGCACTTTCAAGTTGGAGCGCCATTTGTCCTCAGCCTTTGTTTTGCTGGAGGTGGGTTTCTCGTGCTTGGTGGGCTTTGCTGGCTCTGGCTTGTTTTCAGCCGGCCTTGTCAGCATTTCTGCAACGGCATGAATACTGTAGAGAATTTTCCCGCCAACTACGAGGTAGGGGATTTTTAGTTTGTTCTCTTTGCGCAAGAGGCTCTGGTGTTTGGCGCTTATCCCCAGGATGGGCTCAAGTTGCTTGGGCGTCAAGACTTCTCGGCCACCAGAGCGTGTCCGTAGGTAGGCAACCAAGTTGCTCGTTTGCTCCATAGGCGCTGTCTCCACCAATTTGAGTTGGTCTCCTCGACAGGAATCGAACCTGTATCTGAAACTTCGTACCACTATGGCTTTCGCCACCGACTTATCGTTTGTGGTCTGGACTATGCCTTTGCCTTGGGCTGGCGTGCCTTTAGGCAGGGGCCGTCTAGTCTCTACACCTTCCAAGATCGCTCTTGGCTTGGCTCGGCGTTGCCACGGTCGCTAGGACCAGAGGGTTCACCGAATTTGACCCCATTCAGTCACTGCTTTCGCCTGTGACTGCCCATTGAAAGGAGGTTTCCGTTCTATCCATTGAACTACAAGGAGCTTACTTTTTGAATCTTAGCAGGTCGTCATTTTTGTGAGCTTGTAACCCCCATTTGCCCGAGCGCTTGCGCAGCTTGAGTCCAAGATCTCTCGTCTGCAGCTTGATGAGCCTTGGGACAAATTTGGGACACGAAAAGTGGAAAAATATACAGAAAAACAGGGAAAACAAGGGGTAAAAAGTCTTTTAAATCAATAGCTTATGAAAATATTGAAAGATCTATGACCGCTTAGGAGGGGAGAGTTCTATCCATTGAACTACGGTGGCGGTCATTGGATTTTACAGGCCGCTCAGGCAGGGCAGTTTGGGTGCCAGTGAGCACTTGCTGTGGCGTCGCCATGGCGCCTCTCATGCTGTTGATTTGATCGATAATCCCGAAAATGTTGGATTTGATTCAAAACATACTTCGTCGGTTTTTGGCGCCCAGTCAAGACGGCGTGCGGCTGCTTTTCGAGCAGGCGCCGTTTGGTGTGGCCATGGTGGACACCGCAACGGGTGCCGTTGTGTCGGTGAATGACAACTTTGCAAGCTTGGTGGGGCGAACGGCCTCGTCCTTGCATCAAGCACCATGGTCGACATTGGTGCGTCCGGTATGGCAAGCCGGCCAGACCCAGGCCCCCGATTTGTTTGACCAGCCGCCTGCGGCTGAAGGCCAGGTTCATCAGCTGCTGCGCACGGATGATGCCCGGATTTTTGCCGAAATCTCTGTCTTTGCCCGATTGACCGATCGACGAGGCCAGTCGTTGTGTGTGGTGATGGTCAAAGACGTTTCCAAGCAGGTGGCCGCTCAAGCGCAATTGCGTGTCAGTGAAGAGCGGCTTCGCGTGTTGACCGACAGTGCGCTCGATGTGGTGTGGACCATGAGCCCTATGGGCGAGCTGACTTATGTGAGTCCCGCTATTGAGCAGTTGCGCGGCTACACGCCCGAGGAGGCGATGAAACACACCATCGATCAGACCTTGACGCCCGATTCGCAAGTGGTCTCGTTGCAATATTTCGTGGATGTGGCCACCGCCATGCAACAGGGCTTGCCGCCGCCGGAGTTTCGCTCAGAGCTGGAGTATTGGCGCAAGGATGGCACCCGCTTTTGGACCGAGGTGCTGGCCTTTCCTTTGCTGGGCACCGATGGCAGTCTGGTTGAAATCTTGGGGGTGAGCCGGGACATCAGTCAGCGTCGTTTGTACGAGGACAGCTTGCGGCAAGCGCGGCAAAGGGCGGAGCAAGCCAATGCCGCCAAAACGGAATTTTTGGCGCACGTCAGCCACGAGATCCGCACGCCCATGGGGGCCATATTGGCGCTGACGGATTTGGCATTGAATACGCCGTTGGATGATCACCAGCGCGATTTGTTGAGCAAAAGCAAGACGGCGGGCCGCTTGTTGCTGGGCATCATCAATGACATCCTGGACCTCTCAAAATTGGAGCATGGCCAACTGGTGCTGGCGCAGTTGCCTTTTGACTTGCGTGATGTGTTGCAGCAGGTCAGTGACCTGGTTTGCGATGCCTGTGTCAGCAAGGGTTTGCTGTACGAGGTCGAGATCGCGCCAGAGGTGATCACCCACCGTCTGGGCGATGCTCAGCGTCTGGCGCAGGTCTTGTTGAATTTGGTGGGCAATGCCATCAAGTTCACAGCGCAAGGGCATGTGCGTGTGCGCGTTCGTTGTGTCCCCGGTGACGATGATGCGTTGCACCTGGAGGTGCAAGACACGGGCATCGGTCTGGCGCCGGAACTTCAGGACAAGGTTTTTGAGCGCTTTGTACAAGGCGATAACGAGGCCACCCGTGCTCAAGGCGGCACGGGTTTGGGCTTGTCCATTTGTCAGCGGCTGGCCCGGCAAATGGGGGGCGATGTGGGTGTTCAGTCTCAAGTCGGCGTGGGTTCTACTTTTTGGACCATGGTGCGACTGCCGGTGTCTTCTGAGGACAAGGTTCAACCATCGCAATCGCAAGATGCGGTCGCCTCTGACGCAGTGGCCGGTTTGCATGTTTTGTTGGCGGAGGACAACCTGTCCATGCGCGGGATTCTCAAGCAGTTGTTGGAGCTGGCCGGAGCTCAGGTGTCGGTGGCTGAGAACGGTCAGGTGGCGGTGCAAATGGTCAAGGACAGGCACTGCGATCTGGTCCTGATGGACATTCAGATGCCTGTGATGGGAGGGCTGGAGGCTGCGCGCCACATCCGCAAGAACCCCGAGTATCAGGCCTTGCCGATCGTGGCCTTGACGGCGGGCGGCTTCACCGAGGACCGCGAACGTTGCCTGGAAGCTGGGATGAACGACTATTTGATGAAGCCCTTTGAATACAAAGACCTGATCGAGGTGTTGCAGCGCAATGTGCCTGGCTGGCGCGTCAAGGCTTGATCAGTCTTTGCGCACCGTGTAAATCAAATCGAGCGCGTTGTCTTGCCCCGTTTGAGCCCGCAGGGTCAATCGGCGAGAGAGATCGTAGAACACATAGAAGCTGCCAAAGGTGCCTTTGAGGCTGGTTTCGTAGACCAGGTAAAAGTCTTTGGACAGGCGCTTGCCCAGCGTGACGGCAGCACCTGTGGCGGTGGCATCGCTGCGGCTGCCGCTGGCCAGCGAGATTTCGTCCAGACCCAGGGCGCCAGCCATCTCGCCACTCATGGTTTTTCCATTGCTGCTGAACAGGGCCAGGGCCGCTTGTTGCAAGACGGCCGATTCTGCGCCGCCATTGGCGCCTGAGCGGCCCAAAACCAGCCAAGCCAGTTTGTCGGCATCGGGCAACTCTGGGTCGGAGTACAGGCGCACCTTGGGGTTCATGGCGCTGCCACTGATTTGCACCCCCACGCGTTGCGAGAGGTTGGGGCGGATGGCCAGGATGTCCAGCAAGGGGTTGTCGTAGGGGCCGTTGAAGCGCAACAAACCGGTTTCAATGTTCAGGTTTTGTCCATATGCTTTGTAACGACCGCCTTGGGTGCTGACTTCGCCGTTCAATCGAGGAATGCCTTTGGTGCTGGCGTTGCTGAGCAAATTCAGCTGGCCAGTCAGCCGAGTCGTCAGGCCATGACCTTGAACCTGAAAGTCCGGCCCCAGGTCCAGCGTGACTTGCACGTCGGGCGTGCCGATGATGGATGGTCCCTGTGTGGGGGTGTCTGTTGTGACGGCGGCTCTGGCGGACCTGCTGCCGGTCACGACCACGTCGTTGCCCAATGTGGGGGTGCTGTCTTCGGCCAGGATGAACAGGCCTTGATTGGCCTGGATTTGGCCGCGCAATTGCAGCTGACCTTTGTGCATTTGGGCTTTGACCTGGCCGGAAATGGCCAAGCGCCGGTCGGCGCGGTTGCTCACGCGCAGCGCTTTGGCTTGCATGTTCAAGACCATGTTCACTTGGCCCAGTGGTGATGCGTTGGCCGATCCTGCAGGCGATGGCAGCCAGGTCAGATGGCCTTGGGTTTGGAGTTCGCCGCCCTGGGCCCCCGCACCGCGCAGGCTCAATTGCTCCAGGTCCACCTGTTGGCCCTGCACGCGTGCGCGCAATTGGCCTTGGCTGAATTCGATGCCTTGCACAGCCGATCGCACCGCCAGGTTGTCCGCCTGTATATGCCCTTGCCACTGTGGGTCTTGGCGGGTGCCTGTGAGCTCGAGTTGGGCGTCCAGACTGCCCTGCACGCGCCAACCGGGCGGCGCCAGCAATGACCAGGCGCCTACGCGCGGCAGTTGTGCCTTCAGTCCACCCGATATGGGGGCTTGCGCGGGCCAATGCCAGCCCTGTGCGTCATGGCTCAGACGGGTTTGTGCTTGTGCTTGCAGTTGCCCCATTTGCTCGCTGTTCCAGTTCAGTCGCAGTTGCACGTTTTCGTTGTCGATGTCCAGTGCCATGCTCGCTTCGCGCAGCCCGGAGTTGATCCGTTGCCCAGACGCGTTGTCGGCGATGATGCGCAAGTCGCCCCGGCTGCGCTCAAGGCGTGCGCGCAGCTGCAAGCCCTGCGCTTGTTCCAGCCTCAAGTGGCCTTTGAGCACCAGGTCACTTTGGACTTCGGTGCCCAGTCCGACAGGCAGCCAGCCAAGGGGCAGCTCATCGATTCGGGCGGTCAACTGGCTCGCGGGTGTGCTGCGTGCTGCGCTGCTGGTGTGGGCTGCCTGTGTGCGTGTGTGCCATTGCCCGGCATCCCAATGCAGCATGGCCTGGCCTGCGGTGGGCCCCTGAACAGCGATGCGTCCCGCTTGCCATTGGGCCGCCGCGAGATGGTCTGTCGAAGACCATTGCCAGCCGACGGCCTCTTGCAGCTGAGCTTTCCAGGGCGCAGTGCTTTGGGGGGATGACATCTGCGCTGTTGCACTCTGGATTTGGCCATGCCATGAGCCGCCCCACAGCGCAGTGCTGGTGGCGCTGGCCTTTGATTGGATGAGCAGGGATTGACCGGCGCCGTGCCAGCGGGTTTCCATGTCGGCCTGCAGGGCCTGCAAGCGGCCTTGCACAGAGACTTGGCCCTGTTGAAGTTGCCAGCCATCGGTACTCTGGCTTTGTGCGGCCCAGCGTGGCAGCGCCATGCGCAGTTGGACGGTGGTATCCGCTTGACGGTAACCACCTTGCCATTGCGCATTCAATTGCGCAGGCCCGGAGACTTGCCCACCTTGCAGCCGCTCAGCCCAGCCCGGCCAGCGCTTGAGCCAGGCCATGCTGAGCGCTGCATCGCTCATGGCGATGTCGATGTGTCCCTGGCCTTGCTGGGGGGCCAACAAGCCTTTGGCCTGGGCTTTCATGCCGGGCAGTTGCCACTCGACTTGGCCCTGGGCTGAGGATGTTTGGGGTTGGTACGTGAATTGCGCTTGAAGCTTGGCGTCGGCGGCCTGAATTTCAAGCGCTTCGATCTGCCAAAGCGCCGCTTGCCATTGGCCTTGCAGGTGCAGCTTGTCCCAGCGCAGACTCTTTGTGTTTTTGCCCAGCGGGCTTTCGCCGGTCAGCGCTGCCTGGATGGCCACGGTGCGGGCATCTACCGCTTGCGCCTGGATGTGACCGTTCAGTGGGTTGGCCGCCCAAGCGGTATGCATTTGCTCGGGATGAAGTCCCGCGAGGCGAACCTGCCCTGTCCAGCCTGCGCTGGTTTGCACGCCTTCGCCTTGCACGTGCCCGCCTGCCACCTTGGCCTGCAGTTGCGTCACTTGCCACAAGCCATTGGCCTGGCGTTGCAGACGGCTTGTCAGTTGGCTCAGGGGCAGGGCGTTGCGGTCCCAGGGGCCTGGGCTGAGGTTGTTCAGCTGGGCTTGGATTTGCCAGCCTTGACCTTCGGGGGTGATGGACGCTTGGCCCGTCAGGCTCGTTTGCGGGGCACCGGGCCACAGGGCGGCCAGATTCAGGTGCTGTCCCTCGGCTTGGGCTTGTGTGATGGTTTGCGCTTGCCAGGGGCGGATTTGCGCATCCAGCTTCAACTGCATGGTTCGGCTGGGCGAGACGGGTATGAGCGGCTGCAGTTGCGCTTGCAGTACCAGGGCCGCTTGCGGTCCGGCCAGCGTACCGGCCAGTGAGGCTTGTGCCTGCAGCGCCAAGGGCTTGCTGTGGCTCGTGGCGTTGGCCTGAACTTGCCCTTGCACATTGACCTGAAGTGCCATGGGTGATGCCGCTTGCAATTGGGCTTGCAAACTGTAGCGGCCTTGTGCCACCTCGAAGGGCTGCATCTCCAGGCGGTGATCAAGGCCGTCGTAACGGTAGAGGCCTTTCAGCGCCCGCACTTCGAAAGCGGGCGGTCCAAGCCATTGGAGACGGTCTATTTGCCAAGGCAGGTCGACGCGCACAGGCCAGGCCCATGTCGTTGGGGCTTGGGGTTCGCTGGCAGGGGTCTGGTCGTCAATTTTCAGGTGCGCCATGCTCAATTGGCTGACAGGCGCCATGCCGTGCAACAGGCGTGACCAGTCCAGTGTGATGGATGTGTTGTGAGCCTGTATTTGCAGCGCGCCTTGTTGCCACTGCCACAGGCCCAGCTGACCGCCGTGCCGCAGGCTGCCTTCGACCTGCGCGGTCTGCAGGCTTTGTCCGGCGGGCAAGCAATGGCCTGTCAGGCGCAGCACGCTGGCCAATGAGCCTGGTGTGCCGGCCCACCACCACAAAGCGCTCACTGCGGTGACCGCACCAAGCAGCAACAGACCCAGGCGGCGCAATCCAGTGCGGGGCGGTGGGGTGCTTTCGGTGGGCGTCGTTGAGTGCATCAAAAAATGAAACCCACGCTCAGATGGAGACGCAATTTTTGAACGGCTTGGCCGTAAGCCAAATCCACACGCAAAGGACCAATGGGGCTGCGCCAGCGGGCCCCCACGCCGTAGCCGACCACGGCTTGGCGTTGGTGCATGTCATTGGACACTGCGCCCGCATCGACAAACACGGCACTTTCCCAATCGGTCGCTTGCTGGTTCCACCGGATGGGGCGTTGCCATTCCACACTGCCCGTGGCCATGTAACGGCCAGGGGCGATGGCGCCATTGCTTTGCGCCACACCGATGCTGGACGGGGCGTAGCCGCGCACACTGTTGTCACCACCGGCCAAAAACAGCTGGGTGGAAGGCAGGCCAGAGGTGTCACGACTGAGCACGCTGCCCGCTTCAGCGCGCACGGCCAGGCGGCCTGATGTGCGCCCCAGGGGTTGCAGCCAAAGCGCCCGAGCCAGCCACCGTGTGAAGGGCTCACGCTGCGATCCCAAGCTGGTGCCCGAGCCCAGCTCGAGGCTGCCACCCAAGCCCTGGGTCGGGAAAGGCAGGCTGTCAAAGCGCCGCCAGGTCCAGGCGTAGTTGGCGCTGACCGATTCACGCTGACCGAGCAGCGAGCCTGTGCTGCTGGAGGCGTCGTATTGCGCGTAGTACGAGCGATCGGTTCGCTCTTCACGCTGGGTGCGGCCAAAGCGCCAGCGCTGGCTGTTCACGTCGTAGCCTGTGAATTGCTGATGATCCAATTGGGCAGCGCCGTGCCAGCGCCACAGGGCGGCATCGGGCGGCGCCAGCAGGTCCAGGCTCCAGCTTTGCAAAATTTTGTCCACTGAGAGCTTCGTGACGCCGCGCCAGCCCAAGCCGGGCAGACGGTTTTGGGTGTATTCCGCCGTCAGGCGTGGGCCGCTGTCGCTGCGCACGCCCAAGCCCATGACCCATTTTTGCCGCAGTGTTTCTTTCAGTTCCACCTTGACCGGGACAGCGTCCACGGCCCCTTCCGGGTCGAGTGAGACGAACACCGCATCGTAAAAACCGCTGGCCACCAAGCGCTGCTGGGCCATCAACAGATCGTGTTGCTTGTAAACGGCACCGGGCGTCAGATGCGCCAGGCGTTCCACCAGTTCGGTGCTGTAGCGCTCAGCGCCGGTGATGAGCAGCGGTCCGATCGTCACCTGGGGGCCGGAATCGATCGTGATCGACAAACGGACCTGGTTGCTTGGGGCGTCCACATCGGCCAGGCTATGGCTGATCTGCGCTTGCGGGTAGCGTTCGGATTGCACTTGACGCAGCGCCGTGGATTTGGCTTGACTCCACTGGCTTTGACTGAAGTCCTGGCCAGACGGCAAGGCCCAGTAGGCGACCACTTGCTCACGCTGCGCTGCGGCTTCATGGCGTTGGGCAATGTCGCCTTGCCATGCGATCTGGACTTGGCTGATGCGGGCCACAGGACCGACGTCGATGTCCAGTGTCACGCTGCGCCGGTGATTGGCTGAGGCGGCGGCGTCCAGTTGCCACTGCAATTGGGGGTTGAAGTAGCCTTGCGTGGCCAGGAGTTCGCGGGCTTGCGCATCGGCATCGCGCAGCAATTGCGACATTTCCTGGTCATCCAGGTCCGTCAGGCTCTGGTAGCGTGTCAAGGCCAAATGCTGCGACATCCAGGGCGCGATGTCCTTTTGGTTGGACGATATGGTCAGCTCGAACGCCAGGGGTTCGCTCGCATGGGCCGTCACCTGCATGCACCACAGCGTGCATGCCAGCAACAAAGTGGTGAGGCCAGTGCGCCGACTCACTTGCTCAATAAACGCATGGCGTCTTCCAGCCCTTTGAGGGTAAGAGGGAACATGCGTTGGCTCATCAGTTGCTGAATGATGGAGATGCTTTGGCGGTATTGCCACACGCCTTGCGGTTCAGGGTTGATCCAGGCGAACTTGGGGAAGGCGTGCGTCAAGCGCTGCAGCCATTCGGCACCGGCTTCCTCGTTGTTGTATTCCACGCTGCCGCCTTTTTGCAAGATCTCATAGGGGCTCATGGTCGCGTCGCCAATGAAGATCAGCTTGTAGTCCTTGTTGTACTTGCGCAGGATGTCGTAGGTGGCAAATTTCTCGGCGTATCGGCGCTTGTTGTTCTTCCACATGAAGTCGTAGACGCAGTTGTGGAAGTAATAAAAGTCCAGGTGTTTGAACTCGGCCTTGACGGCCGAGAACATTTCTTCCACCCGCGCAATGTGGTCGTCCATGGTGCCGCCCACGTCCATGAGCAGCAGTACCTTGACGTTGTTGTGGCGCTCCGGGCGCATCAGGATGTCCAGGTAACCGGCGTTTGCGGCGGTCTTGCGGATGGTGCCATCCAGGTCCAGTTCGTCGTGCGAGCCTTCGCGGGCAAAGCGGCGCAGGCGGCGCAGCGCCACCTTGATGTTGCGGGTGCCCAGTTCCTGCTGGTCGTCGTAGTCTTTGTAGGCGCGCTGCTCCCAGACCTTGACGGCACTGCGGTTGCCGCCTTTGCCACCAATGCGGATACCTTGCGGGTTGTGACCGCCATTGCCAAAGGGGGAGGTGCCGCCGGTGCCAATCCACTTGTTGCCGCCTTCGTGGCGCTCTTTTTGTTCTTCGAGGCGTTTCTTCAGCGTCTCCATCAACTCGTCCCAGCCCATCTTCTCGATGGCGGCTTTTTGCTCGGGCGTGAGTTCATTTTTCAGAATCTGCTCCAGCCAGTCGAGCGGGATTTCCTTGGTGAAATCGGTCAGCATCTCCACGCCCTTGAAGTAGGCGCCAAAGGCTTTGTCGAACTTGTCAAAGTGCTTTTCGTCCTTGACCAGCACCGTGCGGCTCAGGTGGTAAAAGTCGTCGATGCTGCAAGCATCGGACGCAGGCCCCACCACGTTGGCCTGCAGCGCTTCGAGCAGCGTGAGGAACTCGCGCACCGAGACCGGCACTTTGGCGGCCCGCAGGGTGTAAAAGAAGTCGATCAGCATGGTTCAGGCCCAGATCAAAATGGCTAGCGTTGTTTATTCAGGGAGTGCAGCAACTGCGCCTTGACTTCGGGCCATTCGCCCGAGCGCAGGCTGTACATCACGGTGTCCCGGATGGTGCCGTCGCGGCGCAGGGCGTGACCGCGGATCACCCCGTCTTTCTTGGCACCCAAGCGCTCAATTGCAGCTTGTGATGCGAAGTTGAAATTGTCGGTGCGCCAGCCCACCACATGGCAGCCCAATGTCTCGAAGGCATGGGTCATCAAAAGCAGTTTGCAGGTGGTGTTGACGTGGCTTCGCTGAACGCTTTTCGCATACCAGGTCCATCCGATTTCCACGCGTTGGATGGCGGGCACGATGTCGTGGTAGCTGCTGGTGCCCAGTATCCGCCCACTGGCCGACTCGATCACCACAAAGGGGAAGCGGTTTCCCGCCTCGCGCATGGCCAGCGCTTCTTCGATGTACTGTCGTGTTTTTTCCGGCTCCGGAACCGAGGTCACCCGGATGTTCCAGAGCGCGCCATCGGCAGCGGCTGATCGCAGTCCTGGCTCGTCTTCCAGTGTCATGGGCCGCAGTTCAATGCCACGTGCCGACAGGGTGATGGGGCTCACAAAGGTCATGAAGTCGGCGCTTTCGGTCATTTATTCTGGTGACTGGTCTTTTTGTTTTCGCCAGTATCGCGCCAGGTGCAGACCGCCGCCGCCGCCCAGGCCGACCAGCAGGATGGCGCCGATGCTGGCGTTGTTGTAACCAGCGCTGAAGATGTCCCAGCCCAACAGTTTGCCGATCCAGTAACCGGCCACCGCGCCGCCGACAAAGCCGACAGCGTCGGACAGACCTTCCATGAGCAGTTTTTGTGCTGACATGGCTTGTCTTTCAGCGGTTGCGCTGGTTCATGAAGACCAGTTTTTCAAACAAGGTCACGTCTTGCTCGTTTTTGAGCAGCGCGCCCACCAGCGGCGGCACCGACACCTTCTGGTCGGCGCTTTGCAGGGCTTCGAGCGGGATGTCTTCGGCCACCAAGAGCTTCAGCCAGTCCAGCAGTTCGCTGGTCGAGGGTTTTTTCTTCAGGCCGGGCAGGTTGCGCACGTCATAGAAAGTCTTGAGCGCCAGGGCCAGCAGGTCTTTCTTGAGCGTGGGAAAGTGCACATCCACGATCTGCTTCATGGTCTCGGCTTCGGGGAACTTGATGTAGTGGAAGAAGCAGCGGCGCAAGAAGGCGTCGGGCAGTTCTTTTTCGTTGTTGGACGTGATGAACACCAGTGGGCGGGTCTTGGCTTTGATCAGCTGGCGCGTCTCGTAGCAATAAAACTCCATGCGGTCGATCTCGCGCAGCAAGTCGTTCGGGAATTCGATGTCGGCCTTGTCGATCTCGTCGATCAGGATGGCGACCGGTGTTTCCGAGGTGAACGCTTGCCAGAGCACGCCCTTGACGATGTAGTTCTCGATGTCCTTGACTTTTTCGTCGCCCAGCTGGCTGTCACGCAGACGGCTCACGGCGTCGTATTCGTACAGGCCCTGCTGGGCTTTGGTGGTCGATTTGATGTGCCACTGAAGCAGGGGAAGGCCCAGCGCTTGCGACACTTCCTCGGCCAGCATGGTCTTGCCCGTGCCAGGCTCGCCCTTGACCAGCAGGGGCCGTTTGAGGGTGATGGCGGCATTCACAGCCAGCATCAGGTCTTGCGTGGCGACGTAGTTTTCTGTACCTTGAAATTTCATGGGTGGGACTCTTGTGTGGCAGAAAAGGAAGTTGTCAGGATTATGAGGGTGAGCCCGATATAATCCCGATTTGATTTTTATCAATCATTTGGATTGTCTAAGCAAAATGAACAAGCTGTTGTCCTCGATGTTTGCCCTGGCTGTCGCGTCTGTGACCGCCATCTCCGCCCAAGCTCAAGAAGTGAAGGGCGACGCCAAAGCCGCTGAGCAAAAGATCGCCATGTGCATCGGCTGCCACGGCATCAAAGGCTACCAGGCCAGCTTCCCAGAGGTCTATCGCGTGCCGATGATCTCGGGCCAGAACGCCAAGTACATTGCAGCAGCCCTCAATGCCTACAAAAAAGGCGAGCGCAAGCACCCCACCATGCGTGGCATCGCCGACAGCCTGAGCGATCAGGACATCGCTGATGTGGCCGCTTATTACGAGCAACACGGCAAGACCGATGCTGTGGCCAAAGCCCCAGCCGCACCGGACGCTAAAGTGGCTGCCTTGCTGCAAAAAGGCGCTTGCGTGTCTTGCCATGGCGACAACTTCTCCAAGCCTGTGGACCCCAGCTACCCCAAGATCGCTGGCCAGCACAAAGACTTCCTGTTCGTCGCTTTGAAGTCCTACAAAGTGGAAAACCAGTCCACCTGGGGCCGCAGCAACGGCGTGATGGGTGGCGTGGCCAAGCAGTTCTCCAATGCCGAACTCAAAGCCTTGTCGGCGTATGTGGGTTCTTTGGATGGCGACCTGAAGACCGTTCCCCAGTCCAAATTCCGCTGATCACCAGATTGGCAGACAGCAAAAAGCCCGCGCAAGCGGGCTTTTTGCATTGGGGCCTGCAGAAAAAGCAGGCATCAGCGCTTCATTGCAGTCTCGGGTCGCCGAAATCATCATCCGGTGGGGTGTCTTCGGGCACACGGAATTCTTCGCTGGCCCAGGCGCCCAAGTCCACACCTTTGCAGCGGGCGCTGCAAAACGGGCGGTAAGGGTTGGCGCTGCTGTAAAGGCTCAGGCCTGCGCAGCCGGGGCAGCGGACTTGGCGGGGCTTGATTGGTGTGGGTTGCTGGGCGTCGCTCATGCGCACAAAGACATCTCAAAAGGCACATCTTCTGCGGTGGCCACCAGGCGGCCATCGCTTTGCTGCTGCATCATGCGGATCACCACCAGCAGGCGGTTGCAGCTGATTTCGGGGGTGATGTTCAATGCCGGATCGATTTTCAGGCGCAACAGCTGGAATGTGCGCCCCTGCGGCAAGTTCTGTTGCAACTGACCGGCGGTGGCCATGACTTTTTGGCTGGCCCCTGATTCGCGCAGCATTTTCAAGAGCAACTGGATGGTTTGGGCCAAAGGCACAAACGGGGCGCTCCACAGGCTCAGATCAGCGCTGCGGCTGCTGGCATCGTGGTGTTGCCAGGCGTGGTATGCGGGCAGGTCGAATTCGCAGGTGCCGCCGGGGATGACCACACGGCTGCGCAAAGACATCAGGAAATCGTTGTCGCTCAGGCCCATGCCGATCTTGCCGCTGACTTCGTTGAGCGCTTCAAAGTGCTCGTCAAGCTGGGCGATCAGTCCGTCCAGTGCTTGTTCAGAAATGGCGGGATTGCCCCGGTACCCGTTGTAGAGCTGCTTTTGACGCTCGAGGTCTTTGAGTACGTCCGATTTGAGTTCGGAGCGCGAAGCCACCTCGATGATCTCGAACAAGGTGGTCAGTGCGAAGTGGTGGTCAACCGCTTCGCTGCGGGCCATCAATTGGCCAAAGCGGTTGAACAATTGCTGCAAGCGCAAATAGGTGCGGATGCGTTCGTTGAAGGGGTATTCGTACAGTATCACGCGGCATTTTCCAGTGCCGCAATCATAGCCCGAAGTCAGCGGCCACTTGAGAGATTTGCGCCTCTAATTCAAGCAAGTTCATGCTTTGGTTCACGATCACGATGTCGGCGCAGCTCAGACGCTGCGCGCGACTCGCTTGTTGGGCGATGATCCGGTCGATTTCTTGCGCGGGCAGTCCGTTGCGTGCCATGACGCGTTGCTGCTGGGTGGAGACATCGCAGTCGACCACCATCACCCGGTCGACTTGGCGGCGCCAGCGTTCGCCCGACTCCACCAGCAGTGGCACGTCAAACACCAGACAGCGGTGGCCATGGTCCAAAGCGTTTTGGGTCCGCTCGGCAGTGATTTGGCTGACCAAGGGGTGAATGATGGCTTCAAGCTGGCGTTTGGCCGCGTGGTCCTGGAAGATGCGCTCGCGCATCGCTTGCCGGTCCATGGCACCATCGGCCCCCACCATGTGGGCGCCAAAGGTTGCGGCAATCGCAGCGATGGCCTGTCCGCCGGGTGCTGTAACGCTGCGAGAGATCGCGTCCGCATCGATCACGGCAGCACCTCGTGCCGCCAGCATGCCCGCCACGGTGCTTTTGCCACTGCCGATGCCACCGGTCAGGCCGAGGCGCCAAATGCGTTTTGAGTTCATGTTTTAAAGGTGCAAGCCAGGCAAGGGGCCCCAAGCCATGACCCACAAACCGGCCAAAGCCAAAAAAGGTCCAAACGGAATATAGCCGTCTTCGCTCAGCCGATGACGTGCACGCAAGACCAGTCCCCCTGTCAGTCCCGTGAGCGAGGCGATCAGCACCAGTGAGACCAGCGCAGGCCAGCCCAGCCAGGCACCCAGGGCGGCCAGCAGTTTGAAGTCGCCCTGGCCCATGCCCTCCTTGCCGGTCAGCAGTTTGAACAGCCAGTACACCGTCCATAAAAACAGATAGCCTGCGACCGCGCCCCACAACGCATCGCTCAAGGTCTGTCCGCTGAGGTGCCCGCTGGCGGCCAGCAAGCCGGCCCACACCAAGGGTTGTGTGATGGCATCGGGCAGCAAGTGGGTGTCGGCATCAATGGCCGCCAAAGCCACCAAGGCCGAGGCAAAGCCAGCCCACGCCAAGGCACTGGCGCTCACCCCATGCGTGGCCACACTCCACACGAACAGGGCGCAGGTCAACAACTCGATGGCGGGGTAGCGCCAACTGATGACGCCCCGACACTGCCTGCAGTGCCCGCGCAGCCAAAGGTAGCTGAGGACGGGGATGTTGTCTGACCAGCGCAAGGCGGTGTGGCAATGGGGGCAGTGAGACCCTGGCCAAGACAGGTTGTAGCTTGGGCGTCGGTCTTCGGTTTCTGGTTGGCTTTCGTGCGCCAGTGCTTCAGCGGCCCATTGGGCTTGCAGCATGCGGGGCAGGCGGTGGATCACCACGTTCAAGAAGCTGCCGACGGCCAGCCCCAGCAGGCCGATCGGCAACCATGTCAACAGTTCGAAGGGCATATCAAAACACCTGGCCAAGCCGAAAAATGGGCAAATACATGGCGACCAGAATACCGCCAATCAGACCACCCAGCACCACAATGATGAGTGGCTCCAGCAAGCTCGTCAGCGCGTTGATGCGGTCGTCCAGTTCGGTTTCCATCAGGTTGCCGGCCCTGGCCAATAATTTGTCCATTGATCCCGTCTCTTCTCCGGTGTTGCACAACTGCACGATCATGGGTGGAAAACGGCTGCTTTGGGCCATGGCCTCGCTCAGGCTGCTGCCTTGGGCCACTTGCCGCTGCAGTTGTTCGGTGGTGCGTGCAAAAACAGGATGATCGCACGCTTGTGCCACAGGCCCCAAAGCTTCGGTTAAAGGCACGCCAGCGGCCAGCAGTGCCGACAGGGTTTGTGTCCAGCGAGCCACCACGGCACTTTGGATCAAGGCGCCCAGCAAGGGTGCCTTGAGCAAGCTGCGGCTGAGCCAGCGCTGCGCTGCAGACTGACCGGGGGATGGTTTTTGCCACAGTCCAATCCCCAGTGCTGTGAGCAGCAAGGCCGCAGGCCCTGAGGCACTCAAACCCTTGCTGAGTGCGACCACCCATTGCGTGGCCAAAGGCAGTTCGGCGCCAAAGCTTTTGAACACATCTTGAAACACCGGCACCACGAACACCAAAATCATCACCAGCACGGCCGAGGCGATCACCATCACGGCCAAGGGGTAAGTCAAGGCCGAACGCACCCGAGAGCGCAGGGCCTCGTTCTTTTCGAGCGTGCTGGCCAGGCGCTCCATCAAGGTGTCCAGAATGCCGGCAGACTCGCCCGCTTGCACCATGCTGATGTACAGCCCGCTAAAGTGGTTTGGGTGTTGCGCCAAAGCGGCGTGCAGTGACTGGCCTGCGGCCACGTCGTTTTGCACCGCTTGGACCACCTCGGTCAGCGCAGCCGATGGCAGGCTGCGCGAGAGCATGTGCAGGGATTGCAGCAAAGGCACACCTGCTTTGAGCAAGGCGGCCAGTTGGCGGGTCATTTGTGCCACATCGCGTGTGCGCACGCGGGAAGCCGTGTTCCACCAAAGGCGCTGCAGTTGTATCTCTTGCCAGCCTTGTCGACGCAACAGGGCTTGCGCCAGTGCAGCGTTGGCCGCCTGGATCTTGCCTTGCGCTGCCCGGCCCGCGTCGTCATGGGCTTTCCACAAAAATGTCACGGGCGTTTTCATGGCGCATCCCGGATGTCATCTGGCGTGGCTGCCAGCACCTCATCCAGCGAGGTGATGCCTTGCAAGACTTTGCGCAGACCTGCTTGGCGAAGACTGGCCACGCCTTCGCGCTGTGCTTGCAGGGCCAAGGCCGGCGTGCCAGCCTCGCAGAGGACCAGTGCTTGCATGGCGGCGCTCATGGGCATGACCTGAAAAATGCCGATCCGTCCCGCAAAACCTTTGTGGCAACGTGCGCACCCTTGGGGTGCGCACGCCTCGAGGGTGTCCGTGTTCAACAGTTTGTCTGGCAAACCGGCCTGCCGCAGTGCATCGGCCGGCAGTTTGATGGCTTGTTTGCAATGCGGGCACAGTCGGCGCACCAAGCGCTGAGCGGTGATCAGCGTCACGCTGGCGGCGATGTTGTAGGTGGCCGTGCCCATGTTGCGCAGCCGCACCAAGGTGCTGGGCGCATCGTTGGTGTGCAAAGTGGACAGCACCAAGTGGCCGGTTTGGGCGGCCTGCACGGCGATGTTGGCGGTTTCCAGATCGCGGATTTCACCCACCATCAGGATATCGGGGTCTTGTCGCAAGAACGCCCGCAGCGCCACCGCAAACGTCAGCCCTGGCTTGTCCTGCACATTGACCTGGTTGACGCCTTGCAGCTGGATTTCGCAGGGGTCTTCCACGGTTGCAATGTTGACCTCTGCGGTGTTGAGCAGGTTCAGGCAGGCATACAAGGACTGGGTTTTGCCCGAGCCTGTCGGACCGGTGACCAGCACCATGCCGTGGGGCATACGGACTGCATCCATCAGTCGGTTCAAGTCCTCTGGTTCGTAGCCCAGTTGCCTCAAATCCAGCTGGACTTGCTGTGAATCCAGCACACGAATCACCAGCTTCTCGCCAAACAAGGTGGGCAGCGTGCTGACACGCAGATCGATCTCCCGCCCGCTGGGCAGCAGCAGTTTCATGCGCCCGTCTTGGGGCAATCTTTTTTCAGCGATGTCCAGGCGTGACAACACCTTGATCCGTGAGGCCAGTCTGTCCTTGAGGGCCATCGGGGGCGTGGCCATTTCGCGCAATTGACCATCCACCCGCATGCGCACGCGGTAGTGGTGTTCGTAAGGCTCGAAGTGCAAATCTGAGGCCTGAATCGCCACCGCCTGCTCCAGCAACTGCTGTACGTACTGGACCACAGGCGCGTCTTCGCTTTGGCCATTGCCCATCCGGGTGTTCACTTCTGCCATGTCTCCTCCCTGGGTATTGAATACCTCTGTATGCGGATGATGGTCCGTGCAGGCTGTTTTGTAAATCCTGCTTGGTGCGCAGAAACAAAAAAGCCGCTGAATTCAGCGGCTGGATGGGTCAAGCGCTTGTCGCTCAGGTCCGGCGGGTGAGCAGTTGCGACGCCAGCACCACCATGGCTTGGCGGTGCGCGTTGTCAGGCAGCTGCATGGCGGCATGGATGGCGCGTTGGGCCTCTGCCGCTGCAGCGTCGCGGGTGGCTTCCAGGGCGCCCGTCTCGCGAACAATGGCCACTATCTCGTTCAAGCGTTCCACGCTGCCGGTTTCGATGGCTTCGCGCACAGTTTGGCTTTGTGCGGGCGTGCCTTTTTGCATGGCCAAAATCAAGGGCAAGGTCGCTTTGCCTTCGCGCAGGTCGTCGCCCAGGTTCTTGCCCATTTCGGAGGCATTGCCGTCGTAGTCCAGCACGTCGTCGATGACCTGAAAGGCGGTGCCCAGGGCCTGGCCGTAGTTGGCGCAAGCGGCCTCAATGTCGGCTGGGCTGCCCGCCAGAATGGCACCCAGGCGGGCGCTGGCCTCGAACAGTTTGGCGGTTTTGGAGCGGATGACCCGCAAATAGCCTTCTTCGTCGAGCGAGGCGTCGTGCATGTTCATCAATTGCAGCACTTCGCCTTCGGCGATCACATTGGTGGCATCTGCCAATGTCTGCATGACGCGCATGTTGTCCGCGTCCACCATCATCTGGAAAGCGCGTGAATACAAAAAGTCCCCCACCAGCACGCTGGCCGGGTTGCCAAAGCTTTCATTGGCCGTCGGGCGTCCGCGGCGCAGTGTCGACTCGTCGACCACATCGTCGTGCAACAAGGTGGCGGTGTGGATGAATTCGACCACTGCAGCCAGGTTGTGACGCTGGGTGCCGGTATAGCCCAGGGCGCCGCAGCTCAGCAGCAGCAAAACAGGGCGCAGGCGCTTGCCACCGGCCGAAATGATGTACTTGGCAACCTCGCCGACCAAGGGCACGCCCGAATCCAGGCGCTGGGCGATGACACGGTCCACCTCGGCCATGTCGGGGGCGACCAGGGTGAGGACGGCTGCGGTGCTGTTTTCGGAGGCAGACAAGTGGGCAATCCGGCAAGGGCCCGTGCTCAGGCACACGGGTCAGGAAAATGGATGGAAACTGGCGCTGATTATAGGGACAGCCCATGACGTGCCGCTGGCGCGGCTCACCTTGATGATCTGCCTGTTTGCAAGGGGTGGTCAGACCGTGCTAAAATCTTCGGTTCCTTGGGGATCAGCCCTTGGAAACTTCCATTCAAAAGAGGTCATTTATGTACGCGGTCATAAAAACCGGTGGCAAACAGTATCGTGTTGTCGCTGGCGAAAAAATTAAAGTAGAACAGATTGCTGCGGACGTTGGCCAGGAAATCGTGATTGATCAAGTTTTGGCCGTCGGAACCGGCGCCGAACTGAAGATCGGCACGCCCCTGGTGTCCGGCGCCACAGTCAAAGCCACCGTGGTGGCTCATGGCAAGCACGACAAAGTGCACATCTTCAAGATGCGCCGTCGCAAGCACTATCAGAAACGTCAGGGTCACCGCCAGCAGTTCACCGAACTGCAAATCGGTGCGATCGCTGCCTGAGGAGAATAGGTCATGGCACAGAAAAAAGGCGGCGGCTCTACGCGCAACGGTCGTGATTCCAAGCCAAAAATGCTCGGTGTCAAGGCTTTCGGTGGTGAACTGATCAGCGCTGGCTCGATCATCGTTCGTCAACGTGGCACCAAGTTCCATGCTGGCAACAACGTCGGCATCGGCAAAGACCACACTTTGTTTGCCCTGGTGGACGGCCACGTGTCGTTCTCCACCAAAGGTGAGCTCAGCAAGCACATGGTCAACGTGACACCGGCTGTTTAAGCCTGTCTCGCCCATGGCGAAGAGGAGCCCCGCAAGCCGGGGCTTTTCGCATTCTGGACTGCTGATCTTTTGACAGTGAACCCCAAGCTACACTGGAAATCTCATGAAGTTCGTTGACGAAGCCTATATTGACATCGCCGCAGGTGACGGCGGGAACGGCTGCGTCTCGTTCCGCCATGAAAAGTACAAAGAGTTCGGTGGCCCCAACGGGGGCGATGGTGGGCGCGGCGGCCATGTGTTCGCTTATGCCGACATCAACCTGAATACCTTGGTCGATTACCGCTACTCGCGCCGCCACGAGGCCAAGCGCGGCCAGCACGGCATGGGCTCCGACATGTTCGGTGCGGCCGGTGACGATGTGACACTGAAAATGCCGGTGGGCACGATCATCACCGACGCCGAAACCGGCGAAGTGCTGTATGAGCTGCTGGTGCCGGGCGAGACCATCATGATCGCCAAAGGCGGCGACGGTGGTTTTGGCAACATGCGTTTCAAAAGTGCGATCAACCGCGCCCCGCGTCAAAAAACACCGGGCTGGTTGGGGGAAAAGAAAGAGCTCAAGCTCGAGTTGAAAGTGCTGGCCGATGTGGGTCTGCTGGGCATGCCCAATGCGGGTAAATCCACTTTCATCGCGGCGGTGTCCAACGCCCGCCCCAAGATCGCCGATTACCCCTTCACCACTTTGCACCCCAACTTGGGTGTGGTCCGTGTGGGCCCTGAGCAAAGCTTTGTGGTGGCCGATGTGCCGGGCTTGATCGAAGGCGCCTCCGAAGGTGCTGGCCTGGGTCATTTGTTCCTGCGCCATTTGCAGCGCACCCGTTTGTTGCTGCATGTTGTGGACTTTGCACCGTTTGACGAGAACGTCGATCCGGTCAAGCAGGCCAAGGCCATTGTGGCGGAGCTCAAAAAGTACGATGCCAAGCTGTACAACAAGCCGCGCTGGTTGGTGCTCAACAAGCTGGACATGGTGCCTGCTGAAGAACGTGAAGCCCGCGTGAAAGACTTCATCAAGCGCATGCGTTACAAGGGCCCGGTGTTCGAGATCTCGGCCCTGACCCGCGAAGGCTGCGAGCCCTTGATCAAAGAAATTTACAAGCACATCCGTGCCCAGCAAATCCTCGAGCAAGGTCCTGTGGACATTGACCCGCGCTTCAAGGAGCAGGACAAGCCGCAAGAGCCTGATGCCGATGATCCGCGATTCAAACCACTGCCCTCTGACGCCGATTGAGTTGGCGGCCTGAGCCGAAACTTTCGCCCCCTGTCCTTCACGCACAGTAAATCCCAGCATGACTTCTGCAGCCGTCTCCACCCTGTTGCGCGATGCCCGTCGCATCGTTGTCAAAGTGGGCTCCAGCCTGGTGACGAACGAAGGGCGTGGACTGGACGAGGGCGCGATCGGAGAATGGTGCCGCCAGATGGCGCTGCTCAGCGCCCAGGGCAAAGAGGTGGTCATGGTCTCCAGCGGCGCGATCGCCGAAGGCATGAAGCGCTTGGGCTGGACCACCCGCCCCAGCGAAGTGCCAGCCTTGCAAGCCGCCGCTGCCGTGGGCCAGATGGGCCTGGCGCAGATGTACGAAACCAAGCTGCGCGAAAACGGCATGGGCAGCGCCCAGGTGCTGCTCACGCACGCCGACCTGGCCGACCGCGAGCGTTACCTCAATGCCCGTTCCACCTTGCTCACCTTGTTGCAGCACCGCGTCTTGCCGGTGATCAACGAGAACGACACGGTCGTCAACGATGAAATCAAGTTTGGCGACAACGACACCTTGGGTGCTTTGGTGGCCAATCTGGTGGAGGCCGATCTGCTGGTCATCCTGACCGATCAGAAGGGGTTGTACACCGCCGATCCGCGCAAAGACCCTGCTGCGACATTTGTGCACGAAGCCCGTGCCGGCGACCCGGTGCTGGAGACCATGGCCGGTGGCGCAGGTTCGAGCATTGGCAAAGGCGGCATGATCACCAAGATCCTGGCGGCCAAGCGTGCAGCCGGGTCAGGGGCATCCACAGTCATCGCCTGGGGCCGTGAGCCCGATGCCTTGCTGCGCCTGTGCCAGGGCGACAACATGGGCACATTGCTGGTGGCGCAAACCGCCAAACAGCAGGCCCGCAAACAATGGATGGCTGACCACCTGCAGCTGCGTGGCTCGGTCACGGTGGATGCCGGTGCGGCCCACAAGGTGCTGACCGAAGGCAAGAGCCTTTTGCCGATTGGCATGACGGGCGTGGCGGGTGAGTTTTCGCGTGGTGATGTGATCGCCATCCGCGATGAGCAGGGTGCTGAAATCGCCCGTGGCCTGGCCAACTACGCCAGTGCCGAAGCGCGCTTGCTCTGCCGCAAACCCTCGCACGACTACGAGGCCTTGCTGGGCTACACCGCCGAGCCGGAAATGGTGCACCGGGACAACCTGATCCTCAGCCTTTGATGGTCTGCGCCTGAAGCCACAAAAAAGCCCGCTTGCGCGGGCTTTTTGCTGTTCAACCTTGCGGGTTCGGATCGAAACTCGCGCCCGGCGGCAACTCCATGTGCATGGGCGGTTGCAGGTCGGCTTGGCTGTTGTCCATGTCCATGGCATCCCGTGGGCCGCGCATACCGCCACGCAGGTAGCGGTTGTGCCGCTCCTGGCGCGGCAGAAACCGCGCCAGCTCGGTCAAGGCCATTTCATACACACCACGCTTGAACTCGACGACCACATCCAGCGGCACCCAATAGTCGTTCCAACGCCAGGCATCGAACTCCGGGTGGTCAGTGGCGCGCAGGTTCAAGTGGTGGTCATGGGTAACCATCTGCAGCAGGAACCAGATCTGTTTCTGGCCTTTGTAAAAGCCGCGAGCATCCCTGCGGATGAAGCGGTCTGGCACCTCATAGCGCAACCAGTCACGGGTTCGGGCCACGATGCGCACATGCTCCGGGTGGAGCCCCACTTCTTCGTGCAGTTCACGGAACATGGCCTGTTCAGGGCTTTCGCCCCGATCGATGCCGCCTTGCGGAAACTGCCAGCTGTGGGTCCTGATGCGCTTGCCCCAGAAAACCTGGTTTCTCTGGTTGAGCAGAATGATGCCGACGTTCGGCCTAAAGCCTTCACGGTCAAGCATAATCAACCTCAAATTTTTAAATTGTGTCCATTATGCACGCCGCATTGGCGCTCGCTCTTGGATGTTTCCCTGATTCCCCCGTTTTGTTAGTGTGCCGCGATGAAAGCTTCCCAATTCCTCATTTCCACCCTCAAAGAAGCGCCTGCAGACGCTGAAGTCGTCAGCCACAAACTGATGACCCGCGCAGGCATGATCAAAAAGCTGGGCGCAGGCATTTACAACTACATGCCCATGGGTTTGCGTGTGATCCGCAAGGTCGAAGCCATCGTGCGCGAAGAGATGAACCGCGCAGGCGCCATCGAGATGACCATGCCCGTGGTGCAGCCCGCCGAGCTGTGGCAAGAAACAGGCCGCTTTGACAAGATGGGCCCCGAATTCTTGCGCATCAAGGACCGCCATGGCCGCGACTTCGTGATCCAGCCCACCAGCGAAGAGGTCGTGACCGATGTGGTGCGCCAGGAAGTGCGCAGCTACAAACAGCTGCCCAAAAACTTCTACCAAATCCAGACCAAATTCCGCGACGAGCGCCGCCCCCGCTTTGGCCTGATGCGTGGCCGCGAATTCACCATGAAAGACGCCTACAGCTTTGACCGCGACATGGTCAGCGCCAAGGCTAGCTACCAGGTGATGGCCGGGGCCTACCGCAAGATTTTTGACCGCTTTGGCCTGACCTACCGCGCCGTGGCCGCTGACAGCGGTGCCATCGGGGGTGACCTGTCCGAAGAGTTCCAGGTGATTGCTGCCACCGGCGAAGACGCCATTGTTTATTGCCCTACCAGCAGCTACGCCGCCAATATGGAGAAAGCCGAGGCCCTGGCTCCGAGCCAGCCTCGCGGCCCAGCCATGCAAGCCCAGACGAAAACCGCCACGCCCGGCAATAGCACCTGCGAAGACGTGGCTGCTTTGCTGAACGTGCCGCTGTCCACCACCGTCAAGTCGTTGGTGCTGGCCACCGACACCCTGAACGAGCAGGGCGAGATCGTGAAATCGCAAGTCTGGCTCTTGCTGCTGCGCGGCGACCACGACATGAACGAAGTGAAAGTCGGCAAGCTGCCCGGCATGGAAGGCGGTTTCCGCTTCGCCACACTGAGCGAGATCGAAGAGCACTTCGGCTGCAAGCCTGGCTACCTCGGCCCTTTGAACCTGAAAAAGCCCGTGCACTTGGTGGCCGATCGCGATGTGGCCGTCATGGCCGACTGGATCTGCGGTGCCAACGAAGAAGATTTCCACATCACCGGCGTCAACTGGGGCCGTGACCTGCCCGAGCCCGCCTTGGTGGCCGACATCCGCAACGTGGTCGCGGGTGACAAGTCGCCCGACGGTCAGGGCGAGCTGGCGATTGAGCGCGGCATCGAAGTCGGCCATGTGTTCTACCTGGGCACGAAATATTCCAAGGCCATGAATGCCACCTTCCTGGACGAGAACGGCAAGCCGCAGTTTCTCGAGATGGGCTGCTACGGCATCGGCGTCACACGCTTGCCAGCGGCTGCCATCGAGCAAAACCACGACGAGCGCGGCATCATCTGGCCCGACGCCATTGCCCCCTTCACCGCCGTGGTTTGCCCCATCGGCATGGACCGCAGCGAAGCCGTCAAGCTGGAAGCTGAGCGCATCTACAACGGCTTGCTGGCCGCAGGTGTGGACGTGATCCTGGACGACCGTGGCGAGCGCCCCGGCGCCATGTTCGCCGACTGGGAGCTGATCGGTGTGCCGCACCGCATCACCATCGGAGACAAGGGCCTCAAAGACGGTGTGGTCGAGTACCAGCATCGCCGTGATGCCGAGTCCAGCAAAGTGGCGGTGGCCGACATCCTGGTGCACGTTCAGGCCCGTCTGTCGGCTTGAGCGCTGGGGGCATGTCGGGCGCCCCTGATCTTGTGAGCCGCCGATGTGCCTTGGGGTGCATGGCGGCGGCCAGTCTTTCGACCTGGCCTGGGCAGGCCCATGCAGGCTCGCAAATTGAAGAGCCTTTGTCGCACACGGTGCGCACCGCGCTGAGCGCAGCGGTGACCGATGCTGCGCCGCCTGAGCCCGTCCTGAGGACCGAGGCTGAGCAGCAGGCTTATGCCCAATGGCAGGTGGCCAGCAGCCAGCGTTTGAGCCGCTACAAAAATCACCCCACCGAGCGGCAGGAGTTTTTACAAACCCTGTGGTACGAGGCTCGGCGGGCGGGTTTGTCCCTGTCTTTGGTGTTGGGTCTGGTGCAGGTGGAAAGCGCGTTCCGGAAATTTGCCATCTCTTCAGCCGGTGCGCGGGGCTACATGCAGGTGATGCCGTTTTGGGTCCGCACCATCGGCGATGGCCATGAAGGCCGACTCTTTCACATGCAGACCAATTTGCGCTTTGGCTGTGTGATCTTGCGCCACTACCTGGACCGCGAAGGCGGTGATCTGTTCATGGGTCTGGGTCGTTACAACGGCTCGCGCGGGCAAGCGCCTTATCCGCAGGCGGTCTTGGCAGCGCAGCAGCGCTGGCGCCACAGCGTTGATTGAGCACAAAAAAGCCACCCGAAGGTGGCTTGTTCGCGCAGTGCAGAAGGATCAGGCCTGGCCGTTGATCACTTGCTGCAGCTCGCCCGATTCGTACATGTCCATCATGATGTCCGAGCCGCCAATGAACTCGCCTTTGACGTAGAGCTGGGGGATGGTGGGCCAGTTGCTGTATTCCTTGATGCCTTGACGGATTTCAGCGTCGTCCAGCACGTTCACGGTCTTGACGGTCTTGGGGTCCACACCGCAGGCCTTCAGGATCTGGATGGCACGGCCCGAAAAACCGCACATCGGGAAGCTGGCGCTGCCCTTCATGAACAGGGTGATGTCGTTGCCTTTGACGAGTTCGTCGATGCGTTGCTGGGTGTCGCTCATGGTTTTTACTCCAAATGGGATCGGTGTCGAATGGGTTGAATTATCGCCCCGATTGAAAACCTGCAATGTCCGAAGGGGTCACCGGCTGAAGCAGGCCTTGGCCGCCCCTGTGCACACCGAGTCGGAAATCCGCCAAAATGCAGCTCCAGGAGCCAACCCAAGCCTTGCCAGAACATGATTGATCACCTCGACCATTTGGTGCTGACCACCTTCAACGAAAACGCCTGTGTGGACTTCTACACCCGTGTCCTGGGCATGACGCTGGAGAGCTTTGTGGGCGGCACACCGCCCGTGACGCGCCAGGCCTTCAAATTTGGCCACCAGAAAATCAACCTGCATGTCCGTGGCAAGGAGTTCGAGCCCAAGGCCCACTTGCCTGTGCCGGGTGCTTTGGACCTGTGCTTCATCGCCTCGGTGCCGCTGGACGAAGTGGTCGCTCGCCTGATCGCGCAGAACTGGCCCATCGTCGAGGGACCGGTCATGCGCACAGGGGCGACGCAAAAGATCAGGTCGGTCTATGTGCGCGATCCCGACCTGAACCTGATTGAGATTTCCGAGTTGGCCTGAACCGCGCGTCAAAGGCTGAAAAAAGTTTCAGTCGGCATAGACGCCCGCTGAGCGGATCACCGGGCCCCATTTGTTGATTTCAGACTGCAGCCAGGTCCGCAGGCCTTCGGGCGATTGCTTGGATTCCGGCACGATCTCGGCCCCCAAGTCGGCCATGCGGGTGGCAAAGGCCGGGTCTTTCAGGCTGGTGCGGATGGCCGAGCCCACCTTGTCGATCACGGCAGCCGGCGTGCCCTTGGGGGCATAGACGCCATGCCAGACAAGCACTTCAAAGTCTTTCAAGCCGCTTTCGCTCAGGGTCGGGGCATCGGGCAGGGCGCGGATGCGCTGCTTGGTGGTCACGCCGTACATGCGCACGGTGCCCGCCTTGATGTGTTGCGTGGTTTGGGTGGTCTGGTCGCACAGCAGGTCCACTTGTCCGCCCAGCAAGGCGTTCATGGCAGGCGCTGTGCCTGAAAACGGCACCGTGGTCAGATCGACCCCCAGCGCTTGCTGAAACAGCATGCCGCACAGGTGGGACACCGCGCCCAGGCCGGCGTTGGCCAGGTTGATGCTCTTGGCGTTGGCTTTGACGTAGCTGCTCAGCTCTTGCAGGTTCTTGGCGGGCAAGTCTTTGCGGCCCAGCAGGGTCATGGGCACGTCCACCACCTGGCTGACGTACTCGAAGTCGGTCAAGGGGTTGAAGGCCATCTTGCGGTACAGCGCAGGGGCGGTGGACATGCCGTTGTGGTGAATCAAGAAGGTGTAGCCATCGGGAGTGGCTTTGGCCACGTAGGCGCCCGCCAAGGTGCCACCGGCACCCACCTTGTTCTCGACCAGCACCGTTTGGCCCAGTGATTTGCCCATGGTGGCCGCCAGCGTGCGGGCCACGATGTCGGTCGGCCCCCCTGCTGCAAAGGGCACCACCAGGGTGATGGGTTTGGCGGGGTAGGACTGGGCTGCAACCAGGCCACTGGCCAGCAGACAAGTGGCGCTCAGCAGGGTTTGGAGCAGGCGTTGGGGCATCAGTTGCATGGGGGCCTTTCAGTGGAAAACGAACAAACTGAAAGGCATGCTGCGTCAAATGCGTTTTGGGCGCAATGGGAGGAATACCCATCCAGCGGCGTTGGCTGTCGCCTGTGTGGCGTTTCTGTGTTCCCGCACTTTGCGGGTCACGATGTTCACCGGCTCCAGCGCCCACCTGTGCAGCGGTCTACTCCGGCCAGATCCTGGCGGGACTGCACCTCGGTGAACTCGGCTTGGGTCAGCAATGCTTGCACGGCGGCGGCCTGGTCCCAGCCGTGTTCCAGCAGCAGCCAGCCGCCCGGGGCCAGGCGGTTGGGGGCTTGGGCGATGATCTGGCGGATGTCATCCAGGCCGTCGGCCCCGCTGGTCAGCGCTTGCAGGGGTTCGTGCGTCAGGGCGGCCAGGTGCGGGTCGTTGTCGGCCACATAGGGCGGGTTTGAGACGATCAGCTCAAAGGTGCCGGACACAGCGTCCATCCAATGGCTCTGCACGCACTGCACGGGCAAATTCAGGCGCTCGGCGTTGGCGCTGGCCACGGCCAGGGCGTCGGCGCTGGCGTCCACCGCCGTCACCTGCGCGGCAGGGCGCTGGTGCTGCAGGGCCAGTGCCACGGCGCCGCTGCCGGTGCCCAAGTCCAGCACGCGCAGTGCTTTTGGCCGCCGTTCAGATGCGCTGGCTGGGTCGGTTTGGGCGATGGGCAGCAGTTCCAGCGCCCATTCGACCAAGATTTCCGTGTCGGGGCGTGGGTCCAGCACGCGGGCGTCCACCTTCAGCGTGAGGCCAAAAAAGTCCTTGTAACCGGTGATGTAAGCCACAGGCTCGCCTTGCAGGCGGCGCTGCAGGGCCTGGTCCCAGCGGTGTTGTTGCGCTGTGGTCAACAGATCGGTGTCGTGGGCCAGCAGCCAGGCGCGGTCATGCAGTGGGCGCGTCAGGGCATGCAGCAGCAGCATCTGCGCGTCCACCCTGGCCAAGCCTTGGGTGTGGGCCTGGCGCAGGCATTGGGCCACGCTGGACAAGGCGTGCGCGTCCATCACGCCGTCGCCCCGATCTCCAGCGCCGCCAGTTGCTCTGCGGCTTCGTAGGCCTGTAGCGCATCGACCACGTCTTTCAAATCGCCCTCCATGATGCTCAGCAGCTTGTAAAGCGTCAGGTTGATGCGGTGGTCGGTCAGGCGCCCTTGCGGAAAGTTGTAGGTGCGGATGCGGTCCGAGCGGTCGCCGCTGCCGATCAGGCTCTTGCGTTCGGCCGCGTCTTTGGCGGCGCGTTCGGCCCGGTCTTTTTCCTGGATGCGGGCCGTCAGCACCTTCAGGGCCTGCGCCTTGTTGCTGTGCTGGCTGCGGCCGTCCTGGCATTCGGCCACGATGCCGGTGGGCAAGTGGGTGATGCGCACGGCCGAATCGGTCTTGTTGATGTGCTGCCCGCCCGCACCGCTGGCGCGGTAGGTGTCGATGCGCAAATCGGAGGGGTTGATCTTGATGGCCTCGGCTTCGTCCGGCTCGGCCAGCACCGCCACGGTGCAGGCGCTGGTGTGGATGCGGCCTTGGGTTTCGGTGGCGGGCACGCGCTGCACCCGGTGGCCGCCCGATTCAAACTTGAGTGCGCCGTAAACCTGGTCGCCTTCGATGCGCACCACGACTTCTTTGTAGCCGCCCAGCTCGCTCACCGATTCAGACACGATCTCGCACTTCCAGCCCTGGCTTTCGGCATAGCGGGTGTACATGCGCAGCAAGTCGGCGGCAAACAGCGCCGACTCGTCACCCCCGGTGCCCGCGCGGATTTCGACAAACGCCGGGCGGGCGTCATCGGGGTCTTTGGGCAGCAGCATGCGCTGCAATTCGCCCTCCAGCGTTTGCAGCTCGGCGCTGGCGCTGGCCACTTCTTCTTCGGCCATCTCGCGCAGGTCGGCGTCATCCAGCATGGCTTGGGCGGCAGCCAGATCGGCGCTGCGCTGCTGAAAGCGGGCAAAGCGCGAGGCCACGGCACTGACCTCGGCATGTTCCCGCGAGAGCTTCAGGAACTGCGTCATGTCGGCCATGATGTCTTCGCGGGACAGCAAAAAGTCCAGCTCGGTCAGCCGCAGGGCGTAGCGTTCGAGTTGTTGGATCAAAAAGGGTTTCATGGGACGGTGACTTGAATAGGACGCGTTTTGTAGGAGCTTGCCTGCAAGCGATGGTTGGGCGACCATCAGGCTCCATCGCCAGCAGGCTGGCTCCTACAAAAATGGAGTGATTTCGTGCAGCCGAGTGCTGATCACGGAGGGGCGATCAGTGCCAGCCGCTAACGCTCTTGCCGCAAAAACAGCCGCTGAACCGCCTGCATGGTCTGCTCGCGGTGCGCGGGGTCGGCGCTGCGCAGTTCGGCCAGGGTGCCGTGCAGCATTTTCTGGGTCAGGCCTTTGGCCAAGGCTTCCAGCACGGCTTCGGGGTCCTCGCCTTTGGCCAGCAGCTTGCGGGCGCGGGCCAGTTCGGCCTCGCGCCAGCTGTCGGCTTGGCTGTGCAGCTGCTGGATCAGGGGCACGGCGTCGCGCTGGCCCAGCCAGTGGTTGAAGCTTTGCACGCCCGCGTCGATGATCACTTCGGCCTCGGCCACTGCCGCTTGGCGCTGGGCCTGGCCCGCTTGCACCACGCTGGCCAGATCGTCCACGGTGTAGAGGTACACGTCTTCGAGCGATTTGACCTCGGGCTCGATGTCACGCGGCACGGCCAGATCGACCATGAACATGGGGCGGTGTTTGCGTTTCTTGAGCGCCCGCTCGACCGCACCCAGACCGATCAGGGGCAGGGTGCTGGCGGTGCAGCTGATCACGGCGTCGAACTCGTGCAGGCGATCGGGCAACTCGGCCAGGCGCATGACTTCGGCCCCAAAGCGGCCAGCGAGCTTTTCGCCCCGCTCCAGGCTGCGGTTGGCGATCGCGATGGCCTTGGGCTGGCGGGCGGCAAAGTGCGTCACCACCAACTCGATCATCTCGCCTGCGCCGACAAACAGCACCTTGATGTTTTTCAGGTCTTCAAACAGCTGGCTGGCCAGGCGCACCGAGGCGGCGGCCATGCTGATCGAGTGGGCACCGATTTCGGTGGCCGTGCGCACTTCCTTGGCCACGGCAAAAGTGCGTTGAAACAGCTGGTTGAGGGTGCTGCCCAAAGCGCCGGCTTGTTCGGCGGCACGCACCGCGTCTTTCAGTTGCCCCAGGATTTGGGCTTCGCCCAGCACCATCGAGTCGAGCCCGCTGGCCACCCGAAAGGCGTGCCGTGCGGCTTCGTTGCCTTCGAGCAAATAGGTGTGCGATTGCAGCTCTTGCGCCGTCACGCCACCGGCCTGGGCCAGCCAGCGAAGGGTGTCGGCGGTGGCCGCCTGGTCGGCGGCGCAATAAATTTCGGTGCGGTTGCAGGTGGACAAGATCGCCGCTTCGGGCGTCTGGTCGGTGCGCTGGGCCAAGTCGCTGCGCAAACCCTGCAAAGTGGGGGCCAATTGGTCCACGGCGAACGCAAACCGGCCGCGCAAATCCAGCGGCGCAGTCGTGTGGTTCAAACCGAGGGTCCAGACAGCCATCCTTCGATTATAGAAAGCCGCCCGCGCAGGCATGACTAGGCGCGGCAGCAGAGGCCTTTCAAGGCACAATCTGGGCGCAATCCATCACGCTGGTTGATGGCCCACATTGATCTTTTCACGCCCTCATGACTTTCTGGCAACTCATCTTGCACCTGTTCAACTTCGTGCTGCCTGCGCTGGCCATGGCGGTGCTCATGCCTTGGGCTGGGCGCTGGGTGATGGGCTCTGGCGGCGCACCGCTGCGCCGTCGCATGGCCATCCATGCGGTGGCCGGGGTCTTGGTCTTGGTGGCAGGCTTGGTGGTGCAAGGCCATGACGGGAAAATGAGTACCTACATGCTTTTGGTGCTGGTGGCCGCTACCGTCGAGTGGGCCCTGCACCGGGGTTGGGCCCAAAAATAAAGCCCCATCCTGCCCCAGGTTGGGCGGGCATCAGTCTGGATCGAACAGGTCCACCCGGTCCGTGATGAGGCCATCGATGCCCAAGGCCAGCAGGTGCTGCGCTGTCAATGCGTCGTTGACGGTGTAGCTCAGGCATTTCATGTCAGCGGCATGGACTTGGGCCACTGCGGCGGTATCCCACAATTTGTAGTGGCACACCACGGCCATGCAAGTCAGGGCTTGGGCGGTGGGCAGCCAGTCAGCCCAGAAGTGGTCGAGCAACAAGCCGCGTGGCAACAGGGGCGCTGTTTGCTCAGCCGCAGCCAAAGCTTCGGGCTTGAATGAGGTCAGCAGTGGGGGCACTTTTGCGCCTTGCCAAAGCCGAGCGGCTTCTTGCGCCACCATTTTCCCTGTGAAGGCCTCGATGCCGGGTGTGGGTTTGATCTCGATGTTCAGGTGGTAGCCGTGGGTCAGGCAAAAATGCGCCACATTTTCCAGTGTGGCCAGAGGCTCACCCCTGTAAGGGCTTGAATGCCAGTGGCCTGCATCCAGCTCAGACAGGGCATGCCAAGGCAGATCGCCGCCGACGCCTTGGCCGTTGGTGGTGCGTTCCAAGGTGGCGTCGTGCATCAGAAACACCACGCCGTCGGCGCTGATTTTGGCATCGCACTCGAACATGCGAAAGCCGTGCGCGGCGCCCACCCGGAAGGCGGCCAGGGTGTTTTCGGGGGCGAGTTGGCCAGCGCCTCGGTGGGCAATCCAACGCGGGTAGGGCCAGAGCGAGTGGGTGTGCATAAGTCAGATGGATCATAAAGTGTGCAAGCTGGTGTGGTGTCCGCACAGGGATGCCTGCCCCTATGACCGGCGCGTGTTTGTTGCACTGCGGTAACATTCAGCCTCAGCCGGGTTCAAGCCAGTTTCCGTGTCTGGCTGAATGCGTATTGACACGCTGCTGACCGCGCCTACCCCTATGAATGCACCCACCACGCTCCAACATTTGATGCAAGCCGACGCCGATGCGCCGCGCCTGCGCGAGATCCCGTACAACTACACCAGCTTTTCTGACCGCGAGATCGTGGTCCGCCTGCTGGGCGAGAAGGCCTGGGATCTGCTGAACCAGCTGCGCGATGAGCGCCGCACAGGCCGTTCAGCCCGCATGCTGTACGAAGTGCTGGGCGACATCTGGGTGGTCGAGCGCAATCCCTATTTGCAGGACGACCTGCTGGACAACCCCGGCCGCCGCAAGCTGCTGGTGGACGCCTTGCAGCACCGCCTGGGCGAGGTGCAAAAACGCCGCACCCCCGATGTGGATGCCGCCCGCGACGCCCTGGTGGGGGCTTTGCTGGACCTGGCTGCTCAGGCTGTGACCCAATTCAACGAGCGTTTTGCCAACCGCGCCAAGCTGCGCAGCCAGGTGCAAAAGACCCTGGGGCGTCTGACGGCCAAAGACAACATCAAGTTCGATGGCCTCTCGCGGGTGAGCCATGTGACCGACGCGACCGACTGGCGCGTGGAGTACCCCTTTGTGGTGCTGACCCCTGATTCCGAGACCGAAATGGCGGGCCTGGTCAAAGGCTGCATTGACTTGGGCCTGACCATCGTGCCACGCGGCGGCGGCACGGGTTACACCGGCGGCGCGATCCCGCTGACCTGGAAGAGCGCGGTCATCAACACCGAAAAGCTCGAAGCCATGACCGAGGTCGAGATGGTCGACTTGCCCGGTATAGCGCACAAGATCCCCACTATCTACACCGAAGCCGGTGTGGTGACCCAGCGCGTGGCCGATGCGGCCGAGCGCGGCGGTTTTGTGTTTGCGGTGGACCCGACATCGGCCGAAGCCAGCTGCATTGGCGGCAACATCGCCATGAACGCGGGCGGCAAAAAGGCGGTTTTGTGGGGCACGGCGCTCGACAACCTGGCCAGCTGGCGCATGGTCACGCCCGACGCCGAATGGCTGGACGTGGTCCGCATGGACCACAACATGGGCAAGATCCACGACGCCGACGTGGCCACTTTTGAGCTGCGTTACTTCAAGGCCGACGGCAAAACCCCGATCCGCACCGAAACCCTGGTCATTCCGGGCAAGACTTTCCGCAAGGAAGGCCTGGGCAAGGACGTGACCGACAAGTTCTTGAGTGGCTTGCCTGGCGTGCAAAAAGAAGGCTGCGATGGCCTGATCACCAGCGCCCGCTGGGTCGTGCACCGCATGCCCACGCACACCCGCACCGTGTGCCTGGAGTTCTTTGGCCATGCCCGCAACGCGGTGCCGAGCATCGTCGAAATCAAGGACTTCATGTTCGCCGAGCAAAAGCGCACCGGCACCGTGATGGCGGGTCTGGAGCACCTGGACGACCGCTACCTGCGTGCCGTGGGTTATTCCACCAAATGCAAGCGCGGTGGCTTCCCCAAGATGGTGCTGATTGGCGACATCGCCGGTGACAACGCCGACGACGTGGCCAAGGCCACGTCCGAGATCGTGCGCATGGCCAACTCGCGCAGTGGCGAAGGCTTCATCGCCATCAGCCCCGAGGCGCGCAAGAAGTTCTGGCTGGATCGCAAAAAGACCGCGGCCATCTCGCGCCACACCAACGCCTTCAAGGTCAACGAAGACGTGGTGATCCCGCTGCCGCGCATGGCCGAGTACACCGACGGCATCGAGCGCATCAACATCGAGCTCTCCCTGCGCAACAAACTCAAGTTTTGCACTGAGCTGGAAAGCTTCCTTGAGCGGGGCAACTTGCCCTTGGGCAAGCAAGACGACGCCAGCGACATCCCTTCGGCCGAGTTGCTGGAAGACCGCGTGGCGCAAGCCCTGGCGGTGGTGCGCGAGGTGCGCGATCAGTGGCAAGGTTGGTTGACCGATGTCGACGCGCTGTTTCCACAGTTGCAAGAGCACAGCCTGCGCGCCAGCTGGAAGACGCAAATCCGTCCGGCTTTCCAGAACATCTTCTCCGGCTCGGCCTTTTTGCCGATCCTGAACGAGGTCACCGCCATTCACCAGCGCGTGCTCAAAGGCCGCGTGTGGGTGGCGCTGCACATGCACGCGGGTGACGGCAATGTGCACACCAACATCCCGGTCAACTCCGACAACTACGAGATGCTGCAAACCGCGCACGAAGCGGTGGCCCGCATCATGGTGTTGGCCCGCAGTCTGGATGGCGTGATCTCGGGCGAGCATGGCATTGGCATCACCAAGCTGGAGTTTTTGACCGACGCCGAGCTGGCCAACTTCACCGCCTACAAGGCCAAGGTGGACCCGCAAGGCCGTTTCAACAAGGGCAAGCTGCTGCGCGGCGCGGCCCTGACCGGTCTGGGCGACGATGTGCACGTCGCCGACCTGACGCACGCCTACACGCCCAGCTTTGGCCTGATGGGCCACGAGTCGCTGATCATGCAGCAGTCGGACATTGGCGAGATCGCCGCCAGCGTGAAGGACTGCCTGCGCTGCGGCAAGTGCAAGCCCGTGTGTTCGACCCATGTGCCGCGGGCCAATTTGCTCTACAGCCCGCGCAACAAGATCCTGGCCACCTCCTTGCTGGTGGAGGCCTTCTTGTACGAAGAGCAGACCCGCCGTGGCGTGTCGATCAAGCACTGGCAAGAGTTTGAAGACGTGGCCGACCACTGCACCGTCTGCCACAAATGCCTGACGCCTTGCCCGGTCAACATCGACTTTGGCGATGTGACCATGAACATGCGCAACTTGTTGCGCAAGATGGGGCAAAAGAGCTTCCGTCCCGGCAATGCCGCGGCCATGTTCATGCTCAATGCGACCAACCCCGAAACCATCAAGCTGGCCCGCATGGCCATGGTGGGCGTGGGCATGAAGGCCCAGCGTTTTGTGGCCGGTTTGCTCAAAGGCGTGGCCCGCAAGCAGACCAGCGCACCGCCGGCCACCGTGGGCACCGCGCCGATCAAAGAGCAGGTGATCCACTTCATCAACAAGAAGATGCCGGGCAACCTGCCCAAGAAAACAGCGCGTGCGCTGCTGGACATCGAGAACAACGATTACGTGCCGATCATCCGTGACCCCAAGGCCACGACCTCGGAAACCGAAGCGGTGTTCTACTTCCCTGGCTGCGGCTCCGAGCGCTTGTTCAGCCAGGTGGGCCTGGCCACGCAGGCCATGCTCTGGCATGCGGGCGTGCAGACCGTGCTGCCACCGGGTTACCTGTGCTGCGGTTACCCGCAAAAGGGCTCGGGTCAGTTCGACAAGGCCGAGAAGATCATCACCGACAACCGGGTGCTGTTCCACCGCGTGGCCAACACGCTGAACTACCTCGACATCAAGACCGTGGTGGTGAGCTGCGGCACCTGCTACGACCAGCTGCAGGGCTACCAGTTCGACAAGATCTTCCCCGGCTGCCGCATCATCGACATCCACGAGTTCTTGCTGGAAAAAGGCATGAAGCTCGACGCGGGCGGGGCCTATCTTTACCACGACCCTTGCCACAGTCCCATGAAGCAACAAGAGCCCATGAAGACCGTCAAGGCCTTGATGGGTGACAACGTGCTGGAGAGCAAACGCTGCTGCGGCGAGTCGGGCACGCTGGGCGTGACGCGCCCGGACATCTCGACCCAGGTGCGCTTTCGCAAGGAAGAAGAGCTGCTCAAAGGCGAAGCTGCCCTGCGCAGCAGCGGTGCGCTGGCGCCTCAGGCCAATGTGAAAATCCTGACCAGCTGCCCCAGTTGCCTGCAAGGCTTGTCTCGTTTTGGCGACGACATGAAAAACGGCCTGCTCGAAGCCGACTACATCGTGGTCGAGATGGCCAAGCACATCCTGGGCGAGAACTGGATGCCCGAGTACGTCAGCGCTGCCAATGCCGGTGGCATTGAACGCGTGCTGGTTTAACGCTGGAAAGCAACACGCGAAAGTCACTATGGCCGGTTTGAAAAAAGAAACACCCACGCCCGAGTCCCTGACTGTGCATGGCCAGACCAAGGTGCTGGAAATCGGCTTTTCCGATGGGGCGCAATTTCGCATCCCGTTCGAGCTGATGCGCATCTACTCCCCCTCGGCCGAAGTGCAAGGCCATGGCCCCGGCCAGGAGGTGCTGCAGACCGGCAAGCGCGAGGTCTCGGTGATCGAGATCGAGCCTGTTGGCAACTACGCTGTCAAGCCGACCTTTTCGGATGGCCACGACTCGGGCCTGTTCACCTGGGAGTACCTGTACTTTCTGGGCGACCAGCAAGCGGCTTTGTGGCAACAGTACGAAGAGCGCCTGCAAGCCGCAGGCACTGACCGCGATGCCCCCATGCCCGTCAAAGGCGGCAGCAGCTGCGGCCACAACCATTGAGCATTCTCATGAGCACCACCCATTTCGGTTTCAAAACCGTCGACGAAACAGAAAAAGCCAAGCACGTGCGTGGCGTGTTTGACTCGGTCGCGTCCAAATACGATGTGATGAACGACCTCATGTCCATGGGGCTGCACCGCGTGTGGAAGGCCTACACCGTGCAGGTGGCCAACCTGAAAGAAGGCGACCAGGTGCTCGACATTGCGGGCGGCACGGGCGACTTGTCCATGGCCTTTGCCAAGAAGGTCGGCGCCACAGGTCGTGTGGTGCACACCGACATCAACGAAGCCATGCTCAGCACTGGCCGTGACCGTTTGCTCGACCATGGACTGGCTTTACCCACCTTGGTGTGCGATGCCGAGAAGCTGCCTTTTCCGGACAACCATTTCAACGTGGTCAGCGTGGCCTTTGGCCTGCGCAACATGACGCACAAGGATGTGGCGCTCAAAGAGATGTGCCGTGTGCTCAAGCCTGGTGGCAAATTGCTGGTGCTGGAGTTCTCCAAAGTGGCCAAGCCGCTGGAGAAAATCTACGACTGGTACAGCTTCAAGATCCTGCCGCACATGGGCAAGCTGGTCGCCGGCGATGCCGACAGTTACCGCTATTTGGCTGAATCCATTCGTATGCATCCCGGCCAGGAAGAGCTGAAAACCCTTATGAAAAACAGCGGATTTGGCCATGTGGATTTTCATAATTTATCGGCAGGGGTGGTAGCCTTACACGCAGGCATCAAGTGTTGATGCCAGATTTGTGAGTTTTGTTATCCATTGGAGACACCGTGAACAAGTTCTTGACCCTTTTGCTCGCTGGCGTTTTGGCCCTGGGCAGTTTGAATGCTGAAGCTGCCCGTCGCATGGGCGGTGGCAAATCCATTGGCCAGCAATCGAACCAAGTGACGCAACGTGAAGCTGTGCGTCCACAACAAGCGGCAACCCCCGCGCAGCAAGCGGCGCCTGCCGCTGCAAAACCGCCGGTCGCAGCACCTGCAGCCAAGAAGCCTTGGGGTGCGATGCTGGGCGGTTTGGCGGCTGGCTTGGGCTTGGCTTGGCTGGCCCATTCCTTGGGCATGGGTGAAGCTTTTGGCAACGTCCTGATGTTCTTGTTGATTGGCGTAGCCGTGATGGCGGTGATCGGCATGATCATGCGCCGTAAAAGTGGTGCAGCCCAACAAGGGGGTCTGGCTTACCAAGGCGCAGGCGCCTCTGCTGAGCAGCCCGCCTCGTTCAAACAATACAAGCCCGAGACAGTCGGCAACGATGCTTCGGCCCGTCCCTGGGAAGCCCAGGGGACACAGTTTGACGGCTCGGCAGCCGCTCAAACCGGTGGTTCGATGATTGGCTCTGCCTTGAGCGGCTCTCAGGCCTGGGGTATTCCTGCTGACTTTGATGTGGCCGGTTTCGTGGCTGCTGCCAAACAGAACTTTGTCACCTTGCAAGACGCTTGGGACCGTTCGGACATCGCGACTTTGCGCTCCATGATGACCGACACCATGGTGTCCGGAATTCGCAGCCAATTGACTGAGCGTGAAAGCCAGTTCCCTGGCCAGCCCAACAAGACAGAAGTGGTGATGCTTGAGGCACAGTTGTTGGGCATCGAAGAGCAGGCTGAGGCTTATCTGGCCAGCGTTGAGTTCAACGGCATGATCCGCGAAGATGCTTCGGCAGGCCCCAGCCCCTTCCGCGAAGTCTGGAACATGACCAAGTCCAAACAAGGCGGTGGTTGGCTGGTTGCTGGCGTGCAAGCGCTGCAATAAAACACCGGCCCCCAGGCGGGGCCTTTGTTTCGGGAATAATCGGGGACTATGGCAACACAGTCCCCTTTTTCTTGGGCCGCGCAGGCGCTGCCCCAATTCGCTTCCAACTTTCAGCCACCCGCCTGGGTGGTCGATGAGTCGGTCAACCGCCTTGTCCTGTTCCTCAACCATGTACTGCAAAGCGAACCCGAGGCCATGGCCCGCCTGGCGCGTCAAAAAGGCCAGCGCATTGAGCTGGTTTGGGACCGCATCCAACTGCAACTCACGCCCACGCCCGCAGGGCTGTTGGAGCGCGGCCGCTTTGAAGGCTTTGACCTGCGTCTTACGGTGACCGAAGAATCGCCCCTGTCGCTGGCGTCGGCCTTGGCCAAGGGCGACAAGCCCAAAGTGCGCATCGAAGGCGATGTGCAATTGGCCGCCGAGATCAACTGGTTGATCGACCATGTGCGTTGGGACGCTGAAGAAGACCTGGCACGCCTGGTGGGGGATGCCATGGCCCACACGCTGGCCCAAGCGGCCCGCAAAGCCATGGAGGCCCTGCGCGGCTTCGTGGCCAAGCGTCCCGGCACCGACATCGTTTCCGGCAGCGCAGCATGAGCCGCCTCGGCCGCGGCGCGTTCATCGTCTTCATTGTCCTGCGCTATGGCCTGGACGAGTTGGTGCTCTCCAGCTTCCAAAAGCCCTGGATCCGCCTGTTGGCGCGCATCCTGTCGGTGGGTCGCGACCTGCGTTCGCCCCGTGCGGTGCGCCTGCGCGAGGCGCTGGAGCGCCTGGGCCCGATTTTTGTGAAGTTCGGTCAGGTCTTGTCCACCCGGCGCGATTTGCTGCCATTGGACATCGCCGAAGAGTTGGCCAAGCTCCAAGACCGCGTGCCGCCTTTCAGCTCGGACATTGCTGTGGCCACCATCGAGCGGGCTTTTCGCAAGCCCGTGGACACGATCTTTGAAAGCTTCGAGCGTGAACCCGTGGCCAGCGCATCGATCGCGCAGGTGCACTTCGCGACCTTGCGCAGCAAGTCTGGCGAACTGCGCGAAGTGGCGGTCAAGGTCTTGCGCCCGGGCATGTTGCCCGTCATCCAAAAAGACCTGAGCCTCATGCGCATGATGGCCGGCTGGGTCGAAAGCCTGAGCGCCGACGGCAAACGCCTCAAACCGCGCGAGGTGGTGGCCGAGTTCGACAAGTACCTCAACGACGAGCTGGACCTGGTGCGCGAAGCCTCCAACGCTGCGCAGTTGCGCCGCAACATGGAAGGCCTGGACCTGGTGCTGATCCCCGAGATGGTCTGGGACTATTGCCAGCCCGAGGTGTTGGTGATGGAGCGCATGCACGGTGTGCCCATCAGCCATGTGGAGCGCTTGCGTGACGCCGGAGTGGATATCCCCAAGCTGGCGCGCGATGGCGTGACCCTGTTCTTCACACAGGTGTTTCGCGATGGTTTTTTCCACGCCGACATGCACCCCGGCAACATCCAGGTCAGCCTGGCGCCCGAGACTTTTGGTCGCTACATTTCGCTGGACTTTGGCATCGTCGGCACGCTGACCGAATACGACAAGGAATACCTGGCGCAGAACTTCACCGCCTTCTTCCGCCGTGACTACAAGCGCGTGGCAGAGTTGCACATCGAGTCGGGCTGGGTGCCTGCAGACACGCGTGTGGATGAACTCGAAGCCGCGATCCGCGCCGTGTGCGAGCCTTACTTTGACCGACCGCTCAAGGAAATTTCGTTGGGCATGGTGCTGATGCGTCTGTTCCAGACTTCGCGCCGGTTCCATGTCGAGATCCAGCCGCAGCTGGTGCTCTTGCAAAAGACCCTGCTCAACATCGAAGGCCTGGGGCGCCAACTCGACCCCGAGCTGGACCTGTGGAGCACGGCCAAGCCCTTCCTCGAAAAGTGGATGCTCGACCAGATCGGTCCCAAAAAGCTGTGGGAAGAGCTCAAGGCGCAAGCCCCGCATTACGCCAAGCTGTTGCCGCAACTGCCCCGTCTGTTGCACGACTACCTCAAACAGCCGCGCCAAGGCGATGCACGCCAGTTGGAGCAGCTGCTGGCCGAGCAGCGCCGCACCAACCGTTTGCTGCAAATCCTGCTGTATTTGGGCATGGGATTCCTGCTCAGCTTGCTGGGGCTGCAGGTCTGGTCGCACTTGCAGTTGTACTGATTTTTCGTTTCTAAACAGGAGACATTGCCGTGTTGCTGACCCTCGTGATCGCCTACCTGCTGGTGACCATCGCGATTGGCCTGGTGGCCGCCAAGCGCGTGAAAAACTCGGCCGACTTTGCCATTGCGGGCCGGCATTTGCCGCTGGCGATGATCGTCACCACCACCTTTGCCACTTGGTTTGGCTCCGAGACGGTGTTGGGCATCCCGGCCAAATTCGTCAACAGCGGCCTCAATGGTGTGGTGGAAGACCCCTTTGGCGCGGGCAGTTGCCTGATTTTGGTGGGCCTGTTCTTTGCGGCCAAGCTCTACCGCATGACCTTGCTGACCATCAGCGACTATTTCCGCGAGCGCTATGGCCGCAGCGTGGAGGTGATCTGCTCGGTCATCATCATGGTCAGTTACCTCGGCTGGGTCTCGGCGCAGGTGACGGCTTTGGGCCTGGTCTTCAATGTGTTGTCCGATGGCGCCATCAGCCTGCCTCTGGGCATGGTGATCGGGGTGGTGTCCATCCTGGCCTACACCCTGTTTGGCGGCATGTGGTCGGTGGCCATCACCGATTTCATCCAGATGATCATTCTGGTGTTGGGGCTGGCCATCCTGGCGGTGTTCGCCGGACAGCAGGCCGGTGGTGCCGACAAGGTGCTGGCGCTGGCGGTGAGCCAGGACATGTTCAAGTTCTGGCCCGAGCCGAACTTCAAGGACATCATTTTCTTTTTTGCAGCTGCGATCACCATCATGCTGGGCTCCATCCCCCAGCAAGACGTGTTTCAGCGCGTGATGTCGGCCAACAGCGAGTTTGCGGCGACCCGTGGCCCGGTCATCGGGGGCGTTCTCTACATCCTGTTTGCCTTTGTGCCCATGTTTTTGGTGGTCAGCGCCATGATCATCATGCCGCAGGAGGCCGCCAGGCTGATCGCCGAAGACCCGCAAAAAGTTTTGCCCACGCTGGTCATGACCCAGATGCCTTTTGTGATGCAGGTGCTGTTTTTCGGGGCGTTGCTCTCGGCCATCAAGTCCTGCGCCTCGGCCACCTTGCTGGCGCCCAGTGTGACCTTCACCGAAAACATCTGGCGTCAGTTTTTCCCGCACCAAAGCGACCAACAAGAGCTCAAAGCCATGCGCATCACGGTGCTGGTGTTCAGCGTGCTGGTGTTGGCTTATGCGATCGTCATGCAAGGCACTTCGATCTATGAAATGGTCTCTGGCGCTTACCAGGTCACCCTGGTGGGGGCGTTTGTGCCCCTGGCTTTTGGGCTGTACTGGAAGAAAGCGACCACCCAGGGCGCTTTGTTTGCGATTGTGTTGGGTTTGCTGACCTGGCTTTTGTTCACCTTCACCCCTGCGGGCGAGGCGTTTCCAGCCCAGTTGGCCGGGGTGTTGGCCAGCCTCTCGGGCATGCTGATCGGCTCCTGGGGCCGCCAGGCGATCCGCAATCAGCACGCGGGGCACCACAAATTGGTGGGCGTGGAGTGAGTCCGGTCTGAATTCGGCCGGAAAGCGGCCCAGGGGGCTTGAACAGGTGCCCCCCGCCTATAATTGAGGGTTTTGAATTTTCAACCTGAAAAGAGCCCTCTTCATGCCCATTTACGCCTACAAGTGTGAGTCCTGCGGACATGCCAAGGATGTTCTGCAAAAAATCTCCGACGCACCCCTGACCGACTGCCCAGCCTGCGGTGCACCCAAGTTCAGCAAACAGCTCAGCGCACCGGGTTTCCAGCTCAAGGGCTCGGGCTGGTATGCGACCGATTTCAAAGGCGGAAGCGGCGGTGTGACCGGTGCTGCTGCGGCGGCCAGCCCTGCCACCAGCGCCGAGCCTGCGGCGGCAGCTGCCGATACCTCCACTCCTGCGGCTGCTGGCGGTTGCGGTACATCCTGCGCTTGCCATTGATCCCCAACTGATCGCCACTTCATGAAAACACGCAGCTTCAAACAGTACTTCATCACCGGTCTGCTGGTGTGGCTGCCCATGGGCATCACCGTCTGGGTGCTGACCTGGCTGGTGGGCTTGCTGGACGGCATCTTTCTGGCCGTGCTTCACGCGGCCGATTCGCTGATCCCCGGCATGCACAAGCTGGCCGAAGCTTTGCGCGGCGTACCCGGTCTGGGCGTGATCCTGGTGGCCTTGGTGATTTTGGCCACCGGCGTGTTTGTGGCCAATATGTTTGGCCAGTGGTGGCTGCGCAAGTGGGACAGCCTGATGAACCGCATCCCCGTGGTGCGCAGCATTTACACCAGCGTCAAGCAAGTGGCCGACACCTTGTTCTCGGGCAGTGGCAATGCGTTTTCCAAAGCCCTCTTGGTGCAGTACCCCCGTCAGGGTTCCTGGACCATCGCCTTTTTGACCGGCACACCGGGTGGCGAAGTGGCCAGGCACCTGAACCAGGCCATGGTCAGCGTGTATGTGCCCACCACACCCAACCCCACCTCGGGCTTCTTTTTGATGATGCCCCAGGCCGACGTGATCGAACTTGACATGAGCGTGGACGACGCTCTCAAGTACATCATTTCCATGGGGGTGGTGGTGCCCGGTGGTCCCGATCAAATTCCATCGGTTGAGTCCTCAGCCGTCAAACAGTCCTCGTGAGTGGGGTCATGGCCAACGGCTGATGACCTCTTTGAATTTAGAAAGCAAAACAACATGTCCATGCGTTCCCACTATTGCGGTCTGGTGACCGAAGCCCTGAACGGCCAAACCGTGAGCCTGTGCGGCTGGGTCAACCGTCGCCGTGACCACGGCGGCGTGATCTTCATCGACCTGCGTGACCGCGAAGGCTATGTGCAAGTCGTGTGCGATCCCGACCGCCCCGAGATGTTCAAAGTGGCCGAAGACGTGCGCAACGAGTTTTGCGTGCAGATCAAAGGCGTGGTGCGTGCCCGCCCCGAAGGCACCACCAACGACAACCTCAAAAGCGGCAAGATCGAAGTGCTGTGCCATGAGCTGATCGTGCTCAACGCGTCGGTCACGCCGCCTTTCCAGATCGACGAAGACAACCTGTCCGAAACGACCCGCCTGACCCACCGCGTGCTGGACCTGCGCCGTCCGTACATGCAAAACAACCTGATGCTGCGCTACAAAGTGGCGATGGAAGTGCGCAAGTACCTCGATGAAAATGGTTTTGTGGACATCGAAACCCCCATGCTCACCAAGAGCACGCCCGAAGGCGCGCGTGACTATTTGGTGCCCAGCCGCGTGCACGACGGCCAGTTCTTTGCCTTGCCACAGTCGCCTCAGCTGTTCAAGCAGCTCTTGATGGTGGCTGGCTACGACCGTTACTACCAGATCACCAAGTGCTTCCGCGACGAAGACTTGCGCGCTGACCGCCAGCCCGAATTCACCCAGATCGATATCGAAACATCGTTCCTGACCGAAGAAGAAATCCGCGACATGTTCCAGGGCATGATCAAGCGCGTGTTCCAGAAAACCATCGGCGTGGACCTGGGCGAGTTCCCGGTCATGACCTACCAGGATGCGATGCACCTGTACGGCTCCGATAAGCCCGACCTGCGCGTGAAACTGCAGTTCACCGAAGTGACCGATGTCATGGGCGATGTGGACTTCAAAGTGTTCTCAGGCGCTGCCAACATGAAGGGCGGCCGCGTGGTGGCCCTGCGCGTGCCCAATGGTTCTGTTGAAGGCGGCGGCATCAGCCGTGGCGAGATCGACGCGTACACCGAGTTCGTCAAGATCTACGGTGCCAAGGGCTTGGCCTACATCCGCGTGAACGACCTGTCCAAGGGCCGTGACGGCTTGCAGTCGCCCATCGTCAAGAACATCCACGACGCGGCCCTCAACGCCGTGCTGGAGCGCTCGGGCGCGCAAAACGGCGACCTGATTTTCTTCGGTGCCGACAAGGACAAAATCGTCAACGACGCCATCGGCGCTTTGCGCATCAAGATTGGCCACAGCGAGTTCGGCAAGAAGAACGGTTTGTTTGAAAACCGTTGGGCCCCAATGTGGGTGGTCGACTTCCCGATGTTCGAGTTCGACGACGAAAGCCAACGCTACACCGCCGTGCACCACCCCTTCACCGCGCCCAAAGACGGCCACGAAGACTGGATGGTCACCGCGCCCGAGAAGTGCATCTCCAAGGGCTACGACATGGTGTTGAACGGCTGGGAAATGGGCGGCGGCTCGGTGCGTATCCACCGCGCTGACGTGCAGCAAAAAGTGTTTGATGCCCTCAAGATCACGCCCGAAGAAGCCCAACTCAAATTCGGCTTCTTGCTGGACGCCTTGCAATACGGTGCGCCTCCACATGGCGGCTTGGCCTTCGGTCTGGACCGCATCGTCACGCTGATGACCGGTGCCGAGTCGATTCGCGACGTGATCGCCTTCCCCAAGACACAGCGTGCCCAGTGCTTGCTCACGCAAGCGCCAAGCCCTGTGGACGAAAAGCAGTTGCGCGAATTGCACATCCGCTTGCGCAATGTGGATGCGGTCAAAGCTTAAACTGCACTGACGCTTTCACGCACAACGCCACCCTCGGGTGGCGTTGGTTTTTGTGCCCCAGCCCATGCAGGCACTGGCCGATGGGCACCCACAAAAAAGGCTTCAAAACCGAAGTCTTGAAGCCTTTTTTGTGTCTGTGCTCAGCGCAAAGCTGAGCCAGAAATTTTGTCACGGCATCACTGCCGTTAACGGGATACGCAGGGCTTAGTAGCCGCCGCGACCGCCGCCGTAGCCGCCACCGCCGGAGCGATCGCCACCGCCGTAGCCGCCACCGCCTGAACGGCCGCCACCGCCGTAACCGCCACCACCACCGAAACCACCGGTACGTGGAGGACGAGCTTCCATCGGACGGGCTTCGTTCACGGTGATGCTGCGGCCACCCAAAGATTGGCCATTCATGCCTTCAATGGCGGCTTGCGCTTCGGCATCGCTGCCCATTTCGACAAAGCCGAAACCTTTAGAACGACCTGTGTCGCGTTCCATCATGACTTTGGCGCTGGTGATGGCGCCGAATTCGCCGAAAGCCTGTTGCAGGTCTTCGTCGCGAACGGTGTACGGCAGATTGCCGACGTAAAGTTTATTGCCCATGGGGACTCCTCAGAAATACAAAAAACAAAGCGATGGGGTCCCGAAAGTACAACAAACCCGAAAAGTGCCGCCGTAGCGCGCGAAACTGACCGATCACCTGACTTGTGCCGTTTTTTAATCACGGGCACCGGTGCATTATGAGGCATAGATCGCAAATGTGTTGATTTGCGTGTTGTGTTGCTTATTTGAGTGCTTGGATTTGCGCCGTGGCGGTGGCTCAGTCAAGGCCCTGCCCGCATCACAGATGCACGATGCTGGCCAGTGGCAAATCGTCAGGCGCTTCGTAGTCGGCCACGACCCAGGCGCGGCTGGGGTGCTCGGCAGCTTCGCGCAAGAAGTCTTTGATGGCGCGGATGGATTTCAGGTCCAGTGCTGCAAAGGGTTGGTCCAGCAGCGTCACTGTGGCGCCCGAGGCCAGGGCCGCGATGACCATCACCTTCCGTCGGCTGCCGCTAGAGAGCATCTCCAGCCGTTTGGATCGGTGCTGCGTCATGTCGAGTGCATCGGCCAGGTCCTGCAGCAGCGCCTCGTTCCAGCGCGGGTAGCGTGGGCTCAGGGCATCCCAGCACGCTTGCACGGTGGCCTGGTCGTGTTCGGCGCCTTGGAGGTCCACCCAGAACACGTCGTCGTCAGGTGCGACGCTCACACTGCCCGATACGGCGGTCAAATCGCCCGCCAACAAACGCAGCAGACTGGTTTTGCCGGTGCCTTCGTCACCGGTCAGGGCTGTGACGCCCGCTGGAATGTCGAAGTGCAATGCGTCCAACAAGGGTTGGGCACCCGCAGGGCCTGCCGGGCCAGTCAGTCCTGTGACGGACAGGACCACGGCATGGTCCATGGTTTTTTGAATGTGTTGGAACATGCCCGCGATGTTAGCGCTTGTCCTAGCTCACATCAGCTGTGCAAGACCTCGGCCATGCTGGGGGTAAAGCGCTCAAAAGCGGACACGTTGCCGGGCAGGGGGTTGTCCAGCCCATCGGTGGTTTGCAACTGTTTTTCCAGTTCGATCATGCCGCGGCGCAAATAGCGCATGCAGGTCACGCGCAAGAAGGAGGCAAAGTTGGGCACTACGCCCCAATGGTCCAGGATTTCTTCGTGGAATTTGGTGATGAGCGCGTTGGTGGTGCAGTTCTCTGCCTCGGCCATTTCGGCCAAGATGTCCCAGGCCATGTTTTCCAGACGGATGCTGGTCAACACACCGTGGATGCGCACGGTGCGGGATTTTTGTTCGTACTGCTTGGGGTCTGCTTTGACAAAGTATTCACACATGGACAGGTCTTTTTTGTGCGGAGGGATCCCAAGACTTCTGGGCGTGACAGCGCAATGTAGTCAGTCGCTGTGTGTGGCGCTGTCACCTGTGTGAGTCGATGCGCGCCAAACAACGCTTTGAGTGCGGATAAAAATTTGCAAGTGCCATTAATTTTTTTCAATACGGCAGATCGCATGGCTGCAGTGCCTTGCTGGCAGAGGAGAAAGCGCTTTTTCAAGGCAAGCCCAACGGTGCAAGGGTTTACCTTGTAAGTAACGAGATACCACCATCGTCAGGGGGATGCATCAAATACTGCGCGTGGATGTCTGATCTTGATCGGGTCAAGAAAAGACTTCTTCAGACGCCACCCGAGTGGTGCTGAAATTTTCATTCAACAGGAGACACCCATGAAATTTCACCGTTTTGGCGCTGTGGCCGTGGCGGCATTGCTGGCCACTGCAGCCCACGCACAGCAAGGCAAGGACAACCTGGCCGCCATGCAGCAGATGAAGGTGGCCACCACCGATCTGAACATCCCCGTGGTGCCGCAAGCTGGCAAAAACGCCGACGCCATTCGCAACAACCTTAAGAAGATCAAGTTGCCCGAGGGCTTCAAGATCGACCTGTTTGCCATCGTGCCCGATGCTCGCCACATGGCCGTGGCCCCATCGACCAACATGCTGTTTGTTGGCACACGCAAGACCACCGTGTGGGCTGTGACCGACCGCAACAGCGATGGTGTGGCCGACGAGGTCAAGGCCTTTGCCCCATCCTTGAACTTCAAGGTGCCCAACGGTGTGTGCTGGACCAAAGACGGTTTCCTGATCGTGGCCGAGCACAACCGCGTGCTGACCTTCCCCGCAGCCGAGTTCTTCTATGAAGGTCCGGACGTGGCCGTGGGCACCGTGGTGCCACAGGGCAAATTGATCCCGACCGAGTACGAGTCCTACAACCACGGTGCGCGCACCTGCCGCGTGGGTCCGGACAACAAGCTCTACATCACGCTGGGCCAGCCCTTCAATGTGCAGCCTGCCGACAAGATCGACGAGTTCAACCGTTTGGGCATTGGCGGCATCGTGCGCATGGACCTGGACGGCAAGAACCGCGAAGTGTTCTCCATCGGTGCACGCAACTCGGTGGGCCAGGACTTCAACCCCAAAGACGGCACCCTGTGGTGGACCGACAACCAGACCGATGGCCTGGGCAATGACATCCCGCCGGGCGAGTTGAACCGCTCGACCAAGAAGGGTGAGCACTTCGGTTACCCCTACTGGGGCGGTCATTACAAAGTCGCAGGCAGCCCTGCTGCAGCTGACCTGAAGGACATGAAGGAGCCCGCCAACGTCGTGTTCCCGCAAGTCGAGTTGCCCGCCCACCAGGCGCAATTGGGCATGACCTTCTACTCGGGCAAGCAGTTCCCTGCCAAATACCGGGGTGGTGTTTTCCTGGCCGCACACGGCTCTTGGAACCGCAGCCCCGCCAGTGGCGCACTGATCCAGTACGTGCCCGTCAAGGCCGATGGCACGGCTGGCAAGCTGGAGACCTTCGCCGAAGGCTGGCTGGACAGCGAAACCGGCATCTACAACGGCCGTCCGGTCGATGTGGCTGTGATGAAGGACGGCTCGCTGTTGATCTCTGACGATTACGCCGGTGCCATCTATCGCGTGACCTACAGCGGCAACTGATCGCTGGTTTGAAAGTCAAGCACCCGGGTGAGCCCCGGGTGCTTTTTGTTGGATTTATTCGGTAGTTCCCTCATGAAAATTTCAGATTCACTGTGCTGGTCTTTCGTATGGCTTTTGGCTGTGGGCACATCTGCTGCGCAGGCGGCCGGCAACCCCAAGGCCGGTCAGGCCATCGCCAGCCAGTGTGCGGCATGCCATGGTGTCAAGGGCTTGGCCACGTTGCCCAGTGCGCCCAACTTGGCAGGGCAGTCCTTGCAGTACCTCGATGAGCAGTTGAAGCTCTACCGCAGCGGCAAGCGGCAAAACGAAACCATGGTCTTGATGGCCAAGCCGCTGACGGATCAGCAAATCGAAGACCTGGCCGCGTGGTACAACTCGATCCCAATCCAGATCGCTCCCTGAACCTGTTTGACGGCAGGGCGTTGAAGACAGACATTGAAAGCAGCATGTGAAATCTCGTATTTATCTCGCGGGTGTTTTGGGTTTGGTGGGCGCAACGGCCCATGCGCAAAGCACCGATGAAGTCACGGTCCAAAGCGGTCGCCTGGCGCAAAAGCAGTTCGATGCACCTGCTTCTGTGCGTGTCATCGATGGCGAATCGATCCGCAACGCAGGTGCACAAGTCAACCTGTCAGAAGCCCTGGCCCAAGTGCCCGGCGTGGTGGCGCTCAACCGCAACAACTACGCGCAGGACTTGCAAATTTCCATTCGCGGCTTTGGCTCGCGTTCGGCTTTTGGCCTGCGCGGCATACGCCTGATCACCGACGGCATCCCGGCCACCACGCCCGACGGGCAAGGCCAGGCCTCCACGGTGAGCTTGACTTCGGCTGAGCGCATTGAAGTGCTGACCGGGCCTCTGGCGCAGCTGTACGGCAACTCGGCCGGTGGCGTGATCCAGACCTTCACGCGTGAAGCCGGGGAGCAGCCTCAGCTGGATGTCTCCACCACCATGGGCAGCTATGGCCTGCGCCGCCATGACCTGCAGTTCAGCGGTCGCACCGGCAATGTCGGCATCGTGGCCGACTACAGCACCTTCGACATCGACGGCTACCGCAAGAACAGCGCCGCACAGCGCAAGCAATTCAATGGCGTGCTGACCACGCAACTGCAGGAAGACACCAAGCTGAAGCTGGTGGCCAATGTCTTTGACATGCCGATGGCGCAGGACCCTTTGGGCCTGAAAATGTCAGAGCTGCAGCCCGACCCACGGCGCGCAGGCAACAACGCCGAGTTGGACCGCACCCGTAAAAGCGTGCAGCAAAACCAGCTGGGCGCGGTGCTCGATCACCGGTTCAGCGACAGCCTGCAAATGCAATGGCGCGTGTACACCGGCACCCGCACCAACCTCCAATACCAAGCCAGAACGGCGGTGGCCGGCTCGGCATGGGTGGGCCTGGAACGCGACTTCTACGGACTGGGTGCACAGCTCAAAGGCAAGGCGCAAGACTTGGCCCACGGCCCGGTGGATTGGGTGCTCGGATTCGATCTGGACCAAAGCGCCGAGCGCCGCCAGGGCGGTGACACGGTCAACGGTGAAAAATTCGGTGCTCTCAAACGCGACGAACTCAACAAAGCCAGCAACAACGACGCCTATGGCCAGGTGAACTGGCATTGGACCGATGGTCAAGGCCATAACCCCTACACCTTCACTGCTGGTCTGCGCCACAGTCAGATCAAGCTGGAAAACCGGGACGACTTGCCTTTGGTCGACGGCAATGGCATGGGCAGCGTGCGCTACATCGCCACCAGTCCCGTGCTCGGGGCGACATGGCACGCGCTCGACACGCTCAATGTTTACGCCAACTGGGGCAAGGGCTTTGAAACGCCCACTCTGGCCGAAGCGGCATACACAGTGGACAACAGCGCGATCAAAGGGCTCTTCAACACGGGCTTGCTGGCCTCGCGCAGTCAGCACAGCGAAGCGGGCCTGAAATGGACACCCGCAGCTGCCACACGCGTGGACGCCAGCGTGTTCCGCATCACTACGGACAATGAGATCGTCACGCTCAAGAGTGCGGGCGGCAAGACGGCGTATAAAAATGCAGCCCGCACTTTGCGCGAAGGCAGCGAGCTGTCCTTGCAGCATGCCTGGTCTGCCCAATGGCGCAGTCAGTTGTCCATGGCCTGGTTGCGGGCGGTGTATGACGCAGACTTCAGCTCGGGCACCACCCCTGTGCCATCGGGCAAGCGCATGCCCGGCATTCCGGACCAGCAGCTGTTTGCCTCGATGCAATGGGCGGAGCAGGGCTTTGTCTCCAAAGCCAATCCACGCCCCCTGGGCTGGTCCGCTTCGGCCGACTGGGTGGCGCGCTCGGCCTTCTGGGCCAATGATCTCAACGATGCCGATGCCCGTGTAGCGGGTGGCGGTCAGTTGAACTTGCGCGTGCGTCACCGCAGTGTGTGGGGGCCGGTGCGTGCAGAACTGTGGGCCGGTGTGGACAATGTGACAGACACCGCCATGGTGGGCTCGGTCGTCGTGAACCAGGCGGCCAAGCAATACTTCGAGCCCGGCCTGCCCCGCAATTGGATGACCGGGATCAAACTGTCGGTGCCTTTGTGATCTGACAGTCCGGTGGGCTGAACGCAGCGTCCTAGAATGAATGCATGGACGCTGCGTCACGCATTTACAAAATCCCCGAATCCGTGCTGGTGGTGATCTACACCCCCAGCCGTCAGGTCTTGCTGATCCGCCGCGTGGATGCTGGCACTTGGCAGTCGGTCACCGGCAGCAAGGATTTTCTGCACGAAGACTGGGCCGAGACGGCCGTGCGTGAGGTGCAAGAGGAAACCGGCATCGATGCGCTGCACCCGCAGTGCCAGTTGCAAGACTGGCAGCTCGAAAACACTTACGACATCTACCCGGCCTGGCGCTGGCGTTACGCGCCTGAAGTCAGCCGCAACACCGAGCGGGTGTTTGGCCTCTTGGTGCCCGAAGGCACGCCGGTGACCCTGAGTCCGAGCGAGCACACCGAATGGCAGTGGCTGAACTGGCAGCAGGCGGCGGACACCTGTTTTTCGCCATCGAACGCAGAAGCGATTTTGATGCTGCCGCGATTTGCCCAAGAGGGTGCGTGATGCCCCAGCGCCATGAACACCCCACGCTGCGGGTGGCCACTTGGAACATCCACAAAGGTGTGCAGGGTCTTGGGCCTGTGCGGCGGCTGGAGATCCACAACATTGGCCATGCGGTGGAGCAGCTGGATGCCGACATCGTTTGCCTGCAGGAAGTGCGGCGCATGAACCGGCGCGAAGCACTTCACTTTGCCCATTGGCCTGCCCAGCCGCAGGCCGACTATTTGGCGCCCGAGGGTTACGAAGCGGTGTACCGCACCAACGCCACCACGCGCCACGGCGAACATGGCAACGCCATGCTCTCGCGCTGGCCCGTGCTGTCGCACCAGCACCGCGACATCTCGGACCACCGGTTTGAGCAGCGCGGCTTTTTGCACACCGAAGTGCAGGTGGTGGACCGCGTGGTGCATGTGATCGTGGTGCATCTTGGGCTGGTGCCCGCCAGCCGCGTGCGTCAGACGCAAGCTTTGCTGGACTACATCGCAGCCCACATTCCGAGCCACGCGTCAGTGTTGGTGGCGGGGGATTTCAACGACTGGGGCACCGGACTGGGGCGGCGCATGGCGGCTTCGGGCTTTGCCGAGTGGCGCGATCAGCCGACACCCACTTACCCCTCTCGCTTGCCCTTGAACCAGCTCGACCATGTCTATGCCCGTGGCCTTCGCCCAGTGCGCGCCATGGTGCCCGCTGGGCGCATCTGGCCACGCATGTCTGACCACTTGCCGCTGGTGGCCGAGCTGGCTTGGACCGACTGACGATGCGCCACAACCCGCCCTTGCGAGACGGCCACCAGATCAAGCTGATCGAGGGCGGCCAGGCCTACTTCGAGTCGCTGGTGTCGGCGCTCGAGCAAGCCCGCTCGCAGGTGCACATGGAAACCTATATTTTTGATTTCCACGGCGCGGCCTTGATGGTGGCCGAAGCGCTGGAGCGCGCCGCCTTGCGAGGCGTGCGGGTTTGGCTGGTGGTGGACGGTGTGGGCACCCCCCTGCTGCCAGCCGAGTGGCGTGAGCGTTTCGAGCGCGCCGGTGTGGCCTGGCACATTTATTCGCCCTTGGGCACTTTGGGTTTGTTGATCCCCAGCCGTTGGCGCAGGCTGCACCGCAAGCTGTGCGTGGTCGATGGGCACCTGGCGTTTTGCGGCGGCATCAACATCCTGGACGATTGGTATGACCCGCATCATGGCGCCTTGCCCGAGCCCCGCTTTGATTTTGCAGTGTGCGCCCGAGGGGCCTTGGTGCAGCAGATGCAAGAGACCATGTCGCAGCTGTGGTGGCGCATCCAGGGCGTGCGCCATGTGCGTCAGCAAAAGTTTCCCGAGGCCTTCAGCTCCTTTCGGGCGGCGGGTCTGCACTTGCCCTGGTCGCACGAGGCCGGTGGTGCGGCGCAGGCCCATGTCGTGGCCAAAGCGGGCTTGCTTTTGCGTGACAACGTGCTGCACCGCACGCAGATCGAGAAAGCGTATTTGCGGGCCATCGGCGCGGCGCGCCATGAAATTGTCATCGCCAATGCCTACTTTTTGCCCGGACGTCGTTTGCGCAAGGCCTTGATCCATGCGGCGCAGCGGGGCGTGCGGGTGCGTTTGCTGCTGCAAGGGCGCTACGAATATTTCATGCAGTACCACGCGACCCGGCCGGTCTATGGCGTGTTGTTGGCCGCAGGGGTGGAGATTCATGAGTACGAAGCCAGTTTTCTGCACGCCAAGGTGGCTGTGGTCGACCCTGATCACGACCGCCCCTGGGCCACGGTGGGGTCGTCCAACCTGGACCCTTTGAGTTTGCTGCTGGCTCGGGAGGCCAATGTGGTGGTGGCCGACCAGGTGTTTGCGCGGCAATTGCACCAGCGCTTGAGCCGCGCCATCGATGAGCAAAGCAGCCCTGTGGTGGCCGATACCTACACCCAAAGACCCTGGCCGCAAAGGCTGCGTGACCGCGTGGCCTTTGGCCTGATGCGCTTGGCCTTGTTTTTGAGCGGCAACCGCTACTGAGGCCGTAGTCCTTCGCCCGGGCATGGGTGTTGGCCGGGCGGCCGGGCCAGCTTGTTCAATCGCTGTTACGATCCTTGCCATGTTAATGAAAGCCCCAGACGCCATGACTGCTTCTGCCGCCACGCCCGAAGACGAAGGCGTTCCTGTTTCCGTCAAGATCCGCGAGCGCATCCATGCGGCCCGCAAACGCTTCCACGCCAACGACAACATCGCCGAATTCATCGAACCCGGTGAGCTGGACAAGTTGCTGGACGAAGTCACCGCCAAGATGGAAGGTGTGCTCGATTCGCTGGTGATTGACACCGTGAACGACCACAACACCGGCGACACCGCCCGCCGCGTGGCCAAGATGTATTTGAAGGAAGTGTTCAAAGGCCGTTATGTGGACGGCCCCGAGATCACCGAGTTCCCCAACGCCGAGCACCTCAACGAGCTGATGATCGTCGGCCCGATCACCGTGCGCAGCGCCTGCAGCCACCACTTTTGCCCCGTGATCGGCAAGATATGGATCGGCGTGTTGCCCAACGAACACACCAACGTGATTGGCCTGTCCAAGTACGCTCGCCTGGCCGAATGGATCATGGGCCGCCCCCAGATCCAGGAAGAAGCCGTGGTGCAACTGGCCGACCTGATCCAGCGCAAAACCCAGCCCGATGGCCTGGCCATCGTCATGGAGGCCAGCCACTACTGCATGGGTTGGCGCGGCGTGAAAGACATGGACAGCAAGATGATCAACTCGGTCATGCGCGGTGCCTTCCTCAAGGACCCGAACCTGCGCCGTGAATTCCTGTCCCTGATTCCTGGAAAGAACTGACCATGTTGGTACGCCTGCTTTACGCCAGCCGCGCTGTGGACACCCGTGCGGAGACCATCGAATCCATCCTGGCCCAGTCCCGCCAGTTCAACCCGTCCAGCGGCATCACCGGCATCCTGTGCTACGGCGGCGGCATCTTTTTGCAAGCCATCGAAGGCGGGCGCAATGCCGTGAGCGATCTGTATGGCCACATCCAGAAAGACGCGCGCCACAAGGATGTGGTTTTGCTGCATTACGAAGAAATCAGCGAGCGCCGCTTCGGTGGTTGGACCATGGGCCAGGTCGACGCCTCGCGCGTGAACACCAACATCTTGCTCAAGTACTCCGAGCGTGCCGAGCTGGACCCCTACAGCGTGTCGGGCAAAGTGTCGCTGGCCCTGCTCGAAGAGCTGATGGCCACTGCATCCATCATCGGCCGGGCCTAACGCTTTAGGCGTTCACTTCTGTCGCAAAAGAAGAGGTCCGAGCCGAGGCTTTTCTGTAGGAGCGACGCCCTCGTCGCGAAATTACCCATGCATCTCATCGGCTGTGATTTCTCCAGCAGCCCCTCCAAGCGCAAGCCCATCGTGCTGGCACAGGGCCAGGCGCGGCAGGGCAGGGTGCAGCTGCAAGCCCTGCACACCTTTGACACCCTGAGTGCGTTTGGCGAGTGGCTGGCGCAGCCTGCCGATTGGGTGGGTGGTTTTGACCTGCCCTTTGGCCTGCCGCGTGAGCTGGTCGAGACACTGGGCTGGCCCACCGACTGGACCGCCTGCATGGACCATTACTGTGCCTTGGAGCGCTCCCAAATTCGCGAACAGTTTGCGGCGTTTTGCAACGCCCGCCCGGCTGGCGGCAAGTTTGCGCACCGCGCTGCCGACAAACCCGCAGGCTCCAGCCCGTCCATGAAATGGGTCAACCCGCCCGTGGCCTACATGCTGCACGCGGGTGTGCCCCTGCTGCGCCAAGCGGGTGTGCACCTGCCCGGTTTGCATGCGGGCGATGCCCGCCGCGTGGCGCTGGAGGCCTACCCCGGCTTGCTGGCGCGTGAGATGCTGGGTAACCGCAGCTACAAAAGCGACGACAAAGCCAAGCAAACGCCCGAGCGCCTGCTGGCCCGGCGCGAATTGCTGGGCGCGCTCGAGCGTGGGCAAACCCGCTTGGGTTTCCGTCTGGTGGCCAGCAATGCGCTGATGGGCCGCCTGGCCGATGACGCCAGCGGCGATGCGCTCGACGCCACCTTGTGCCTGATGCAGGCTGCCTGGGCGCAGCAGCAGCACGAAGCCGGGCACTCGCAATACGGCTTGCCGCCCTGCGATCCGCTCGAAGGCTGGATCGTCACCGCCTGACCCTTTGATCCCTGACCGTGTGGGAGCCGCGCCCCCGCGGCGAATGTCTGAGGTCTGCGAGCGCTCTATCGCGGCGAGGGCGCCGCTCCCACCACAGCCTCAGCGCTCCGTCTCCAGATCCGGAATCCGGTTGAACGCGATGCGCATGGGCGCGGCATCCAACGTGTGGTGGGCGCTGGCGAAGTACACCGTGTTTTTGCCTTGTGCGCGGTTGAGTGCGTCCATAGCCGACATGAGGCGGGCCCGGTCGCGCAATGTGCTGTGGTTTTGCAAGGTTTGTGCAGCAGTGGCTTCGGGGGGAGGCAAGGTGTCAAACAAATCGGGGGTGTGCTGACTGGCCAGCACCAAGCCGCACAGCTGAATGCCCACGGCCTTGGGGCCTTGCAACCGGTGCAAGCCACTGAACCACAGCTGGTCCAGCGTGTTCAGCAAAAAGCCGGTGTCCTGTGTTTCGCCCACCTGCACAGAGCGCTCGCCGCCCGATTCGCGCTGCCAGCGGTGGTCACAGCGCACAAACACCTGCATGGCCGTGGCGTAAAAGCCCTGCTTGCGCAGCCGCATGCCCGCCTTTTGCGTCAGCCGGTGCAGCACTTGGCGGGCCCCCTCGGGGTGGCGCAAGTCGGGCGGCAACACATGCGAATGCCCCAGCGACCGCGCCACGGTGGCGCGTGGCCCGTACCACTGGCCGCGCAGTTTGTCGTACATGTCAGCCCCCGCCAAGCCGCCCCAAGCTGTGTGCAGCAAATCTCGCGGCGCGGCATAGAGCTGTTCCATCGTCTCGATGCCGCAGCGCGACAAGCGCTCGCGCATGCGCGGGCCAATGCCTTGAATGTCTGACAGCTTCAGTGGATACAGCCGCTCGGGCAACTCGTGCTGCTCGATCACCGTCAGGCCATCGGGCTTGTGCATGTCGGAGGCCAGCTTGCCCAGCAGCGTGTTGGGCGCGATGCCAATCGAGCTGCGCAGGCATTCGCCCACGCTGCGCTGCACCTCGGCCTTGACCTGATGCGCCAATGCGATGGCCCGGTCACGTTCACGCCAGCGGCCCGTCAGCTCGCACTCCATCTCGTCAATCGACAACACCTGACGCACTGGCACGATCCGATCCACCGCCGCCACGGCTTGCTGGTGAATCTCGACATATTTGGCATGGTCGGCCAGCACGATGGCGATGCCCGGACACAAACGCTTGGCCTCGGCCACGCCCGTGCCCGTCTTCACCCCGAAGGCCTTGGCTTCAATGCTTGCCGCAATGCAACACGAGGAATCGGTCACGACCGGCACCACCCCCACCGGCCGCCCACGCAGGGCCGGGTTCAGGTGCTGCTCGACCGAGGCGAAGTAGCTGTTGAAGTCAACGAAGAGGGTGCGGAGCATGCCTTGAATATACTGTAAATAATCACAGTGTCCATGCATTCGATCACCGCTTGAAGCACAGAAAGTGTGAAGCATCGGGCGAGCAGGCTGTTGTGCCCCTGATAAGCTTCAAGTCCCTCTGAAGGAATGACTTTCCATGACCCACACCGTCCGTTTTCAACGCGTGCTGCGTGCCCCTGCTGATCGCATCTTCCGTGCGTTCATCGACCCCGATGCCATGGCCAAGTGGTTGCCGCCGCACGGCTTCACCGGTCGAGTGCACGAGATGGATGCGCGTGTGGGGGGCAGCTACCGCATGTCGTTCACCAATTTGGGCAATGGACAGTCGCACAGCTTTGGTGGCACCTTTTTGGAGCTGTTGCCCAACGAGCGTTTGAGCCACACCGACACATTTGATGACCCGAATTTGCCTGGGCAGATGACCACGACGGTGACTTTCAAGCCTGTGTTGGTGGGTACCGAGGTGAACATCGAGCAGTCGGGCATCCCCGAGATGATCCCGCCCGAAATGTGTTGTCTGGGTTGGCAAGAGTCGTTGACTTTGCTGGCGTTGCTGGTCGAGGCGGAGATTCCAAGTTGAACTTTGGAGTTGCGGCGCATGCGCAAGCCTGTCGGCTCATTGGGAAATGCGTGCTCTGCACGCTGGCTGGCTCAGTCATCTGCATGACAAGTGCCCTGAGGACTTGGCCTTATGTTTGGGCTTAACCATTCTCCAACGTGAAAGCCCAGCTTGACCGATATGAACACGCCAGCCCATGCCAGCCACGAAGCCGTGGTGCGCGGCCCCACCAGCTCGCGAGAAAAGACTGCCCGCCCATGGCCTGCCGAGGGCTATACCCGGGCCCCGTATTGGGTCTACACCGACCCAGACATTTACGCACAGGAACAAGTCAAGATCTTCCGGGGCAAGACCTGGAACTATTTGGGCCTGGAGGCCGAAGTGCCCGAGGTGGGCAGCTTCAAAACCACTTACATCGGTGACCAGTCGGTGGTGCTGACCCGGGCGGAAGATGGCTCACTGCATGCGGTGGTCAACCGCTGCGCGCATCGGGGCAATATGCTGTGCCGCGATGCCTTTGGCCAGGTCAAGAAGCTTTATTGCGTCTACCACGCCTGGAACTACAACCTCAAAGGTGACCTCACGCACGCGGCGTTCAGCCACGGTTTGCGCGGCGAGGGCGGCTTACCCAAAGACTTTCAACTGTCCGAACATGGTCTGCACAAATTGCGTGTGGAAACGATTTGCGGTCTGGTCTTTGCGACCTTCTCTCATGATGTCGAGTCCCTGGAAGCCTGGCTGGGTGATGTGGCCGCAGGCATCCGACGTGTGCTGCACAAGCCTTTGAAGGTGCTGGGCTACGACACCCAGCGCATCCATGCCAACTGGAAGACGTACCACGAGAACCCTCGGGACTCGTACCACGCCAACATCCTGCACACTTTCTACGGCACCTTTGGTTTGTCGCGCCAGTCCCAAGAGTCGGGCATGACGCTCGATCAAAGCGGCCGCCATGTGTATTTCTACACCAAGGCCGGCACCGAAAAAAAGTCGGAAGACTTTGACAAAACCAGCGCCGCCTTGCGGTCCGTGAACGACGACATGAAGCTGGAGGACCCCAGCATCCTCAAGTGGCGTGATGAGTTTGGTGATGGCGTGAGCGTGCAGATCCTGACGACCTACCCCAGCTTCGTGCTCCACCAAATTGCCAACAGCTTGGCGACCCGGCAGCTCATTCCGCGCGGTGTGGGCGAGTCGGATTTGGTCTGGACCTATTTTGGTTTCGCCGATGACGACGAGGCCACCACGCAAACCCGCTTGGTGCAAGCCAATCTGGCCGGATCGGCCGGCATGATCTCGGTCGAGGATGCGGCTGTTTGCGAGATGATGCAAAAAGCCATGGCCGATGGGCAAAGCGGCGAGAGCTTCATTGAGATGGGCGGCAAAACGCTGGAAAGCGGCGGCACCAGCAAACTCTCGGAGCGCGCCATCCGCAACTTCTGGCACAACTACCGATCAGACATGGACTTGGCATGAGCGCGCAACACGATCAACATTTCCGGGCGGTTGAAAACCTCATCTACGAATGGGCCCGTGCCATCGACGAAGACCGGGTGGAAGCCATTGCAGCGCTCTTGCTGCCCGATGGCCGCTACACCGTGCAGTCGCGCTTCAACCATGACCGGGGCTTGCCCATGGCCATCATCGACGCCCGCAGTGCCGCGCAGCTGCGCGACCGCATCAAGTCCATGCGCGTGGCCAACATTTACGAGCCACACCACTACCGGCACATCCTGTCGGGTGTGCAAATCGTGGGCGAGGCCGATGGCGTGCTGCAGGTGCGCTCGAATTACCTGGTGGTGCGCACCATGTCGCTGGACGGTGACATGGCCATTTTTTCCACCGGCCAATGCCATGACGAAGTTCTGATCACGCCAGAGGGACCGCGTTTCAAAAAGCGCTTGTTCTTGTACGACTCGCGCATCATCGAAACCTTGTTGGTCATTCCCCTTTGAAACGCTGAAAGCTTGCCATGACACACCACCGTCGCCGTGAATTCCTGAGCGCTTCTTTGGCCCTGAGCTTGCCTGGGTGGGCCACCACTGCGGGGGCGCAAAGTCCTGCAGCCTGGCCGCAAAAGACCCTCAAGATTTTGGTGCCCAACCCTGCAGGTGGCAGTGCCGACTTGTTCCCCCGCTTGGTCTCGGAAGCCTTGTCCAGCAAGCTGGGGCAAACGATCGTGATCGACAACAAGCCGGGTGCGGCAGGCAATATCGCCGCCGAGATGTTGTTCAACGCCGAACCAGACGGCTACACCTTGATGGCTGCGCCGCCGCCGCCTTTGTCGATCAATGTGAGCCTGTACCCCAAGCTCAATTACGACCCGGCCAAGTTCGTGCCGATCACGGTGTTCTCTTTGGTGCCCAATGCCTTGATGGTGCACCCCTCGGTGCCCGCCAATTCGGTCCAAGAGCTGATCGCTTACGCCAAAGCCAACCCCGACAAACTCAGCTATGCCTCTCAAGGCAACGGCTCCACAGCGCACCTGACAGCAGAGTTGTTCAAGCAAAAAACCGGCACCAAGCTGGTCCATGTGCCCTACAAAGGCGATGCGCCGGCCATGGCCGATTTGCTGGCCGGGCATGTCAACGTGATGTTTGGCAATGTGGCGCAAGCCTCGGCCCATTTGCGCAATGGCAAGCTCAAGGTTCTGGCCGTCACCAGCGCCAAGCGCATCCCGAGCATGCCGCAGACGCCTGCCTTGCAGGAGATCGTCCCCGGCGTGGTGGCGGTGGCCTGGTTCGCCTTGGTGGCACCCCCCAAAACGCCCATGGCCATCGCGCAGCGCTTGTCCAGTCTGATCAGCGACATCTTGCGCACCCCTGAAATGCAACGCCGCTTTGCCGAGGTGGGGGCCGAGCCTGTAGGCAATACGCCAGAAGAGATGGCGCAATGGATGAAGGAAGACACCGAGCGTTGGCGTCAGGTCATCAAAAACGGTGGCGTGACCATCGACTGACCCACGCCTGTTTCAGATGTTGGCCGCCGCGATGTCATTGGGCAGCGGCGCCAACTGTGCCAAGGCTTGCAGCGCATCGGCGTCGGTGCGGTACATCTTGAGCCATGGGCTTGCGTGCAATTCTCCGGCCCGTTTGAGGGCGGTCTCCACCGGCAGCTTGATGCCGCTGATGTGCAGTGTGATGCCACGGCTGAAAAGTTGTCTTTGCAGCTGACTGAAGGTTTCCACACCCGTGGCATCGACCCGGTTGATCGGGTGTGCAAACAGGCACACATGCGCCACCTCGGGGTTGAGCGCCAAGTGTTCGGTGATGGCGCGTTCGAAACCGCTGGCAGCGGCAAAGTCCAGCTCGGCGTCCATGCGCAAGGCATACAAATGGGGTGCCAGAGGCGGCAGCTTCCACAGGTGTCGATCGCGCAAGCTGCCATCCGGATGCAAGCCCACCTCGATGATGCGCGGGTGCAGCCGTGTGTGTAAAAAGTGGCTCAGGCCCACCAGCACGCCCGCCATCACACCCCAATAGATGCGCGGTGCCGTGGCCAGGGTGATCGCAAAAGTCACCGCCGCGGTCATGGTCTCGACCCGGTCAATGCGCCAGAGTTTGAGGAACTGTTTGGGCTGGAACAAGTTGAGCACGGCCACGATCACGGCAGCGGCCATGACCGAGCGCGGCACATATTGCAGCGCGGGCATGAGCAGCAGCAAAGCCAGCAAGACAAAACCGATGGAGGCCACCACGGCCCAGCCCGAGCGGGCACCCGCGTACAGCATCAGGGCCGAGCGTGAAAACGAGGTGCTGGTTGGGAAGCTGCCTGAGAAAGCCGAGGCCAGTTTGGCCAGGCCCTGAGCAAACAACTCGGTGCTGTCGTCCCAGCGTTTGCCGTCGCGCTGGCATTCGATGCGGGCGCTCGATGCGGTCTCCAGAAAGCTCACCAGGGCGATCACCATGGCGGGTACCCACAACTGGTTGAGCATGTCCAGACCAGGCCAGTGTGGCCAGTAAAAGTCAGGCAGGCCAGCAGGCAACAGGCCCACCACGCTGCCGTGTTGTTCATACCCGCTGGCATAGCCCAAGGCCGAGGCCGCCGCCATCACCAGCATGATGCCGGGCCAGCGCGGCTTGAATTTGCGCAACAACAAGAGCGCGATCAGGCTTGCCAAGCCAAACAGGGCAGGCCATCCAGTCATCCAGACACCCCAGGTCTGCACGTCCCAACTCCAGGCTTTCACACCCAGCAAGGCGGGCACTTGCGAGGCCATGATCAGCAAGGAAGCCGCTTGCGTGAAGCCCATCATCACCGGGGAGCTGACCAGGTTGATGAGCCAGCCGTAATTGCCCAGCCCCAGCAGCAGCTGGATGCCGCCCGACAACAATGACAGCCACACGGCCAGTGAAACCCATTCAGGCGAGCCTGGTTCGGCCATGCCCGTCAGCGATGCGCCAATCAGCACGCAGGTCAGCGCAGCAGGGCCGACCGACAAGCGGTTGGCACTGCCCAGCAAAGCGGCCAGCAAAGCGGGCACCAGGCAGGTGTAGAGCCCTGTGACCAAGGGCATGCCCGCCAGGCCCGCATAGGCCACCGCTTGGGGCACCATCACCAGCGCGACCGTCAGTCCGGCCAGCACTTCGGTGCGGGCCAGATCAGCGCTCAAGCGCGGCCAGTGGCGAAAAGTCAAAAAACGTTGCATGGAAACCATGCCTGATCTTAGCCGCCCGTGCCTCAGCGCTGCGGCATGTCTTTGACCGAGTAGCCCAGGCTCACCGTCGCGTCTTCGGGGATGGCGGGCACGGTGGCGTCCCACGCCTCCCACGCAGCGCGCATGGCTTGCAAGCGCTCGGCTTGGCGCCCGCCCAGGTTGGCGCGTTCGCGTTCGTCGGCCGGGATGTTGAACAGATAGTCGTTGCCGTCCACCCGCAGGTATTTGTAGTCGCCCATGCGCAGGGCGCGTTGGCCTCGGTGGTTCATGCGCCAGTAAAGGGGCCGCTCAAACTGGTGCTGGGCATCGCGCAGCACGGGGGCCAAAGACACGCCATCAAAGGGCAAGTCGTCATGGGCCTTGGCGCCTGCCAGCTCGACCATGGTGGCCGACCAGTCCATGGTCATGCAGTGCTGGGCCGAGGTGCCGCCGGGCGCGATCACGGCAGGCCAGTGCGCGATCCACGGCACGCGGATGCCGCCTTCGGTCAGGTCCATCTTGCCGCCCACCAGCGGCCAGTTGTCGCTGAAACGCTCGCCGCCGTTGTCGCTGGTGAAGACGATCAGGGTGTTGTCGAGTTGCCCGGTTTTTTGCAGCGCATCGACCACCCAGCCAATGCCTTCGTCCATGTGGTGGATCATGCGGTGGTAGGTGTGGATGTTGCCGCCGTGCAGGTGGAACAGGTTGTCCTTGACCTCGGCTGCCAGCGCGTGGTCTTCGCGGGTTTCCCAGGGCCAGTGTGGCGCGGTGTAGTGCAAGCTCAAAAAGAAGGGCGTGCCTTGCGCAGCGCCGGGGGCCATGCGCTGCACAAAATCCACCGCCTTGTGCGAGATCAGGTCGGTCAGGTAGCCGTCTTCGTGTTTTTCTTCTTCGTTGGTGTAGAGGTCGTGCGTGCCGTTGTTGCTGGCATGGGTGAAATAGTCCACGCCGCCTGACATGGGGCCAAAAAATTCTTCGTAGCCCGACTTGATCGGGCTGAAGTGCGGCGGGTAACCGAGGTGCCATTTGCCGATGAGGGCTGTGCGGTAACCGCTGGCCTTGAGCAGCGAGGGCAGGCTGGGGTGCTCGGGCGGCAAGCCGAGCACGGTGCTGCCTTTGCTCTTGCTGTTGATGGGTTCGTCGGCACCGCCGCGCAGGCGGTATTGGTAGCGGGCCGTCATGAGCGCAAAGCGGGTGGGCGAGCACACGGGCGAGTTGGCGTAACCCTGTGTGAATTTGAGGCCTTTGGCGGCCAGCTGGTCGAGCACGGGCGAGACCTTGCCGAACTGCGCATCGCGACCGCCATAGCAGCCCAGGTCCGCAAAGCCGAGGTCGTCGGCCACGATGAAGATGATGTTGGGGCGTGGGTTGGTGGTCATGGACTCAGGCGGGGGCGTTTCAATCGACTTTCATGCCAGTCGCCCGGATGACGCGGCCGTAGTGGTCCGACAGTCCTTTGAGACGGTTGACTGCTGCGCTGCCGCTCAGGCCTTCGTAGGCCATGTCCAGATCCTGGATCTTGCTTTGCAGTTCAGGCCTGTTGAGTGCATCCAGCAAGGCTTTGCTCAGCGTTTGCATGGTGGACTCTGGGGTTTGACCTGGGACCATGACGACGTAAACCACTTCACTTTCCAGCTCTTTGTGGCCCAGTTCGCCGACGGTGGGGATCTCGGGGGCCACGCGTGAACGCTTGCGGCTGGTCGTGGCCAAGGCCGTCACCTTGTTGCTTTTGACTTGGGGCAGCATGCCGGTTGTGGCCAGCGTGCCGCCATCCACCTCGCCAGCCACGACCGCCAGCACTGCCGGCGAATTGCCACGGTAAGGCACGTGCACCAAGCGGGTCGCCGCTGCGAGGTTGGCCATGTTGACCCACAAGTGGCCTGGCGAGCCGTTGCCACCAGAGCTGAAGTTGAGGCTGCGTTGACGGGCGACTTGCATGAACTCAGGCAGTGTCTTGATCTGTGTGCCGGGATGCACGCCCACCAACAGGCCCGAGCTGGCGATCACCATGACGGGCTTGAGGTCCGCTTCCTTGAACGGCATGGTTTTGTAGATGTGCGGGTTGATGGTGTGGGTGGTGTCGATGCCCCACAGCAAGGTATAGCCATCGGCGGCAGATTTGGCGACCGCATCGGCACCCACATTGCCTGAGGCCCCGGCCTTGTTTTCCACCACAAAGGCTTGGTTGAATTGTTTTTGTAACACATCGCCGACAGCACGCGCCAGGATGTCTGAAGGCCCGCCGGGTGGGAAGCTGTTGATGAACTTGACCGGTTTGATCGGCCACGGGGCCGTCTGGGCGATGCTGGCCGTCCCGATCAGCAGCCCCAAGATGCCCAGCAGGCTGTGGCGAAAAAATAGGTTGTGCATGTTGTTCTCCCTTGGTTGTCAATCCAGCTGTACGCCGGTGGATTTGATCGGTTTTTCCCAGCGAGTCAGGTCGCTTTTTTGGGCTGCCGCCAGATCGGCCGAGCTGGAGCCGATCGGCTCATAGCCGAGTTGGAGTACTTTGTCTTTGAATACGGGCAGGCGTACGATTTTGATCATGGCTTTTTCCAGGCGGTCCAAGGCTTCACCCTTGAGGCCAGCAGGGCCATACATGGCGAACCAGGCCGTCGCATCCATGTTGATGCCTGACTCCTTGAGTGTGGGGACTTCGGGCACTTGTGTGTCGCGCTTGCTGCCTGTGACGGCAATGATGCGGGCCTTGCCGCTGCGGTGCAGCTCAGCGGTTTCGCTGACCACGTCAAACTTGTAATCGATATGGCCACCCAGCAAGGCATTGTTGGCTGGGGCACCGCCCTGAAAGGGCACATGGTTCAACTGCACGCCGGCAGATTGCTCCATCAGCACGCCCATGAAGTGGGGCAAAGTGCCTGCGCCTGGTGTGCCGTAACTGTTGGCACCTGGTTGGGCTTTGGCTTTGGCGATCATCTCGCCCACGTTCTTCACGCCCGAAGCCGGACCTGCCACCACGCCGAACTGAAAGCGGGCAATTTGCGAGACCGGTGTGAAGTCCTTGACCGCGTCGTAGTCGAGTTTTTTGTAAACGTGAGGGAATAGCACCATCGGACCACTGGGCAGCACGATCACGGTCTGGCCATCGGGCTTGGCGGTCTTCACCATGTTCAGCGCAATGCGGCCACCCGCGCCTGGTTTGTTGTCGACCACGATCGGACTGAAATCTTCGCGCAAGGCGTCGGCCACCAGCCGCGCCATCACGTCGGCCGAGCCACCGGGCGGGAAGCCCACCAGAATTTTGAGGGGCGGTTTTTCCTGGGCATGGGCGCAAAAGGCTGCCATGAGCAGCAGGCCATAACCCAGGCGGTGACGAATGGATTTCATCATGAAAGCGATTTTCCAGGGTGGATCGATGAGGACTTGCGATGACCCAAGCCGCGCAAGCTTCTGAGCCACAATGTATGCTGTTTTGAGGTGATTGATCTAATCAACCATCCTCCCTGAAAACCCTGATGCCACCGATGACACTGTCTCCATCTCAACGCTTGGCTTCGGTCGATGACCTGTTGCTCTACCGCATCGGCCAACTGTCGGCCGCCGCTGGCGCGATGGTGGTGCGCCTGTGCGAAGGCGGCTATGGCATCACGCGCCGCGAGTGGGGCATGCTGGCCCAGTTGCATGCGCATCCCGAAGGCCTGCTGTCCTCGGCGCTGGCAGAGCGCATGCACCGCGATCGGGCGCGTACGTCGCGCGCCATCACGGCCTTGTTGCGGAAAAAATTGATCGTGCGCACGACTTTGCCGCACGACCGGCGCAGTGCGCGCGTCAGTGTGTCGCCGGCCGGGCAGGCGCTGTATGCGCAATTGATGCCGCAAATCCAGGACATCAACAGCCGCATCCTGTCGGTGCTGTCGTCCGCTGAGGCCGCAGCGCTGGATGACGCGCTGGAGCGCTTGCGCCAGCAGGCGTTGGCATTGCAAGAAACGCTGGGCCCGGATTTGCCCAAGGCGGACCGCCGCAGAGGGCGCTCTGCGTCTGCATCTGCGCGGGCCCCGGTGCAAGGCAGCACCACGTGAAGCCTGTGAGCGCATCCAACTTTTCCCGCATGGCGCTGGGCTTGCTTTGCAGCTTGCTGGCTTGTCCTGTGGCTTGGGCGGATGAGGCCGTGGCGACGACCGCCTGGGTGAGTTGGGTCATGGATGGCGACACTTTGCTGCTGGTCCCGCAAGGGCAACAGGAGCCTGTCAAAGTGCGTATCGATGGCATCGACGCGCCCGAAACCTGTCAGCCCGGTGGTGAAGCATCACGCGACGCGATGATCCGTCTGGCGCTGCGAAAAACCGTACAAGTGCAGGAATTGGCGCAAGACCATTACGGTCGGCAGGTGGTGCAAGTGCGTCTGGATGGGGTGGATCTGGGGGCCGAGATGGTCCGCAGCGGCATGGCTTGGGCTTACCGCTACCGGGTGGGGGCTGGGCCTTATGCGAAGCTGCAAAAGCGGGCTCAAAAAGACAAACGTGGCTTGTTTGCAGCATCCGACGCTGCGATGGCTCCGCCGGTGTTCCGAAAATTTCATGGCACTTGCCATGCGCCATTGAATTGAGGATGGGGTGTGGGCTGGACTTTTGCTGGTCGGCGCTTCAGCTCCGACGTAAGGTTCAAGCAGCGGATCGGCTCCGGTGTGCTGCGCAAACAGGGCATTGGGCGTTGCGCCCCATGCGGATGTCGGTCCAGGACAGGTCGCGCCCGTCCAGCATCAAGAGGCGTCCGGCCATGTGGCTGCCCATGCCGCTCAAAATCTTGAGGGCCTCGGCCGCTTGCACACTGCCGATGATGCCCACCAGCGGCGCGAACACGCCCATCGTGGCGCAGCGGGTTTCTTCGGGCGCTTGGTCGGGCGGAAAGATGCAGGCGTAGCAAGGGGCATCGGCCTGGGTGCTGTCAAAGACCGAGACCTGACCGTCCATGCGGATGGCCGCGCCCGACACCAGCGGTTTGCCGTGCAGCACGCAGGCGTGGTTGACGGCGTGGCGGGTTTCAAAGTTGTCGCAGCAGTCGATCACCACATCGGCTTGTGCCACCAACGTGTCCAGCAAGGCGGCATCGGCGCGTTGTGTGATGGCGTTGACTTGCACATCGGGGTTGATCTGGGCAATCGCGGTGCGCACCGACTCGGCCTTGTATTGGCCCACGCGGTCGAGGGTGTGGGCGATCTGGCGTTGCAAGTTGGTGGCGTCCACCTGGTCATGGTCGACCACGGTGATGTGGCCAACGCCTGCACTGCCCAGGTACAGGCTGACCGGAGAGCCCAAGCCGCCTGCGCCAATGATCAGGGCATGCGAGGCCAGCAGTTTTTCCTGGCCGTCGATGCCCAGTTCATTGAGCAGGATGTGCCGCGAATAACGCAGCAGCTGGGCGTCATCCATGGCGCTCACTCGTCTTTTTTCTCGGCCTTGCGTTCTGCCAGTGTGGTGCTGGCTTTGACGGGCAGTCCCTTGAGCTGGTTCAGGGCTTGCTGCAGCTGGAAGTCCTTGTCGGAGCCAAACTCGGGCAGGCGGCGCTCTGAAAGGGGTTTCTTGGCGTCTTCTTCGAGTTTCTTCAGGGCCTCTTCGCGCGCTTTTTCACGCTCGGGGTCCAGCTTCTCGTCTTCCTTGCCTTTGCCGTTGGACAGGTGTTTTTGCAGATCGGCTTCGCGGGTGCGCAATGCGGCAAACAGGTTGCCGTTCTCGGTCTCGTCGAGCATCACATCGGGCACGATGCCCTTGGCCTGGATGGCGCGGCCATTGGGCGTGTAGTAGCGGGCGGTGGTGATCTTGAGCGCGGTGTCTGGGCCCAATTGACGCACGGTCTGCACCGAGCCTTTGCCAAAGGTCTGGCTGCCCATCAAGGTGCCGCGTTTGTAGTCTTGCAGGGCACCAGCCACGATCTCGCTGGCCGAGGCCGAGCCTTCGTTAACCAGCACGACCAAGGGCACTTTCTTGAGCACGCCACCGGTGGCTTGCGTCAGGCGCTGGATCGGGTCGTTGCTCTCGTTGCGACGCCAGAACTTGGGCGAGGCCTTGTAGGTGAATTTGCTTTCTTCGAGCTGGCCGTTGGTGGAGACCACGGTGACGTTTTCTGGCAGGAAGGCGGCCGACAAGGCCACGGCGGCGTCGAGCAGGCCGCCCGGATCGTTGCGCAGGTCGAGCACCAGGCCTTTGAGCTGGGGCGACTGCTTGACCATGTCTTCGACCTTGCGGGCAAAGTCTTCCACGGTGCGTTCCTGGAATTGCGACACACGCACCCAGCCATAGCCCGGCTCAATGAGTTTGACCTTGACCGATTGGGTCTTGATTTCCTCACGGATGATGGTCACCGGGAAGGTGCGGCTGTCGTCCTTGCGGAAGATGGTCAACACCACTTTGGTGTTGGGCTCGCCACGCATGCGCTTGACGGCTTCACTCAGCGACAGGCCTTTGACCGCGGTGCTGTCGATCTTGGTGATCAGGTCATTGGTTTTGAGGCCTGCGCGGTCCGCCGGGGAGCCCTCGATGGGCGAGACGATCTTGATCAGGCCGTCCTCCTGGCTGATCTCGATGCCCACACCGACGAATTTGCCGGAGGTGCCTTCGGAAAATTCCTTGAAGCTCTTTTTGTCAAAATACTGCGAGTGGGGGTCCAGACTCGAGACCATGCCGGAGATGGCTTCGGTGATGAGCTTTTTCTCGTCCACCGGCTCGACATAGTCGCTCTTGACCATGCCAAACACGGCGGCCAGTTGTTGCAGCTCTTCGAGTGGCAATGGCGCCATGTTGCCGCGTGCGACGGTTTGCAGCGACACGGTGGTCAGTGCGCCCGCCAGAGCGCCCACGCTGAGCCAACCGACGATCTTGAGTTTCTGTCCCATATTGCTTGTCTGTTCCCTGTAGGAGATGCAGGTCAATATACACCGCAGGCCCAGCCCCTGCCGGGGTGGGCCTGTAATTTCAGGTAAAGAGCCAGTGCAGCGATCCAGCGCCGCCCTGTGCGCCTCAGGCCTTGCCTTGGTTGCCCACGGCGGCGGCTGCTGCGGCGGCTGCTGCGGCATCGCCCAGGTAGTAGTGGCGGATCGGTTTGAGGTTCTCGTCCAGCTCGTACACCAGCGGGATGCCGTTGGGGATGTTCAGGCCCACGATGTCGCTGTCGGAGATGCCGTCCAGGTACTTGATCAGGGCGCGGATCGAGTTGCCATGCGCCGCGATCAGCACGCGCTTGCCGGACTTGATGCTGGGGGCGATCGAGTCGTTCCAGGCAGGCAGCACGCGGGCCACGGTGTCTTTGAGGCACTCGGTCAAGGGCACGGCCTCGGGATTGGGGTAGCGGCGGTCGTTGCGCTCGCAGCGGGGGTCGGTGGCTTCCAGGGCGGGCGGTGGGGTGTCGTAGCTGCGGCGCCAGATCAGCACTTGCTCTTCGCCGTACTGCTTGGCCATGTCGGCTTTGTTCAGACCTTGCAGACCGCCGTAGTGGCGCTCGTTCAGGCGGTAGTCCTTGACCACGGGCAGCCAGGTGCGGTCCATCTCGTCCAGGGTCTACCAGAGGGTGTGGATGGCGCGCTTGAGCACCGAGGTGTAGCACAGGTCAAAGTCCCAGCCTTCGGCCTTGAGCAGTTTGCCGGCCGACATGGCCTGGCTCACGCCGGTGGGGGTCAGGTCCACATCGGTCCAGCCGGTGAAGCGGTTTTCAAGGTTCCAGGTGGATTCGCCGTGGCGGATCAGGACGATTTTGTACATATTGGCAAAGCAGCACAGGCTGCGAAAAACAGGGGGAAAGCCTCGCATTTTAGAATCTGGACTTGGCGGCTCGCTGACGGGCCGGTATTTTGTGGTTTACAAAGGTCTGATTCGTGAAATTTCTCCTCGACAACTGGATGCTCATCACCGTGGCCCTGGCCTCGGGTCTGGCATTGCTTTTCCCTGCTTTGAGCAAAGGCCAAGGCCTCAGCCCCCAGGACATGGTGCAGCTGATGAACCGCGAAAAAGCCATCGTCATCGATGTGTGCGAGCCCGACGAATTCGCGCGTGGCCATGTGATCGGTGCCAAAAACCTGCCTTTGGGGCAGCTGGAAGAAAAATTGGCCCAGCTCGTCAAGAGCAAATCGGCCCAGGTGGTCATGGTTTGCCAGGTGGGGGCCCGTTCGGCCCGCGCGGCTGCCACGGCCCGCAAACTCGGTTTTGAGAACGTGCAGTCTCTGGCCGGTGGCCTCAAAGCCTGGCAAGCGGCCAGCATGCCCGTCGAAAAAGCCTGATACCTAAGGAACTCCCCATGCAAAACGTCAAGATGTACACCACCGCCGTCTGCCCTTACTGCGTGCGTGCCAAGCAGTTGCTCAAAGCCAAAGGCGTGGAGCAGATCGAAGAAATCCGCATCGACCTGGACCCCGCTCAGCGCGACCACATGATGCAGATCACAGGCCGCCGCACTGTGCCGCAAATTTATGTGGGTGACACCCATGTGGGCGGCTGTGACGACCTGATGGCACTCGACGCCAAGGGCGGCTTGCTGCCCTTGCTGCAAGCGGCCTGAAAACCCTTGGGGTTTTCACAGGCTGGGCAGCGCCCTTGGCCTGTTTCTGATCGCTGATAATTGACCTGTTTCATCCTTGGGCGGTCCCCTGTGGACTGCCCGTATTTTTTCTTCAAGAGAACTTCATGACCGATACCGCTGTCAACACCGAAGCCCAATCCCCTGTTTTCCAGATCCAGCGCGTTTACCTGAAAGAGGCTTCGCTGGAGCAGCCCAATTCGCCCGCCATCTTGCTGGAGCAGCAGCAACCCAGCGTGGACATCCAGCTGGGCGTGGAAGCCACCCCAGTGGCCGAAGGCGTGTTTGAAGTTTGTGTCACCGCCACCGTGCACACCAAGATCGGCGACAAGACCGTGTTCCTGGTCGAGTGCAAGCAAGGCGGCATCTTTGAAATCCGCAACGTGCCCGAAGACCAGATGGGCGCCATCATGGGCATCGCCTGCCCTCAGATCGTGTACCCCTACCTGCGCGGCAACGTGGCGGACCTGATCACCCGCGCTGGCTTCCCTCCTGTGCACCTGGCCGAGATCAACTTCCAGGCCATGTACGAGCAGCAGCAAGCGCAAGCCGCTGCGACCCAGCAGTAATTTGCAGGACATTGGCGCATGCGCATCACGGTCATTGGCGCTGGCGCCTGGGGCACCGCCATCGCGATGGCGGCTTGCCGCATCCCTGGCCACGCGGTGCGGTTGCATGCCCGCGATGAGGCGCAAGCCGTAGCCCTGCGTGATCAGGGCCAAAACGGCCGGTACCTGCCGGGCGTGGACTTGCCCTCTGGTTTGAACATCCTCAGTGGCCCTTTGGCGCCGCTGGTGGCGCAGGCCCAGGCACAAGACCTCTTCATCGTCGCCACGCCCATGTCGGGCCTGCGCGCCACTTTACAGGCCTTGCATGCTGTGCCCGGTCCTGTGGCCTGGCTGTGCAAAGGCTTCGAGTCCGGCAGCGGCCTCATGCCGCACGAAGTGCAAGCCCAGGTGGCCCCCCATTTGCAAGCCGGCGCTCTGAGTGGCCCGAGCTTCGCCCTCGAAGTGGCCCGCAGCCAACCGACTGCGCTGGTGGCGGCCAGCCCTCATGCCACGGTGCGCGACGCACTGGTGCAAGCTTTCCATGGCTCGGCACTGCGGGTGTACGCCAACGAAGACATCGTGGGGGTGGAAGTGGGCGGGGCCGTCAAAAACGTGCTGGCCATTGCCACCGGCCTGTGCGATGGCCTGGACCTGGGGCTCAACGCCCGTGCAGCCCTCATCACACGCGGCCTGGCCGAAATGACCCGTCTGGGCCTGGCCCTGGGGGCCAAGGCCGAGACCTTCATGGGCTTGTCGGGGTTGGGCGATTTGGTGCTGACCGCCACCGGCGATTTGAGTCGCAACCGCAAAGTGGGCCTTTTGCTGGCCCAGGGCCTGAGCCTGGCGCAGGCCGTGGCCTCGCTGGGCCATGTGGCCGAAGGCGTGTACAGCGCCCGCACTGTCTGGCAGCGGGCGCAAAGTCTGGGTGTGGACATGCCGATCACCGAGGCGGTGGTGGCTTTGCTGGATGGTCGTCTTCAAGCGCGCGAAGCCGTGCAGGTGCTGATGGGCCGCGGCCCACGCGGCGAATCGGTTTGATCGCGCCTCAGTTGGGCGTGTAGGCCAGCCGCACGTAGATCGGTGCAAAGGCCTCGGCTTGGGTGATCTCGATCAGGGTTTCCTTGGCCAGCTCCAGCAAGGCGATGAAGGTCACCACCAGCACCGGCACGCCCAGGGTGGGGTCGAACAGGTTTTCAAACTCCACGAATTTGCGGCCTTGCAGGTGCTTGAGCACGATGCTCATGTGTTCGCGCACGCTGAGTTCTTCGCGGCTGATCTTGTGGTGTTGAACCAGCTTGGCGCGTTTGATGATGTCGCGCCAGGCCGATTGCAATTCGTCCAGGTTCACATCCGGAAAGCGCGGCTGCAGGCTTTGTTCGATGTAGACCTCGGCCTTGATGAAGTCGCGCCCGTATTGCGGGATCGTGTTGAGCTGCATCGAGGCGAGTTTCATCTGCTCGTATTCGAGCAGGCGGCGCACCAGCTCGGCGCGCGGGTCTTCGGCTTCTTCGCCTTCGGCCACTTTCTTGGGGGGCAGCAGCATGCGCGACTTGATCTCGATCAGCATGGCCGCCATGAGCAGGTATTCGGCGGCCAGCTCCAGGTTGTGCTGGCGGATTTCGTCGACATAGCTCAGGTACTGGCGGGTCACGCCCGCCATGGGGATGTCGAGGATGTTGAAGTTTTGCTTGCGGATCAAATACAGCAGCAAGTCCAGCGGCCCTTCGAAGGCCTCCAGAAACACCTCCAGCGCATCCGGGGGGATGTACAGGTCGGTGGGCATCGAGAACAGGGGCTCACCATACAGGCGGGCCAGGGCGACCTGGTCCACCACCTGCGGCATGGTCGCAGGCGTGCTGTCCAGTGGCTGGGGCAGCTCGGTGGCTTGGGTGCTCATGGGTGTCTCGATGCCAAGGCGCAAGGCCTCAGATCAGGCCAGTGTCTGGTAGACGTAGGGTTTTTGGGCCACGCGGCCTGCCTTGAAGGCTTGCTGCTCGTCGCGGCTCAGCTGCTTGTCCCACAGCAGGGCACGGCCTTCTTGTTGCTGCGCATCCAGTTCAGGACGCTGGGTCTTGAGCTGGTTGATGAACTGGGTGGTGTCGGACTGGTAGTCGGGGCGGCGGAAGATGGACATGGTGTTTTCACTCAAAAAGCAAAGGGTTCGGGCAGGCCTGGAATCTGCCAAACCGTATCACAGGGCATTTTACCGGTCCATGGCGTTCGCCTGACTGACGGCACGGGCCAGGCCTGCAGGCAGGTCAGACTCGAGCTGGCCTTCCAGGTGCTTGAGCAGGCCACTGCGGCGCGCAATGTCCAATGGCTGGTGCATCAAGCCGCAAACAATCAGTTGAACTTGTTTCTTGCGGCAGGTGTGGATCAGGTTCATCAAGGCGTCGGCACCTGAAGAGTCCACATAGATCACGTTTTTCAGGTCCACCACCAGCAAGGGTGTGCTGAGTTGGTCTTCGATCTCTTCGATCAATTTCACAGCCCCGAAAAACAGTGCGCCGTACAGGCGCCAAGCTTGGATGTTGGCGCCATGCGCTGCCAGACTCGGGTGCTCGACAGGGCTCACCGCTTCGCTGCGGCTCAGGCTGGAGATGCGGTAGATGAAGGTCAAGCACGCGGCCACCAAACCGACTTCGACCGCGACCGTCAGGTCAAACACCACCGTGAGGAAAAATACCGCCAGCAGTGTGATGCGGTAAGGCGTGCGGTACTGGCGCAACAGCATGAATTCGCGCCATTCCCCCATGTTCCAGGCGACGAACATCAAGATGGCGGCCAAGGCGGCCAGCGGGATGTTTCCCGCTAAGGGTGCGGCGACCAGCACCACAGCCAGCAATGTCAACGCATGCACCATGCCCGAGACGGGGCTGGTGCCCCCGCTTTTGATGTTGGTGACGGTGCGTGCGATGGTGCCTGTGGCCGGCATGCCGCCAAAAAAGGGCGTCACGAAGTTGGCCACGCCCTGGGCCATCAACTCCTGGTTGGGGTTGTGGCGGTCGTCCACCATGCTGTCGGCGATGCGGGCGCACAGCAGCGACTCGATGGCGCCCAGCAAGGCCAACGTGAGCGTGGGCATGATCAGAAAGCGGGCACTGTCCCAGCTGAAGGCGGGCCAGTGAAACGAGGGCAAGGTGGCGGGTATGCCGCCGAATTTGCTGCCGATGGTCTCGACGGGCAAGGACAGTGCCATGCTGGCGAGGGTGGCAAACAACAAGGCGATGATGGAGCCGGGGATGGTGCTGACCCATTGGTAGCGCGTTTCCAGCAGGCGTCGACCCAAACGCATCCAGCCCACCAGCAAGGACAGGGAGCCCAAGGCCACCAGCAAGGCGGCCAAGTTGGTGCTGCCCAGGTTGCTGGCGAGTGCGTTGAGCATGCCAAAAAAGTCCGCAGGCATGGCCGTGACTTTCAGGCCCAAAAAGTCCTTGACCTGTGAAAGCATGATCAGCACCGCGATGCCGTTGGTAAAGCCAATGACCACCGCCACCGGGATGAAGCGGATCAGGCTGCCCAGCCGGAACAGCCCCATGAGGAAAAGGACCACACCCGACATGGCTGTGGCCAAAATCAGGTTGGCCAAGCCGTAGCGTTCCAGAATGCCATAGACGATGACGATGAAAGCGCCCGCTGGTCCGCCAATCTGAACTTTGCTGCCGCCCAGAGCCGAGATCAGAAAACCCGCGATGATGGCGGTGAACAGACCCGCTTCAGGCTTGAGGCCCGAGGCGATGGCAAAGGCCATGGCCAGTGGCAGGGCCACGATGCCGACAGTGATGCCTGCGCCGATGTCTTGCCCCAGTTTCTGGCGGTTGTAGCCGTGCAGGCTGTCGAGCAAACGAGGACGAAAAATCTGAGTTGCTTGCAGCCAGTTCATGGGGCGTGTCCGCTGTCAGTGGATGCGCATGCCGGGCTTGGCGCCGGGCCAGGGGTGCAGCACATGGATGCCGGGTTCGGCTTTTTCGTCGGCATGGCTGGCGGCCAGCACCATGCCTTCACTGATGCCGAACTTCATCTTGCGCGGGGCCAGGTTGGCCACCATCACGGTGAGTTTGCCAATCAGGTCTTCGGGCTTGTACATGCTGGCGATGCCACTGAACACATTGCGCGTGCGGCCTTCGCCCACGTCCAGCGTCAGGCGCAGCAGCTTGACCGAGCCTTCGACCGGTTCGCAGTTGACGATCTCCGCAATGCGCAAATCCACCTTGGCGAAGTCGTCGATGCTGATGGTGGGGGCAATCTCTTCGCCGCCGGGTATGATTTTTTCTTCGACCACTGCAGGCGGCTCGAACAGGGCTTCGAGTTGTTCTGGGGTGACGCGCTGCATCAGGTGCTGGTAGGCATTGATGGCATGGCCCGCACCCAGCAGGTTTTGCGCCTGGGCAAAGTTGAAGGGCGTCACGTTCAGAAAGGCTTCGACCTGAGCAGCCAGCGCCGGCAGCACGGGCTTGAGTTGCAGGCTCAGCAGACGGAAGGCTTCGATGCAGGCGGTGCACACGTCGTGCAGTCGGGCATCCATGCCTTCTTGCTTGGCCAACTCCCAAGGCTTGTTTTGGTCGACATAGGCGTTGACCTTGTCGGTCAGCAGCATGATGTCGCGCAGCGCTTTGCCGTATTCGCGTTCTTCATACAGGGCGGTGATGCCGGGGGTGGCCGCTTGCAGCGCGCTCAACAGCGCTTGGCCGTCAGTGCTCACGCTGCCCAACTGGCCTGCAAAACGCTTGGCGATGAAACCGGCCGAGCGCGAAGCGATGTTGACGAACTTGCCAATCAGGTCCGAGTTCACGCGGGCCATGAAGTCTTCGGCATTGAAGTCGATGTCTTCGTTGCGGGCTGAGAGCTTGGCGGCCAGGTAGTAACGCAGCCACTCTGGGTTCATGCCCAGGCTCAGATACTTGAGCGGGTCCAGGCCCGTGCCCCGGCTCTTGCTCATCTTCTCGCCGTTGTTCACCGTCAGGAAGCCGTGCACGTTCACCTTGTTGGGCGTCTTGCGGCCGCTGAAGTGCAGCATGGCGGGCCAGAACAGCGTGTGGAAGGTGACGATGTCCTTGCCGATGAAGTGGATCTGCTCCAGATTCGGGTTGGCCATGTAGGCCTCGTAGTCTTCGCCGCGCTTGTCCAGCAGGTTTTTGAGCGACGCGAGGTAGCCCACAGGCGCGTCCAGCCAGACATAAAAGTACTTGCCCGGTGCGTCGGGAATTTCGATGCCAAAGTAGGGCGCATCACGTGAGATGTCCCAGTCGCCGAGGCCTTCGCTGGTGGTGCCGTCGGGGTTGGTGCGCACGCTGAACCATTCCTTGACCTTGTTGGCCACTTCGGGTTGCAGCTTGCCGTCTTGCGTCCATTGGGTCAAAAACTCGACGCAGCGCGGGTCGGACAGCTTGAAGAAAAAGTGCTCCGAGGTTTTCAGCTCGGGCTTGGCACCCGACAGGGCCGAGAAGGGGTTGATCAGGTCGGTGGGCGCGTAGACCGCGCCGCACACCTCGCAGTTGTCGCCGTACTGGTCTTTGGCGTGGCACTTGGGGCACTCGCCTTTGATGAAGCGGTCGGGCAGGAACATGTTCTTTTCGGGGTCAAAGAACTGCTCCACGGCACGCACCTCGATCAGCGAGCCGCCGTCGGCTGCGCTGATGTCGCGCAGGTCGCGGTAAATCTGGCGGGCCAGCTCGTGGTTCTCCGGCGCGTCGGTGCTGTGCCAGTTGTCAAAAGCGATGTGAAAGCCGTCCAGATAGGGCTTGCGGCCCGCCGCGATGTCGGCCACGAACTGCTGGGGTGTTTTGCCCGCTTTCTCGGCCGCGATCATGATCGGTGCGCCGTGCGTGTCGTCGGCACCCACAAAGTTGACCTGGCTGCCCTGCATGCGTTGGAACCGCACCCAGATGTCGGCCTGGATGTACTCCATGATGTGGCCGATGTGGAAGTTGCCGTTGGCGTAAGGCAAGGCGGTGGTGACAAACAGCTGGCGGGTAGGGGCAGACATGGTGGACAACTTGTAGGGGAATCCGCGATTTTAGAGGGTGCAGGGGGCAGTTGTCGGTAAACTGCGCCCCATCTCTTTGATAGCTCAGAAAGCGTCCGACCCCCATGGCGACCCCCGAACAACTCCTGCAAGCCCTGCAAACCGTCATCGACCCGAACACGGGCAAAGATTTCGTCTCCACCAAAACCCTGAAAAACCTGGTCGTCGAAGGCGGAGATGTGTCGTTTGACGTCGAGCTGGGTTACCCCGCCAAGAGCCAGATCCCGGCCCTGCGTCAAGCCCTGATTGCCGCCGCCAAAGGCGTGGCGGGCGTGAGCAATGTGTCGGCCAATGTGACAAGCAAGATCGTGGCCCATGCCGCCCAGCGCGGCGTGGCCTTGCTGCCGCAAGTCAAAAACATCGTGGCCGTGGCCTCGGGCAAGGGCGGCGTGGGCAAGAGCACCACCGCCGTCAACCTGGCGCTGGCGCTGGCCGCTGAGGGGGCCAAGGTGGGCCTGCTGGACGCTGACATCTACGGCCCCAGCCAGCCCATGATGATGGGCATTGAAGGCCGTCCCGAGAGCGAAGACGGCCAGACCATGGAGCCGATGGAAAACTACGGCGTGCAAGTCATGTCCATTGGCTTTCTGGTCGACCAGGACGAGGCCATGATTTGGCGCGGGCCCATGGCCACCCAGGCGCTGGAGCAACTGCTGCGCCAGACCAACTGGAAAGAACTGGATTATTTGATCGTGGACATGCCGCCCGGCACCGGCGACATCCAGCTGACCCTGAGCCAGCGCGTGCCCATGACGGGTGCTGTGATCGTGACCACGCCGCAGGACATCGCTTTGCTGGACGCCAAAAAAGGCATCAAGATGTTCGACAAAGTCGGCGTGCCGATTTTGGGGCTGGTGGAAAACATGGCCGTGCACGTGTGCACAAACTGCGGCCATGTGGAGCACATTTTTGGCGAAGACGGTGGCAAGCGCTACGCCGCCGACAAAGGCATCGATTACCTGGGCGCTTTGCCTTTGAACATGCAGATTCGCCTGCAAGCCGACAACGGCAAACCCACGGTGGTGTCGGACCCGGACGGCGAAGTGGCCCAGATCTACAAGGCCGTGGCCCGCCAGGTGGCGATCAAGATCGCGGCCAAGGCCAAAGATTTTTCCAGCAAGTTCCCGACCATCAAGGTCAGCAAGGACACCTGATCGGACGCTTGCCCAACAAAAAACCGGCCTCGGCCGGTTTTTTTGTTTCAGCGTGCGGCGTTTTCCAAGTCGCGCAAACGGAAGCGCTGGATCTTGCCCGTGGCGGTCTTGGGCAGCTCGGCCACGAACTCGATGAAGCGGGGGTACTTGTAGGGTGCCAGGCGCTCTTTCACGAAGGCCTTGACCTCTTCTTGCGTCAGGCTTTGGCCTTGTTTGAGCACGATGAAGGCCTTGGTCTTGGTCAGGCCGTCGGTGTCTTCCTTGCCGATCACGGCCGCTTCCAGAATGGCCGGGTGCTGCACCAGCGTGGCTTCGACCTCGAAAGGCGAGACATAGATGCCGCTGACTTTCAGCATGTCGTCGTTGCGACCTGCGTAGGTGTAGTAGCCGTCGGGGTCGCGGGTGTACTTGTCGCCGCTTTTGGTCCACACGCCCTGGAAGGTGTCACGGGTTTTTTCGCGGTTGTTCCAGTACATCAAGGCGCTGCTGGGGCCCTGGATGTAGAGGTCGCCGATCTCGTTGTGGCCGGTGACCACGCTGCCGTCTTCGTTGCGCAGCTGCACTTCATAGCCGGGCACGGCCTTGCCGGTGGTGCCGTAGCGCACGTCGCCCGGGCGGTTGGACAAGAAGACGTGCAGCATTTCAGTGGAGCCAATGCCGTCGATGATTTCGCAGCCGAAGTGGGCTGTCCAGCGCTCGCCAATGTCGCGCGGCAGGGCTTCACCAGCCGACGAGCACAGGCGCAGCGCGACCTGGCTCTTGGCGGGCAGGTCGGGGCTGGCCAGCATGCCGCCGTAGCCGGTGGGCGCGCCGTAGAACACGGTGGGCTGGTGGTCGACCATGCGTTTGAAAGTGGCTTGCGGGGTGGGGCGCTCGGCCATCAGCACCACGCTGGCGCCCACGCTCAAGGGGAAGGTGAGCGCATTGCCCAAGCCGTAGGCAAAGAAGAGCTTGGCGGCCGAGAAGACGGTGTCGCTCTCGCGCAGTTCGAGCACATCTTTGCCGTACAGCTCGGCGGTCCAGTACAGATTGCCCTGGCTGTGCACCGTACCCTTGGGCTTGCCGGTGGAGCCCGAGGAATACAGCCAAAAGGCCGGTTCATCGGCCAGGGTCTGGGCGGGCAGCACCGGGGTGCTTTGTACCACGAGATCGGCCATGTGCCATTGCCCAGCCGCCAGCGCTGCGCTGGGGCGCGAGACCACCACGTGCTGCACTTCGGTTTTGTTCAGATCCAGTGCTGCTTGCAAGGTGGGCAGCAAGGCGCCCGACACCAAGGCGGCCTGGGCGCGGCTGTTGCTCAGCATGAAGGCGTAGTCTTCGGCAGTCAGCAGCGTGTTGACGGCGACCGGCACCACGCCCGCATAGAGCGAACCCAGAAAAGCCACGACCCAGTCGCTGCTGTCTTGCATGAGCAGCAGCACGCGTTCCTCGCGCTTGAGGCCCAGAGCTTTCAGGCCACCGGCGAAGCGGCGGATCTGTTCGGTCAACTCGCCGTAGGTCAAAGCGCCCACGTCGTCGATCAGCGCGGTTTTGGCGCTGCGCCCTGCGTTGGTGGCGATCAGGTGCTGTGCAAAGTTGAAGTCGGTGGGCGGTGGGGTCACGGCTCGGGTCATGCTTGTCTCCTCGTTCTCTCAGTGTTCTTCAAAGGGGCTGCTTTTGCAAATGGTGTAGGAGCTGCGCCCTCGCAGCGATGTGTCTTCTGAGGTGTTTTCGCCGCGAGGGCGCGGCTCCTACAAAGGGTTCACAGGGCCAGTTTGCCGCCTTGGGCGGCCAATGCGTCCAGGGCCAGCGCGCTGCCTTGCACCGCGCTGCGGCGGTGATAGAAGTTGAGCGCACGAAGGCCCCCCAGCTCTTCGCCGCCACCGGCGCGGCCGGGGCCGCCGTGCAGGCTCATGGGCATCACGTTGCCGTGGCCGCTGTGCAGGGCCGCCACGTCGGGCGAAATCGCGTGCACTCGGCCATGGCTGCTGGCCAGTTCGATCGAGGCTTGCGCGGTGAAGGCCGGGTCTTCGCTGTAGACCGAGCACACCAGTGAGCCTTCGCCGCGGCGGATCATGGCGTAGGCCTCGTCGATGCTGTCGTAAGGCATCAGGGTGGACACGGGGCCGAACACCTCGACCGCGTGCAGCACTTTGGCGGCCATGGGCTGTTCGGTGCCCAGCAGCACCGGGGCCACGCAGGCGCTGTTGGCATCGGCATCGACCAGGGCAGCGGTGTTGCCGTCATACAGCACGGTGGCTTCGGTCTTGAGCTGGGCCAGGCCCGCCAGCACGCTGGCTTTTTGTTCCTGGCTGACCAGGGCGCCCATGCGCACGGTTTCGTTGCGCGGGTTGCCCACGGTGGTTTTGGCCAGGCGCGCCCCAATGGCTTCGGCGGCGGCTTGGTAGAGTGCGCGGGGCACAAAGACGCGGCGGATCGCGGTGCACTTCTGGCCCGATTTGACAGTCATTTCGCGGGCGACTTCGGCCACCAGCAGCTTGAAGGCTTCGCTGTCGGCCGTGGCTGCGGGCGAGAGCAGGGCGGAGTTCAGGCTGTCGGCCTCGATGTTGCAGCGCACCGACAGCTCGGTCACGGCGCGGTGGCTGCGGATGATCTTGCCGGTCTCGGCCGAGCCGGTGAAGCTCACCACGTCAAAGGCTTGCAGCTGGTCCATCAGGCCTGCGGACGAGCCGCAAATGACCGACAAAGCGCCCACGGGGAGAACGCCCGCATCGACCACGTCTTTCACCATGCGCTGGGTCAGCCAGGCGGTCGCGGTGGCGGGTTTGATGATGACGGGCACGCCTGCAAGCAGGGCCGGGGCGGCTTTTTCCCACAAGCCCCAGCTGGGGAAGTTGAAGGCGTTGATGAACAGCGCCACGCCGCGTGTGGGTACCTGGATGTGCTGCGTCTGGAAAGCCGGGTCCTTGGCCATGCGGATGCGCTCGCCGTCGAGCAGCAGCGTGGCATCGCCCAGCGCCGCGCCCTGCTTGGCGTAGTAGCCCAGCGTGAAGATGGCGCCGTCGATGTCCACGCCCGAGTCCTTGGCCACGGTGCCGCTGTTGGCGGTGGCGATCTCGTAATAGGCATCGCGGTTGGCCTGCAGTACTTCGGTGATTTTGGTGAGCAGGCCTGCGCGCTGGCCGTAGCTCAGGGCGCGCAGGGCCGCGCCGCCTTGCTCACGGGCAAAGGCAAAGCCTTCGGCCAGGTCGATGCCTGCGCTCGACACGCGGGCCAGCTCGGTGCCCAGCACCGGGTCCAACATCGGCGTGCCTGCGCCGGTGCCGGTTTGCCAGCGGCCTGCGAAAAAGTTGGGGAGCAATGCGGTGGTCATGGGGTGCTTTCCAAGAGGTTGTCAGGGCTTGCATGCACTCGCATGCAACAAAAAACTGTTCTTGCTGTCCAGTTGGCGGTATAAACAGCAGTTGATGCACTATTGTGCGTGCCCATGAGTATGCAATAAAGTGCATGTTTTGGGTTTGTTGAAATTTAAGGGTTTTCCCTTGTCTTTGATCAAAAGTTGAACATGAGCAGTCAAGAGTCCGCATTGATGGCGCCACCAGAGCCGGAGACCAAGCGCAGTCCATTTCTGGAGGCGCTGGGCGAGCGTGTGCGCACGCTGCGTTCGCGCCAGGGCATGACGCGCCGTGCGGTGGCCTTGGCCGCCGAGGTGTCCGAGCGCCACCTGGCCAACCTGGAATACGGCACCGGCAATGTCTCGGTGCTGGTGCTGCTGCAAGTGGCCAGTGCCTTGCAGTGTTCTTTGGCCGAGTTGTTGGGCGACGTGACCACCACCTCGCCCGAGTGGCTGCTGATCCGAGAGTTGCTCTCCAAGCGCAGCGAGGCCGATTTGCGCCGCGCCCGTGTGCAGTTGAGCGAAATGTTTGGCGAAGGCGGCAATGCACAAGAGCGCAAGAACCGCATCGCCCTGATCGGTTTGCGCGGTGCAGGCAAGACATCGCTGGGGCAGCGCCTGGCCGATGACATGGGCTTTCCGTTCATTGAGTTGAGCCGTGAGATCGAGCAGTTTGCCGGTTGTCAGATCAGCGAGATCCACAATCTGTATGGCGCCAATGCGTACCGCCGTTACGAGCGCCGGGCGCTCGAAGAGGCGATCCAGATTTACCCCGAGGTGGTGATCGCCACGCCGGGCGGTTTGGTGTCGGACTCGGCCAACTTCAATCTGCTGCTCTCGCACTGCACCACCGTTTGGCTGCAGGCCGATGCCGCTGACCACATGGGCCGCGTGGCCGCGCAAGGCGACATGCGCCCCATGGCCGCCAGCCGCGAGGCGATGGAAGACCTCAAGCGCATCCTGGAAGGACGCTCGGCTTTTTATTCCAAGGCCGACTTGGCCATCAACACCAGTGGCCGCAGCGAAGACCAGGCTTTTGAAGCCTTGCGTACTTCGGTGCGCCAGCATTTGACGCTGCCGGTTTGATGGGTGGAAGAAAAATGCATTTCCTAGGGTAAATACTTAGTAAATGCATTAAAGTGCATGTTGTATGCTGGGTTAACCTGCACTAAAATTCAATGCAACATGCACTGAAATGCATTTTTTGACTGTAATCAAGATCCACCTTCCTCAACGGAGACACTCACATGACGCAAGCTTTCCAGGTTGATTACCAAACCAACCCTTCGCAATACAAACACATCAACCTGGCCTTTGATGACGAGATCGCGACCTTGTCGATCAACATCAACGAAGACGCCGGCATCCGCCCTGGCTACAAGCTCAAGCTCAACAGCTATGACCTGGGTGTGGACATCGAATTGCACGACGCGCTGCAGCGCATCCGTTTCGAGCACCCCGAAGTGCGCTCGGTGGTGGTGACCAGCCTGAAGGACCGCGTGTTCTGCTCCGGCGCCAACATCTTCATGCTGGGTGTGTCGACCCACGGCTGGAAAGTGAACTTCTGCAAGTTCACCAACGAAACCCGCAACGGCATCGAAGACTCCAGCAAGCACGACGGCCTGAAATTCGTCGCCGCCCTGAACGGCGCTTGCGCGGGCGGTGGCTACGAGCTGGCCCTGGCTTGCGACGAAATCGTGCTGGTCGACGACCGTTCTTCTTCGGTGTCTCTGCCTGAAGTGCCTTTGCTGGGCGTGTTGCCCGGCACCGGTGGCCTGACCCGCGTGACCGACAAGCGCCATGTGCGCCACGACCTGGCCGACATCTTCTGCACCAGCGTCGAAGGCGTGCGCGGTCAAAAAGCCGTGGACTGGCGTCTGGTGGACGCGATCGCCAAGCCTGCCGTGTTCAAGGAAGCCGTCCAAACCCGTGCCAAAAAACTGGCTGCCGGCAGCATCCGCACCGCAGGCGCCAAAGGCGTGGAATTGACCCCACTGAACCGCACCATCGCAGCCGATGCCCTGACTTACACCAACGTCACTGTGGAAATTGACCGTGCCAAGCGCATCGCCACTTTCACCGTCAAAGCCCCAGCGACGACACAGCCCACCGACATCGCCGGCATCGAAGCCGCAGGCGTGAACTGGTGGCCCCTGCAGATGGTGCGCGAACTCGACGACGCCATCTTGCACATGCGCACCAACGAACTGGACATCGGCACCTGGGTGCTGAAGACAGCGGGCGACGCGGCTGCCGTGTTGGCATCTGACGCGACCTTGCTGGCCCACAAAGACCACTGGCTGGTGCGTGAAACCATTGGCCACCTGCGCCGCACGCTGGCCCGCATGGACGTGTCTTCGCGCAGCCTGTTCGCCCTGATCGAAGGGGGGACTTGTTTTGTCGGCACACTCGCCGAGCTGGCTTTTTGCGCCGACCGCGCTTACATGCTGGCTTTGCCCGACGATGCCGCCAAGGCCCCCAAGATCCAATTGAGCGAGATGAACTTCGGTTTCTTCCCCATGGTCAACGACCAGACCCGCCTGCAGCGCCGCTTCTACGAAGAAGTGCCCGCCATGGAAGCCGCACGCGGCGCCATCGGCAAAGCGCTGGACGCTGACGCGGCCCTGGCCTTGGGCTTGGTCACGGCTGCACCTGATGACATCGATTGGGCTGACGAAATTCGCCTGGCCCTGGAAGAGCGTTCTTCCATGTCGCCTGACGCGTTGACCGGTCTGGAAGCCAACCTGCGCTTTGCCAGCCAGGAAAACATGCTGACCCGCATCTTCGGTCGCCTGACCGCCTGGCAGAACTGGATCTTCCAGCGCCCCAACGCCGTTGGCGAAAAGGGTGCTCTGAAGGTCTACGGCAAGGGCGAAAAAGTCCAGTTCGACTTGAACCGCGTTTGAGGTTTTGACGTTGTGCAGCGTGGTTCCCGGTGGTCCGCGCTGCAACCGAAATTTGACCCCACCGTTGCTTTAATTTCTGGAGACTCTCATGTCCGGTATCAACTACAGCGAAAAAATCCCCAACAACGTCAACCTGTCGGAAGACCGCACGCTGCAGCGCGCCTTGGAGCAGTGGCAGCCCAACTTCATCAACTGGTGGGACGACATGGGCCCCGAAGGCTCCACCGACATGGACGTGTACCTGCGCACGGCCGTGAGCGTTGACCCGCAAGGCTGGGCCCAGTTTGGCCACGTCAAGATGCGCGACTACCGTTGGGGCGTGTTCATCAATCCCGGCGAGCAAGACCGCAAGATCCACTTCGGTGACCACATCGGCGAAAAAGCCTGGCAAGACGTGCCTGGCGAACACCGCGCCAACCTGCGCCGCATCATCGTGACGCAAGGCGACACCGAGCCCGCATCGGTCGAGCAGCAGCGCCACCTGGGCCTGACCGCGCCCAGCATGTACGACCTGCGCAACCTGTTCCAGATCAACGTCGAAGAAGGCCGCCACCTGTGGGCCATGGTGTACCTGTTGCACAAATACTTCGGCAAAGACGGCCGCGAAGAAGCCGATGCGCTGCTGCAACGCAACAGCGGCAACGAAGACAACCCCCGCATCCTGCAAGCCTTCAACGAGAAGACGCCTGACTGGTTGAGCTTCTTCATGTTCACTTACTTCACCGACCGCGACGGCAAGTTCCAGCTGTGCGCTTTGGCCGAGTCGGCGTTCGACCCGCTGGCCCGCACCACCAAGTTCATGCTGACCGAAGAAGCGCACCACATGTTCGTGGGCGAGTCCGGCGTGAGCCGCACCATCCAGCGCACCGTCGATGTGATGAACG
>NZ_JAOASQ010000022.1 GCF_030158565.1 Limnohabitans sp. | reverse complement strand
AGTACATCACCATCGACATCGCCCACGGCCATGCCGACAGCGTGCGCGACATGATTGGCTACATCAAGGGCAAATTGCCCACGAGCTTTGTGATCGCAGGCAACGTGGCCACACCCGAAGCCGTGATCGATCTGGAAAACTGGGGCGCCGACGCGACCAAAGTGGGCGTGGGCCCGGGCAAGGTCTGCATCACCAAGCTCAAGACCGGTTTTGGCACGGGCGGCTGGCAACTGTCGGCGCTCAAGTGGTGCGCCCGCGTGGCCACCAAACCCATCATTGCCGACGGCGGCATCCGCAGCCACGGTGACATCGCCAAGAGCATCCGCTTTGGCGCGAGCATGGTCATGATCGGCTCGCTGTTTGCTGGCCACGAAGAGTCGCCCGGCAAGACCGTCGAGGTCAACGGCGAGCTGTTCAAGGAGTACTACGGCTCGGCGTCCGACTTCAACAAAGGCGAGTACAAGCACGTCGAAGGCAAGCGCATTCTGGAGCCCGTCAAGGGCAAGCTGGCCAACACCTTGATCGAGATGGAGCAGGACGTGCAAAGCTCGATCAGCTACGCGGGCGGCACCAAGTTGATGGACATCCGCAAGGTGAACTACGTGATCCTGGGCGGTGACAACGCAGGCGAACACCTGTTGATGTAAACACATCGCTGCAGGCCTCTGTCATACCGGGCTTGACCCGGTATCCATTGCCAGCTTCTTCCCTCTTTGTCATGCCGGACTTGATCCGGCATCCATTGTCCGCCTCTTCCCTATTTGTCATGCAGGACTTGATCCGGCATCTATGGTTTTTTCGCGCGTGGACCCCGGATCAAGTCCGGGGTGACAAAATTCCGTGTCCGGGGTGACAAAATTCCGTGTCCGGGGTGACAAAATTTCGCGTCTGGGGTGACAAAGTCAAGTTCGGGTTAACAAAGTCAACTTCGGGGTGAGGAAAACAGGCCCTGGTCTGGGCCAAGGCCATCGAGCGACGAGCCGTTCATTGCAAAGCGCGCAGCGCCAGCATCAAGCCGCTGACCACCAGCAGGCCGCAGATGATCTGGCGCAAGCGTGGCACCGGCACCCGGTGCGCCACGCGGTGGCCCAGCCACACGCCCAGCAAAGCCACGCCAATGAGCACAGCCCAGCGCTGCCAGAGCACCGCGCTGCTCAGGCGCCCTTCCCAGGCCATGCCGACCAACACGGTGCTGGCGGCCACGGTGATGATCATGGGGATGCTGGCCCGCACTTGCTGCACGTCGCTCAGGCGGCGGCTGAGCCAGGCCACCACCAAGGGGCCAGCGGTGCCAAAAATCAGCTCCACCACGCCAATGGCTGTGCCCACAGGCCCCGCCCACAACGGCGCAGGATGGCGGGCATGCGCCGTTGCAGGGCGCAGCGCGTTCACGCCCACGCCAGCCACATACAGACCCAACACCAGCAAAGGCCAACGTGTCTGCAGGTGCTGCATCAACCACAAGCCCAGCAAGGTGCCCGCCAGCAGGCCGGGCAGCAATCGGCGCAGCTCACGCCACTGCACTTGTCGCCAATTGAGTCCACTGTGAAAGGCCGAAGCGGGCACGTCCATCAGCAAGGTCATGGCCACCACTTCGGGCAAGGGCCATTGCCAAGCCAACAGCGGCACGATGACCAGGGCAGAACCAAAGCCCGTCAGGCCGAGCACCGCATAGCCCAGCAAGACCACCCCCATGGGGTAGAGCCATTCCTGCACGTTCAAACGGGCAGCTCGATCAGGGCTTGGGCCAAGGCATGCAGTCGGCTACCAGGTCGGGTCAGGTCGGTCACCACGCTGAAATGGTTCAGGCCGGGCAGTTCTTCGCAGACCGGCACGGTCTTGGGACCCCAGACCTGTTGAATCAAGCGGTTGTGGCGCAAGAACTCGGGGCTCTCGTCACCACCCACCACGGTGTAGAGCACGCCCTTGGTGGGGCGTTGCCATTTGGCGGGGCTGGCCATGCGCACATGGGCGGGGGTGATGCGCAAATCGGGCTGCACAAACGGGGTCTTGCGGATCGGCTCCAGGTCGTACAAACCCGAGATGGACATGGTTTTGCGCACCAGGCCAGCGGGCAAATCGCGGCCGACTTTTTTCCAGTCGCACGCCAGCAACATGGCCGCCAAGTGACCGCCCGCCGAATGGCCGATCACGCTGATGTTGCTGCGGTCACCACCGTGCTCGCCAATGTGTCGCCAGACCCAGGCCAGGGCTCGGCTCATTTGCAAGGCGATGTCGGGAATCGTCACCGGCTGGGCTTCGGTGCCGGGGCACAGGTCGTAGTTGACCACCACCACGCAGGCGCCCATGCCCTGCAAAGCCGGGGCCACAAATGAATGGTCGGCTTTGTCCAGGCTTCGCCAGTAGCCGCCGTGGATGAACACCACCACGGGTGCGCCTGGGCGGGGCGCGGGAAACACGTCCAGCGTCTCCAGAGGGCCATCGCCAAAGCGCAGGTCGAGCTGGGGCTTGAGCGTCTGGCGCGCCACTTCCGAGGCTTCACGCCAGTGCGCAAAGTGGTCCGCAAAATCCGGCACCAGGGCACGGTTGTTGTACATGCGGTCGTGCCATGCAGCGTCTTTGAGGGCCATGGGGTGTCTCCTGAAAAATCAATGCCGCGATCTTGGCACAGCCACTGCAACGCGCCTGCCCAATGCGGGACAGACACCGCAGCGGACTGCTTCGGATCAGATCTTCATTTCCAGGCGCAGCTGCACCACACGCCAGTTGGATGTGCTGGTGCGGGCCACCTCGGAAACGCTGTTTCCGATGTAGCTCGTGCCGGTCACGTAGTCTCGCGGGGTGAGGTTGCTCACCGTCAGACGCAATCCGGTGTTGGCCGACAGCTTCCACAGGCCATACACGTCCAGCACTTGCTTGGTGCCTTGGTAGGCCCATTGCTGTTCGCTGCGGCGGGTGTCGTAATCGGGGTTCCAATTGAAGTTGCCCCCCAAGGTCAAAGGCAGGCCACGCAAACGGTAATCAGCGCCCAAATTGGCGGTCATGCTGGGTTGTTGGTCCAGCCGGTTGTCGGGCCCTGGCACTTGCAAGACCTTGGAATGGAAAAAACTCACGTTGCTGCGAATGTCTATCGGCAAAGCCGCCGCCCAAGCCTGATCCAGGCGGAACTTGGCCTCCAGCTCCAGCCCTTGGGTGACGGCATCGCCCACGTTCAGAGGTGTGGAAACCCATTTGCCCGTGCTCTGATTGAATGCGGTGGCGTAACGGATCAAGTCGCTGATGTTGCGACGAAAGACATTGGCGCTCAAGACACCCCCGCCGGCAAGGTACCGTTCAAAAGCCACATCGATGCCGGTGGCCAATTCGGGGCGCAAATCAGGGTTGCCCACGCGGTCAGGACGTGTGGGGCTGTTGGACTCGCGAGACGGCACGTAACGCGCCACCAGGTTGTACAGCGTGGGCGTTTTGTAGCTGCGCGTCAGGCTCATGCGCACCTGGTCGCGCTTGTCGGCATCGGGCTTCCACACGGCGTGCAGCAAAGGCGTCCAGACCGAACTGTGGTTGGACTTGAAACCCTGCTCGTTGGTGCCCTCGGTCACGATCGATTCGTAACGCAAACCCCCATGCGCTGACCAGTTGGAATTGATCTTGAATTCATCTTGCGCATAAGCGGCCCAGCGGAAAGTGCGGGCTTGCAGATCGCCGCCGTCTTCTGAAACAGCCGCATTGGCCGCCTCCACTCGGCGTACACCTTCCAGCTCAAGACCACTCACGACCTGGTGCCCATTGGCCATGGCACGGGTCCACTTGCCGTTGAGGCTGTAGGAACGGTCCACAAAATTCTGGGTCTCGAAGGTATTGAGCAACAAAGGCGTGGTCGCCCCGGTTTGATCGAAGCGGTAATCGTAGTTGGACTGTCCCAGACCAAAACGCAGCTCCAGGCGGTCATCGGCCGACAAGCGCTGAGCCCACTGGCCGTTCAGGCGACCCATCGAATAAGTGCTGCGGTTTCGGGTGTTGGCTGCATCCGACAGCATCGCCGAGCCACCGGCGAGTTGGCTCGAGCGGATTGTCCCCAGCGCCTCGTACTCGGAGTGGATCAAAAATGGCGTCAGCGTCAGGCTTTTGCCCTGCTCACCGCGCCACTGCAAGCGGGCATTGGCATGGATGGCCTGACGTCGCCCCACGGACTGGACATCCCTGACACGCTGATCGTCACCGGGTTCGACATCGGTGACGGTATGGTTCACCTCAGGCCGCTTCTGGTCCATGGCCGACAAGGTGAACGTGCCCGCGAGTGGCTCGGCCTTGAGGTTGTGCACCCAATTGACTTGGGTGGAGCCTTCACCGTGCTCCTGAGTCCGGGTGATCTTCAGGTCATCCGGATTGGCTTTCTGACCCTCACGCAAAACAATGTTGATGGTGCCCGCAATGGCGCGTGCACCCGTTTCTGCGGTGGGGGCGCGCAAAATTTCAATCCGCTCGACCTGCTCGGGCGTGAGGGCGTCGATGGAAAAACCGGGCGGCACACGCTCACCGTCCATCAGGATCTGGGTATAGCCGCCACCCAGGCCACGCATGCGGATCGCACCACCACGCCCGGGCGCACCGCCAATGGTCACACCCGGCAAGCGCTTGAGCACTTCGCCCAAGGTGGCGTCGCCTTGTTTTTCGATCTCTTCACGGCCAATGACGATCTTCGCCGCAGTGGACTCGCGACGGGTTTCTGTGTCGTTGTTGCGGTTGCTGCGGATCTCGATGCGCCCCAAATCGGTGGCAGGCGCGGTCTGGGCCATCGACAAGGCCGGTAAGCACACGCACCCCGCCGCCAGCAAATGCCCCATCAAAGGCTTGAGGGGCGAGATCAACGCGGCGCGGCCGGACTTGGAGAAAGGGGAAGTTTTGAAATCACGCATGGGGGCGATTTTGACAGCGCTCGGCCCCTGCGATTTGAAGCCCGGGTAAAGACCGGGCTTCGGTGGCGATCATTCGCCGGTTTTGAACAGCGCAGCCACTTTGCGCTTGGGTTTGATGTTGGCCGAAATCGACGAACGGGGCGTCTTGGGTGCGGCCGACTCCCAGCTGGGCGCGGCATCGGCTGCAGGGGCCTCGTAGGGCTTTTCAAAGAAAGGATCGCGGTTGACCGGTGCAGGGCGGAAGCCGCCACGGCGCTCACGCGGCTCGATGGCATCGCGTGGATCGAACTCTTCGCGGCGGCGGCCTTCGTAGGCACGGCCACGCGGGCGCTCGTCCAAACGCTCACGGTCAGAACGCTCACCGCCCGAGCGCGAACGCTCGTCGAGCTGCAAGGTTTCCACCTCGAGCTTTTTCTTGATCAGTTTTTCGATGTCCCCCACCAGGCGGGTGTCCGATGGGCTGACCAGGGTCACGGCCAAGCCCGAAGCCCCGGCACGGCCTGTGCGGCCAATGCGGTGCACATAGTCTTCGGCGTTGAAGGGCACATCGAAGTTGAACACCGCAGGCACGTCCTTGATGTCCAGGCCGCGCGCGGCCACATCGGTACACACCAGCAAGTCCACTTCGCCTTGCTTGAAGGCTTCCAGAGCCTTCAGACGCTCGTCCTGGCTCTTGTCGCCGTGCAAGGCGGCGGTGCGCAGGCCTTCACGCTCCAGCGAACGGGCCAGACGGCCGCAGCCGAGCTTGCTGTTCACAAAGATGAACGCTTGCTTGATGCCACGATCGGTCAGCACTTTGCGGATCACGCGGCGCTTGTCGTCGTCTTGGGCGGCGTAAAAACGCTGCTCGACGGTGGAGGCGGTTTCGTTGGGGCGCGCCACCTCGATGGTGATCGGGTTTTGCAGGTAGCTGCCAGCCAGGCGCTTGATCTCGGGCGAGAAGGTGGCCGAGAACAACAGCGTGGTGCGCTGCTTGGGCAAGAAGCTCAGGATGCGCTGCAAATCGGGCAAAAAGCCGATGTCCAGCATGCGGTCGGCTTCGTCCAGCACCACATACTCGACCTGGTTCAAGACCGCGTTTTTGGCTTCGATGTGGTCCAGCAAACGACCAGGCGTGGCGACCAGCACCTCAACGCCTTTTTTCAGCTCCAGGGTCTGGGGCTTCATGTCCATGCCGCCAAACACCACCGCGCTGCGCAGCTGGGTGTACTTGGCGTACATCTTGATTTGTTGGGCCACCTGATCGGCCAGCTCGCGTGTGGGCAAAAGCACCAAAGCGCGCACAGGGTGGCGCGCTGGCGAGGTGGAGGGATTTTCGTGCTTGAGCAGGCGTTGCAGCAAAGGCAGCGAGAAAGCCGCCGTTTTACCGGTGCCGGTCTGGGCTGCGCCCATCACATCCTGGCCCGTCAACACCACCGGAATGGCTTGGGCCTGGATAGGGGTCATGGATTCGTAGCCCATTTCGGCCACGGCTCGTGCCAGCGTGGGCGCCAGCGATAAATTGGAAAAAGAGTCGGTCATTAACCCGCTATTGTCTCATTTTGGGCTGACGACCCCGAAATCCGGTTTTGGCCCTCGGGTTTGAGGCCTCAGGTCTTGGGCAAAGTCACGCCCACTTGACCTTGGTATTTGCCGCCGCGGTCTTTGTAACTGGTCTCGCAGACCTCATCGCTTTCGAGGAACAGCACCTGCGCACAGCCTTCGCCCGCGTAAATTTTGGCGGGCAGCGGCGTGGTGTTGCTGAACTCCAGCGTCACATAGCCTTCCCACTCGGGCTCGAAGGGCGTGACGTTGACGATGATGCCGCAGCGCGCGTAGGTGCTCTTGCCCAGGCAGATGGTCAGCACGTTGCGCGGGATGCGGAAGTACTCGAGCGTGCGCGCCAAGGCGAAGCTGTTCGGCGGGATCACGCAGACATCGGCGTGGATGTCGACGAAGCTCTTCTCGTCGAAGTTCTTCGGGTCGACCACCGTGCTGTAGATGTTGGTGAACACCTTGAACTCGGGCGCGCAGCGGATGTCGTAGCCATAGCTGCTGGTGCCGTAGCTCACGATTTTTTCGCCCGCAGCGTTCTGACGGATCTGGCCGGGCTCGAACGGCTCGATCATGCCGTGCTGCTCGGCCATGCGGCGGATCCATTTGTCGCTCTTGATGCTCATGGTGCGTCCTTTGATGATGGGCTCGATTTTAGTGGCGATCCAGTCCGTCTATGAGAGTCACCACGGGAATACCACGTCGCTGCCCTTCTATCCAGGGCCAATTTTTGTCATCGCGAGCGAAGCGTGGCGATCCAGTGTGTGAGCAAGCGCTGTCACTGGATTGCCGCGTCGCTGCGCTCCTCGCAATGACATTCAGGCCTCAACGCGAAACCTTGCCCACGACGCCCTGCACCAGGTAGTTCATGCCCAGGATCTGGCCGTCGTTCAGGCTCTGGCCTGCGGGCAGCACAGCATGGCCTTCGTTGTCGGTGATGGGACCGGCAAAAGGCAGCAACTTGCCCGCGCCCACGAGTTTTTGCTTGGCCAGGATCTCGTCCTGGACCTTCTTGGGCACCTTGGGGCCAAAGTCGCCCACGCGGATCATGCCTTCCTTGACGCCGCCCCACACGCTGCCCGAAGTCCAGCTGCCGTTCATGGCCGCTTTGACACGGGCGGTGTAGTAGTCGCCCCACTGGTGAGTGACCGCGATGATCTGCGCATCCGGCCCGATTTTGCGCATGTCCGAGTGGTAGGCCACCGCCATCTTGCCGCGTTCTTGCGCTGCGGCCATCACAGCGGTCGAGCCGGTGTGGAAAGCGATCACATCCACACCCTGGTTGAACAGGGCCATGGCCGCTTCACGCTCTTTGGGTGGGTCAAACCAGGCGTTGAGCCAGACCACCTTGACGATGGCTTTGGGATTCACCGAACGCATGCCCAAAGTGAAGGCGTTGATGCCCTGCAGCACCTCGGGGATCGGGAAACCCGCCACATAACCGGCCACGTTGGACTTCGTCATCCGCCCGGCGGCCATGCCGGCCAGGTAACGGCCTTCGTAATAGCGGGCATTCGAGGCCGACACGTTGGCCGCCGTCTTGAAGCCGGTGACCGATTCGAACTTCACATTCGGAAAATCCTTGGCCACCTTGAGCGTGGGCTCCATGTAGCCAAAGCTGGGCGTGAAGATGATCTGGTTGCCCTGCTGGGCCAGGTCGCGGATCACGCGCTCGGCATCAGCGCCCTCGGGCACATCGGCCACAAAGGTGGTCTTGACCTGATCGCCCAAAGCCTTGTCGACGGTCTTGCGGCCCTCGTCATGCTGGCGCGTCCAGCCCGCCTCGGTGATGGGCGAAACATAGACAAAACCGGCCTTGATGGGCTCGGTCGCTTTGACTGACGTTGGAATGGAAGTTTGTGCCTGAACGGCAGGAAGAAAAAAGCAGGCGGCCACGAGCGTGGCAGCGAGGTTTTTGTACATGGTAGTCCTCTACATGGCCCCGAAATTGAACAAAACAAAGCCCACCGGGGCAGCGGGCTTCGGTGGGTATTTTAACGAGGCCTGATCAGCGCTTCAGTCCGACTCGGTAAAGCCCTGGAAGCAAGCTTTCAATTCATGCATCCAGCGGTGCTTATCCGCCTCGGGTGCAAAGCTCGCCTCGATGCTGTTGGCCGCCAGCTTGTAAGCCTGCTGGGCATTCAGGTGCAGCGCAGCAAAAGTCTGCAGGTAGTTGTCGTTCAGGTAACCACCAAAGTAGGCCGGATCGTCCGAGTTGATGGTGACGCACAGCCCGGCATCGAGCATCTGTCCGAGGTTGTGATCGGCCAGATTTTGGAACACGCACAGCTTGAGGTTGGACAGCGGGCACACGGTGAGCGGCATCTGGCTGTCGGCCAGGCGTTTCATCAAAGCAGCATCGTGGATGGCCTGCACGCCGTGGTCGATGCGCTCGACTTGCAGCACATCGAGTGCGCTCCAGATGTAGGCGGGTGGCCCCTCCTCCCCCGCGTGGGCCACCACATGCAGGCCTTGTTCACGCGCCCGAGCAAACACGCGGGAAAACTTTTCAGGCGGGTGCCCCACTTCGCTCGAATCGAGCCCCACCCCGATGAACTGGTCGCGCCAGGGCATGGCTTCTTCCAGCGTGGCCAGCGCCTCGTCTTCGGACAGGTGGCGCAAGAAGCACAAGATCAAATCGGCACTGATGCCCAGCTGCGTCTGCGCATCAACGCAAGCACGATGCAGGCCCTCGATGACTGCGCCGATGGCCACGCCCCGCGCCGTGTGGGTTTGCGGGTCAAAAAACAACTCGGCCCGCACCACATGGTCGGCGGCGGCTTTTTCAAAATACGCCCAGGCCATGTCGTAAAAATCCTGCTCGTGCAGCAGCACGCTGGCACCGGCGTAATACAGGTCCAGAAAACTTTGCAGGTTGGTGAAGGCGTAGGCATTGCGCAAAGCCGCCACATCGGCATAGGGCAGTTGCACGCCGTTGCGCCGGGCCAATGCAAAGATCAGCTCGGGTTCGAGCGAGCCTTCGATGTGGATGTGCAGCTCAGCCTTGGGCATGACGCGCAACAACTCAGGCAAACGCGAAGAGGAGACTGCGTGGACTTTGAACATGCTCATTCCTTCTCGAAAAAAGTCGCCCGAATCAGGGCTTCGTCCAGTTGCGCCAAGGAGGTGTTGTGCCGATCGGTCAAAGGGCCACCACCGGGTATCAGCTGACCCGAGGGCCCATAACCCACGGCCTTGAACTTCCACTGGCCCTGAATCCACTTGAAGTGGCCCACATGCAGGCCCGTCGGGTCATGCAGGGCGTAAACGCCATCGTTGATTTTCTCGATCATGCGCCATCCATTCGTGAGTGCCCATCAGGCCTTGCGAAAATCGCCCCGCTCCATCCACCACGACACCGCAAATCCGGCCACCAGACCCCAAAAGGCCGCGCCGATGTTGAACAGCCCGATGTCGGCCACCGTGACCAGCAAACTGACCAAAGCGCCCAGTGAAAACTTGCCCGCGCCAAACGAGGCCACAAACGCGCCTTGCAGCACACGCAGCATGGCCAAGCCGCCCAGCACCATGATGAACTCCTTGGGAGCGGCCAGCATGAGACCCGTGAAAGTAGGGGCCATCAGGCCGAACAACAGCGCCAGCGCACCGACCATCAGCGCCCCGGTGTAATGGCGCGGCTTCTCGCCAGACGAGGTGAGCAAGCCATTGGTCGGACCGGTCAGGCAAGTGCTGACCGCACCGAACACCGCACTCACGGCTGCGCCCATGCCGCAAGCCACGGCGATGGCGTTCACGGGCGGCTCGTGTCCGGCGTTTTTGAGCACGGCCACGCCCTGCCCGTTTTGCACCACCAGCACCGTGATGGCCAAGGGCACCACCAGCTCCAGCATGGCCGCCCACGACCACACCGGGGCCTGAATCACCGGCTGCGCCAAAGTCAATTGCCCCACGGCCGAAGCGTCCAGTCTGCCCGACAGCGCCACCGCCAAAGCCCCCACCAACAATGCCCCGATGACGGGCGGCAGGCGCTTGCCCCAATCGGCTTTGGCCGAGAGCAACAAAAACACGGCCACCATGGGGGCCGCAATCGCCACATCGCTTTGCAGCGCCCGCACGATGTCCAGGCCAAACCGCAGGAACACCCCGGCCACCATGCCCATGACGATGGGCATGGGCAACGCCGCCATGACGCGCTTGACCCAACCGCTCAAACCCAGCAGCAAGATCAGCGCACTGGTCACATAAAAAGCGCCAATCACCTCGGCAAAACTCAGGTGCTGCAAGGCAGGCCCCACCAGCACCGTGCCGGGGATCGTCCAGCCAAAAGCCAAGGGCGTGCTGTAACGCCAGCTCATCAGTAAGGTCACGAAACCATTGACAAAGAACACCCCAAACACCCAGGACGCCAGCTCCTCGGGCGACAAGCCGCCGCGTGTCCCCACGGACAGGATGATGGCCACCGGGCCGGTGGCGGCAAAGATGAAACCTATCAAGGCATTGGCAGCGTAGGTGCTGCCAAAGTCGGACACAATTTGCCGCCAGCTTCTGCGCGCCGCGGCGGGGGCTTCCAGGTGTTTGAACAAAGCTTGGACCCAGGTGGTTTGAACAGGGGTCTCAGGGTATCAAAAAAAACGGCGACAGTTGTCACGAGGCTGAAGGTCCGGCCGCCAAAGAAAAAAGCCGCCCGACTTGCATCGGGCGGCCCTTGTCGATCTGCGCCCTTTGGGCGCATCCCATCACTTGCCTGGGATCTTGCCTTCCACGCCCTTGACGTAGAACATCACGCCGCCAAGGAACTTGTCGTCCGCCACAGCGTCTTTGGCCAGCACTTCTTTGCCGTCTTGACCCAGGATCGGGCCTTTCCAGATTTCGAATGTGCCGTCCTTCAGACCGGCTTTGACTTCTTCCACTTTCTTCTTGACATCTTCGGGGACGTCAGCGGCCATCGACACGAAGTCGATCGCGCCTTCTTTCACGCCCCACCAGCTTTGACCGGTGGCCCACTTGCCTTCCAGCGCATCACGTGTTGCCTTGATGTAGTAAGGGCCCCAGTTGATCACGGCCGAGCCCAGGTGGGCCTTGGGGCCGTAGGCGGTCATGTCCGAGTCCCAACCGAAGGCGCGCTTGCCCATCTTCTCGGCGGTCTGCAACACGGCAGGCGAGTCGGTGTTTTGCATCAGCACGTCAGCGCCGCCGTTGATCAGGGCGGTGGCGGCTTCGGTTTCCTTTGGTGGGTTGAACCAGTCGTTGACCCAGACCACTTTGGTCTTGATCTTGGGGTTGACCGACTGCGCACCCAGCGTGAAGCTGTTGATGTTGCGGATCACTTCAGGAATTGGGATGGAGCCGACCACACCCACGGTGTTGGTCTTGGTCATCTTGCCGGCGATCACGCCCGCCATGTATGCGCCTTGGTAGGTGCGGCTGTCATAGGTGCGCATGTTCTCGGCGGTCTTGTAGCCGGTGGCGTGCTCGAACTTGACGTCTTTCAGGTCGGCAGCGGCTTTGAGCATGGGCTCCATGTAGCCGAAGGTGGTGCCAAAAATCAGCTTGTTGCCTTGGCCAGCCATGTCGCGGATCACGCGCTCAGCGTCAGCGCTTTCTGGCACTTTTTCAACAAAGCTGGTGACGATCTTGTCGCCGAATTCTTTTTCCAGGGCTTTGCGACCGTTATCGTGCGCAAAAGTCCAGCCGCCGTCGCCCACAGGGCCGACATAAGCAAACGCGATCTTCAGAGGCTCGGCCTTGGCCGCAGCGGGCGCTTCGGCCTTGGGGGCTTCTTCTTTCTTGCCACAGCCGACCAGTGCGGCGGCTGCCACTGCGGTGAGGGCCACCATCTTGACGACGGTGCGCTTGGAGATGTCTGTCATGTCAGTTCCTTTTGTTATTGAACAGGGTTACAGGGGGTTGAAAAAACTCATTATGAACCGGGATGGAAGGCTTTTCCGAGTGACGCGGGCATGTTGATCCGGATCCAAGCGGGGTTGCGCGAGATCAGCGCCAGCACCACGATGGTGGACACATAAGGCAGCGCCGTGAGCAACTGACTGGGCATGTCCACGCCCGCACCTTGCAAATGGAACTGCAGCATGGTCACGCCACCGAACAGGTAAGCACCAAGCAGAACCCGCGCCGGACGCCAGGTGGCAAAGGTGGTCAGGGCCAAAGCGATCCAGCCCTTGCCCGCCACCATGCCCTCCACCCACAGCGGGGTGTAAACCACCGAGATGTAAGCGCCCGAAAGGCCGCACAGCGCCCCGCCCGCCACCACCGCCATCAGGCGAATGCGGCGCACCGGATAGCCCAGAGCATGGGCCGATTCGGGCGATTCACCCACCGAGCGCAGCACCAGACCGGTGCGGCTTTTGTACAAAAACCAGAGCAGGCCCAAGACCAGTGCGATGGTCACATAGACCAGCGGATGTTGGCGAAACAGCGCAGCGCCCACCAGCGGCATATCGGCCAAAAAGGGAATCGCGTAAGAGGCGCGCTCGGGCACTTTCTCTTGCACATAGGCGATGCCCGCAAAGGCCGAGAAACCCGCACCGAACAGGCTCAGCGCCAGCCCGGTGGCGTATTGGTTGGTGCCCAGCCAGATGACCAGCACGCCAAAGATGGCGGCGAGCACGGCCCCTGCCCCCATGCCTGCGGCAAAGCCGATCCAGTCGTTGCCGGTGTGCACCACAGCGGCAAAACCGGCAATGGCGGCGCACAGCATCATGCCCTCGGCCCCGAGGTTGAGCACCCCGGCTTTTTCATTGATCAGCAAACCCAAAGCGGCCAGCGCCAGCACGGTGCCCGCGTTCAGCGTGGCGGCCACCAACAGTGCGTACGATTCCATCAGACTTTCCCTCCCTGAGCCGATGCCCAGCGCAAGCGGTAAGCCACCAGCGTGTCACACGCCAACAGGCAAAACAGCAGCAAACCCTGAAACACGCCGGTGATCGACTTGGGCAGGCCCAGGCGCGATTGCGCAAGCTCCCCGCCGATGTAGAACATGCTCATCAGCACCGCCGACAGCACCATGCCCGCTGGGTGCAAGCGCCCGACAAAGGCCACGATGATGGCGGCAAAACCGTAGCCCGCAGGCACATAAGGCGTGAGCTGCCCAATCGGCCCCGCTACTTCCAAAGCGCCCGCCAGACCCGCCGCACCGCCCGAGGTGAGCAAAGCCACCCACAACGCCTTGCGCGAAGAAAAGCCCGCGTAACGCGCCGCGTCCGGTGCCAGCCCACCCACTTGCTGGGCAAAGCCCGCCCGGGTGCGGAACAAAAACACCCACAAGGCCCCCGCCGCCGCCAGTGCGATCAACAGGCCGACGCTCACGCGCGAGCCGCTCATCAGGCGCGGGATCTGCGTCACCGCCTCAAAGGTTTTGGTCTGCGGAAAGTTGTAGCCCGCCGGGTCTTTCCAGGGGCCATAGACCAGATAGCTCAGCACCATGTCGGCCACATACACCAGCATCAGGCTGACCAGAATTTCACTGGCGTTGAAGCGGTCGCGCAGCAAGGCCGTCAGGCCCGCCCACAACATGCCGCCCAACATGCCCGCAGCGATGATGGCCAGCACCACCCAACGGCCCGTGTCTTTGCCCGCCAGCATGGCCACGCCCCCGGCGCACACCGCGCCGATGACAAACTGACCCTCAGCCCCGATGTTCCATACATTAGAGCGAAAGCACACCGCCAGCCCCAGCGCGATCAGCAAGAGCGGCGTGGCCTTGACCATCAGCTCGCCCAAGGCATAGCCAGACTTGATGGGCTCCCAGAAAAACATTTGCAAGGCGCGCACCGGGTCTTTGCCCAGCGCAATGAACAAGATCACGCCCAACACCACGGTGAGCACCAGCGCCAGCACCGGCGAGGCATAGGTCCACAGGCGCGAGGCCTGGGGACGGGCTTCAAGCTTGAGCATGTTGCACTCCTTGTGCCATCTCGGACGCGTCAGGCCACAGCCCGCTCATCCATTCACCAATCCGCTCCACCGTGGCCTCGGCCCGGGGCAGCGAGGGCGACAGGCGGCCCTTGGCGATCACATGCAATCGGTCGGAAATTTCAAACAATTCTTCCAGCTCCTCACTCACCACCAGCACCGCACAACCGGCGTCGCGCAGTGCCAATATCTCGGCGCGAATCTGCGCCGCTGCACCCACATCCACACCCCAGGTGGGTTGCGAGACGATCAGCAGCTTCGGAGCCGCACTGATCTCGCGCCCCACAATGAACTTTTGCAAATTGCCACCCGACAGCGAACGCGCTGCGGCATCGGGCCCCGAGGCCTTGACCTTGAAGCGATCGATGATGCTGCGCGCCTGATCGGCCAGCGCGCCCATGCGGATCCAGCCGCCCGCGCCCAGCGCCTCGCTGCGTGTGAGCAGCAGGTTGTGCGCCAGGCTCATGGACGGCACCGCACCCCGGCCCAAACGCTCTTCGGGCACAAAGTGCAGGCCCAGGCTGCGCCGCGCACGCGGGGCCCAGTGGCCCACGCCCTGTCCCGCCAGCGTGATGGCCGCCGCAGGTGCGCGGGTGTCTTCGCCCGACAAGGCCCACATCAGCTCGCGCTGACCATTGCCCGAGACCCCGGCCAGGCCCACAACCTCGCCACTGCGCACTTGCAAATCGATGCCTTGCAGGTCCACACCAAACGGGTCTTGCTTGTGCAGTTGCAAGCCCTTGACCGACAACACCACCTCGCCCGGCGTGCGGGGGGTGGGGGCCAGCGCTGGCGGCTCGGCCCCGATCATCAGGCGGCTCAGGCTGGCGTTAGTTTCTTCACGCGGATCGCACACGCCGGTGACTTGGCCGCCGCGCAGCACGGTGCAGGCGCTGCACAGGGCGCGAATCTCGTGCAGCTTGTGCGAGATGTACAAAATGCTCACGCCCTGGCTGACAAGCTTGTGGAGCACTACAAAAAGCTTCTCGACGGCCTGCGGCGTGAGCACCGAGGTCGGCTCGTCCAGGATCAACAGTTTGGGCTCGGTCAGCAAGGCACGGATGATTTCCACCCGCTGCATCTCACCCACGCTCAGGGTATGCACCGGGCGATTCGGCTCCAAGTCCAGGCCGTATTCACTGGCCTTGGCCACGATGCGCTCGGTCACTTCGGCCAGGCTGAGCGATTTGTCTAGGCCCAGCCAAACGTTTTCGGCCACGGTGAGCGTGTCAAACAGGCTGAAGTGCTGAAACACCATGCTGATGCCCAGCTTGCGCGCTTCTTGCGGGTTGCGGATGCTGACCGGCTGGCCCTTGAAGAACACCTGGCCTTCGTCGGGCTTGACCGAGCCGTAAATGATTTTCATCAGGGTGGACTTGCCCGCGCCGTTTTCGCCCAGCACGGCATGGGCCTGGCCGGGCATCACGGTCAGCGACACGTCCTGGTTGGCCACCACGCCCGGGTAGCGCTTGGTGATGCCCTGCAAAGACAAAAGGGGTGTGGTCATGTCGGGTGCGAATGAGTATCTGAATAAGTCACTCGCAAAGTCCATGCCTAAAGCGTTGGCAAGGGCCTTGCAAGCGAAGAGATTGCCGCACAATGTACCACCGCAGACCCTCCCTTCTTACCCGTATTTATCCCCGCCTGACCCATGCGCCACACCCCCCATCTGACCGAGCTCCAAGGCTGGCGCGCCAGCCTGTTGTGGTTTGCCGATCCAGCCCAAGCGCAGGCCCGCCACGAACAAGACGGCCTGCTGGTCACGGCCCGCGAAGCCGACGGCATCGTGCGCATCCAAGCCATCGGCCCCTACCGCGAGCTGGCCCCGCAATACCCTGACCTGCCTGTGACCCACTGGCCCGGCTTGTGCATCGCGCCGGGTTTTGTGGACCTGCACATCCACTACCCCCAGACCGATGTGATCGGCTCGCCCGCCGAGGGCCTGCTGCCCTGGCTGGAGCACTACACCTTCCCGCACGAAAAGCATTTTTCGGAGCCTGCCTACGCGCACGAAGTGACCGCATTTTTCATGGACGAGCTGATGCGCCACGGCGTGACCACGGCCCTGTGCTTTGCGACCGCGCATCCCGAGTCGGTCGATGTGTTCATGGCCGAGGCACAAAAGCGGCGCCTGCGGATGGTCACAGGCAAGGTGCTGCAAGACCGCCACAGCCCCGACGGCCTGCGCGACACCGACACGGATTTGAGCCTGCGCCAGACCGAAGACCTGATCCGCAGCTGGCACGGCGTGGACCGCCTGGGCTACGCCATCACGCCGCGCTTTGCACCCACCAGCACCGATGCCCAGCTGTACGGTGCAGGCGAGATCGCGCAGCAATTCCCAGATGTGTGGATCCAGTCGCATGTGGCGGAAAACCTCGACGAAATCCGCTGGGTGCACGAACTCTTTCCCGAAGCGCGCAGTTATCTGGACGTGTACGACCGCGCAGGCCTGCTGCGCCAGCGTTCGGTCTATGCGCATTGCATCTACCTCGATGAAGCCGACCGACGCCGCATGGCCGAAGTGGGGGCGACAGCCGCCGTGAGCCCCACCAGCAACCTGTTTCTGGGGAGCGGCTTTTTTGACTACACCGCCTCCGACGCAGCGGGCTTGCGCTATGGCCTGGCCAGTGATGTGGGCGGCGGCACCAGCTTCAGCCCCTTCCACACCATGCACGCGGCCTACACCGTGGCCCGCCAGAATGTGGGCCGCCCGGGCATCAGCCTGACCCCCGAGCACCTGTGGTGGCAACACACGGCGGGAGCGGCCGCTGCGCTAGACCTGAACGGCAAAGTGGGCAACCTGCTGCCCGGCTGTGAAGCCGACTTTGTGGTGCTCAACCCCCAAGCCACGCCCTTGCTGGCCCGGCGGACCGCACAAACCGAGACCCTGCCCGAATGGCTGTTTGCCATGATCGTGCTGGGCGATGAACGGCTGATTGCGCACACGGTGGTGCAGGGGCAGCGCGTGACCCGCCAAACCCCACCCTCAGCCTATTGATCCGGCCCTGTGAAGTTTGCAGGTGCCCAAGCTCAATCGTCAGCTTGGTCATCCCGGCCTTGTTTTTTGTCATCCCAGCCTCTTTTTCTGTCATCCCGCCCTCTTTTTCTGTCATCCCGCCCTCTTTTTCTGTCATCCCGGCCTCTTTTTTCTGTCATCCCGGCCTTGAGCCGGGATCCATTGCGCACTGCCGTTCTTGGCAAAGGGCTGTGGTACGCACTGGATCCCCGGGTCTTCGCCCGGGATGACAAACGTTTCATGGATGTTTCAACTTCATCGGGCCTGATCAATAAGGACTTGTCGCTCGCGACATTTTTGTCGTAACATACAAACATTCATTGTTTGAGGGCGTTCAGCATGGCCATTCACACCTTTTCCAGCCGAGACTTCACGCGCGACGTGTCGGCCGCCAAGCGTGCGGCGGTGGACGGTCCGGTGTTCATCACCGACCGTGGCCGCCCGGCGTTTGCGCTGCTCAACATCGATGATTACCACCGCATGACGGGTCAACAAACGCCGTCTTTGCTGGAACTGATGGAGGGCATTCCCGGCGGTGAAGGCATGGATTTCGAGCCGCCGAAGCTGCACATCCAGATCCGAGCTGCATCTTTGGACTGAGTGAGCCATGTTCGTTCTGGATACCAACGTCATTTCCGAACTGCGTCAGGGCAAGCCCCTGCCCTCGGCGGCCGTTCGGCGCTGGGCTGCAGTCCAGCCCAGTCATCGGCTCTTTTTGTCGGCCATCACCATTTTGGAACTGGAGTTGGGCATTCAAGCGCTGGAGCGCCGAACACCGCCGCAAGGCAGTGCGCTGCGCAGCTGGCTAACAGGCGTGCGTGCCGCGTTTGCTGGCCGCATCTTGCCGTTTGGAGAAAACACCGCGGCCATGTGCGCATCGCTGCACATTCCCAACCCACGCTCGGAACGCGACGCGATGATTGCGGCCACCGCGCAGGAACACAAATTCACGGTGGTGACCCGCAACGTGGTGGACTTCGAAGCCACTGGTGTGGCCTTGATCAACCCATGGCTGGATTGACTTGAACATGAGTGATAACGAAGACCCCATCATCGACCCCAACCAGGCGCAGCGCGAATCTGTGCGCCGTGGCATTGCGCAATTCCAGGAACGCCTGCAAGCTGCAGGCCACGAATTCCGGGAACCGCCACCCGAGCCCACCTCGTGCTGCGGGCGCGGCTGCAACGGTTGCGTGTGGGAAGGCTACGAAGCCGCCCTGATGTTCTGGTACGAGGACGCGGGCGCTTTGCTCAATTAAGCCAGGCCGAGTTCCGCCCCCAGTCGGTCTAGGTTCTGCTCGTTGGCGGGCTCCAGAATGTGTTTCATGGCTTGTGCAAACGCCGCATCCTTAAACACCTGCAGCCAATGCACACGCGTGCCATCGCCCTCGGGATCGAGCGTGATGGTGAGCCTGAACAAGGGGGAGCAGGTGTGCTCAATCACCACTTGGCGGTCAACTTCGATCTGGGCAAACACCGACACGTTGGCATAGCGTGTGCCGTCCGGCCCGATCATGTCGAACACCCAAGGCCCGCCCGAGCGAAACTCGAACAACTGGAATTCATTGGTAAAGCCATTGGGCCCCCACCAGCGGGCCAAGCGCACAGGGTCTTGGATGGCGGCAAAAACGGCCCGGGGTGAATGCGGAAAATATCGGCTGTTTTTAAAAGTGTCCATGGCGGGGATGCTTTGAAGACGGCCCGCAAGTAAACCACATCCGCATGGGCCGGGTGCATCAAAACAAACCCATCTGCCCAGTTGGAGAAGGCGGCCTGAAATCCTGCACATTCCAGTCACGCCGCTGGCGGTTCAGACCCAGTCGCCTGCAGGCTTTGTCAAAGCGCTGGGCAATCAGATCGGCCCAGATGCCCTGGCCGCTGCGGCGGGTGGCGAAGTTGGCGTCGTAGTCTTTGCCACCGCGCAGGTCGTGCATGCGGGCCATCACGCGGGCGGCTCGGTCGGGGTAGTGAATGTCCAGCCACTGCCTGAAGAGCGGCGACAGCTCCCACGGCAGTCGCAGCACCACATAAAACGCACTGCTGGCGCCAGCGTCGCGCGCGGCTTCGAGCACCTGCTCCATGTCATCGTTGATGAACGGAATTTGCGGCGACACGCTCACACCCACCGGAATGCCCGCATCCACCAGCGTGCGGATCGTGCGCAAACGTCGCCAAGGCGCAGCGGCACGCGGCTCCATGCGGCGGGCCAAGTCGGCGTCGAGCGTGGTCACGCTCACGTACACGCCCGCCTGCCCGCGCGCGGCCATCGGGGCGAGCAGATTGATGTCGCGCTCGATGCCGCTGCCCTTGGTGACCACCGCCATGGGGTGGTGGCAATCGTGCAGCACCTGCAAGACTTCGCGCGTCAGGCGCAGTTCGCGGTCCAGGGGCTGGTAAGCGTCGGTGATGGTGCCCAGCGCCATCATCCCCGGCTTGTAGCGCGGGCTGGCCAGCTCGTGCAGCAGCCGCTCGGCCAAGCCCCGCTTGGCAATCAGCCGGGTTTCAAAGTCCAGCCCGGGCGACAGGCCCAGATAGCTGTGCGACGGGCGGGCATAGCAATAGCTGCAACCGTGCTCGCATCCACGGTACGGGTTGATGGACAAATCGAAGCCGATGTCGGGGGAATTGTTTCGGCCGATGGCGCTTTTGGCGTCTTCCCAAGTCCAGGTGGTGGCGATGCGCGTGGCCTCTTCTGCATCGACAGCCCAACCGTCGTCAAAGGGCTCGCGCTCGTCTTTTTCAAACCGGTGCGCCAGGCGCGTGGCGCTGCCTCGGCCTTTGATCAAGTGGATGGATTGGGTGATGGATGGGTCCTGCATAACTGTTTATTTATACAGCATTTACACATGCATGCCATCCCTTTCAACCCAGATGCTTGCCCGCCTCCCTGCGCGTGAGGCCCGACAGTTGATCGGCATGCCTGGCCAAAAAGTCGCGCACGGCATCGGGCTGGGTTCGCGCATGGTCGCGCAGGGCCCAGCCAATGGCTTTGCGGATGAAAAAATCTTTTTCAGGGGCCAGGGTGAGCGCGTAGCGCAACAGCCGCTCTGGGTCGGTCTGTTCGCGCCAGCCCAGTTGGTGCAGCATGGCCACACGGCGCACCCACAGGTGGGGGTGCACCAGGCAGGCGTCCATGTGACGCTGCGCATCGGGCTGGCTGGCTTTGGCCCGCAGCAAGATGTCCCCCACCACCCCGGCCAGACCATCGACCGTGTCCCACCAGGGATCGGTCTGCACGAGTTGCAAGATGCGGGGCAAGGCGCTGACGTCGAGGCGCTTGTGGTGCTTGGCCAGCAGGTCGATGGCGGCGTATCGGAACTCACGCTCGGGGAGGCGCCACAGCGCTTCGGCCAGCGCCAGCAGTTCATCGGCGGTGCCCGTGAACTTCATCAGGCCCTTGAGGGCCTCGCGCCGCGGCCCTGCGCGGATGCCCAGAAATTCGAACTGATCGAGCATGTAGGCCTTCATGGGCTCGGCCTGTTGCGGATCGGCCAGCGCACGCAGGGCCGCTTCGATCGGAGCCAGCCAAATGGCAACGCTGGGCATGCTTCAAGCCCCAGCCAAGGCGGTCAACAGGTCCTGCACAGCCGTGGGCCGCACCACGCGGGCCACTTCCTGGCCGTCGCGCAGCAGCAGCAAAGTGGGCCAGTGTTTGACGCGGTAACTGCGGCCCAATGCACGGCCCGAGCCGTCTTCGACCTTGAGGTGCTGCCACTGCGGATGCTGTGCCAGGGCCTTGGCCACCACAGGCTGGGCAGCGCGGCAGTGGCCGCACCATTCGGTGCCAAATTCCAGCAGAGTCAGGCCAGGCAGGGCCTCCACATCGGCACGGCTGGGCGCTTCAATTTCACTGAGGTAAGGTTTCAAAGAGGTCATTTGGGGCTTGAGCTGAACAATTGGGAAACGGTAGCACGCAGCCACTGCAAACAAGGGTCTTTGTCAAAACGTTGGCTCCAGTGCATGGACACCGTGAAATCGCGCAAGGGCAAATCGGGCTCGATGACGTCCAGCGCACCCGCTACCGCGAAGCCTTGCGCAAAATTGCGCGGCATCAGCACGGCCAGATCGCTGCTGTGCACGATGCCCGGCAGCGACAGGAAATGGCTCACTGTCAGGCGCAGGCGGTGCTGCCAATGCATCAGCTCCAGAATGCGCAAGGTATCGGCATGCGTGCGCACCGCCGCAAACTCCAGCTCGGCCAACAGCGCATGCACCTCGTCCGCTTGCGGGCTTCCGGCTCTCTTGAGTTTGGCCCAGCGCTTGGCCACTGGGTGGCCTTTGCGCAAGAGCAAAACATAGCGGTCGCTCAGCAAGGGCTGCTGCACGGTCTCGGTCACTTCGGGCAAAAAACCGATCGCCAAATCCAGCTGGCCGTTGTCCAGTGCGGCGCCGATTTTGTCGTGCGCCAGTGGCCAGGCTTCGAGCCGCATGCCCGGCGCCAAGCGTTGCAGGGTCAACACCAGGTCGGGCAGAAACCGCGCCTCGCCAATGTCGCTCAAATGCACGCGAACCACCCGCTCCGAGCGCAAGGGGTCGAACACCTGAGACACATTGAGCGCCTCTTCGATGGTGCCCAAGGCCAGCTGCACCGCCTGCGCCAGCCGGTCGGCACGCGGCGTGGGCCGCACGCCCGCACCACTGCGCTCGAACAAGGCATCACCCAACACACTGCGCAAGCGGGCCAGGCCTTGGCTGGCGGCCGGTTGCGACATGCCCAGCTGCTGCGCGGCCAGGCTCACGCTGCGCGTGCGCCACACCGCATCAAACAGCCGCAGCAAATTCAGGTCCAGGTCTTTGATATTCATTCAAGGCATACCATTTATTCAGATTATTTTACGCACTTATACGTAAGATGAACCAAAGCGCTGTGCACACCACAGCCAACAACGCAAGGAGCGTGCTTTGGAAGTTTCATTTCACGAAGAAATCAAGGCCCTGCGCATGGGCGCGGGCGAGGTCTTTCACGGCGAGGGCATTCTGGCCATCACCAAGGGGCTGCTGCAGTCGGGTGTGAGCTATGTGGGCGGCTACCAGGGCGCGCCGGTTTCACACCTGCTGGATGTGATGGTGCAGGCCAAGCCCTATATGGACGAGTTGGGTGTGCATGTGGAAGCGTGTTCCAACGAAGCGTCTGCCGCCGCCATGCTGGGCGCGTCCATCCATTACCCGATTCGCGGCGCGGTGACCTGGAAGTCGATTGTGGGCACCAACGTGGCGGCGGACGCGCTGTCCAATTTGTCGTCGCCCGGCGTGACCGGCGGCGTGCTGATCGTGGTGGGCGAAGACTACGGCGAAGGTGCGAGCGTGATCCAGGAACGCACACACGCCTACGCGCTCAAGTCGGGCATGTGCCTGCTGGACCCGCGCCCCGAGCTGGGCCAGATGGTGCGCATGGTCGAGCAAGGCTTTCAGCTCTCGGAAGCGTCCAACATGCCGGTGATGATGGAGCTGCGCATCCGCGCCTGCCATGTGCGCGGCAGCTTTGAGACCCGCGACAACCAGCCCCCGAAAATCTCCAAGCGCCACCTGATGGACAACCCCGCAGGCTTTGACTACATGCGCCTGGCGCACCCACCGGTGACCTTTGTGCATGAAAAGCGCAAGACCGAGGAACGCTTGCCCGCAGCACGGCGCTTCATCACCGAGCAACGGCTCAACGAACACTTTGAAGGCAGCACCCACAAAGACCTGGGCCTGATCGTGCAAGGGGGCCTGTACAACACGCTGATCCGCGCCTTGCAGCAGTTCGAGCTGGCCGATGCCTTTGGCGAGTGCACGCTGTCCATCCTCGTGCTCAATGTGACCTACCCCCTGGTGCCCGAAGAACTCACCCGCTTTTGCGCGGGCAAATCGGCCGTGCTGCTGCTCGAAGAAGGCCAGCCCGAGTACATCGAGCAAGAGCTGGCCCTGACCTTGCGCCGCCAGGACCTGCACACGCCTTTGCATGGCAAAGACATGCTGCCCCAAGGCGGCGAATACACCGCCGAAGTGATGGCGCAAGGCTTGCTCAAGTTTTTGCAAAAGCACCGCCCAGCGTTGATCCCCGAGCGCACGCCGCAGTGGCTGCAAACCAATGCGGCACGCCGCCAGCAAGTGCAAGCGGCCTTGGGCACAGGCTTGCCCCCGCGCCCACCGGGCATGTGCATTGGCTGCCCCGAGCGGCCTGTGTTCTCGGCCCTCAAGCTGGCCCAACAAGATGTCGGCCCGGTGCACATTTCAGGCGACATCGGCTGCCACGCCTTGGCCACTTTCGAACCGTTTTCGGTGGGCCACTCCATCCTGGGGTACGGCATGAGCCTGGCCAGCCGGGCGGGCGTGTCGCCGCTCATGAAGCGGCGCGTGTTGTCGGTCATGGGCGACGGCGGTTTTTGGCACAACGGCTTGCTCACCGGCGTGCAAAGCGCGCTGTTCAACGGCGACGACGCGGTGCTGCTGATCTTCAAGAACGGCTACACCTCGGCCACCGGCACGCAGGACATCATCAACACGCCCTCCGAAAACACCAAGGACGCGGCCACCGACAAGCGGCAAAGCCTGGTGCACACCAACCAGACCATCGAGTCCACCCTCAAAGGCTTGGGCGTGCAGTGGCTGCGCACCGTGCACACCTACGAGGTGAGCCACATGCAGGCCACGCTGACCGAGGCCTTCACCACCGAATTTCAGGGCCTGAAAGTGATCGTGGCCGAAGGTGAATGCCAGCTGGAGCGCCAGCGCCGCATCAAGCCCTGGCTGGCCTCGCTGCTGTCCCAGGGCGAGCGTGTGGAGCGCGTGAAATACGGCGTGGACGAAGACGTGTGCAACGGCGACCACGCCTGCATCCGCCTGTCGGGCTGCCCAACGCTCACGCTCAAAGACAACCCCGACCCGCTCAAGGTTGACCCGGTGGCCACGGTGATCGACGGCTGTGTGGGCTGCGGCCTGTGCGGCGAAAACGCCCACGCCGCCACGCTGTGCCCCTCGTTCTATCGCGCCGAAGTGGTGCAAAACCCCAAGCTGCACGAGCGCCTGTGGGCCCACTGGCAAAGCCTGGCCACCCGCTGGCTGCAACCCGCTTGATGATCCAGCCGGATGATGTTGACATGTCCAAGCAGCCCATTTTTTTCATCCTGGGCGTAGACCCTGGTGTGTCATCCCGGACGAAGACCCATTGTTGGTCATCCCGGGCGAAGACCTTGGTTTGTCATCCCGGGCGAAGACCCGGGACCCGGTCTGCATTGCTGCCCTTTGCGATCGTCGCTGGCAAGCAGTGGATCCCGGATCAAGTCCGGGATGACAGATTCGAAGAAAGTCCGGGATGACAGATTCAAAACAAGCCAGGGATGACAGATTCAAAGCAAGTCCGTCGTAACAGATCGACTCATCAGCCCACATTTGCCAACTTCGCAGCCCTAACCCATCAAGCATTTCACAGAGACTCCACATGACCCAACCCATTTCCATCTTGTTGTGCGCCCTGGGCGGCGAAGGCGGCGGCGTGCTGGCCGACTGGCTGGTCGACGTGGCACGCCACGCAGGCTACCCGGCACAAGCCACCTCGATTCCCGGCGTGGCGCAGCGCACCGGGGCCACCACCTATTACCTGGAGATTTACCCCCTGCCCCACAGCCAGTTGCAAGGCCGCTTGCCGGTGCTGGGCCTGAACCCGCTGCCCGGCAGACTCGATGCGCTGGTGTCTTCGGAGTTGCTGGAAACCGCGCGCCAGATCGGCAACGGCCTGGCTTCAAACGACCGTACGCTGGTCATCAGCGCCTCATCGCGGGCCCTGACCACCGCCGAAAAAATGACCATGGGCGATGGCCGCCGACCTGAAGGCCCGCTGCTCGATGTGATCGCCTCGCACAGCCTGCGCCACCATGTGATGGACATGGCGCGCCTGTGCCAGGAAAGCGGCACCCTGGTCAGCGCAGTGATGTTGGGGGCCATTGCAGGCAGCGGCTTGCTGCCTTTTACACGCGAACATTACGAAGGGGTGTTGGCAGGCCCAAGCAAGGCGGCGCAAGCCAGCCTGCGTGGCTTTGCGTCAGCTTTTGACTTGGTGAAGCGCCAGCGCGAGCAAGCTCAGTATGTCGAGCAGGTCATGAAGCCCACCGCCCCTGCGCTTTCGCCTGCAGCCTCCGCATCTGAATCTTCATCGGCCGTTTTGCCGGGCGATGTCGCCGCCAAATTTCCCGCCGTGCTGCACCCCCTGATGGGCTTGGCGCATCAGCGCTTGGTGGAATACCAAGGCCCCGCTTATGCCCGCTTGTATGTGCAGCGGCTCGAACGCTTGCTGGATGCCGAATCCGCGTCAGCCGACGCCACATGCCCCGTCACGGCCGAGGCCACCCGTTGGCTGGCTTTGTGGATGGCGTTTGACGACATCATCCGTGTGGCCGACCTGAAAAGCCGCGCCAGCCGCTGGGACCGCGTGACGCAAGAGGTCAAAGCCAAAGAAGGCGATGTGCTCAAGGTCTACGACCACTTCAAACCCGGCGTGCCCGAACTGGCGGCCCTGTTGCCGCAAGGCCTGGCCAATCGGCTGCTGCGCTGGGACCGCGCCCGCGTGGCCAAGGGCCAAGCGCCGTGGTCCATGCCACTCAAGGTGGCACGCCACGCGCTGTGGGGCATGGCCAGCTTGCGCCTGCTGGCCAGCTTGCGCGTGCTGCGCCCCCTGGGCAGCCGCTATCAGACCGAGCAAGCGCTGATCGAAGAGTGGCTGGGCGGCATCGAGGCGGCCACACGCCTGTCGCCCGCGCTGGGTCTGGAGTTGGCGCGTTGTGGGCAACTCATCAAGGGTTACGGCAGCACCAACGAGCGCGGCAAAGACAACCTGCTGCACATCCTGCGCCATGTGTGCGGCCCGGCATCGGCCGTGCCTGTGGCCGAGCAAGCGCTAGCTGTCGCACGCATCCGCCAGGCGGCCTTGCAAGATGAAGCGGGCCAGGCGCTGGACCAGGCCTTGCTGCAACACGGCGCTCCGGCGCGTCCGGTCAAGGAGCAACCGGTGCTGTGGATGAAAAATCCGCGACTGCTGAAACCCTGAACCTGTTGCATCATGTTCACAGCCACACTCTCAAAAACCACCAGGAGACAAGCATGAGAAAAATCGCTTCATTCAATCGCCGCACATGGGCCATCGCTCTGGCCGCGCTCATGACAGGCCCCGCCCTGTGCCTGAGCGCCGCCGCCCAAAGCTGGCCCACCAAGCCCGTCAAGATCGTGGTCAACTTTCCTCCGGGTGGCGCGGCTGACCAAATTGCCCGCGCCATTGGCGTGCCCTTGGGCGAAGCGCTGGGACAGCCCGTGGTGGTGGAAAACCGGGGCGGTGCCAACGGCAACCTGGGCGGCGAGATGGTCGCCAAATCGCCCGCCGACGGCTACACCCTGCTCATGAGTTCGGGGGGCATGGTGTCGGTCAACCCGCACATCTACGCCCGCATGCCCTTTGACCCCGCCAAAGACCTGGTGCCCGTGGCCTCGGCCGCCCGCGTGTTGGTGTTTCTGGTGGCCAAACCCAACTTTCCGGCCAACAACATCCAGGAATTTCTGGCCCATGTGAAGGCCAATCCGGGCCGTCTGTCGTATGGCTCGGCAGGCAATGGCAGCTCGCCCCACTTGGCTGGCGAAATGATGAAAAGCCAAGCGGGTCTGTTTGCCGTCCATGTGCCCTACCGTGGCGCGGCACCGGCCTTGCAAGACGTATTGGCGGGTCAATTGGATTTTTACTTTGACCCCGGCATTGGCCTGGGCCAGGTGCGTGCAGGCAAGCTCAAACTGTTGGCCGTGGGCAGCATGAAGCGCTCGCCCCTGTTCCCCAACGTGCCCACCCTCGACGAAGCAGGCCTGAAGGGCTTTGATGCCGATTCGGTGTTTGGCTTTTACGCACCTGCGGGCACGCCCGCCGATGTGGTCAACCGCATCAACCGCGAAATCAACAAAATTTTGGGCACACAAGCCCTGAAAGACCGCATCCAGAATTTGGGCGGCGAGGCCCTGCCTTTGACGCCTGCTGAATTCGGTGCCCGCGCAGCCGATGACTCCAAACGCTTTGGCGCCATCATCCGCGAACGCAAGATCAGCGGCGACTGACGTTCAGACCCCGGCCAGCTCGCGCAGGGCTTGGGGGTTGGGCAAGCCCAGCACCCGGCCTGCGCCACTGATGAGTTGGCGATCACGCAAGTGCCGCAGCACGCGCGAAAAAGTCTCAGGGGCAATGCCCAACTGCGCAGCAATGGTCCGTTTGCGTTCACGCAAGGTGACGGCCAGTCCACCCACCACCGCATCCGGCTCGGCGTGGCGCAACAGCCATTCGGCGCAACGAGCATCGGCATCTTTGGCCAGCCGGCTCACGGCCAACTCGGTTTGCTGACGCTGAGATCTGGCCATGTCCATCAACAAGGTTTGCGAGGGCACGGGCATGCTGAGCACCTGAGCCATGAATTCGGATGCGGCCACATACTGCAGTTGCACAGGGGTCAGGGCCACGGCATCGACCGCATGGGGCAAGCCCAGCAAACCCGAAGAGGCCTCCAGCCAGCAAGGGCCTTGCACCTCACCCAACTGGTGCGCCATCTCGCCTTGCTGCAAGAACCCCAAAACAACGCGTCCCTCCATCAGATGCAAAACCTGAGCCGACGCATCGCCACGGTGCAGCAAGACCGTGCCGGCCGCCAATGCAGCGGTGGATTCAAGCGAAGGGGAAACAGCAGTGGCAACCATGATGGGATTGACTTTGCCAGAGTCGCACCTCCTCGGCATTGACGCACATCAAATCAGTCGCTCAACGAACCAAAACCCGCCCACCAGCATGGCGCACACCCAGCACATTTGCCGAATACGCTGTTGATGAGGCGCACTCAATCTGGCCAAGAGCACCCAGCCCAAGGCCCCCAAAACCATTGCTGCAATGCATTGCGCCAACTCGACACCCAGGTTAAAGCCCAGCAAACCCCACAGCCGGTGCGCTGTGTCCAGGCCGATGGCCTGCAAGCTTGAAGCCAAGCCCAACCCATGCACCAGCGCGCAAGAGAACACACAAGCCAAACGAAAGCGCATGGGCATCACTTGCTTGCGCTGGCGCTGCCAAGCCTCCCAAGCGGCCATGCCCACAATCGTGAAGGCAATCGCAGGCTCCACCCACGCCATGCCCAAAGTCACCTGCCCCAGCAAGCCCCAAGCCAGTGTCACAGCATGACCCAAGGTGAATGCGGTCAAGATGCCGAGGATTTGTCGCCACGAGCCACCGCCGAGCAGCACCACAGCCAAAAACAGCAGATGGTCCCAGCCCGTCAGGATGTGCATCACGCCCAACACCACGTAGTCGGCCACCACACGCCAGCCTGAGGGGAACAAGGCTTGTTCGGGCCGCTCGGGCGTGAGCACCAGCAACTGCTTGTGAGGCCCTTGGGTCACGGTGATGCTCAATTGCTGCTCAGCTTGACTGGGCCCGAAAAGCCCGGCATGAAACGCCAAGCCCTTGGCCATTGCAGCACCCTCAGCGGACACGGGATGGGCCAACTTGAAACGCGCCAAAACCACCAGCTGCGTGACCGGGTCGGCTGGCTTGTCATCGGGCGGCGTAGGCACCAAGGTGATGCCATCGATCGGCCGTGGGCCTTGGGCGTCACGCAAGCGCAATTGCGCTTTGAGCTGGTCCTGAATTTGCGGGCCATGCAGGCCCAACTCTGGTGCAGACCAAGCGCCGTCACCATCGTCGTCGATACCCGAGAAAGCCGACACCGGCAGCGAGACCACCAGGTAGGCGCCATCGCCGTGCAAGTTGAGCGTGCCCTTTTGGGCCACCATCAGATGGGCTTGTGCGCTGGCACAAGCCATCAGCAAGAGCCAACTCAAGCCTCGCAAACAACGGAAAAAAAGATGCATGAACAAGCGTTAGATGACGCAGCGGACCGCCTGGTGGCGATCACGGCATGCATCACGGCATTAATTGGCCCAAGACGCCGCAGAACCCTTCACGCAACGCTGAATGAAAGGATAGGTCTTGGTGATGTAGTAATGGTAAATGCCGTTGGGGAACTCGGGCGTCACGCCTGTGCGCCCATTGCATTCGTCCAGATCGCCCAAGCCCGAGACGTACTCCCAGTCCTGCTGGAAATGGCCCATGGCAAACGAAGTGGTGGAGGGGCGACCTGAATCCGGCGTGGTCTTGACGCGGTAGCTGCCCTTCATCTCCTTGAGCGCCGAGCTGGCACTGGTGGCCGTCGTGTAGCCATAGTTGGCGTAAATCGGGAACCCGTCGGCGGCCCAACCGACCAGGGTCATGCTGCTGGCACTGGCACTGTTGAGCGCAGGGATCAGGTTGGTCGGCATGCCGTGGTAATGGTACTGTCCACCGGGCTGAACGTGTGCGTTGTTCACGTCGGTGCCGAAATCAAACTTCCAGTTTGACTCGATGCTGGGATCAGCCTTGGCTTCCATGCGCCAGGTGCCAGTGCCACCGGCGTAGTTGCAGCCTGAAGCATCCGATGTGGCGCTATTGGTGCATGTGCCTGCAGTGCCCGGATCCATCTTCACACTGTTGAGCGCATAACCGGGCAACTTGACCGATGTGCTGGTGGTGCTGGCGATGGGGCTGGTCGACATGCTCACGGAGATGGTCTGCGCGGACAGCTTGGTGGCGAAGTTGCCACCGGTGACCTCATGGTTGGGTACGCCATTGCCCGACACGGTGCGAGTGCTGCCGCTGCATGTCCAGCTGTAATTGAAAGGCAGCGTTTCGTTGACGGGGCTGCTCGTCCCGCTGTTGGGCGCATTGTTGTAGACCAGATTCTGGTTGCCGCTGCCGCTGAAATTGCACAGCTTGTCCGCTGTCGTGTAAGTTGTGCCGGTGATCGTGCTGCTGGTGCTGTCCGTACTTCCGCCACCGCAAGCCGATAAGGCCAGTGCCACACCCAAACTCAGCACGCTGGGGGCTGATGTTTTTGTCCATTGACGCCACATGTTTCTGTCTCCTGTTGGGCGCCGAACACCCGACGCAACAGGGGAGGATCATATTTTAGGAAGTGACAAAAATTATTTTTTGATATGTAAAGTATTCATTTACATGTCCACCGCTAGGCACGATCAGGCCACCCAAATGGCCCGGAAATCGTTCACATTGGTGTGCGTAGGGCCGGTGATGACCAGATCGCCCAGCGCTTCAAAGTAGCCATAGGCATCGTTGCGCTGCAAATGCGCATCCAGCTTGTGGCCCACCGCCAGGGCGCGTTCCAGCGTGTCGGGCGTCACACGGGCACCGGCGTTGTCTTCGATGCCGTCAATGCCATCGGTGTCCGCAGCCAAAGCCCACACACCCGTCTGGCCTTGCAAGCCTTGCGCCAGGCCCATGCAGAACTCACCCGCACGGCCACCGCGCCCGCGTGGGCTGCCAGCGGGCTGGGGCTTGATGGTCACGGTGGTCTCGCCACCGCTCAAGATCACGCAGGGCTTTTGAAAGGGGCCCTGGCCTTTGGCGGCGGCGCGGGCCAAGGCGGCATGCACCTTGCCCACTTCGCGCGATTCGCCTTCGATCTCGTCGCTCAGGATGTAGGCGTTCACGCCCATGGCACGGGCCGCGTCTGCCGCAGCCTCCAGCGACTGCTGCGGCGTGGCCGTCATGTGGACGCTGTGGCCTGCAAACACCGGTGAGCCAGGCTTGGGCGTTTCCAGCGTACCCGCCTGCAAAGCCTGCAACACATGGGCTGGCACATCGATCGCATAGCGCTGCAAGATGGCCAGCGCATCGGCGCATGTAGTGGCATCGGCCACGGTGGGGCCGCTGGCGATGATGGAGGGGTCATCGCCCGGCACATCGCTGATGGTGAGCGTGACCACCCGCGCAGGCGCACAAGCGGCCGCCAGGCGCCCACCCTTGATGTGCGAGAGGTGTTTGCGCACGCAGTTCATTTCAGAAATATTGGCCCCGCTGGCCAACAACTGGCGGTTGATGGCTTGCTTGTCTTGCAGGCTCAAGCCCTCGGCAGGCAAGGTCAGCAGCGCCGAGCCGCCGCCCGAAATCAGGCACAGGACCAGGTCGTCGGCCGTGAGGCCTTGGGTCAATTCAAGAATGCGCTCGGCGGCCTTCAGCCCTGCTGCATCGGGCACCGGGTGCGAAGCCTCGACCACCTCGATGCGCTCGGGCAAGCCCGCAGGGCGCGGCGGCGTGTGGCCATAACGCGTGACCACCAGACCCGACAGCGGCGCGTCTTGCGGCCACAAAGCCTCGACCGCCTGCGCCATCGCGCCGCCCGCCTTGCCTGCGCCCAACACCAAGGTGCGGCCTTTCGGTGGCGGGGGCAAGTGTGCGGCGGTGTTGTGCAGGGGCAAGGCGCGCAGCACGGCCACGTCGTACAGGTGCCTCAGAAAAGCCAAAGGCGATTGAATCGGGTCGGGCAATGCGCCTGCCAAGGGGGTGCTCAGGGGTGTCGTTGCAGTCATGCCGAGATGGTAACGTCCCCCGGCGCGATCTCGTGGCCCGCCATGATTTCCAGGCTTCGGCACAGCGCCGAATGGTCCTGCCCCGCCAGGCCATGGGCCGCGCACACCTGCATCAGCTGCGCAGCGCTGGCGGTGTGCGGCAAGGACAAGCCCATCTCGCGCGCACCTTGCAAGGCCAGGCCCAAATCCTTTTGGTGCAACTCGATGCGAAACCCCGGGTTGAAGCTGCGCTTGACCATGCGCTCGCCGTGCACTTCCAGAATGCGGCTGGCAGCAAAGCCGCCCATCAGCGCTTGGCGCACCTTGGCGGGATCGGCCCCGGCCTTGCTGGCAAACAGCAGGGCCTCGGCCACCGCCTCGATGTTCAGTGCCACGATGATCTGGTTGGCCACCTTGGTGGTCTGCCCGTCGCCGATGCCCCCCACATGGGTGATGTTCTTGCCCAGGGTTTCAAACAGGGGTTTGGCGCGCTCAAAGCTGTCCGGCAAGCCACCCACCATGATGGTCAAGCTGGCGGCCTTGGCCCCCACTTCACCGCCCGAGACGGGCGCATCCAGGAATTCCGCCCCCAAGGCTTGAATGCGCTCGGCCATGGCTTTGGTGGCCATGGGGCTGATGGAGCTCATGTCGATCACCAGTTTGGGCTGGCCCGTGCTGGCCTTCGCCGTTGCTTTGAGACCCGCAGACACGCCCCGCTCGCCAAACAAGACTTCTTGCACGTTGGGCGTATCGGGCAGCATGGTGAAGATCACATCGGCCCGTTTGGCCACTTCTTCGGCGCTGGTGCACAGCGTGGCACCACCCTCCACCAGATCGAGTGGGACTTTGCTGCGCGTTTGCACGAACATCACGTGCCCGGCCTTGAGCAGGTTCAAGGCCATCGGCGCACCCATGATGCCCAGGCCAATGAAGCCAATTTTCATACCGCTTTTGCTCATATTGATTCCTTGATGGTTGGCATGTTTTGGAAATTCAAACGGCGCACGCCTGGGCACCGGCATGTTGCGCGCGCAACCAGCCCAAGCCGGCCTCGGTCCCACCGGGCTGCGTGTTGCGGGGCTTGTATTCACAACCCACCCAGCCGCTGTAGCCGATCGCATCGAGCCACTGGAACAGGTGCTGGTAATGGATCTCTCCAGTCCCCGGCTCGTGCCGTCCGGGGTTGTCGGCAATTTGCACATGCGCGATGCGGGGCAAATGCTTTTGCAAGGTGGCCGACAACTCGCCTTCCATGCGTTGTGCGTGGTACACGTCGTATTGCAAATAGAGGTTGTCCGAGCCCACCTCGTCCATCAGCTGCAAAGCCTGCTGCGTGCGGCTGACAAAAAATCCCGGAATGTCGAAGGTGTTGATCGGCTCGATCAGCAAGCGCACGCCTTTGCGCCCCAGCGTCGCCGCTGCATGCCGCAAGTTACTCACCAGCGTGGCACGGGCCTGCTGCGGGTCTGCATCAGAAGGCAAGATACCCGCCAGGCAATTGATCTGCGGCGTGCCCAGCACCCGTGCATAGTCCACCGCTTGGTTCAGGCCTTCGCAAAATTCCACGACACGGTCCGGGTGGCAAGCGATGCCGCGCTCGCCTGCGGCCCAGTTGCCCGCCGGCAGGTTGTGCAGCACCAGTTGCAAGCCGCTGTCCTTCAAGGCTTTGGCCACTTCTTCGGCGGGGTGATCGTAGGGAAACAAGAACTCGACCGCCTCGAAGCCGGCGCGGGCGGCCAAGTCAAAGCGATCCAGAAATGGCCGCTCGGTGAACAACATCGACAAATTGGCAGAAAAACGAGGCACAGCAAAACTCCTGAAATCGAATGGATCGTGAACCCTGACCCGTGGACAGGGTGCGCGAAGTGATGAAATGAAAAACGTCGCGTGGTTTATTCGAGCAAGCCCGCCAGCTCGAGGCCTTTGAGGCCTTCGGGATGTCGGCAATCCACGGCCTCGAACTCGTTGATGCGGTCGATCTCGGTGCCCATGGCCACGTTGGTCACTTTTTCCAGAATCACCTCCACCACCACCGGCACGCGATGCTGCCGCGCCATGGCTTGGGCTTGCACCAGGGCATCGCCGATTTTTTCGGGATCGGTCACACGCAATGCTTTGCAACCCAGGCCCTGCACCACCGCGTGGTGGTCCACCCCAAAACCCTTGAGCGCCGGGTCGTCCACGTTCTGGTTGTCAAACGCCAGTTGCACGCAGTAATCCATGTCGAACTGGCGCTGCGCCTGACGGATCAAACCCAGATAACTGTTGTTCACCAGCACATGCACATAGGGCAGGCCAAACTGTGCGCCTACGGCCAGCTCTTCGATCAGGAACTGAAAATCGTAGTCACCCGACAAGCCCACCACGGTGCGGGTGGGGTCGGAGGCCACCACACCCAGAGCAGCTGGAATCGTCCAGCCCAAAGGACCGGCTTGGCCACAGTTGATCCATTGGCGCGGGCCAAACACATTCAAGAATTGAGCCCCCGCAATCTGCGACAAACCGATGGTGCTGACGTAGACCGCATCGCGCCCAAAGGCCTTGTTCATTTCTTCGTACACGCGCATCGGCTTGATCGGCGTTTCGGTGTAATGGGTCTTGCGCAGCATCAGGCGCTTGCGCTCGGCGCAGCGCTCGGCCCAGTCCGAATAGTCGCGCAGTGTGCCGGCCGCACGCCGCTCGCGTGCCACCTGCACGAACAGCTTCAGCGCGGCTTTGGCGTCCGACACGATGCCGTAATCGGGCATGAAGACGCGGCCAATTTGGGTGGGCTCGATGTCCACATGCACAAAGCGGCGGCCCTGGGTGTAAACGTCCACCGAACCGGTGTGGCGGTTCGCCCAGCGGTTGCCAATGCCCAACACAAAATCGCTGGCGAGCATGGTGGCATTGCCATAGCGGTGGCTGGTTTGCAAACCGCACATGCCGGCCATCAAAGGGTGGTCATCGGGGATGCTGCCCCAGCCCATCAGCGTGGGGATGACCGGCACGCCCGTGATCTCGGCCAGCTCGACCAGCAAGTCGCTGGCATCGGCGTTGATGATGCCGCCACCGGCCACGATCAAGGGCTTGTCGGCGGTCATCAGCATGTCCAGCGCCTTGTGGATCTGCGCCAGGCTGGCCGCAGGTTTGTAGACCGGCAGCGGTTCGTAGGTGTCGATGTCGAATTCGATCTCGGCCAGCTGCACATCGATGGGCAAATCAATCAAAACCGGGCCAGGGCGGCCTGAGCGCATCAGGTGAAAGGCCTGCTGAAACGTCCAGGGCACCTGGGCAGGTTCACGCACCGTGACCGCCCACTTGGTCACGGGTTTGGCAATGCTCTCGATGTCCACCGCCTGGAAATCTTCCTTGTACAAACGCGCCCGAGGCGCTTGACCCGTGATGCACAAAATCGGAATGCTGTCGGCCATGGCCGAATACAGCCCCGTGATCATGTCGGTGCCCGCAGGCCCCGAGGTGCCGATGCACACGCCAATCTGGCCCGCACGGGCACGGGTGTAGCCCTCGGCCATGTGCGAGGCCCCCTCCACGTGGCGCGCCAGCACATGGGCGATTTGACCGCGCTTGCGCAACGCGGCATACATCGGGTTGATGGCGGCACCGGGCACACCAAAGGCTTGGGAGATGCCTTCTTTCTCCATCACGCAAAGTGCGGCTTCCACAGCGGTCATGCGGGTCATCGGATTTCCTTTTGCAAAGTTGAATGAAACTGGACCCGATGCTATTGATCGACAAATGGTTTGTGAATTGCATTCCAAGTACTTTCATTCGATACTCTGCGTACCGAATCAACCGGAGACTGCGATGGACCGCTTCAAGGAAATCGACGCTTTTGTGCAAGTGATGGCGCACGGCAGCTTGGCTGCGGCCGCCTTGGCCGAAGGCGTGACGCCCGTCATGATGGGCCGACGCCTGGACGCGCTGGAACAACGCCTGGGCACGCAGTTGGTGATCCGCAGCACGCGCCGCCTGACATTGACCGACCAGGGTGCCAGCTATCTGGACGAATGCCGCCAGTTGCTGGCCCGCTGGGACGAGGCCGAGCGGGCCGTGTCCTCACAACACCAGCGCGCCAGCGGCCACCTGATCGTGTCAGCCCCGGCGGCGTTTGGGCGTTTGCATGTGGCGCCGCACGCCAGCGCCTTTATCAAAGCCAACCCACAGGTGCAAATCTCCTTCAACCTGACCGACCGGGTGGTGGATCTGGTGCGCGAGGGCTACGACCTGGGACTGCGCATAGGCGGACAAATCGACCCGAACTTTGTGGCCATCCACCTGGCCACCAACCAGCGCGTGGTGTGCGGCACACCGGCTTATTTCAAAAAACGCGGCAAACCCAAAACGCTGGACGACCTGCGTGAACACAACTGCCTGGCCTTCAATTTGCAAGGCGGCCAGCAACGCGGCTGGTACTTTCAAAAAGACGGCAAAACCGTGACCGTGAAGGTGGAAGGCAACCTGGACTGCAACGACGGCGAGCTGCTGCACCGCTGGGTCAGCGAAGGCTTGGGCCTGGGCTGGCGCTCTACTTGGGAGATTCAAAAGCAATTACAAAGCGGCGAACTGGTCACCGTGCTCGATGAATACGCCCTGCCCGCCTATGACATTCTGGCGGTCTACCCGCAACAGCGGCACCTGCCCGCCAAGGTGCGGTTTTTCATCGAGCACCTGAAGAAGACCTATGCCAGGCCTGGCTATTGGCTCACGAGATAAAACCCATTCGTGTGACACAACTCAGGCACAAGCAGCGGCGTGGCCGCAATCAATTGCGAAGGCCACTCATCTCGGCAATGTCCGCCGCGCTGGCCAGCAACGTTACTCAGTCGGCCGTGATCTTCGCGTCCTGAATCACACGCCCCCAATAAGTCAACTCCTTGCGGGTGTATTCACCCAGTTGGGCAGGCCCCATGTGCTCCACCAATGTGCCCGCTTCCTCGGCTTTTTTCTTCACTTCCGGATAAGCCAGAATCTTGGCGATTTCGGTGTTGAGCTGCTGCACCACCTCGTTGGGCGTACCGGCTGGCGCATACAAGGCAAACCAGGAGTCGAGCGTGAAGTCCTTGAGAACGGACTCACGTGTGGTCGGCACCTGGGGCAAAGAACTCAGGCGAGCGCTGCTGGTGACGGCCAGGCCCTTGAGCTTGTCGGCCTTGATGTGGCTCACCACCGAAGCCGGTGTGGTGAAAAACAAATCCACCTGCCCGCCCAACAAGTCCTGCACAGCGGGGCCTGCGCCTTTGTAGGGCACATGGGTTAGGGATGTACCGGTCATTTGCTTGAAGAGTTCACCCGCGATGTGCTGGATCGAACCATTGCCGGAAGATGCGTAGTTGAGTTTGTCCGGATTGGCCTTGGCATAGGCCACCAGTTCGCGCAGATTGTTCACTGGCAAATTGGCCCGTGCAGCCACCACCTGGGGCGCACGTGTGAGCATGGCCACGGGCGTGAAGTCCTTGATCGGATCCCAGCCTGCTCTCTTGAACAAATGCGGGTTGCCCACCTGGTAGCCGCTGTAGGCCAGCAGCAGTGTGTAGCCATCGGGCTTGGCCTTGGCCACATGCTGGTTACCGATGTTGCCCGAAGCCCCGGCCTTGTTGTCCACCACCACCGGTTGGCCCAGTGCGCGTGACAAGGGCTCGGCGATCAGGCGCGCCGTGAAGTCGGTGGTGCCACCAGGAGCGCTGGGCACCACGATGGTGATGGTTCGCTCCGGGAACTTGCCTTGTGCCTGCGCGACCGGAGCACCCACAACGGCCATCACAGTCACGGTAGTGCTCAAAATCCATTGACGTCTTTGCATGAGTGTCTCCTTGTTTGATTTGAAAATCAGATCAGCACCGAAAGTTCAATCAAATTGAAATCCGGGTCCCGCACATAAACCGAGCGGATCTTGGCGGTCGCGCCCGTGCGCACCACCGGACCTTCCAAGATGGGCCAATTGCAAGCCTGCAACTTGGCGACCACCTCTTCCAACGGGATCTGAACGATGAAACACAAGTCCAACGCGCCTGGCACAGGCAAGTGGGCCTTGGGATCGAACTCACTGCCCTGCACATGCAGGTTGATCTTTTGGTTGCCGAACTTGAAGGCGCGGCGCTCCACCGGCGGCGTGCCCCCGATGAAGCTTTCGAGCTGCATGCCCAGCACGCGGGTGTAGAAGTCCACGCACTCGGCTTCGCGGGCGGTGGTCAGAACCAGGTGGTCAAGGTGATCGATCATGAAAACGCCTTTTTCAATTCGGCCACCGACGGTGGCGCAGGGTGTAAATCGGTGATGCGGCCACTCTTGGCCACCTGACCAGGCACGGCATGGCCCACGATGTCGGGCAAGTCGCGCGCAATGGGCAACAAACGCCCCAGGTCCATGCCCGTGTCGTACCCCATGGCGTCCAACATGTGGATCGCGTCTTCGCTGCTGATGTTGCCGCTGGCGCCCGGCGCGTAAGGACAGCCGCCCAAGCCCCCCAGCGAACCATCGAAGCGGTCGATGCCAGATTGCGCAGCGGCCAGCACATTGGCCAGGCCCATGCCCCGCGTGTTGTGGAAGTGCAGCGTCAGCTGCAGTGCCGGAAAACGCGAACGCAGCACATCGCACATCTGCGCCACCTGCTGGGGGTGGGCCATGCCCGTGGTGTCGCAAATCGTCAAACCGCGCACTCCCAAGTCGGCAAAGCGCTGGGCCCATTGCATCACTTCCGCCTGGGGCACATCGCCCTCCATCGGGCAACCAAAACAGGCCGACAAGGACACGTTGATGGGCACCTGTGCGCCATAGCGTTCGATCACCTCGCGCAAGGCCGAAAAGCTGTGCTCACGCGGCATGCGCAGGTTGGCCAGGTTGTGCGTCTCGGACGTGGACATGACCAGGTTGAACTCGTCTGGGCGTGATTCCATCGCCCGCTCGGCCCCCCGCAAGTTGGGCACCAGCACGGTGTACTCCACACCCGGCACGCGCTCGATCCGGCCCATCACCTCTTCGGCATCGCGCAGCATCGGGATGGCCTTGGCCGAGGTGAACGAGGTCACCTCAATCTTGGCGTAGCCGCATTGGCTCAGCGCATTGATCAAGGCCACCTTGTGGTCCGTGGGGACAAATTCGGGCTCCATCTGAAAGCCGTCACGGGTCACCACTTCATTGAAAAGAATTTTTGGCTTCATGCCGTGCTCTCCACAATGCCACGCGTTTTCAGCGACTGGATCTGTTCGGCGTTCAAACCCATTTCCGCCAAAATTTGATCTGTGTCCTGCCCCAGCTGTGGGGCATTGCGCCGATGCTGACCCGGTGTTGCCGACAACTTCGGAACGATGCCAGGCACCGTCAGGGCGCTGCCGTCGTCCATCGCAAGCGTTTGCAACATCCCACGCGCCCGGTAGTGCGGGTCGGCGGCGATGTCGGCCACGGTGTAAATGCGCCCCGCAGGCACGGCGGCTTTGTCCAGCGCCTCCAACACCTCAGCCACCGGGTGCTTCGCAGTCCAGGCACCGATGGCAGCGTCGAGTTCGTCCACGCGTGCGACACGGCCTGTGTTGTCGGCCAACCCTGGATCGTTGGCCAAGTCCGGGCGTTCGATCAAAGCCATCAGGCGTTTGAAAATGCTGTCGCCGTTGCCCGCCACCAAGGCATAGGCCCCGTCCTGACAGAGGTAGGCATTGGTGGGTGCGATGCCCGGCAAGGCGCTGCCTGCAGGCTCACGCACTGCACCGAACGCGCTGTACTCGGGCAACAAACTCTCCATGCAGTTGAACACCGCCTCGTACAAAGCCACATCAATCACCTGACCTTGGCCCGTCGCGTGCCGGTGCTGCAAGGCCAGCAAAATGCCAATGACCCCATGCAAAGCTGACAAGGTATCCCCAATGCTCACGCCCACACGCACAGGCACCCGACCCGGTTCTGCCGTCAGGTGACGCAAGCCACCCATGGCCTCGCCAATCACACCAAAGCCCGGACGGTTGCGGTAAGGGCCGGTCTGACCATAGCCACTGATGCGCAGCACGATCAAGCGCGGGTTGCTGGCCATCAAGACTTCTGGCGACAGGCCCCAGCCTTCCAGCGCGCCAGGGCGGAAGTTTTCGATCAGCACATCGGCCTCAGAGGCCAGTTTGCGAACCAGGTCCTGGCCCTCGGGCGTGCGCAAATCCAGCGCCAGCGAGCGCTTGTTGCGCGACTGCACCTGCCACCACACGGATGTCCCGTCCTTGAGCATGCGCCATTTGCGCAGCGGGTCACCGCTGTTTGGCGGTTCGATCTTGATGACTTCGGCACCAAAGTCGGCCAGGGTCTTGGCAGCAAATGGCCCCGCAATCAATTGGCCCAACTCCAGCACCTTCAGGCCCGAAAGTGCAGACAGATCAGGGGTGGGGGATGAAGCGCTTTGAGAGTTCATGCCCCGCAGTGTCTTGCGGATGCTGGGCTGCGTCTATTTGTCAGTCCATCAGGCTGCCTTCGCATTTTGCTAAGACGAATGCAGGAAATCCCTGAAATCTGTGACCCCCGCATCGGCCTCCTTGCGGATGCCCACCTTCAGTTGACGTCGCGCCCAGTCGTCCTTGAGCGGACGCCAGCTCAGCTGCATGGCCCGCACAATGGGCATGGCCGCCACTTTGGGCAACAGTGCAATGCCCAGACCCGAGGCCACCATGTGCCCCACAGCATCAAAGCTGCGCACCTGCATGCGCAGCTTCAAGGTGCGGCCTGCGGCCATGGCCGCGCTTTGTTGTTGCTGCAACAAGGCCGCGCCAGGGTTGAGGCTGACCCAAGACTCGTCCAGCGCATCGGCAAAAGCCAGAGCCGACTTGCCCACCAAAGCGTGGCGCTTGGGCAAGATGAGCACCAACTCATCCCGCCGAAAATCTTTCGCATCCAAACCATCGGTGTCAGGCCCCTGCACAAACACACCCACATCGGCACGCCCCTCTCGCAGAGCCTGCACCACGTGTTCAGAGACCTGCTCTTCCAGATCGATCTGCACTTCCGGATGCAATTGGGTGTATTCGGCCATCAGGGGTGGCAGAAACTGGTTGATGGCGGCCGTGCCCGCAAACAAGCGAAGGTGCCTGGCGATGCCTTGGTGCAAATCGCCCAACTCACTCACCAAGCCATCCATCTCCTGCAAAAGGGCCAAGCCCCTGCGCATGAAAATCCGGCCTGCAGGCGTGATGCTCAGCCCCCGCGAATGCCGCTCAAACAACAGGCAGCCCGTGGCCGATTCCAGCTCTTTCAAACGCCGACTGGCAGCGGGCAACACCAAGTTGCACTGGCGAGCCGCCGTGGTCAGGCTGCCGGTCTGGGCACACAGCACCGCCAACCGGATCGACACAAAATCAAATTTCGCCAGGTTGTATCCAGGCATGGACATCCGCACATCTCCAAGAGGTTTTACTCTGGCGTATTGTGCGCAATCCTCAAGTCGATTTGATCCAGTGCACTCAATCGGCGTAAACGCCCCCTGCCTTGATGACCGGCGCCCACTTGGCCACTTCGGACATCACAAAGGCCTTGTGCCCAGCCGGGTCGTTGCGTGCGTCGTTGATGACGGAAGCACCGCCAGCATCTTGCTTGCGGATGAATTCAGGATCTTTGACGGCCACTTTCAGTGCGTCATTGAGCTTCTTCAAAACCGCCGCTGGCGTGCCTTTGGGCGCGTACAGACCTTGCCAGATCGTCACACTGAAATCCTTGAGCCCGGCTTCCTGCATGGTGGGCATGTCCTTGAGGACGGGAGAGCTCAAACGCGCAGGCGTGGTCACCGCAAATGACTTGACCTTCTTGCCTTCGATCTGCGGAATGGTGGTGGTGGTCTGGTCGCACATCAGGTCCACCTGACCGCCGATCAAGTCGGTCATGGCCGGGGCCGTGCCTTTGTAGGGCACCGAAGTCATGTCCACCTTGAGCGTGGACTGGAACAACATGCCGCACAAGTGCGAAGCCGAACCAGGTCCGGCATTGGCGATGTTGATCTTGCCCCTGTTGGCCTGAATCCAGGTGACCAACTCGGGCATGCTGTTGGCCGGCAAGCTGGGCCGGCCGATCAGGTTCATCGGGTTCTCGCTGACCAGGCCGATGTACTCAAAATCTTTTTCCACGTTGTAGGGCAGATTGCGGAAAAAGCTGGGCAGCGTGGCCTGCGCGATGTGCGTGAACAAGAGCGTGTAACCGTCTGCGGGAGCCTTGGCGACCTTGTTGGCACCGATGGAGCCGGATGCGCCCGCCGAGTTGTCGATCACGATGCTGTGCCCACCCATGGCCTTGCTCATGGCCTGTGCCAAATCCCGCGCCGCCTTGTCGGTCGGGCCACCCGCCGCGTAGGGCAGCACGAAGGTGATGGTTTTATTGGCCACAGGATAGTCCTGTGCAAAAGCATTCACAGACGCCAGCAGAGCGCAGGCCGTGGCAACGGGAAGAAACTTGGAGCGCATGTTCATGCCTTTCACAGCGTGGGGGTCAATAAATCATGGAATTGGAAAATGGACAAACTGCATCCAACGCACATCATGGCCTCAAGCCAAGGCCTTGCATACCGCTTGGGTGACATCCACTGTCAGGGCTTTCCCGCCCAGGTCACCGGTATGCAGGGCCGGGTTGGCCGTCACGGCCTCGACGGCTTGCATCAAACGCTTGGCCGCATCGTGCTCGCCCAGGTGCTCCAGCAGCATGACCACCGACCAGAAGGTGCCCACCGGGTTGGCGAGGCCCTTGCCCATGATGTCAAAGGCCGAGCCATGGATGGGCTCGAACATGCTGGGGTAGCGGCGCTCAGGGTCGATGTTGCCCGTGGGGGCAATGCCCAGGCTGCCCGCCAGCGCTGCGGCCAAATCGCTCAGGATGTCGGCATGCAAATTGGTGGCGACGATGGTGTCCAGCGTTGCCGGACGGTTGACCATGCGGGCAGTGGCCGCGTCGACCAGCTCTTTGTCCCACTTCACATCGGGGAACTCTTTGGAAATTTGCAGCGCGATCTCGTCCCACATGACCATGGCGTGGCGCTGCGCATTGCTCTTGGTCACCACCGTGAGCAACTTGCGGGGGCGCGACTGCGCCAGCTTGAAGGCGTAGCGCAAGATGCGCTCGACGCCCGCACGGGTCATGATGGACACGTCGGTGGCCGCTTCGATCGGGTGACCTTGGTGCACACGGCCACCCACGCCGGAGTATTCGCCTTCGGAGTTCTCGCGCACGATGACCCAGTCCAGGTCTTTGGGGGTGCAACGCTTGAGCGGCGCGTCGATGCCCGGCAGGATGCGCGTGGGGCGCACGTTGGCGTACTGGTCAAAGCCCTGGCAAATCTTCAGGCGCAGGCCCCACAGCGTGATGTGGTCGGGGATGTGCGGGTCACCGGCTGAGCCGAACAGGATGGCGTCTTTGTTGCGCAGCGCGTCCAGGCCATCGGCCGGCATCATCACGCCGTGCTCGCGGTAGTAGTCACCGCCCCAGCCAAAGTTTTCAAATTCAAAAGCAAAAGTGCCACAGGCCTTGGCCAGCACCTCCATGACCTGCTGGCCTGCGGGGATGACTTCTTTGCCAATGCCGTCTCCGGGGATGGTGGCGATGCGGTAGGTTTTCATGGTGAAGCTGCTTGGGATGTGAATGACGATGGTCAGATTGTGTCGCCGACCACCCTCAACAAACACCCTAAAATTCAATCCATTGTTAACTTGAGATCAACAATGGAACCACGCCTGCAAGCCGCCGATCTGGGCTTCTTTTCTGCCTTGGCCATGGCTGGGAGCCTGAGCGCCGCCGCACGCGAGATGCGCATCACCACCGCAGCCGTCAGCAAGCGCCTGTCGCAGATGGAGTCGCGCCTGGGCGTGCCGCTGGTCAACCGCACCACCCGCCGCATGAGCCTGACGGTGGAAGGCGAAACCATGCTGCGCCACGCCCGCAGCATCCTGGCCGAAATGGCCGACTTGGAGCAGCAACTCGGCGCCAGCCGCTCCACGCCCAGCGGCCTGCTGCGCGTCAATGCCACACTGGGCTTTGGCCGCAGCCACATGGGGCCGCTGATCAGCCGCTTTGTGCAGCAGTACCCGCAGGTCGATGTGCAGTTGCAGCTGTCGGTCGACCCGCCTTCGCTCAGTGACGACGCCTTCGATGTGTGCATCCGCTTTGGCCCGCCACCCGATGCGCGGGTCATTGCCCGCAAGATCGCCAGCAACCAGCGCCTGCTGTGCGCATCACCCGCCTACATCGCACGCCACGGCGAACCCAAAAGTCCGGCCGATCTGGCGCGACACAACTTCATCAGCATCCGCCAAGGCGACGAGGCCTATGGCGTGATCAAGCTCACGCGCGGGCGCACTGGCAAAACCGAGACCATCAAAACCCGTGGCAACCTGACCACCAACGACGGCAGCATCGCCGTGCAATGGGCGCTGGACGGCCACGGCATCCTGATGCGCGCCGAGTGGGACATTCGCGAGCACCTCGCGCAAGGCCAGCTGGTGCAACTGCTGCCGCAGTGCCACACGCCCGATGCCGACATCTACGCGGTCTATCCGGCCCAGCACAAATCGGCCGCGCGGGTGCGGGCCTTTGTTGACTTTGTGGCTGAGGCGTTCAGGCCAGCCAGGCCTTGATGCGGCTGTTCATTTTTTCAGCCGAAATGCCATAGCGGTCGTGCAGAGTGGGCAAAGCGCCCGCGTCCAGGAAAGCATCTGGCAAAGCCAGCATACGGAACTTGGCAGGGATCACCCCTTCGCGCATCAACAAACTGGCCACTGCTTCGCCCAAGCCCCCTACGATGGAATGGTTTTCGGCCACCACCACCAGGCGGCCCGGCTTGCGAACCTCGGCCAGGATGGTGGCGTCGTCCAGCGGCTTGATGGTCGGGCAGTGCAGCACGGCCACATGGACCTTGTCGGCCTCCAGTTGCTTGGCCACTTCCAGTGTGCGCATGGTCATGAACCCACTGGAGATCACCAACACATCAGCGCCTTCGCGCAGCATCTTGGCCTTGCCCAATTCAAACGTGTAGCTGTATTCGTCCAGCACCAGCGGCACATTGCCACGCAGCAGGCGCATGTACACCGGGCCCTTGTGGGCAGCGATCTGAGGCACAGCTTGCTCGATGTCCAGCGCATCACAAGGGTCCACCACCGTCAGGCCCGGAATGGCGCGCATCATCGCCAAGTCTTCGGTGGCCTGATGGCTGGGGCCATAACCAGTGGTCAGGCCCGGCAAGGCGCAGCAGATCTTCACATTCAGGTTTTCTTCGGCGATCACCTGATGGATGAAGTCATAAGCCCGGCGGGTGCCGAACACGGCGTAGGTCGTGGCGAATGGCACGAGGCCGGTCTTGGCCATGCCCCCGGCCGCGCCCATGAGCAGCTGCTCGGCCATGCCCATCTGAAAAAAGCGCTCAGGGTAGGCCTGCGCAAACAGGTGCAGGTCGGTGTACTTGGCCAGGTCCGCCGTCATGCCCACCACTTCGGGGTGCTCGGCGGCGTAAGCCACCAGCGCCTTGCCAAAGGGGGCGGCCTGCACGCGCTGGCCTTCGGTGGCGATGGAGGCGATCATGGCCGAAGTGGTCAGCCGGGGTTTCTTGTCGGTCACTGCGTTCATCTCATTCGCCTCAGGGTTGGTTCGCGTCCAGGATTTCAAGGGCCTGCTGCCACTCGGGTGGATCAACACGAATAAAGTGGTTCTTCTCGCGCGACTCTAGGAAAGGCACGCCCTTGCCCATCAGCGTGTCGCAAAGGATCACGCGGGGCTTGGCATCGGTCAAAGCACGCGCCGTGTCAAAGGCACGCAGCACGGCAGGCAGGTGATTGCCATCCACCCGTTGCACATGCCAGCCAAACGCGGCCCACTTGTCGGCCAATGGCTCAAAGCCCAGCACCTTGCTGGACGGGCCATCGGCCTGCTGGTTGTTGATGTCGACCATGCAGATCAGGTTGCCCAGGCCGTGGTGCGCGGCCGACATGGCCGCCTCCCACACCGAGCCCTCGTCCAGCTCACCATCGGACATGGAGTTATAAACAAAGGCCGGGCTCTTTTGGTGGCGCAAACCCAGCGCAATGCCCACGGCAATTGGCAGGCCCTGGCCCAGCGAGCCGCCAGAAATTTCCATGCCCGGCGTGTAGGTCGCCATGCCCGACATAGGCAGGCGACTGTCGTCGCTGCCATAGGTTTCGAGTTCGGACTCGGGGATGATCCCGGCCTCGATCATGGCTGCGTAATGGGCGATGGCATAGTGGCCGTGCGAGAGCAAAAAGCGGTCGCGGTCAGCCCATTCGGGATCGTCTGCGCGAAAGTTCATCGCGTGGCCATAAGCCACAGCCAGCACGTCGGCATAGCCCAGGGCCTGGCCCACGTAGCCCTGACCTTGCACTTCGCCCATGCGCAAGGCGTAGCGGCGGATGCGCCAGGCGCACTGTTCGAGAGAGGACAAGATGTCCTGTGGCGAATTCATGTCAGATCTCCAGTCAAATATCGTGAGTCAAGCGGCAGGGTCATTTGAAGATGGCGGCGGGCACATAAGACACCAGCAGCAGCACGCCAAACGCCACGAAGTAAAACGGTCCAAGTTCGCGCACGGTCTCGCCCACTTTGACCTTGGCCAAAGAGCTGGTGATGAACAAGGTCGTACCCACTGGCGGGGTGTACAAGCCAATGGCCAGGTTCACGGTCATCATGATCCCCAGTTGCGTGAGGTCCATGCCAATCGAGTTGGCCAGGGGCACAAACACCGGGGTCAACAGCAACACCGCAGCAGGCAGGTCAATGAACATGCCGCAGACCAGCATGAGCAGGTTCATCAGCAAGATGACGCTCCAGCCACTGGACAGATTGGCTTGCGCCCAACCCACCACGCCATCGGGCATGCGGTCAAAGGTGAGCAGCCAACCGATCGCAGCCGAAGCCATGATCACCAGCAACACCACACCTGTGGACAAGCCCGCCTCCATGACGGCCTTGTGCAGACGCTTCCAGCCCAGATCCCGGTAGACGAGGACAGAAACCAGGCCGGCATACAAGGTAGACAGCACGCTCACCTCGGTGGGGGTGGCAATGCCAAAGCGCAAGAAAACAATGATCAACACGGGCAAGACCAGCGCCGGGGCGGCATACAGCAATTGCTGGCCAAACACGCCCCAATCGAGCTTGCGCATCTCACGCGGAAAGTTACGGCGTTTACCCACCCACCAGCAAGCGGCCATGAAACCGCCGCACATCAGCAGCCCCGGCAAAATGCCCGCTACAAACAGCGCCGCCACCGAGGTGTTGCTGGACAAGGCAAACAGGATCATCGGGATCGACGGCGGAATCAGGATGTCGATCGTGGCGGCCGCTGCGAGCGTCGCCGCAGAAAAGGCTGGCGGATACCCCAGGCGCTTTTGCCAGGGAATCAGCAAGGAGCCAATGGCCGACGCATCGGCCACAGCCGAGCCCGACACGCCGCCGAAAATGGTGGACGACAACACCCCCACCTGACCGGGGCCGCCATGGAAACGGCCAATCAGGGTGGACAAAACGCCAATCAGCGCCTCACCCAATTTGCCGCCCATCATGAGCGAACCCGTGAGCATGAAGAACGGAATGGCAATCAGCGGAAAACTTTGCACCTGCGCCACCATTTGCTGCACCAGCAAATCCAGCGGCACGCGGTCAGAGGTTGCGGCAGCGGCCATAGCTGCCACCAGCAAGGCGTGCGCGATCGGGATGGCGATCACAGCTGCGCCCAAAAAAACAAGCAAGATCAATGCGGTCATGACTCAGCTCCTTCTCACCAGTGCACCGGTGCAGGCTCTGTCGAGAGCGGGGTATTGGGGTCGGATTTCCAGGCACGCCAGGCAGACACCATGGCCAGAACGGCCAACAAAGCCATACCCGTCATGACACAGGCATACGTGACCGAACCCGGGATTTGCAGAATCGGCGACTTTTCGTCGTGCACGATCTCCAACATGCGCCAGGTGGCCAGCGCCAGCGTGGCATACAGACCGCTGACCACCGACCAGCCCAGCACACCCCAGATGCGGCGCGCAGAGCCGGACAACTTGTCCATCAAAAAACTCGTGGTGATGTGCGCGCCATGTTGGGCTGCCAGCACCACACCCGCCATGACCATCCAGGGGAACAGCAGTTCGGGGACTTCATTGGCCCACTGCAAACTGGCACCCGTGCCATAACGCAAGATGGTGTTGGCAGCCAGGATGACAAAAATCACCACCGTGCTGATCCACAGCAACACCTGGCACACGACCGACACGGCCCGTTCTATCCAATTCATGAGGTTCTCCAGCCCGCACGCATGGGCGTGCGGGCATCAGGGCCGACAGGCCGATGGATCAGCGGGCAGCCGCGATCACTTTTTTCAGGAAAGGGCCGATGGGTGAAGCCAGCCACTTGTCGTCGACATTGCTGGTGCCCTTGGCAAATGCTGCCTTGTCAACGGTGTTGATCTGAGCGCCCTTGGCCTTGAGTTCAGCGATCAATTTCTCATCGCTTTCCTTGGACAACTTACGCTGCAGTTGTGTGGCCTCGGCAGCGGCTTCCTGCAACACCTTCTTGTCGGCATCGCTCAGGCGGTCCCAGCTGCGCTTGCTCATCAACAAAGGCGTCATCTCGTACTTGTGACCGGTCAGCGAAATGAACTTGTTCACTTCGTACAACTTGCTGGCGTGGATGTTCATCAAGGGGTTTTCCTGACCATCGACCACGCCTTGCTGCAAGGCCACATACAACTCGGCAAACTTGATCTGCTGCGCCTCGGCACCCAGCGCTTGCATGATGTCCACGGTCACCGCATCAGGTGGCGTGCGCATCTTCAGACCTTTGAGGTCTTCAGGCTTGGCCAACGCACGCTTGCTGTTACTCATGTGGCGAATGCCGTTGTCCCAATAGCCCAACACCACCATGCCTTTTTCAGCGGTCTTGTCGGCCAGCTCTTTGCCCAAAGGGCCGTCCAGCATCTTCCAAACCTGATCCAGGCTGCTGAACAGGAATGGCATGCCAAACGCCGCGTACTCGGGCACGGCGTTGGCCACTGCGCCCTGCGAATTGGCGCTCATGTCCAGAGCGCCGGTGCGCAAGGCGGTGACCATGGCGGCATCGTCACCCAACTGGGCAGATGGGGCCACCTGGATCTCGATGCGGCCGCCCGACTTGGCCTTGGCCACTTCGGCCATCTTCACCGCCGCTTCGTGGCGGGGGTTGCCCGGGGCAGCACCGTGGCCCAGCGTGAGCTTGACGGACTGAGCGTGCGCCAAAGATGTGGCGGCCAGAACGGCGGTGGCCAGCAAGGTGCGGCGCAATGTGTTGAATCGTGTCATGAATGTCTCCTTGGTTTTAATGGCTTGGGCCGAAGCCCATGGGGTGAAAAATATCAGTGGATCAGCATGCCGCCGTTCACGTCCAGCGTGACACCGGTGCAGTACTTGGACAAATCGCTGGCCAAAAAGACCACGCAACCGGCCACGTCGTTGGGCTCACCAATGTGACCCAGCGGGATGCCGTCCAGAATGGCCTGGCGCTTGTCGTCGGGGATCTTGCCCTTGTTGATGTCGGTGGCGATCAGGCCAGGCGTCACGCAGTTGACGCGGATGTTGTTGCCGCCATATTCACGCGCCATGGCTCGGGCCAGGCCCAGCACACCGGCTTTGGCGGCCGAGTAATGTGGCCCCCCCAGAATGCCGCCGCCACGCTGTGCCGACACCGACGAGATGCAGATGATCGAGCCGCTGTTTTGCGCAATCATCGTGGGCAACATGGCTTGCGATGCGTACAGCGTGCCGCGCAGGCTAACGTCCAGAATGCGGTCGTAGTCAGCGCCAGTGATATCGAGAAATTTCACAGGCTGGGTGATGCCGGCGTTGTTGACCAAAATGTCGATACGACCCATGGCCGCCTTGATTTGAGCAGCAGCAGCTTCGCACGAAGCCTTGTCGGTCACATCGGCCACCAAGCCCAGATGCTGCGCACCCAGTCGGGCTGCAGCGGCTTGCGGGTCGGCCACGGCCAAATCCAGGATCACGACGCGGGCGCCTTGTTCAGCCATCATGCGGGCGGTGGCAAAGCCCAGGCCATTTTGGCCAGCGCCACCGGTGATCACGGCCACTTTGTCTTTGAGCAACATGCAGGTCTCCTTTTGTGTGTCTGCGTTCAGGTAAGTGGCGCGATTTTGGTCAAGTGCTGACTTGAAGACAAACGATATAAACTCACAGGGCGTTTAAATTTATTCATGTTGCACTGCAACGATTCAATTTTCTTCAGCCACCATGATCCCACCGCTCGCCGCTTTGCAGGCCTTTGAAACCATCGCTCGCCGCAAAAGTTTTTCGCTGGCGGCCGAAGAGCTGCACCTGACGCCCTCGGCCGTGAGCCACCAGGTGGCCAAGCTTGAAAATTTGCTGAATGTGCGCTTGTTTGAGCGCTCAGCCAGAGGCGTGGAACTGACCCCCGCAGGCCAGCAATACCTGCAACGTGTGGGCAGCGCTCTGGGCGCCATCAACACCGCGACCGAAGACCTGCGCCACGGCGTGCAAGACACGCTGTATGTGCACAGCAGCCCCAGTTTTGCCAGCCTGTGGCTGATGCCGCGCATCGCCCGTTTTGCAGAGCGGCACCCCAACATCTCGCTCATGCTGTCGGCCTCGCATGTGCACTCGGACTTTCAGCTCGGCCAGATGGACATCGACATCCGCTACGGCCTGCCCAACTGGCCCAACCTGGAAGTGGAGCCGGTGTTCACCGAACACATCCTGCCGCTGGCCAGCCCTGAATTCATCCGCACCCATGCATTGCATGCCCCGCAAGACCTGCTGCGCGTGCCGCTGATCCAGTCCAGCGTGAGTGTGGTGCAGTGGCCCGAATGGTTTGCCCGTTTTGGGGGTGATCTGCGCCCGGAACGCATGGGCCTGCGTTTTGACCGCGCCATGATGAGCCTGGACGCCGCCGTGCAAAAACTTGGCGTGGCCCTAGAGAGCACCAGCATTGGCCAGTCGCTGATCGCCAGCGGCAAATTGCAACCCGTCTTTGCCGAAGACATGTGCATGCCCGTGCGGGCGCATTTCATGGTTTACCCGGCCAGGCACGCCTCACGGCCGGAAGTCAAAAGCTTTGTGGAGTGGTTGCGTGAGGAAGCTGGAGCGTAAAAAACTGAGCTGCTTCGTGTCTGCCTGCATGTGGCGTAGTTGTGTGATCGGCGCTGAACAGGTCGGCTGTTTCGGCGCAGTACTCCTCCCACAGCAAGGCAAGCGTTATGCCTTTGCGGCGCAACTCTTGGTGGATGCGGCCGAAGTCGGCGGGGGTGTAGATGTCGCTGGGCCTGGAGGCGGGCAATAAACGCCGCTCCAGGCTGGCTTCGTCCATGGCGGCGATGGCGGGCCAATCCAGACGTGCGGCCACGGCCAGGCTAACGTATTTGGTGACCACGCCTTTGGAGATACCCAAAGCGGTGGCGATTTGCTGGTGCGACTGCTGGCCTTCGAATTTGAGACGCAGGGCGTATTGAGTTTGCGCATGTTGATCCTTGGGGCGGGCATAGCGGTCCTGTAAAAAAGGATTGACGCTAACCCGGCCGAAATATGAAATACATGCACAACACCGTTCCGGAGTTGTAGACCGGCGTACCGGTCACAATGACCTCAATGGCCGGTCACGATCCTGGAATCAGCAGTCACGTTCGACCGGAATCACTGGTCACGTTGCTCCGGAATACCCATCAGCAATGAGTGAAAAATAATTTATATAAAAGGGTTTAATTGATACACATAGCAGTCGTCCAGACAATGGTGCTTTTTTTAGTGCATCCAGCGGGACTCCAAAAACTCACTGACTAGGCTGCTGTAACTGATGAAAATCTCATCGCTTTTGAACAAGATCACGCACGATGTCAACCAACCGCTGAGTAATCGGGGTCAATGGTCTGCCTCTAGCAGTTATCAATCCAACAGGGGGCAAATCCACGTTCACTTGAAGTCTCAAAGACTGGATCAATTCTTGAGACTCAAAGTGTTGCGCCACTGAATGTGCCATCAATGCAGCTGCGCCTTGCTCACGCACAAAAGTAATCTGCGCCAAGAATGAAGCGGTCTCCACAACATCATGAGGCGGCTGTAACCCATACTTGAAAAACTGTTGCTCCAGCTTGACTCGCAATGAAGCCCAAGGTGGCGGTACGACAAAACGAAGTGAGCTCAGATCCTGCCAAGTCACCAACTTTTTGCGCGCCAAAGGATGGCCCGGGCGCAGCACCACCGTCATGGTTTCTTGATACAAAACCTCCGTCAACAAATCTGGCGCGGCATACCCAGGCTCCAGCCTTCCCATGAACAAGTCCAGCTCGCCCAAGCGCAACTTGGGCAGCAAATGCGTCAGATCCCCCTCTTCGATCAACACCGTTGCTGATGACGCGTCGGCTTTCAATTGCGCAACCGCAGGTGCCAAGAGTGTCGGCATGGCCACCACCATGCATCCAACACGGGTACGCCCGGCAACACCCCGGTCTATGGCACTGATTTCATCTCGCGTGCGCTCATAACCGGCCAGCACTGAGCGGGCGAACCGCACCAATGACTGCCCTGCCTGTGTCGGTTCGGTCCCCCGTCTGGACCGGTCAAACAGCTGCAAATCCAGCATCTCCTCCACCTCGCCCAACATTTTGGATACCGCGGGCTGGCTCACGGAGAGAAACTCCGCAGTCCGGCCAAGGTGGCGAAACTCATCCAGGGCCACCACCAATTGGAGATGTCGCAATTTGATGTTGGAGCGCAGTGCTCTGTCGATTTGTGCCATGCCCCATCATACATAACCAATAATTTATGAAAAGTTTCCAATTTTTGATTGGACGGTTATGAAATCAAAGCGCAACATCGCCGCACACATCATTTCAAACAAGGAAGACATCCATGCAAAAAATTGACCAGACCCGACGCCAATTCCTGGCCAGTGCGGCTGCCAGTGGTGGTGCCATGCTGGCGCCGACTTGGGCCCAAGCTGCAGAGGAATTCCCGTCTCGTCCAATCAACTTCATCTGCCCTTGGCCAGCAGGCGGAACAGCCGACCAATCCATGCGCGCCATCTGTCAAGTCGCAGCCCGCATCCTGAAACAACCCATCGCTGTTGAGAACAAGGCCGGTGCAGCCGGCATGATTGGGGCCAAAGCCATCGCCGCCGCCAAACCTGACGGCTACACCATCGGTCAAATTCCAATCTCCGTCACGCGCTTTTCACAACTTGGATCACTGCAGGCCGATCCATTGAAAGACTTCACTTACATCGCACGAACCTCAGGCCAGACATTTGGCATTGCGGTCGTGCCGGAGTCGAAATTCAAAACCCTGCAAGACATGGTGGCGTATGCCAAAGCCAACCCCGGCAAAGTGAGCTACGCGCATGCCGGCGTGGGCGGCGCGACCCACGTAGGCATGGAAGAGTTCGCCATGGCTGCAGGCATCCAATTGAACGCCATTGCCTACAAAGGCGGCGCGGCAGCACTCAACGACACGCTCGGCGGTCAAGTCGACATGCTGGCAGACTCCAGCTCCTGGGCACCCCATGTTGAAGCGGGAAAACTCCGCCTGTTGGCCACATGGGGCGAGCAGCGCACACCACGGTTCAACAACACCCCGACCCTCAAGGAGTTGGGCTTCAAAGTGGTGGTCGATGCCCCCAACGGCATTGGCGCGCCCGCTGGCTTGCCAGCAGATGTGGAAAAGAAGCTGCGCGACGCATTCCGCTTTGCCGTCAACAGCGACGAATTCAAGACCGTGGCATCGCGCATCGATGCACCCTTGATGTACCTCGACGGTCCGGACTACAAAAAATACGTGGCCCAGATGTTTCAACACGAATCCAAGCTGATTGAGCGACTCAAACTCAAAGAACTGTTGGCAAAAGGCTGATTGTGAATTCGAACATGCTCATCCGTCTGCATGCGTCAGACAACGTCCTCATCGCCAAGTCACAGGTCGCCATTGGCCAGGAGCTACCAGGTCTGTCTGCACGTGCGCGCGCACAAATTCCCGCCGGACACAAAGTCGCTGCCAGTCCAATCGCCAAGGGCCAGCCCGTGCGCAAATACAACGCCGTGATTGGTGTGGCCGCACGCGACATTGAAACGGGTGACTATGTTCACACCCACAATCTTGCATTTGTCGACTTCGATCGCGATCCGGGCTTTGGTCTGGACGTGCGACCCGTGACCTATGTGCCAGAGGCCGAACGCGCCACCTTTCAGGGCTATGTGCGCGAGGACGGTCGCGTGGGCACCCGCAATTTCATTGGTCTGATCTCTTCAGTCAACTGCTCAGCCACCGCCATCAGCCGGATCGCTGCGTATTTCACGCCCGAACGACTCAAAGACTTCCCCAATGTGGACGGTGTCGCGGCTTTCCCCCAAACCACGGGCTGTGGCATGTCCTCGCCCAGCCCGCACTTTGATTTGCTGCGACGCACACTGGCAGGCTACGCGCGCCACCCCAACATGGCCGGCGTGCTCATCGTCGGCCTGGGTTGTGAACGCAACCAGGTGGCTGATCTCGTCGATTCACAAGGGCTTGAAAGTGGTCGCCTGATGCGCACCATGGTCATGCAGGACGTGGGCGGTACGCAAGCCACCATCGATGCGGGCATCCGCGCCGTGGAAGAAATGCTGCCCATCGCCAATGCCTACCAACGTCAAACCGTCCCGGCCAGCCACATCAGCATCGGCTTGCAATGCGGCGGCTCTGACGGTTTTTCCGGCATCACGGCCAATCCGGCCTTGGGCGCAGCCATGGACATTCTGGTCAGCCACGGCGGTACCGCGATCCTGTCGGAAACCCCCGAAATTCACGGCGTCGAATACATGCTGACCCGACGTGCCGTATCGCCCGAAATCGGCCAAAAACTGCTGGACCAACTCACCTGGTGGGCCGAGTACACCCGAGGACACAACGGCCAGTTCAACGGCGTCGTGGGCCCCGGCAACCAGGCCGGGGGCTTGGCCAACATTTTCGAAAAGTCCCTGGGCTCTGCCATGAAAGGGGGAACCACGCCCCTTCAAGGCGTCTACGCCTATGCGGAACCCATCACGCAAAAAGGTTTTGTCTTCATGGACTCGCCCGGCTACGACCCGGTGGCCGCCACCGGCCAAATTGCCAGCGGTGCCAACCTGATCTGTTTCACCACCGGTCGCGGCTCCATGTTTGGCTCCAAGCCAGCCCCCACGATCAAGCTGGCCAGCAACACCCCCATGTTCGAGCGCCTTCGCCAGGACATGGACATCAACTGCGGCGCCATCCTGGATGGAGAAGTCAACCTGCCCGAGATGGGGCAGCGCATTTTCGATGCCATCTTGAAACACGCATCAGGTGAATTGACCAAAAGCGAACTTTTAGGTTTGGGTGACCATGAGTTTGTGCCATGGCACCTTGGCATTGTGAGCTGACTGCGTCCTGCCGTTTTACTTCAAACTCCTCATGAATTCGCCCATTTCACTGAACCTCACCCGCGCCGACTTGATCGTCTCGCACAACTTCATCGCCGGCAACTGGCAACCCAGTCTTGAGACAAATCCATCAACACTGGCCGTCACCGACCCCAGCGATGCCAGCCTGATCGCCCAAGTGCCGGACAGCGGCGCAGCCGATGCCTTGGCTGCCATCGATGCCGCCCAGCACGCATTCTCTGACTGGAAGGCCACACCCGCCAAAGAGCGCGCCAACGTGATCAGGCGTTGGAACGACCTCATCCTCGCCCACAAGGAAGACCTGGGCAAACTGATCTCTCGCGAACAAGGCAAACCCCTGGCAGAAGGCCACGGTGAAGTCATCTACGCCGCCAGCTACGTGCAATGGTTTGCCGAGCAGGCCACACGTGCCAACGGCGAGATCATGCTCACACCGGATCGCAGCAAACGGCTCATGGCCATTCGCGAACCCGTTGGCGTTGTCGCCGTGATCACACCATGGAACTTTCCTGCAGCCATGATTACCCGAAAAATCGCCCCGGCGCTCGCTGCCGGTTGCACCGTCGTGGCCAAACCTGCTGAAGACACACCGTTGACAGCACTGGCGCTGGTCAAACTAGCCCAAGAGGCCGGTGTGCCGCCAGGCGTCCTCAACATCGTGACCACCTCACGCGAACGCGCTGCGCAGGTGGTAGACGTCTGGCTCGCAGATACACGGGTTCGCAAAATCAGTTTCACGGGCAGCACGCCCGTCGGCAAGCATCTGGCTAAAGCATCTGCCCCCACCTTGAAAAAACTCTCGCTGGAGCTCGGTGGCAATGCCCCGTTCATCGTGTTTGAAGATGCCGACATTGACGCCGCTGTCGAAGGCCTGATGGTCGCCAAATTCCGCAACGGCGGCCAAACCTGCGTGTGCCCCAACCGCGTGTATGTCCAAACGCAAGTGCATGATGCCTTTGTCAAGAAATTGGCCGCACGCGTTGCAGCACTCAAGGTAGGCCCTGCACGAGATCCCAGCTCACAAATTGGCCCCATGATCAATCCCCGTGCGGTCGAAAAAATCGAACGCCATGTTCAAGACGCCGTCAGCAAAGGCGCCCAGGTGGTCACGGGCGGACACCGCATTGAGCGCGACGATGCGCCCCTGGCGGCCTATTTCGCGCCCACCGTCCTCACCGAAGCCACGCCCGACATGGCTTGCTCATGCGAGGAAACCTTTGGCCCGGTCGTTCCCGTCACGCGCTTCGACACAGAAGCGCAAGTGATCGCGCAAGCCAACGGCACCCCATTTGGACTGGCCGCCTACTTTTACAGCCAAAATCCCGCTCGCATATGGCGTGTGATGGAAGCACTTGAATGCGGCATTGTGGGCATCAACGAAGGTGCGCTCGCAGCAGAAGCCGCACCGTTTGGCGGCGTCAAAGAGTCTGGCTACGGGCGAGAAGGCTCTGTTCACGGCCTCGACGATTACCAGCACATCAAGTATTTCTGCCAAGGCGGTCTTGGCTGAGCCGCTCAGCGCGCCCCCGCCTCAGAACAAGAAACAGGCCCGTGACCAGCGGTCACCGGCACCACCATTTTTGAAAGTCCATACACCATGACACACGGCATCCCCACCGGCAACCCATTCAAGGCGGCCTTGGCCGCCCGACGGGCACAAGTTGGCTTCTGGCTTTCCATGTCGGACGCCTACTTGGCAGAAGTCAGCGCCACAGCGGGCTTTGACTGGCTGCTGATCGATGGCGAACATGCCCCCAACGACATCCGCACCACCTTGTCTGCATTGCAAGCCGTGGCCCCGTACCGGGCGCAAGCGGTGGTGCGCGCTGTGTGCGGTGAAGTCGCCCTGATCAAACAATTGCTCGACATTGGCGTGCAAAACCTGTTGGTCCCGATGGTCGACACGCCAGAGCAAGCACGCCAAATCGTCAGCGCCACACGCTACCCGCCACTGGGCATCCGGGGGGTGGGCAGCGCCGTTGGGCGCGCCTCGCGATGGAGCAGCCGCACCGACTACCTGAACGTGAGCGACGAAGAAATCTGCCTGTTGGTGCAGGCAGAATCCGTGACAGCACTCCACCATTTGAAAGACATCTGCGCTGTTGATGGCATTGACGGCGTTTTCATAGGTCCCGCCGATCTGGCAGCCTCCATGGGACACCGTGGCAACCCGGGACACCCTGACGTACAAGCCGCCATTGAGCAAGCCATGCGCACCATCATCGCCAGCGGCAAAGCCGCAGGCACTCTGACCTCTGATCCGGCACTGGCACAACGCTATCTCGATTTGGGATGCACTTTTGTGGCCACGGGCGTTGACATCTTGCTGTTCGCGAATGCGGCACGCAAGCTCGCTTCATCGTTCATTTCCTCTGCGCCAGATGCCCCCTCCACACCGGGCGCCGCCTACTGAAACCCATGCCAAACCATCAAGAAACCATAGCGGCTTTGTCCGCCATTGTCGGACCTGCAGCCTGCCTGAGCGAGCCCCACGAAACGGAAAGCTACACCACCGACTACCGCAAGCTCTACCGGGGTGCGGCCATCGCCGTGGTGCTGCCAGCAAGCACCGAACAGGTCAGCCAGGTCGTGTCCTGGTGTCATGACCATGGGATCAAGATCGTGCCGCAAGGCGGCAACACCTCCCTCATGGGCGGTGCCGTTCCAGACAGTGCTGGCGATGCCATCATCCTGAATTTGCGCAGAATGTCGCGCGTGCTGGAAGTCGACACGCTCAACGACACCATGACCTTGCAAGCTGGCGTCACACTCAGCAACGCACGCACTGCAGCTGATCAGGCCGAGCGCTTGTTCCCACTGCGCATCGGCTCTGAAGGCTCCTGCCAAATCGGCGGCAACATCGCCACCAACGCGGGCGGCACCGCCGTGCTTCGCTATGGCAACATGCGAGATCTGGTGCTCGGGGTTGAAGCCGTCCTGCCTGACGGCCGGATTTACACCTCGCTGCGAGGCCTTCGCAAAGACAACACAGGATACGACCTCAAACAACTGTTCATCGGCTCCGAAGGGACACTGGGCATCATCACGGCAGCCGTCCTCAAACTGATGCCCAAACCCCAAGCCACGTCAGCGGCCTTCGTGTCGGTCAACAGCCCTGCGGCTGCGGTGGAGCTGCTCAGTCTGGCCAAACAAATGGCGGGCCCCATGGTGACCGCCTTTGAATTGGTTTCCGCCGATGCGATGAATCTGGTTTGCGAGTACCTGGGCAACGCCACACCCCCGCTGCAAGGTCAACCCAGCTGGATGGTACTCGTGGAATTCACCTCCACGGGCTCACAAGAAGCACTGGATGCCAGCCTGATGCAAGTTCTGGAACTTGGCATCGAACGCGCGTGGGTCAACGATGCTGCCGTCGCATCAAGCCTGTCGGATGTGCAAGCATTCTGGCGCATTCGCGAAGAAATTTCGGACGCCCAAACCCGAACCGGGGGCAGCATCAAGTGTGACGTGTCTGTCCCCTTGTCAAGCATCGCCAACTTCATTGACCAAGCCTGCCAGACTGTCAAATCCATGGCACCGGACTGCCGCATGGTGATCTATGGACACATGGGCGACGGCAACGTGCACTTCAACCCCTTGCGCCCCGCCCATCAGAGTGCCAAAGAATTCATGGCAGCGCATTACCAGTCGGTATCCCACGCCGTCGATGGCCTGGTTCACAAGCTCAACGGCTCCATCTCAGCAGAGCACGGGATTGGCGTGGCCAAACGGGACGACTTGAAACAATACAAATCCAGCATCGAGCTGGGATTGATGTGGCAAATCAAACAAGCACTGGACCCTCTGAATTTGCTTAACCCTGGAAAGATGCTTCCAAGCTTGTAACTATCCTCAGGAAACATCAAAAATTCTTGCTGATTTTTAGTTGCTACCCAAGCTGTGAGACAAGCAAATACGCCCGCTGAGATGTTCAGCGAATGTGTTGCGCTGACCAGTTGAATCCGCCGTCGAAAGCCGTCAACCCCACCTACCTGAACCGATTTCACTCAACCCTGAATATTCATCGCTTGTCTTCATGTACCAAGCTGGCAAAAATCCTTGTCATCGTTTGAATACACAGGAGACTGGCGACCGCGCCCCAAGCGGCCGGCGCCAACAGCATGAGCACCCACCCCCCACAAGCCCTGGCCCACGCCATTCGTTTTTTGTCCATCGACGCCATCGTCAAGGCCCAAGAGGGTCACCAGGGCGTGCCCTTGGGCATGGCCGAAATTGCCACCGCGCTGTACACGCGGCATCTCAAGTTCAACCCGACTGAGCCCCAATGGCTTGACCGCGACCGCGTGGTGCTGTCGAACGGGCACGGCTCAATGCTGCTCTATGCGCTGCTGCACCTGACGGGCTACCCGGACTTTCCGATTGAAGAAATCCAGCGCTTTCGCGAGCTGGGCTCGCACTGCGAAGGCCACCCCGAACGCAACCCGGCCATCGGCATCGAAGTCACCACTGGTCCGCTGGGCCAGGGCATTGCCAACGCCTTGGGCATGGCCGTGGCCGAGGCGTATTTGAACGCCCGCTTTGGCAAGGATCTGGTCAATCACTACACCTACGCCTTTGTGGGCGACGGCTGCCTGCAAGAGGGCGTGGGCCAGGAGATGATTTCGCTGGCAGGCCACCTCAACTTGAGCAAGCTGGTGCTGCTGTGGGACGACAACCTGATCACCGACGACGGCAGCACCGAGCTGTCGATCAGCGAAGACGTGGCCGAGCGTTTTCGTGTGGCGGGCTGGCATGTGGTCGAAGTAGACGGACACGACATCGAGGCTGTGTCTGCCGCGCTGGATGCCGCACGCGCCGACCCGCGCCCGTCGATGCTGGCGTGCCGCACGGTGATTGCCAAAGGCATTGCACGCCTGCAGGGCCAGCGCGGCGGCCACAGCGGTCGCTTGTTTGCCGAAGACGCCCAGGCTGCACGCGAGTTGCTGGGCTGGACGCACGGTCCGTTTGAAGTGCCTGCCGGTGTGCAGCAGGCCTGGCGTGACGCTGGCCAGCGCAGTCAGGGTGAACACGCTGCGTGGCAGGCGCGTGTGGCCGCCCTGCCCGCAGCCGAGCGCGCCGAGTTTGAACGGGTGATGCGCGGCGAGTTGCCCGCCAACTGGCAACAAGTCTTGCTGGACTACAAAAAGAACGCCTTGCAGGCCCCGCCTGCGCCGAGCGGCATCTTCATCTCAGCCGAAATCAACGACCTGCTGACCCCGCTGCTGCCTGAACGCATGGTGGGCTGCGCCGACCTGGAAGCGCCCACCAGCCACAAGCGTGGCCTGACGGCCTTCACCGCAGACGACCGGGGCGGCTCGTATGTGCATTGCGGCGTGCGTGAGCATGTGATGGGCTCCATGGCCAACGGCATGGCGGCGCACGGCGGTGTGCTGCCGCTGTCGGTAACCTATCTGGCCTTTGCCGATTACCAGCGCCCCGCCATGCGCATGGCGGCTCTCATGGGGCTGCCGGTCAAATTCGTGTTCAGCCACGACTCGATCGGCATCGGCAAAAACGGCCCCACGCACCAGCCCGTCGAAGTTTTGGCCTCGCTGCGTGCCATGCCCAACATGCTGGTCATGCGCCCTGCCGACGCGGTGGAAGCCGCCGAATGCTGGGAAGCCGCACTGGCCCACAGCACCGGCCCGGTCAGCCTGGTCTTTGCGCGCCAGTCGCTGCCGCTGGTGCGCACCATGCACACACCGGGCAACCTGGCCCGTCGCGGTGGCTATGTGCTGCACGAAGCGGCCTGCGGCCCGCGCCAGGTCACGCTGCTGGCTACGGGCTCTGAGGTGCTGCTGGCCGTGCAGGCCCGCGAAGCGCTCGAAGCAGAGGGCATCGCCACCGCCGTGGTGTCACTGCCTTGCTGGGAACTCTTCAACGGGCAAGATGCGGCCTACCGCCAAAGCGTGTTGGGTGATGCGACGCAAGGTGTGCGGGTTGGCATAGAAGCCGCTGTGCGCCAGGGCTGGGACGCTTATCTGGGGATCGACGGCGGCTTTGTGGGCATGACTGGCTTTGGCGCCAGTGGCCCGGCCGACGCGTTGTACAAACTTTTCAACATCACCCCCGAAGCCGTGGTGGCCGAAGCGCGTCGCCTGCTGGCCGCCTGAAATCAAAGCCCATGAAAATCGTCTTCCTCGACCGCGACACGGTCTCGCCCGACAGCACACTGCGCGCGCCCACCTTTGCACACGAATGGGTGCAGTACCCGCGCACCAGCGCCACTGAAGCGGCAGAACGCATCGCCGATGCCGACATCGTCATCGTCAACAAAGTCAAGCTCAGTGCCGAAACACTGGCGCAAGCGCCCCAACTCAAGCTGATCGCCGTGGCCGCCACCGGCACCGACAACATCGACCTGCAAGCGTGCCAGCAGCGGGGCATCGTTGTGAGCAATGTGCGCAACTATGCCAAGCACACCGTGCCCGAGCACACCTTTGCGCTGATCTTTGCCCTGCGCCGCAGCATCTGCGCTTACCGCGATGCCGTCAAAGCCGGGCGCTGGCAAGAGGCCGCGCAGTTCTGCTTCTTTGACCATCCGATCCGCGACCTGGCGGGCTCCACATTGGGTGTGATTGGCGACGGCGTGCTGGGCCAGGCCGTGGCCAGCATCGGTCGCGCGCTGGGCATGCGCGTGCTGTTTTCGGCACACAAAGGCCGCACAGGCCAAGGCAGCTTGTACACACCGTTTGAAGAGGTGCTGCGCCAAGCCGATGTGCTCACGCTGCACTGCCCCTTGAATGTGAACACCCGCCACATGATCGGCGCAGCCGAATTCGCGCAGATGACGCGCCAGCCTTTGCTCATCAACACCGGGCGCGGTGGTCTGGTGGACGAAGCAGCGGTAGGCCCCGCACTGCAAGCAGGGCACATCTCGGGCGCAGCATTTGACGTGACCAGCGTTGAGCCGCCACCAGCCGATCACCCCTTCATGGCCTTGCTGGAGCGGCCCGACTTCATCCTCACGCCGCATGTGGCCTGGGCCAGTGCCGAGGCCATTCAGGCACTGGCCGACCAGCTCATCGACAACGTCGAAGCTTTCGTGCGCGGTGCCCCCGTCAATCAGGTGCTGCCCAAAGCCTGAAGCCAGCGGCACGAACAGCCGCTTCGGCTTACGTAAAATCAAGCCACTGCACAGCCCGGGACGCGCGGCAACGTGGTGCTCGCCCTCCCCCGCTCACGCGGGGCCAGGGGATTCGGCCGCGACTTGTTTCACACCTTGCCCAGGACAAGTCCATGACCACGCTGCTGATCCACCGCGCCCGCTGCATCGCCACACAAGACGATGCCAACACCGAACTCAAAGACGCCTCGCTCTTGATCCGCGATGGCCGCATCGAGCGGATCATCCCTGCGACAGAAAACACCGACGAACTGGTCAAGCAGGTGGATGAGGTGATCGACGCCCGCCGCCATGTGGTGGTGCCAGGCCTGATCAACACGCACCACCACATGTACCAGTCGCTCACGCGGGCGATTCCGGGCGTGCAAAACGCCGAGCTGTTCAGTTGGCTCCAAGGCCTGTACCCGATCTGGGTGGGCCTGACACCCGAGATGGTGCGTGTCTCTGGCCAGGTGGCCATGGCCGAGCTGCTGCTGAGCGGCTGCACCACCAGCAGTGACCACCTCTACATCTACCCCAACGGCGTGCGGCTGGACGACAGCATCGAAGCGGCGCACACCGTGGGCATGCGCTTCACCGCCACACGCGGCAGCATGAGCGTGGGGCAGTCACAAGGCGGCCTGCCGCCGGACAGCGTGGTCGAAAAAGAACCCGCCATCTTGAAAGAAACGCAGCGCCTGATCGAGACTTGGCACGACGCCAGTTACGGCGCGATGACGCATGTGGCCGTGGCCCCCTGCTCGCCTTTCAGCGTGAGCCAAGACCTGATGCGCGAATCGGCAAAGCTGGCCCGCGCCCACGGCGTGCGCCTGCACACCCACTTGGCCGAAAACGACCACGACATCGCCTACACCCGCGAAAAGTTCAACTGCACCCCTGCACAATACGCCGAGGACCTGGGCTGGGTGGGCCACGACGTGTGGCACGCGCACGGCGTGAAGCTGGACGACGAGGGCACGTATTTGTTTGCCCGCACGCGCACCGGCATTGCCCACTGCCCGTGCAGCAACATGCGCCTGGCCAGCGGCATCTTGCCGCTGCGCAAAATGCTCGACGCGGGCGTGCCGATTGGCCTGGGGGTGGACGGCAGCGCCAGCAACGACGCCGCGCACCTGCTGAACGAAGCCCGCCAGGCCATGCTGCTGGCGCGTGTGGGCAGGGCTTTAGAACCGTTCGGTTGTGACCACGGCCCCGCCGAAATGACACCCCGCGACGCCTTGCGCCTGGCCACTCGCGGCGGTGCCGAGGTGTTGGGCCGCGCTCACGAGCTGGGGCAAATCACCGAAGGCTTTTGCGCCGACATCGCCCTGTTCCGCACCGACACGCTCAGCATGGCGGGCGGCGCAGTGCACGACCCTGTGGGCGCGCTGCTGCTGTGCGCCAGCGACAACGCCGACTACACCATCGTCAATGGTCGCGTGGTGGTGCGCCAGGGTGAGATCGCCACGGTGGACATGGGGCCGCTGATCGAAAGGCACAACCAGTTGGCGATGCAGTTGGCGTTGGGGGCAAAGTAATTACCTTGATGCGCGTCACAACTGTTGAAACTCGCCATTCTTTAACGCCCTTCATACACTGAGGCCATGATCCAAGGCCTCGTTCAACTCTTCATCTTCCAAGCGCTCGGCGAGCTGCTGTCCAAGTTCGCCCTGCCCTTCATCCCCGGACCGGTGTTGGGCCTGGTGCTGTTGCTGGCCTTTCTCGGTATACGCGGGCATGTGCCAACCGCCATGGACTTGGTGGGCAGCAGCATCTTGCAGCACTTGGGGCTGCTGTTCATTCCGGCGTCGGTGGGCGTGGTGCTTTATTTGCCGGTGTTGCGGGCCAATGCCTGGGCCATCAGCGCGGCGCTGGTGATCAGCGTGCTGGCGACGGTGGCGGTGACAGCACTTGTGCTCAAGCTGCTGGCGCCCAAGGGCTGAAGCCATGAACCCCATGACACGCGCCGACCTGCCCGCCATCTCCGAGATTTGGGTCTACCTCTCGGGCAGCCCGCTGCTGGCTTTGGTGCTCACGCTCAGCGCTTACCTGATCGGCCTGACGCTGTACGAGCGCAGCCAGCGCAACCCGCTGGCCAACCCTGTGCTGATCGCGGTGGTGCTGGTGTGCCTGAGCATCGGCGTGCTCGATATGCCCTATGCCCAGTATTTCGAAGGCGCGCAGTTTGTGCACTTTTTGCTGGGCACGGCCACGGTGTCGCTGGCCATTCCCATCTACAAGGGTTTTGCCTCGCTCAAAGGGCGCATAGGGGTGTTGATGCTGTCGCTGGTGGCGGGCGGCGTGACCTCAGTGCTCACGGCCGTGGGCGTAGCGCGCTGGCTGGGCGTGGACGAATCGCTGGTGCGCGGTCTGGTGGCCAAGTCGGTCACCGCGCCAATTGCCATGGGCATTGCCGAACGCGTGCAGGCCTCGCCTACCCTGACTGCCATCTTTGCGGTGAGCACCGGCATTTTGGGTGCGGTGTTGGGCCGCTATGTGCTCGACGCCTTGCGCGTCACGGCCTGGTGGCAGCGCGGCTTTGCTTTGGGGGTGGCCGCGCATGGCATTGGCACTTCACGCGCTTTCAGCGTCAATGCCGAGGCCGGGGCCTATGCCAGCTTGGGCATGGGGCTGCACGGCATTGCAGGGGCGGTGCTGATTCCCTACGCCGTGGGTTGGTGGTTTTAAAGGCCAACGCTTGCACCGAGTCCAGGTGGCGACAGCACATCCAAGGCTTCTTTTTATGATGAAGCCATGAACTACGCCACATCAGACCTCCTGGCTTTTGCCGATCAACTGTTGCAATCAGCAGGCTTGCCGCCGGACAAGGCCCAGGCCGTCGCCGACGTGTTGCTGGAAGGCGATTTGCTGGGTCACACCACACACGGCCTGGCCTTGCTGGCGCCTTATCTGGCCGAACTGGAGTCGGGCAAGATGCGCAAAGAGGGCCAGCCACTGTTGGTATCGGACCATCCGGCCGCAGTGACCTGGGACGGCCAGCGCCTGCCGGGTCCTTGGCTGGTGCTGCAGGCCATCGAACTGGCCACACAACGCGCACGCAGCCAAGGCACTTGCACCGTGGTCATCCGGCGCAGCCACCACATTGCATGCCTGGCGGCCTACCACCAGCGCGTGACGGATCAGGGCTTCATGATGCTGCTGCATTGCTCGGACCCCAACGCCGCCAGCATCGCGCCTTTTGGTGGACTGGACCCAGTGTTCACACCCAACCCGATGTCGGTGGGCATCCCCACTTCGGGCTTGCCGGTGCTGATCGACGTGTCCACCTCGTCCACCACCAACGGCATGACCAACCGCCTGCACAAAGAGGGCGGCTTGCTGCCCGCCGAATGGGTGATGGATGGCCACGGCCAGCCCAGCCGCGACCCGGCGGTGCTCTTCAACGAGCCCAAGGGCACCATCTTGCCGCTGGGCGGCATGGACTCGGGCCACAAGGGCTACGGCCTGAGCTGGATGGTGGAAGCCTTGACCGGCGGCTTGGCAGGCCATGGCCGCGCAGACGCACCTGAGGGCTGGGGAGCCACGGTGTTTTTGCAGATCATCGACCCCCGCGCTTTCGCAGGCCAAAGCGCCTTCAACACACAGATGGACGAAGTGTCACGCCAATGCCATGCCTCGCGTCCCGCGCAGCCCGACCGCTGGGTGCGCACGCCAGGCGAGCGCGGCCTGAAGCTCAAAGCCGACAGCGCCAGCCAAGGCGTGGCGCTGTACCCGAACATCATGCCCATGCTGGTGCCTTGGGCCGAGAAGTTCAAAGTCGCTGTGCCGAATGAGATCTGATGGACAGGCCTTGTGAAGATTGCACCGGTGAGGCCCATCTGTAGCGACTGTCATCTCGGACTTGCTTAAAACCGTCATCTCGGACTTGTTTAAAACTGTCATACCGAGCTTGTTTAAAACTGTCATCCCGGACTTGATCCGGGATCCATGACTCACCACCGACGATCGCAAGGAGCACCGCTACACAGTGGATCCCGGGTCTTCGCCCGGGATGACAAAAACCTGGATCTATTCAAAACTGTCATCCCGGAC
>NZ_JAOASQ010000021.1 GCF_030158565.1 Limnohabitans sp. | reverse complement strand
ACCGGCACCGTCAGCAACACCGACCGCACGGTGCAGATGGGCCGCCAGGCCGTGCTGCCGCCGGGCGATGCGAAACCCGATTTATGGATCATCCAGCAGATCGCCCATCGCATGGGCCTGAACTGGCACTACGCAGGCGAGCACGAAGGCGTGGCCGAGGTGTATGAAGAGATGCGCCAGGCCATGGCCCCGGCCATTGGCGGGATCGACTGGGCGCGCCTGAATGCGGGCTCGGTGACCTATCCGTGCGTGAGCGCCGACGACCCGGGCCAGCCCATCGTCTTCCATGACCATTTCCCCACCGCCGGCGGCCGTGTGCGGCTGGTGCCCGCCAGCCTGATCCCGGCCAACGAGCAGCCCGATGCGGAGTACCCGATGGTGCTGATCACCGGGCGGCAACTGGAGCACTGGCACACGGGCAGCATGACGCGCAGGGCCACCGTGCTCGATGCGCTGGAGCCTGCAGCCACGGCGTCCATGCACGCGGCCGACATGGCCCGCCTGGGCCTGCAGCCGGGTCAGCGCATCCGCGTGGCCTCGCGCCGGGGGCATGTGGAACTGGCCGTGCGCCAGGACAACGGCACGCCGCTGGGCGCGGTGTTCATTCCGTTTGCCTATGTGGAAGCCGCAGCCAACGAGCTGACCAACGCCGCGCTCGACCCGTTTGGCAAGATTCCGGAGTTCAAATACTGCGCCGTCCAGATCGAGGCCCTGACCTTGACCGCATAATCAGCGGCAATCAAAAGTCATCTGGCCTCCCCAATAGGCCGGGTGGGTCAGACAAACACGATGGGTCAAGGAGGCCTGCTTGAAACTGGATGTGCAACTCATCTTCTGGGTAGATGCGTTCATGTACCTGATGCTGCACGCGGCCTTGTGGTACGGATTGGCCCGCTTCCGCAGCCGCGTGGCGGTGCTGTGGAGTGTGTCCGGTATTTTGAGTGCGCTCAGCCTGTGCGTGCTGGGCAGCAGGGGGTTGATTCACGTCGACCATGTCGTTGTGTTTGGCCAATTGTTGATGGCCTTGGGCAACTGGGGGCGGCAAATTGCCCTGCGTTCGCTCGATGGCCCACCCGATGCCCGCTGGCTCTGGGGCATGGGCCTGTTCAACGTGCTGGCTTTGGGCTTGAGCTTTGGCTTGCATTTTTCGGGCGCACCCGAAAGCACCATCATGGTGGTGTTCTATTCGTTTTACACGCTCAATTGTCTGGAGTATTACGTCTCGGGGCGCCGCATGGCGCGCAGCCATGACAGCATTGGTGCCACCTCGATCCGTTGGGCGGGTTTGGTGTTGTCCGGCAGTCTGGGCATCAAGGCCTTGGCCATGATCACGGGGATTGGTTCAGACGAAGTGTACGAAGCATCCTGGGACCATGCGGTGGTGTTCGCGGGGCAGTTTGCCGGCATCACCCTGCTGAGTGTGGGCTTTATGCAGATTTTCATTGACAAGGCGCACCGCTCCAAAATCGCCGTGCAGGAACAACTGGCCCGTGAGCAAGAGCATGCTGCCTTGGCGCTGGAGCATTCGCAAACGCTGTCGACTTTGCTGGCCGAGCGTGAAGAAATCATTCGGCAATTGACCTTGTCCAACAAGAGTGCGGGTATGGGGGCCTTGGTGGCCAGTTTTGCCCATGAACTGAACCAACCACTGGCCGCCACACTCTTGCATGCCGAGTTGATTCAGGCTCAGGTGAAAGCCGCGAATGAACTGGGACGATCCGTCGACCAACAGCTGCTGGGGACCGTGGCCAGCCACATCGTGAGCGACACCCAAAGGGCAGGTGACATCATTCGCAAACTTCGCGCCTTGTTCCGCATGAGCAAAGGCGAGTTCTCCAAAATCGACTTCAAGCAATTGGTGCTCGATGTGCTGGACATTGTTCAGGTCAAGACGGCGCATCAGAAGGTGCGCATCACCACCAGTTTTGATGACGGTTTCCGCTTGTCGGGTGACGCCACGCAGCTGCAGCAAGTGGTGCTCAATTTGGTGACCAATGCCATCGATGCCATGAGCGACATCGAGCACCGTGAGCGGGTGTTGCAAATCCGTGGTCTGGTGTTGCCAGGTTATCTGGATCTGGAAATCGAAGACAGCGGCATCGGCATCCCGCAGGACAAGCAGGCCGAAGTGTTCAGCTTGTTCAAGAGCACCAAATTTGAAGGCATGGGCGTGGGGCTGTGGCTCAGCCAATCCATTGTGGAGTCCCATGGAGGCACTTTGAGATTTCTCAGTCAAGCAGGTCAAGGCACGGTTTTTACCCTGCGATTGCCCTCGTCAGACTATGTTTTGCCCGCTTGATGAACAATGCGCTCATGAACACCCCATCTCAAATTGACGTGGCTGTGCTGATGCGCCGTGAGCCGGTGCAAGGCCCCATGGCCCGCTGGCAAAGCCACCGCTGGACGCTGGACGATGTGGTCTTGCAGGAAGCCAGCTTTGGTCAGGCCGTTCGTTGCCTGCGTGAAACGCCGGATGCCTCGCAATGGCTCTACCCCAGCTGGTCGGTTCAGTTGTTTCCCGACGATGCCGAAGGCTATTGGCTCAACGCCACATCTCCCACGCCCTGCTGGTTTGTGATGTGGCGCATGATCGAAGTCGATGGTCAAACGCCGCGTGCAGAGCCCCAGGCGGTGAGCCTGAGCTACCACGATGCAGGCCGTTGGCTGGATGCCCAAGAAACCGTGGAGACCATCCCGGCCCCCGCAGAGGTGGTGCAGTGGATCCGTGAATTTGCCGAGCACCACTATGTGCCCGAAGTGAAGAAACGCCAGCGCCCTCAAAGCTTTCAGGGCCTGACCGATCGCTTTGGCCAGCCAGCATCGGTCAGCACCACCGAGAAACGCAAAGGCGGGCAAGGGCAGGGCGCATGAGCGATCATTTTTTGAGCCGCTGGTCGCGCCGCAAGCAAGAAGCGGCCAAGGGCCTGCCCCTGCAAGAGCCTGAGCAGCCCGAAATTTGCTTTACCACGGCGCCTGGCCAAGCGGCTCCAGTGGTTGTCGATCCAGTGGTCGGGCCAACATCGGCGACAAGCACCCCGGTTGAGCCCCTGCCCACGCTGGAAGACGCACAAGCCCTCACGCCCGAATCGGAGTTCGGTGCCTTCATGCAACAAGGTGTGCCCGCCGAGGTGCGCAACCTGGCAGTCAAGAAATTGTTTGCCGACCCGCACTTCAATGTGATGGATGGCCTGGACATTTACATCGGCGACTACAACTTGCCAGACCCTTTGCCTGCCGGCATGCTGCAAAAGATGGCCAGTGCCCAGTTCATGAATTTGGTGCCGCCTGAAATCCCAGAACCCGCCGAACCAGTTGAGGCTGTAGGGGTATTGCCGCATGAAAACCCTGATTTGCGCACCCAAGACCCAGAAACAGCTCAGCTTGTGGCACAGTCTGCGCCATCGCAAGCCACAACGGCATTGCCAGACTTGCCCTTAAGCGAACATGACGACCCTGATTTGCAACTGCAACCAAACCATGCCCCTGCAAGCCCAGACCCTGGGCCAGGTGCTGGGTGAAGATTTAAAACTCCACACCACACTGTGCCGCCGCGAGGCGGGCGAATTTCAGCGTGCCGTCAAGAGCGGCCAGACCGTGGTGGTGGCCTGCACACAAGAAAAGCGTTTGTTCTCTGAGCTGGCCGAACAAACCGAAGGCGCTGTGTCGCCTATCCGCTTTGTCAACATCCGCGAGACCGCAGGCTGGAGCAGTGAAGCCGCCAACGCCAGTCCCAAGCTGGCCGCCTTGTTGGCTGCGGCCCGCTTGCCCGAGCCTGAGCCGGTGCCCACCGTCACCTACAAAAGCGAAGGCCGTTTGCTGATCCTGGGGCCCATCGACCAAGCCGAGCGCGCTGCCGCCTTGATGGCCGACGCGATGCAAGTCACGATCTGGGCCGAAGGACCTGGCAATGCCGGCGGCGCCCAAGAGCGCCGCTACCCCGTCTTGGCCGGGCGCTTGCAAAGCCTGACCGGCTGGCTCGGGGCCTTTGATGTGAGCTGGGACGCCAGCAACCCGATCGACCTGGACCTGTGCACCCGCTGCAATGCCTGCGTGGCCGCCTGCCCCGAGCAGGCCATTGGTCTGGATTACCAAATTGATATGTCGCGCTGCAGCGCGCACCGCGATTGCGTCAAGGCCTGCGACGCCGTGGGCGCCATCAACTTCATGCGCGAGCCGCAGTCGCAAAGTGCACGCTTTGATGTGGTGCTCGATTTGCGCGGCGCCCCAGCGTCGCCCACCTTCACTTCGCATGCCTTGCCTCAAGGCTATTTCCGATGGGACGGGCAGGACCTGCAGACCTTGCTAAAGCTGCGCGAGCTGGTGGGCGAGTTTGAAAAGCCCCGCTTCTTTGCCTACAAACAAAAGCTGTGCGCGCATAGCCGCAACGAACAAATCGGCTGCAATGCCTGCGTGGACATTTGCTCGGCCGAAGCCATCAGCTCGGACAAGGCGCGCCAGCAAATCAAGGTCAACCCCAACCTGTGCGTGGGCTGCGGTGCCTGCACCACGGCTTGCCCGACCGGGGCCCTGACCTACGCTTACCCGCGCCCGGCTGAGCAGGGCGAGAAGATCCGCACCCTCTTGAGCACCTACCAAGCTGCTGGTGGCCGTGATGCCGCTTTGCTGCTGCACAGCCAGGACAAAGGCCAGGCCCTGATCGATGAGCTGGGCCGCGGCGCACAGCTCAAGGTCATGCAAGGCGTGCCCGCCCGCGTGATGCCGGTGGCCTTGTGGCACACCGCCAGCGTGGGTCTGGAGCTGTGGCTGTCGGCCGTGGCCTATGGCGCCCGGCAGGTTTTGGTCATGCTGACCGACGAAGAAGCGCCGCAGTACAAGAACGCTTTGATGGAACAAATGGCCGTGGCCCAAAGCCTGTTGAATGGCTTGGGCTACGAAGGCGTGCATTTTGAATTGCTGCAAGTGGGCAACGCCGCCTCGCTCGACGCCGATCTGCAGCGCCTGTCTGGACGAGCTGTCAAAGCCCCTGCGGGTCCGGCCCTGGCGGCGCGGCACGCGGTGCAGGCCGAAAAGCGCAGCAACCTCGAGCTGACCCTGGACCACCTGATGGCGCAGTCACCGGTCATGGCCGCGCCGTCTCGTCCGGCGGCTTTGGCCTTGCCTGCGGTGGGCTCACCGCTGGGCACCATCGTGGTCAATGCCAGCAAATGCACCCTGTGCATGAGCTGTGTGGGGGCCTGTCCTTCGTCGGCCTTGCAAGACAACCCGCAACAGCCCGAAATCAAATTCATCGAAAAAAACTGCGTGCAGTGCGGCCTGTGCGCCACCACCTGCCCCGAGCAAGCCATCACCTTGGAGCCACGCCTGTCGCTCGTGCCCGAGCGCACACAGGCCCGTGTGCTGCACAACAGCCCACCTTATGGCTGCGTTCGTTGCGGCAAACCCTTTGGCACGGTCAAGGCCATCGAGACCATGCTCGGCCGCCTGGCCGGGCACAGCATGTTCCAGGGCCCCGCATTGGAGCGCCTCAAAATGTGTGGCGACTGTCGTGTGGTGGACATGTTCACCGACGAAAACCAGGTCCGCATGGCGGGCGACAAACCCCTGAATTGATCTGTCATGAGTTCTGAATTGCATTTGTCCCAAACCAGCCACGCGCTGGACGAAGAAACCGCACGCGCCGAGATATACGGCCTGCTCTCATCGCTTTATTACCAGCCGCCTTCGCCAGAACTGTTGAATCAGTTGCAGGTGGCCGTGACCGAAGCGCCCGATGCAGGGGCCTTCTTGGAAGATTCCTGGCGCGAACTGGTGGCGTCTGCACGCGAGTTGAGCGCGGCACAAATTGCCAGCGAATACACCAGTTTGTTCGGTGGCGTGGGCAAGCCCGAGGTGTATCTGTTTGGCTCGCACTACCTCAGTGGCTTCTTGAACGAAAAGCCTCTGGTCAAGCTGCGCCACGACCTGATAGCCCTGGGCTTGGGGCGCAGCGATGACATGCCCGAAACCGAAGACCACGCGGCCTATGTGCTCGAGGTGATGCGCTTTCTCATTGCCGGAGACGATGTCTCGGTGGCCAACCTGAGCCATCAGCAGGCATTCTTCAGTCAGCATCTGCAGCCTTGGATGTCGCAAATGTGTCAGGTGCTTGTGGGGCATCCCCGTGCCCATTTTTATGCCCGTGTTGCCGCATTCACGGATGCGTTTTTGAGCGTGGAAGTTCAGGGCTTTGACTTGTTGCAGTGATTGAAAAAATCTTCACAACGCTGTGAGAAAAAAGACGAGGCTTTGTCAGGTTTTCACTTAGCCCGGTTTGACGATGCCATTCAATAATGAAATGACCGAGCTAATTCATTGGTGCTTGGCTATTTTTACAACGAATGGAGAATCACTGTGTCAGAAAACCAAACCCCACGTCGCCGTAACCTCCTCAAGGGCGCTGCCTTGGCCGCAGGTGCCATCTCCGCCCCCATGATTGCCAAAGCCCAGACTGGCCCGATCAGCATGCGCTGGCAGAGCACATGGCCTGCCAAGGACATCTTCCACGAATACGCGCTGGACTACGCCAAGAAGGTCAACGACATGACCGGTGGCGATCTGAAGATCGAAGTGCTGCCTGCTGGTGCTGTGGTGCCTGCCTTTGGTTTGCTCGAAGCGGTGTCCAAAGGCACTTTGGACGGCGGTCACGGCGTGTTGGGTTACCACTACGGCAAGCAAAACGCTTTGGCCTTGTGGAGCTCCGGCCCTGCTTTCGGCATGGACGCCAACATGATCCTGGCCTGGCACAAGTACGGCGGTGGCGCTGAGCTGTTGGCCAAGTTGTACGCCTCGATTGGCGGCAACGTCCAGTCTTTCCTGTACGGCCCCATGGCCACTCAGCCCTTCGGCTGGTTCAAGAAGCCGATCACCAAGACGGCTGACCTGAAAGGCCTGAAGTTCCGCACCAACGGTCTGGCGATTGACCTGTTCACCGCCATGGGCGCTGCCGTGAACGCTTTGCCAGGCGGCGAGATTGTGCCTGCGATGGACCGCGGTTTGCTCGACGGTGCCGAGTTCAACAACGCCACATCCGACCGCATCTTGGGCTTCCCCGATGTCTCCAAAGTCTGCATGCTGCAAAGCTACCACCAGGCCTCGGAAACCTTCGAGATCATGTTCAACAAGACCAAGTACGATGCACTGCCTGCCAAGTTGAAGTCCGTGATTTCGATCGCGACAGAAGCCGCTTCGGCCGACATGTCCTGGAAAGCCATTGACCGTTATTCCAAGGACTACATCGAATTGCAGACCAAGGACAAGGTCAAATTCTTCAAGACACCTGATGCGATCTTGCAAGAGCAGCTCAAGGTTTGGTCTGAAATTTTGGAGAAGAAGTCTGCCGAAAACGCGATCTTCAAGGAAGTTGTGGCCTCCCAGAAAGCATTCGCAGCCCGTGCTGTGAAGTGGGACCAGGACACCAACATCAGCCGTCGCATGGCAGTTAACCATTTCTTTGGTGCCAAAAAAGGCTGATCACCTTCTCAAGCCTTCCCCATCAGCCATCTGGGCATTTCCAGATGGCTGATTCATTTATGTGGTTCCCTTATGCAAAACCTGTTGCTTTTTATTGACAAAGTCAGCACATGGATTGGCCAGTTTTTTTCTTGGCTGATCGTGGCGCTGACTTTCATGATTTCCTGGGAGGTTTTCTCCCGATATGTGCTGGACAGTCCCCACGCCTGGGCCTTTGACGTCATGAGCATGATGTATGGCTCACTTTTCATGATGGCGGGTGCTTACACCTTGTCCAAAAACGGCCATGTGCGCGGCGATGTGCTGTACGGCTTTTTCCCGCCCCGCCTGCAGGCCTGGCTGGATTTGATTTTGTACATCGTGTTCTTTATTCCCGGTGTGGTGGCATTGGCTTATGCAGGTTACGGTTTTGCAGCCGAATCCTGGGCCATCCATGAGCACTCCAACATCACGGCCGACGGTCCACCGGTTTACCCCTTCAAGACCATCTTGCCCATTGCAGGTGCCTTCTTGCTGGCCCAAGGCTTGGTCGAAATCGTGCGTTGCATCGTCTGCATCAAGCAGGGCGAATGGCCCAAGCGCGGCGATGACGTGGACGAAGTCGATGTCGAAAAACTCAAGGAAATGGTCAACGTCAAGGACGAAGACATCGCGAAACTCGATGCGCTGGTGACGGCTGGCAAGGGAACTCACAAATGAAAAAAGAAGTCTGGTTCGGCCTGACGATCATGGCCTTGGTCGTGTTGTCGGCCTTTGTTTTGCTGCCGGCTCCGTCCGAGATGACCAATGGTCACTTGGGGCTGTTGATGTTGGCGCTGGTGGTGGTGGCGATCATGTTGGGTTTCCCGACCGCCTTCACCCTGATGGGCATGGGCATGATCTTCGCTTGGATCGCCTACAAAAGCCAAAACCCCGATTTGGCGGTCAGCCAAACACTGGACCTGATGGTCCAGCGGGCTTATTCGGTCATGTCCAACGACGTGCTGATCTCGATCCCGCTGTTCGTGTTCATGGGCTACCTGATTGAACGCGCCAACCTGATCGAAAAGCTCTTCAAGAGCATGCACCTGGCCATGGCCCGCCTGCCAGGCTCATTGGCGGTGGCCACCATCGTGACCTGTGCGATCTTCGCGACGGCCACGGGCATCGTTGGTGCAGTGGTCACGCTCATGGGCTTGCTGGCGCTGCCTGCCATGCTGCGTGCGGGCTACAGCGTGCAGTTGTCAGCCGGTGCCATCACGGCCGGTGGCTGTTTGGGCATTTTGATTCCGCCTTCGGTCATGTTGATCGTGTACGGTGCGACGGCTGGTGTGTCGGTGGTCAAGCTGTATGCCGGTGCATTTTTCCCCGGCATCATGCTGGCCACTTTGTATGTTGTTTATGTGGTGATCATTGCCAAGATCAAACCCCACATGGCACCGCCCATGTCGGCTGAAGACCGCATCGTGCCCTTGCCTGCTTTTGCGCAAGTGGTGTCCAAAGACGTCAGCAACACCGTGTTGCCAGGCCTGATCGGCGCCATCAAGGGCAAGCGCAATGTGGCCGTGCCCATGCGCGAATTGCTCAACCATTTGGGTATCGCTTTGCTGCCCGCCTTGGCGGTAGCCGCCATCATGGGCACCATTTACTTCAAGGTCACAGCGCCTTTGCCTGTTGAGGCGGTCGAAGGTGTGGTGGCCATGGGTGGTGAGTTGTCTGAAACTTCAGACGATCAAGAAGCTGAAAGTGTCAGCGGTTTGTCTGAACCTGAAGCCGATGGTCTGCAAACGCCGCCCGGTACGGCCGAAGTCGCCAAGGTCGAAGCGGCACCTGCTGCAGAACCCGCCAAAGCGCCTGCACCGGCAGCGGTCAGTGCTGCGGCTGAAACACCAGCGGCCCAAGCCGAGCGCCAGCCAGCGCCCATGTCCTTCTGGATTGGCCTGGCCAGCTGTGCCGTGGCACTGGCCATCTTCTACGCCTACTTCAGCTTTGTGCGCCTTGAAATCTTCAAGATGCTGCTGGGTTCGTTCTTCCCACTGGCCCTGATGATTCTGGCGGTGCTGGGCACCATCGTCTTTGGCTTGGCCACGCCCACCGAGGCGGCGGCCATGGGTTCGCTGGGCGGCTTGTTGCTGGCCGCAGCTTACCGACGCCTGAACTATGTGGTGCTGCGCGAGTCGGTGTACCTCACGGCCAAAACCAGTGCCATGGTGTGCTGGTTGTTTGTGGGCTCCAGCATTTTCTCGGCCGCGTTTGCGTTGCTGGGCGGTCAGGAGATCATCAACACCTGGGTGCTGGGCATGGACCTGACGCCTGTGCAGTTCATGATCCTGGCGCAAGTGGTCATCTTCTTGCTGGGCTGGCCATTGGAGTGGACCGAGATCATCGTGATTTTCATGCCGATCTTCATCCCCTTGCTGCCCCACTTCGGCATCGATCCGCTGTTCTTCGGCTTGTTGGTGGCCTTGAACCTGCAGACCGCTTTCCTGAGCCCACCTGTGGCCATGGCAGCGTTCTACTTGAAGGGCGTGAGCCCACCACACGTCACGCTGAACCAGATCTTCGCAGGCATGCTGCCTTTCATGGCGATCCAGGTTTTTGCGATCGTGCTGCTCTACATCTTCCCGGCCATCGGCATGTGGTTGCCTGAAGTTCTGTACAAATAAAAAGTACACCGTGCGCCCACGCACACACAGCCCAAGTGGTTTGTGTGCGTGGGCGTTTTTCAAGCCGAACGAATGATCTGTCTGTTACCCGCCTGACGGAAATGACTGGCAGTAAGGGTTTTTACTTTGAGGGGTTTTTCTTCGCCCGCTAGAATCACCTATGCAAAACATTGCCTAGGCCAGAGCCGGGTTTTCGTGCCACATTTTCTGGGGTCTTAGATGTCTTCCAAATCGCCTTCCACTTCCCGTCGCAGCGTGTTCGCTGGTGCTGCCACCGTGGGGGTTGTCGCGGCCGCCACCAGCGTTTTGCCAGCGGTGGTTCGTCAGCAATTGCCAGCTGCAGCCGTTTTGCCCAAACCTGCGCGTGGCGGCGGTTACACCCTGAGCGAACACGTTCAGCAGTACTACAAAACCACCCGCATCTGACCTGGCCACTGGCCGGTCTTTCATCTTTCCCCCAACTGGAGCCTTCCATGTTGTTGACCAAAAAGCAAAGCACCACCTCGGGTGGCGTTTCCTCTCCTTTCATTCACAGCCTGCGCCGCGGTTTGTCGCAAGCACTGCCTACACTCGACCGTCGCAGCTTTTTGCGCCGTTCGGGTCTGGGTGTGGGCGTGGGTCTTGCCGCATCCCAGCTGAGCTTGGTGCAAAAAGCCCAGGCGGCCACTGGCGCTTCCATCTTGGGTGCGGGCAAAGTCGAAGTCAAACGCACCGTGTGCACCCATTGCTCGGTGGGCTGCGCGGTCGATGCCGTCGTTGAAAACGGCGTCTGGGTCCGCCAAGAAGCCGTGTTCGATTCGCCCATCAACCTGGGCGCCCACTGCGCCAAGGGCGCGGCTCTGCGTGAACACGGCCATGGCGAATACCGCCTGCGCTACCCGATGAAGCTGGTCAACGGCAAATACGAGCGCATCAGCTGGGACACTGCCTTGACTGAGATCAGCGCCAAGATGCTGGAGCTCAAAAAAGCCAGCGGCCCTGACAGCGTGTACTTCATTGGTTCGTCCAAGCACAACAACGAACAAGCCTACTTGATGCGCAAGTTCGTCAGCTTCTGGGGCACCAACAACTGCGACCACCAGGCCCGCATTTGCCACTCCACCACGGTGGCCGGTGTGGCGAACACCTGGGGTTATGGCGCCATGACCAACTCGTACAACGACATGCAAAACAGCAAGGTCGCCCTGTACATCGGCTCCAACGCTGCAGAAGCGCACCCCGTGTCGATGCTGCACATGCTGCACGCCAAGGAAAACGGCTGCAAGATGATCGTGGTCGACCCGCGTTTCACCCGCACCGCGGCCAAAGCCGACGAGTACGTGCGCATCCGCTCCGGTACCGACATTCCGTTCCTGTTTGGTGTGTTGCACCACATCTTCAAGAACGGCTGGGAAGACAAGAAGTACATCAACGACCGCGTCTACGGCATGGACGCCGTCAAGGCCGATGTGCTGGCCAAGTGGACACCGGACAAGGTCGAAGAGGCCTGCGGCGTCAAGGAAGACCAGATGTTCAAGGTCGCCAAGATGCTGCACGACAACAACCCCGGCACCATCGTCTGGTGCATGGGCCAGACCCAGCACACGATCGGCAACGCGATGGTGCGCGCCTCGTGCATCCTGCAGCTCGCGCTCGGCAACATCGGCGTGAGCGGCGGCGGCGCGAACATCTTCCGCGGCCACGACAACGTGCAGGGCGCGACCGACGTCGGCCCCAACCCCGACTCGCTGCCCGGCTACTATGGCCTGGCCGAAGGTTCGTGGAAGCATTTCGCCAACGCCTGGGGTGTGGACTTCGAGTGGATCAAAAAGCAATTCGCCAGCCCTGCCATGATGGGCAAGAACGGCATCACCGTGTCCCGCTGGATCGACGGTGTGCTCGAGAAAAATGAACTCATCGACCAAGACAGCAACCTGCGCGGCGTCTTCTACTGGGGCCATGCGCCCAACTCGCAGACCCGCGGTCTGGAGATGAAGCGCGCCATGGACAAGCTGGACTTGCTGGTGGTGGTGGACCCTTACCCATCGGCCACAGCCGCCATGGCCGCCATGCCAGGCAAAGCCGAAGACCTGAACCCCAACCGCGCCGTGTACCTGTTGCCCGCCGCCACGCAATTCGAGACCAGCGGTTCGTGCACCGCGTCCAACCGTTCGCTGCAGTGGCGCGAGAAGGTCATCGACCCGCTGTGGGAGAGCCGCTCTGACCACATGATCATGTACCAGTTGGCTCAAAAATTGGGCTTTGGTACCGAGCTGGTCAAAAACTACAAAATGCAAAAAGTCAAAGGCATGGACGAACCCATGCCCGAAGACATCCTGCGCGAAATCAACAAATGCGTTTGGACCATTGGCTACACCGGTCAAAGCCCTGAGCGCCTGAAGGCCCACATGAAGAACATGAATGTGTTCGATGTGAAAACCCTCAAGGCCAAAGGCGGCAAAGACAAGGAAACCGGCTACGACTTCACGGGCGACTACTTCGGTCTGCCATGGCCTTGCTACGGCACGCCCGAACTCAAACACCCCGGTTCGCCCAACTTGTACGACACCTCCAAGCACGTCATGGATGGCGGTGGCAACTTCCGCGCCAACTTTGGTGTGGAGCGTGAAGGCAAGAGCCTGCTGGCCGAAGACGGTTCGCACTCCAAGGGGGCCGACATCACCACCGGTTACCCAGAACTTGACCACATCTTGCTGAAAAAGCTCGGCTGGTGGGACGAGTTGACCGATGCCGAAAAAGCCAAGGCCGAGGGCAAGAACTGGAAGACCGATTCATCGGGTGGCATGATGCGCGTGTTCATGCAAAACCATGGCTGTCACCCCTTTGGCAACGCCAAAGCGCGTGCCGTGGTCTGGAACTTCCCGGACCCCATTCCTCAGCACCGCGAGCCTTTGTACGGCACGCGTCCTGACATGATGGCCAAGTACCCCACGCACGAAGACAAAAAAGCCTTCTGGCGTTTGCCTACCCTGTACAAAACCGTGCAGGACAAGAACATCGCCGACAAGATGCACGAGAAGTTCCCGCTCATCCTCACCTCTGGCCGTTTGGTCGAGTACGAAGGTGGTGGTGAAGAGACCCGCTCCAACCCTTGGTTGGCCGAGTTGCAGCAAGAGGCTTATGTCGAGATCAACCCCAAGACAGCAGCTGACCGTGGCATTCGCAACGGCGACCGCGTCTGGCTGATGGGTGCCACAGGCGCACGTCTGGACGTGCAAGCCTTGGTGACCGAGCGTGTCGACACCGGCACCGTCTGGATGCCATTCCACTTCTCGGGTCGTTGGCAAGGTGCAGACATGCTGGCCTATTACCCCAAGGGCGCAGCCCCGGTGGTGCGTGGCGAGGCCGTCAATACGGCCACCACCTACGGTTACGACAGCGTCACCATGATGCAAGAGACCAAGACCACCATCTGCAACATCCAGAAGGCCTGAGGAGAACACGATGGCACGAATGAAATTCATCTGTGACGCCGAGCGCTGCATCGAGTGCAACGGCTGCGTCACCGCTTGCAAGAACGAACACGAAGTCCCATGGGGCGTGAACCGCCGTCGTGTGGTCACCCTGAACGACGGCATTCCCGGCGAGAAATCCATCTCGGTCGCTTGCATGCACTGCTCGGATGCGCCCTGCATGGCGGTTTGCCCGGTCAACTGCTTTTACAAGACCGACGAAGGCGTGGTCTTGCACGACAAGGACGTCTGCATTGGCTGCGGCTACTGCTCGTACGCCTGCCCATTTGGCGCACCGCAGTTCCCAAGCCAAGGCACCTTCGGTGTGCGCGGCAAGATGGACAAGTGCACCTTCTGCGCCGGTGGCCCCGAAGAACACGGCAGCCAAGCCGAGTTTGACAAGTATGGTCGCAACCGCCTGGCCGAAGGCAAGCTGCCCGCCTGCGCCGAGATGTGCTCGACCAAGGCGCTGCTGGCCGGTGACGGCGATGTGGTCTCCGAGATCTTCCGCAGCCGCGTGGTCCAGCGCGGCAAAGGCGCTGAAGTCTGGGGCTGGGGCACGGCCTACGGCAACCAAGCCAAGCAAGGAGCCTGATCATGCGAAGCACTTGGATTTTTTCAGCGGCCGTGGCCGCTGTGCTGGCGTTGTCGGCTTGTGGCGAAAAGCCGCAAGACAAGATGGGCATCCGCAGTGACCAGCCCGCGCAAGCGGGCACCGGTGTGGCCGCTTTCACGGAACCCGGCTGGAAAGCCGGTGACCAGGCCAGCTGGGCCAACCACCTCAAGGCCCGTGCCAACTACGGCATGAACGATCACCAGCGCGCGCCCAAGTGAGCGCATGAGGAGTTCATCATGCGTCGCTTGATCATCACTTTG
>NZ_JAOASQ010000020.1 GCF_030158565.1 Limnohabitans sp. | reverse complement strand
GCACCTTTCCCCTCTGTCACCCCGGGCGAAGACCCGGGATCCACCAGATTCATCACAGAGATGACAGCCGCACCTTTTCCCTCTGTCATCCCGGGCGAAGACCCGGGATCCATCTGCGTGGACCTCAATCCCCGTCACAATAAGGCCTATGCACATCGAAGAAAAACCACCGTTTGACACGCCCTTTGAATGGATTGGCGGCGAGGACCGCGTGCGTGCCCTGGTGGACCGCTTTTATGACCTGATGGACCTGGAGCCCGCTTACCAAGCGCTGCGCGCCGCACACGGCAGCACCTTGCAAGACGCTCGCGACAAACTCGCGTGGTTCTTGTGTGGCTGGCTCGGCGGCCCGGACCATTACATCGAGCGCTTTGGCCACCCACGCCTGCGCATGCGGCACATGCCGTTTTCGATCGGCATTCTTGAGCGCGACCAATGGCTGGCCTGCATGGACCAAGCCATGGGCGAGACCGGGGTCGATCCGGTGCTGCGCGAACGCCTGAGCAAAAGCTTTTTCCAAACCGCCGACTGGATGCGCAACCGCGGCGCCTGAGCGTCCGATCCGCCAACCACCCTCATCAGGACCGCCGGTGAAAATCAATTCCCTCCAAGACCTCAAGAAGGTCCAGAAACAACTGGCCGAGGCGCACGAAAAAGCCCAGGCCGAAGCCGCTGCCCGCGCCGCCGCAGCGCGCCAGCGTGAAGCCGAAAACAACCTCTTTGCACGTGCCGTGGGCGTGGTAAAGCGCATGCCCGACACCGTGCGCGCACCGGCCCTCAAAACGAATGTGGCACCAGTGGCCAAGCAACGCCAAAAAGACGAAGAAGCCGTCTTGCGCGATGCGCTCAGCGACGAGTTCGATGTCAGCACCTTGCTCGACACCGACGAGATGCTCAGCTTTCGCCGCCCCGGCATTGGGCGCGACGTGACGCACAAATTGCGCAAAGGCGATTGGGCCATCCAGCGCGAAGTTGATCTGCACGGCCTGCGCAGCGAAGAAGCCCGCGTGGTGCTGGCCGAATTCATCCGCAACGCCCACCGCCAAGGCCTGCGCTGCTTGCGCGTGGTGCATGGCAAAGGCCTGGGTTCGCCCGGCAAGACGCCGGTGCTCAAGTCCAAGGTGCACAGTTGGCTGGTCCAGAAAAACCAGGTCATGGCCTTTGTGCAGGCCAAACCCGCCGAGGGTGGGGCAGGGGCCTTGGTCGTGCTGCTCAAGCCCGCAGGTTGAGCTTCCCGATCGCATTCAGAGGTTTTCATGTCTGCTTATTTGATCGGTGACATCCAAGGCTGTGACGCCCCCTTGGAGCGCTTGCTGCAGCAAATCGATTTTTCCCCCAGCCGTGACCAGCTTTATGTGTTGGGTGACTTGGTCAATCGCGGTCCGGACTCGGCAGGGGTGCTGCGCCGCCTGATGGCCATGGGCGCATCGGTGCAATGCGTGCTGGGCAACCACGACCTGCACCTGCTGGCCGTGGCCGAAGGTGCCAGCACCAGCAAGCGCTTGGACACCTTGGATGACGTGTTGCAAGCCCCAGATCGCCAAGCCTTGCTCGATTGGTTGCGCCACCAACGCATGGCCATTTTTGAGCATGGCATCTTGATGGTCCATGCGGGCGTGCTGCCCGCCTGGACGGTTGAAAAAACACTGGCCTTGGCCGCCGAGGCCGAAGCCGTGTTGCGCGGCCCACACTTGTCTGCATTTCTGCACCAGATGTACGGCAACCAGCCTGATGCCTGGCGTGAGGACCTGCAAGGCACAGACCGCTTGCGCGTGATCGTCAATGCCCTGACGCGCTTGCGCTTTTGTTCGGCAGACGGCGTGATGGAATTCAAGGCCAAAGAGGGCGCAGATGCCGCGCCCGAAGGCTTCATGCCCTGGTTCGATGTACCGGGCAGACAAACGGCCCATGTCCCGGTGGCTTTTGGCCATTGGTCCACCCTGGGCTGGCTGAACCGCCCGGACGTGCTGGCGCTGGACACCGGCTGCTTGTGGGGCGGCTGCCTGAGCGCGCTGAAACTCGCTTCGACTGGCGCGCACGAACTGGTGCAAGTCAAGTGCGCTCAAGCGCAAAGCCCCGTTTAGATCCTATTCAAACGTTGGATAGCCACGTCGCTGCGCTCCTCGCAACGAATTGCTGTTAGCGCGAGCCCGACTTTCCGTCATCGTGAGCAAAGCGCGGCGATCCAGCAGAGGCTGTCACACATCCTTGGCACAATGGCGGCATGGACTTTTTGTTGATTGTTTTTCTCACCCTGCTCAACGGCGTTTTCGCCATGTCAGAGCTGGCGCTGGCTTCGAGCCGCAAGGCACGCCTGGCCGCCATGGACGAGGCGGGGGACAAGGGCGCGCAAGCCGCGCTCAAACTGCTCGAAGAACCCACACAATTTCTGTCCACCGTGCAAGTGGGCATCACCTCGATCGGCGTGCTCAACGGCATCGTGGGCGAGGCCGCTTTCAGTGCAGGATTGGCCCAATGGCTGGTGCAATGGGGCCTGAGCACACCGGCCGCCAGCGTCAGTGCCACCGCCATCGTGGTCACGCTCATCACCTTCACCACCATCATCTTTGGCGAGCTGGTGCCCAAACGCATCGGCCAGCTCTACCCTGAGGCCGTGGCCCGTGTGGTCGCCCGGCCCATGGCCTGGCTGGCCAAAGTGGCGGGTCCGTTTGTCCGACTGCTTTCCTTGTCAACCCAAGGCATGCTCAAACTCATGCGCATCGACAGCAAAGGCAGCCAGGAAGTCACTGAAGAAGAAATCACCGCCAGCTTGGCCGAAGGCGTCAGCGCTGGCCTGATTGAAGAGCACGAACACCAGATGGTGCGCAACGTCTTTCACCTGGACGACCGGCCCTTGACCTCGATGATGACCCCCCGAGGCGACATCCAATGGCTCGACGCCAACCTGACCACCCCCCAAGCCATGGCCCGCATCAACCAGATGCGGGTGGACGGCAACCACTCCTGGTACCCCGTCTGCCGCGAAAACTTGGGGCATGTGCAAGGCGTGATCAGCGTCTCGCAACTGCTGTCCCTGCCTGCCGACGATGAGCACACCCTGGAGCACTATGCCCAGACGGCGCACTTTGTGCCCGAAACCCTGACCGGCATGGAACTGCTGGAACAAATGCGCGACCAACCCAGCCGCATGATGTTTGTGGTCGACGAATACGGCGAAGTGCAAGGCCTGTTGACCCCACTCGATTTGCTCGAAGCCATCACCGGCGAACTCAAACCCGACACTCAAACCGAAGCCTGGGCTACCCAGCGCGCCGACGGCAGCTGGCTGCTTGACGGCCTGATGCCTGTGAACGAACTCAAGTCCCGGCTCGACATCAAGGATTTACCCGCCGAAGACAAAGGCCGGTACAACACACTGGCTGGATTGCTGCTGTATGTATTGGGCCAATTGCCTGTGGAAGGGCAATGCATTGATTTGGGTGAATGGCTTTTTGAAATCGTCGATTTGGATGCCCGCCGCATCGACAAAGTATTGGCCACACGACTGGCATAAACCCAAGATAATCACCCGATAAATAAAATATTCAGAATCTTGATTTAAATCGGTTATATTCACGCATCTTTTATTTCCATTCAGGAGTTGTCATGACCCAAAGCTATAAAGACCTGCTGCAACAACGCGAAGCCTTGGAGCAAGCCATTGCCGCAGCCCGCCAACGCGAAATCTCTGAAGCCGTCGCCAAAGTCCGCGAATTGGTGGCCGAATTCGGTTTGACAGCGCAAGACATCTTCCCAGGCCGTGGCGCCAAAGCCGCTGGCAAGCCCGTCAGCAAAGTCGCCGCCAAATACCGCGACCCAGCCACCGGCCAAACCTGGACTGGCCGTGGCAAAGCCCCTAAATGGATCGACGGCAAAGACCGCAACCAATTCGTGATCGCCTGAATTGGTGGCCATTCGGCCATGGCCGCAAAGCCATAGCCCTGAAACCCCGCAACAGCGGGGTTTTTTACGCCTCTTAAATATCAAAAATGATAAGCATTCGGCGTTAAAATACATAATCGAAAAACCCCGATAGCACTGGCCAACCCGCATTCACCATGACCCTTGCGTCAAACGATAATCTCCCGATTGAAGAAAATCCGGGGCAAGACCGCTGGTACTTGGCCTATACAAAACCGCGTCAAGAACAAATCGCACTGGTCAATCTGGAGCAGCAAGCGTTTGAAGCCTATTTGCCGCTGTACAAAAAATTCAAAAAAACCGAGCAAGGCCCCGTGGCGCTGTTTGAGCCCATGTTCCCGCGCTACATCCTGTTTCGCCCCAGCCGACCAGAGCAAAGCATCTCCGTGGTGCGCAACACCAAAGGCATCGCCACCATCGTGCGTTTTGGTTTTGAGCCCGCCTTGATCAACGACGAACTCGTGCGTCGCATCCGCTTGCTCGAAGAAGACCGCAACCACGCCACCTTGCTTGAATTGAGCAACCTCAAGGCAGGGCAAACCGTGCGCCTGAAGCACACGGCCTTGGGCGGCATCGAGGGCCTCATCCAAAGCGTCTCCAGCAAACGAGTGGCTGTTTTGCTGGAGATCTTGGGACGCCCCACTGTGGTGCAGGTGGAGCACCACCAGGTCGAAGTGACGGACCACTGACTGGATTGCCACGTCGCTTCGCTCCTCGCAATGAATGCGGTTTGTCATCGCGAGCCTCATCTTTGTCATCGCGAGCGAAGCGTGGCGATCCAGCCCCGCCCCAGTCGTCAGGCAAAGCCACTAAAATCTCGAACCATTTAGAACAGAACGCAGTCCTTTGTCCTCATCCACCCCCAACAACCCACAGCCACAGCACATTGCCATCATCATGGATGGCAACCGCCGTTGGGCCAAAAAGCGCTTCATGCCTGCGGCCTTGGGCCACGCGGCAGGGGCCAAGCGGGTGCGTGACATCGTCAAAAGCTGCGCCGAAATGGGCATCCCCCACCTCAGCCTGTTTGCCTTCAGCACCGAAAACTGGAAACGCCCCGAAGAAGAAGTCTCCAGTCTCATGAACCTGTTCATGACCTATTTGCAAAAAGAGGTCGACAGCATGAACGCCAACGGTGTGCGACTCAAAGTGGTGGGCGACACATCGCGCTTTTCTCCGGCGCTGCAAGAGCTCATCGCCCGTGCCGAAGCCACCACCGCCAACAACCAGGCCATCACCCTCACCGTGTGTGCCAACTACGGCGGTCGCTGGGATGTGATTCAGGCCGCCCAAGCCTGGCAAAAAGCCCACCCCGGCCAAAGCCTCCAAGACCTGACGGAAGAAGCACTGGCCTCGCACCTGAGCACCGCCTACGCTCCCGAGGTAGACCTGCTCATTCGCACCGGGGGCGAATCGCGCATCAGCAACTTCATGCTCTGGCAAGCGGCCTATGCCGAGCTCTATTACACCGACGACCTCTGGCCCGACTTCACCCCCAAGCGCCTGGCCAAAGCCATCGACTGGTTCCAGCACCGCGACCGCCGCTTCGGCTCTTCCGCACCTCTCTGACCCGAGCAAGTCGGCCGCTTCAGCGTCGACCCATCAAGCATTCAAATGTCCTATGCGTCCGAGGCATTCGCTCTTGGGGCATGGCAATACCTGAAACAAGGTATTTCTACAAAGAGTATTTGATTACCAAAGCGCTCCTTGTAAGCAAGCGGCCAATGCACTCAAGATTACAATCATCTGTTTTACCCGTCTTGCAGTTTCTCGGGCAAAAAACTGTCTTCATAGTTTTTCATCGCAGGTTCATTCAACAGTGATGGACTGCGGTAGCCTGTCCGTCTCATATTCCTCAGCTCAAAAATGACCATCCTCGTCACCGGCGGTGCCGGCTTCATCGGCGCCAACTTTGTTCTTGATTGGCTTGCTGGTTGCGATGAACCTGTGGTTAACCTCGACAAACTCACCTACGCCGGTAACCCCGAAACCCTGGCCAGTTTGCAAGGCGACAAGCGCCACATCTTTGTGCAGGGCGACATTGGCGATGCTGCATTGGTCACTCGCCTGCTGGCCGAACACCAGCCCCGAGCGGTGGTCAACTTCGCAGCCGAAAGCCACGTCGACCGCTCCATCCACGGCCCCGGCGAGTTCATCGAAACCAACATCATGGGCACCTTCCGCCTGCTGGAGTCGGTGCGCGGTTATTGGATGGGTTTGGCCGATGCGCCCAAAGCCGATTTCCGCTTTCTGCACGTCTCGACCGACGAGGTCTACGGCTCGCTCAGCAAAGACGACCCCGCCTTTGCCGAAACCAACCGCTACGAACCCAACAGCCCCTACAGTGCCAGCAAAGCCGCATCCGACCACCTGGTTCGCGCTTGGCACCACACCTACGGCCTGCCCGTGCTGACCACCAACTGCAGCAACAACTACGGCCCCTACCACTTCCCTGAAAAGCTCATCCCCCTGATGATCGTCAACGCTCTGGCCGGCAAAGCCCTGCCCGTGTACGGCGACGGCATGCAAGTGCGCGACTGGCTCTACGTGAAGGACCACTGCAGCGCCATCCGCACCGTGCTCCAAGGTGGCCGCTTGGGCGAAACCTACAACGTCGGCGGCTGGAATGAAAAGCCCAACATCGAGATCGTGCAAACCGTCTGCAAGCTGTTGGACGAAATGCGTCCCAAGGCCGACGGCAGCAGCTACGCCAGCCAGATCACCTACGTGACCGACCGCCCAGGCCACGACCGCCGCTATGCGATCGACGCCCGCAAGCTTGAAAAAGAACTCGGCTGGAAACCCGCCGAAACCTTTGATACCGGCATCCGCAAAACCGTGGAGTGGTATCTGGCCAACCCCGACTGGGTGGCCCACGTGCAAAGCGGCGCATACCGCGACTGGGTTCAAAAACAATACAACTGACTTGTCATTGCGAGGAGCGCAGCGACGTGGCAATCCAGTTTTCTTGTCAGTTGCGAGGAGCGCAGCGACGCGGCAATCCATAGTGGAGCAAGCACAGCAACTGGATTGCCACGCTTCGCTCGCAATGACAAAAAGACTGGATTGCCACGCTTCGCTCGCAATGACCAACCAAAGAAAATTAAATGACTAACCGCAAAGGCATCATCCTTGCCGGAGGCTCCGGCACCCGTCTGTACCCCGTCACACAGGCCGTGAGCAAACAGCTCATGCCGGTGTACGACAAGCCCATGGTTTATTACCCGCTGACCACGCTCATGCTGGCGGGCATCAAAGACGTGCTGCTCATCAGCACCCCACAAGACACCCCGCGTTTTACCGAGTTGCTTGGCGACGGCAGCCAATGGGGCATGAACATCCAGTACGCCGTGCAACCCAGCCCTGATGGCTTGGCGCAAGCCTTCATCATCGGCAAAGACTTTGTGGGCAAGGACCCCAGCGCACTGGTCTTGGGCGACAACATCTTCTACGGCCACGACCTGGTCAAGCTGCTAGCCAGCGCCAACCAGCGCACCACGGGCGCCAGCGTGTTTGCCTACCATGTGCACGATCCAGAGCGCTACGGCGTGGTCGACTTTGATGACCAGCAACGCGCCAAAAGCATCGAAGAAAAACCCAAAGCCCCCAAGAGCAACTACGCCGTCACGGGCCTGTACTTTTACGACCAACAGGTCTGCGACATCGCCGCCGACATCAAGCCATCAGCCCGTGGCGAGCTCGAAATCACCGACGTCAACAAACGGTATCTGGAGCTGAACCAGCTCAACGTCGAAATCATGGGCCGAGGCTACGCCTGGCTCGACACCGGCACGCACGACAGCCTGCTGGAGGCCGCAGGCTTCATCGCCACACTGCAAAAGCGCCAAGGTCTCATGGTCGCCTGCCCCGAAGAAATCGCCTTCCACCAAAAGTGGATCAACGCCGAAACGCTGCAAAAACTCGCCCAGCCCCTGGCCAAAAACGGCTACGGCCAATACTTGCTGAACCTGCTCAAATAAAACTGGATCGCCACGCTCCGCTCGCCATGACACAAGCCAGTCATTGCAAGGGGCGAAGCGATGTGGCAAACCAATACCCCCATGCCCTACACCATCACCCCCACCCACATCCCCGACGTCCTGATCCTCGAGCCCAAAGTGTTCGGCGACAGCAGAGGCTTCTTTTTTGAAAGCTTCAACCAGCAAGACTTCAAGCAAGTCACCGGCCTGGATGTGAACTTTGTGCAAGACAACCACAGCCGCAGCGCCAAGGGCGTGCTGCGTGGCCTGCACTACCAGCTGCAACAAGCCCAAGGCAAGCTGGTGCGCGTGGTGCGCGGCGCCGTGTTTGATGTGGCGGTGGACATCCGCAAAAGCTCCCCCACGTTTGGCCAATGGGCCGGGGTTGAGTTGACCGAAGACAACCACAAACAATTCTGGGTGCCGCCAGGCTTCGCACACGGCTTTGTGGTCCTGTCCGAAACCGCAGACTTCTTGTACAAAACCACCGACTACTACGCCCCCGCGCACGAGCGCTGCATCGCCTGGAACGATCCGGCCATCGGCATCACCTGGCCCCAAGGCATGACGCCACAACTCTCGGCCAAAGACCAAGCGGGCTTGACGCTGGCGCAGGCTGAGGTGTTTGCCTGATGCAAAACTTTTCGGCATCTCCCCGCGAGATGGTCGCCAGCCTTTGGCGCAACAAAGGCTTGATCCGAAACCTGATTCACCGAGAAGTCGTGGGCCGCTACAAAGGCTCCATGCTCGGTATCTTCTGGTCGCTGGCCACGCCCATCTTCATGCTGGCGGTCTACACCTTCGTGTTCAGCGTCGTCTTCAAGGCCCGCTGGGGCGCAGGCGGCAGCGACTCCAAAACCGAATTCGCCCTGGTCCTGTTTGCCGGCCTGATGATCTTCAACCTCTTTTCTGAATGCGTCGGCAGTGCCCCCGGCCTGGTGCTGGCCAACGTCAACTACGTCAAGAAAGTGGTTTTTCCACTCGAAGTGCTGCCCTGGGTGCGCATGGGCAGCGCACTGTTTCACTTTGCCGTCAGCCTGGGCGTTTGGCTGGTGGCTTATCTGGCTTTATTTGGCATACCGCATTGGCAAGTGTTGCTGCTGCCATTCGTGCTGATTCCGCTGGTGTTGTTTGTCATGGGCCTGAGTTGGGCCCTTTCTTCATTGGGCGTGTACCTGCGCGATGTGGGCCAAATCATCGGCCTGGTCATCACCGTGCTGATGTTCTTGACGCCGATTTTTTACCCCGCATCGTCACTGCCCCCAGCCTACCAACCGCTGATGTTTTTCAACCCCCTCACGCCCCCCATCGAAATGGCGCGTGATCTGCTCTATTGGGGCCAGCTGCCCAACATGACGCTGCTGGCGCTGTATGCCGCAGGCTCGCTGGCCTGCGCCCTGCTGGGCTTTGCCTGGTTCCAGAAGACCCGCAAAGGATTTGCCGATGTCCTCTGAGCACACCACCCCAGACAGCATCGAATACGCCATCGAAGTCAATGGCCTTGGCAAGTGCTACCAGATCTACGAGAAGCCCAGCGACCGCCTCAAGCAAATGCTGATGCGCGGACGCAAGCAGTACTACAAAGAATTCTGGGCACTCAAAGACGTCAGCTTCAAGATCAAAAAGGGCGAGACCGTCGGCATCATTGGTCGCAACGGCTCGGGCAAGTCCACCTTGCTGCAAATGATCTGCGGCACCCTCAACCCCACAGGGGGCGAAGTCAAGGTCAATGGTCGCGTGGCCGCGCTGCTGGAGCTGGGTGCGGGCTTTAACCCTGAATTCTCGGGCGTCGAAAACGTCTACATGGCGGCATCGCTCTATGGCCTGAGCAAAGAAGAAGTCGATCAGCGCTTTGACGCCATTGCTACCTTTGCCGACATTGGCGATCACATCCACCAACCGGTCAAAACTTATTCCAGCGGCATGTATGTGCGGCTGGCCTTTGCGGTGATTGCGCACGTGGATGCAGACATTTTGGTGGTGGATGAAGCCCTTGCGGTTGGTGATGCCTTCTTTACTCAGAAATGCATGCGCTTTCTGCGGAAGTTCATGGAGCAGGGAACGGTCTTGTTTGTGAGCCATGACACCGGGGCGGTCATAAATTTGTGCAAACGAGCGGTCTGGTTAAACAGCGGTCGTTTAATGAGATTGGGTAGCCCCAAAGTAATTGCCGAGGATTATTTGGCCTCGCTCTATAAGGGAAGCGAGAAAAATACTGACTCTGTGGATAGCGACAAAGTTGTCGTGATAGAGAAGACGGGTAATACCGAACTAGAGGACAGTGAGATTGTCGAACCTGCGGGAAATTATTTTGCTGACTTTATGGTTTTTCGCTTTAATAAAGATAATGCCAGGGCCTTCGGAGAAGGTAAGGCGAAAATCATAGATGTTAAAATTTTTGATAAGCAGAAAAAATATGCCAATCAATATAGTGGTGGTGAGATTGTAACTTTGAAAATAACGGCCCAAGTAAAAGAGAATATATATCAACCAATTATTGGATTTTCGTTCAAAGATAGACTCGGGCAAGTGTTGTTTGGCGAAAACACATATGCGGCTTATGCTGATAAAAATGTTGGTGCATCTAAAAATGATTCGTTGGTTGCGGAATTTGAATTCGCAATGCCAACACTGCCGCCTGGGGATTACAGTGTTTCTGCGGCAATTGCCACGGGCACGCAGCAAGATCACGAGCAGCAACACTGGATACATGATGCACTGGTGATCAAATCAATTACTAGCTCTGTATCGACAGGCCTAGTGGGCATCCCAATGCGAAAAATTAAACTTGAATTGGAAAAATAAATGGCGCATGAGCAGCAAAGAGACTTTTGTAAAAGTGTGAAAGAGCGATTGCCGGAGTTTTTCAATGGAAGGCTGGTGGTCGACATTGGGTCGCTTGACATAAATGGCAGCAATCAATATTTGTTTGAAAATTCGGGGTATATTGGGGTTGACTTGTTTGAAGGCCGAAACGTAGATATAGCTTGTAAAGGGCATGAGCTTGCGATGCCTGACGAGTCGGTAGATGTGGTCATATCTACAGAGTGCTTTGAGCACGACTCACATTATGCGAAAACAATTAAAAATATATACAGAATGCTCAAGCCAGGGGGGTTGTTTGTATTTTCGTGTGCCACGACAGGCCGGCCTGAGCATGGTACGCGTAGAACGACGCCCGAGGATGCACCGTTTATACAATTGCTGGGTAATTGGGCCGATTACTACAAAAACCTTGAAGAATCTGACATTAGAGCAGTACTAGATATAGATGCAGCATTTGATAAATATGAGTTTTCATCTCAACATGAATCACACGACTTGTATTTTTGGGGGGTTAAAAAAGGTGAGTTGGCTGCAAGAAACGATTATTCGTTTCTTGTGGAAAGTGGGATCGCAGGAAAACTCCGCGCAGAACTAACGCGTACTGTAGGTGAAATAGAAGTCGTCAAAGCAGAAGCATTGAGCCTGAAAGACTCTTTGCGTGTTGCAGAGGCGAAGGCGCTTGGCCTTTTGAAAGAGAATGAGTGCTTAGTCAATCAAATAGAGCAGCTCAACGCCAAACAAGCAGAAGTCACACACTTAACCCATCTTGTATCTGCCATGCAAGGCTCACGTAGTTGGCGCTATACCGCTGCATTGCGGAAGGTGGCTAGCTTGGCGCGCCCACCTGTCAGATTCTTGCGGCGCATTAGGGCTGTCGCAACGCATACTGGAGGCTATGCAGCGCTAGTCTATAAAGTCATTAACCTTGGACGTGACCGAGGTTTTGGGGCTCTAATTAATCAGATTAGGTCGGATTTATTAATTGGCTGTAATTATGGCGATGCCTCGGGTCATCAAAATGAAAATTTGATCGAAGAGGGAGTTCAGGATTTAGTAGCTGCCAATGAGAGGGTTGTTCCATTATTGAACGCAAAACCGCTAGAAGAAAAAGAAATAAAGATAATTTGCTTTTATCTCCCGCAATTTCATACATTCTCAGAAAATGATAAATGGTGGGGGAAGGGGTTTACCGAGTGGACAAATGTTAGGCCTGCAAAACCACAGTATTTAGGGCACTACCAGCCCCACATTCCAGGTGAATTAGGCTATTACAACCTGCTGGATTCAAAAACCCAAATGCGACAAATAGAGCTCGCAAAACTATATGGAATTGAAGGGTTTTGCTTCTATTTTTACTGGTTTGCAGGTCATAGATTGATGGAGCAGCCAATATTAAATTATTTGAACAATGAATCTCTGGATCTTCCATTTTGTCTTTGCTGGGCAAATGAGAATTGGAGTCGAAGGTGGGATGGTTTAGATAGTGAAATATTGATTGCGCAAGCGCATAGTCCTGATGATGACTTGGATTTTATTTCACATGTCTCAATGTATTTTAAGGATAAGCGTTATATACGTATTGATGGGAAGCCATTACTTCTAGTTTATCGTCCTTCACTTTTGCCTTCGGCAAAGAACACGGTTGCACGTTGGCGCTCTTGGTGTAGGGATAATGGGATTGGTGAAATATATTTGGCATATACTCAATCATTTGATAGTGTCAATCCTTCTCGGTATGGGTTTGATGCTGCGATAGAATTCCCGCCGAACAATATGAATTTACCGAGTGTTACGCACAAGGTAAATGGAGTCGCTGAAAAGTTTTCTTCTTCGTTATTTGATTGGAAAGAGATGGTGCGGAGGAGTCGAAATTATTTGAATCCGGGTTACAAATTGTTCCGCGGTGTTAATCCTTCATGGGATAATACTGCGCGCAGAAAAAATAAAGGAAATATTTTATATGGAAGCAATCCAATCGACTATCAAGAATGGTTGCTGAATGCTCTTAATTATACAAAAAAAATATTTCCCTCTAAAGATGAGAGGATGGTTTTTGTTAATGCATGGAATGAGTGGGCTGAAGGGGCGCATCTCGAGCCAGATGAGAAATATGGGTATGCTTATCTTGATGCTACAAGGATGGCGCAAGTACGTGCCTTACCATATTTTCCCGATCGAAATAAATCAAATGATCTGGCTGTTGTTATTCATGTTTTTTATTATGATCTATTCGTTGAAATACTCGAAAATTTGGAAAGAATTAGAGATGTAAAACTAAAGCTTTTTATTACAGCAGATGCGAGTTGTTGTGAGCAAGTAGAACGACGGTTGCAGGATATTATGTTTGAATATAGCCTTATCTTGGTCGAAAATAAAGGGCGAGATGTGCTTCCGTTCTTGAAGGCGATGGATTTGGTTTGCGCTGAGGGCTATGCCAGCTTTTTAAAAATCCATACGAAAAAATCCAAGCACAGGGCTGATGGTGATGTCTGGAGAAAAGATTTGTATGCAAAACTGATGAGTCCTGACGTTATTAAAAATGTTTTGAGTTTGTTTGAAAATAACAAAAGGATTGGATTGGTTGCACCGTCCGGTCATTTGGTTGATATGGGTTATTATTTGGGTTCGAACCACGAAAGAATCGAAGCTTTGTCCGCCCGCATGGGCGTGAGGTTGGCTTCAGTGTTAAATTTAAAATTTGCGGCTGGTACGATGTTTATCGCAAGGTCTGATGCAATGATGCCCTTGATTAATTTGCACCTGTGCGATGAAGACTTTGAGAGTGAACTCGGACAAGTCGATGGTACGCTCGCGCATGCAATAGAAAGATTAATTTCTGTCAGTTGCTTCAGTAAAGGGTTCGAAATTTTTGATACCGATCTGGATCCGATTGAGAGCTCAGGTCGGAATTATAAATTTGCATCGGCTGGCGTTAATATTTGAAGGAGTTAAAATGAGCATGATTTGGGATACATTTCAGAAGGATGGCTTTTGCATTATCCGTAATGCAATTTCTAAGGAGTTAATATCTGCTGCAAACAATGCAATAGATAAATTTCGTGATGTAAATGATGAAAATCTAATCGAGCACGATCTTCTTGTTGAAGGGCTATTGCAGAGAGTTGTGAATTTACACTACTCTGTAAAACCATTGCAAAAAATTTTCATTGAAGCAATGGAGTTAGGCAGTGAGGTGGTAGATCAATATGGCGAAGCCACGTTGTACACATCACTTTTTTTTGAATTGGGGAGTCAGCAACCGCTACATCGTGATACGCCATATTTCTATTCTGGCGGTAATGGTGGATACATGGGTGTATGGGTTGCGTTAGATGATGTCGATGAACGTAATGGAGCGTTAATTGCTGTCCGAGGAAGTCATTTGTTGCCAGAACCTGATCTTGAAAAACTTAAAGAGCAATTCCATCCAAATAGCAAAGTTCCGCCATCATCAACTCCTCTTTTTAATGCATACAATGAAAAATTGATTGAAATGGCAAAAATTGCAAATTTAGAGGTGGTGACTTGTACCGTTCAAAAGGGAGATATGATAATTTGGAACCCTTCAACTTTACATGGTGGGTTAGAGCATATTGATAAAAAAATGACACGTAGGTCGTTTGTTATGCATATAACACCGAAAAATATGCCAATGCATCACATGGATTACTTCTTTGATAGAAGTAAAAAAATAAATAGCATTAGTCGTGAATACTATAAGTATTCAGGGCGACTATTCGGGGCTGGTAATGTAGTGGATTTTAGGCACATTAAGCAAATACCTGTCTCGCAACTTGGTATATACGAGGGCTGAGATGAGAGCGACAGTGCGGGTAACTAGGACAATTGCAAAGCAAGGGCCAGCCCTAAAGTCAAATTAGAACTGGTTGTTTGCCTGCGAATAGCGGTTCCTTGCCAGCTGCAGAACCTCTTCCAAGGAAATCGCTCAACACGAAGTTGAGCAAATTTTTGATGAAGTTCTTGGGCGGCCTCGCTAGCTGCGGGGCCCACATCAAGCACTGCCGCCATATTTGCATCGGTCCACTGCTTGAAACGCCCTTCAAACAGCGGTTTCAGTCGCCTGATCTGGGCGCTGAGCCCATTGTTCGATCCAATTACATTGCCCCCATGCTGGCGGTAAAGCAGGCATGGCTCGTCGTCAAACCACACTTCGCCACCCAAGGCGGTGGCCACTAGGTAAGTTGTCCAGTCGTGCCACACGCTGTGCTCGGGCTGGACTTTTTTTTGCGCAGCCAACACCGCCGGGTTCAACACCATTGTGTTGCCGCTGGCAATGTTTTGCACCAGCGCGTTGCCAAAGCTGGGCGGGCGGCGTATGCCGGGGCTCAGGCCAATGGGTTTGAGCTGTTCGTTCACAAACTGTGTTCGCCCGCAATACAAGCGCACGGGCTGCTGCAGGTGTTGCGCGTGCCACTGCACGGCCCGCTCCAGCTTGGTGTCCAGCCACACATCGTCCTGGTCACAAAAGGCGTACAAGTCTTGCTTGGTGTTTGCCGGGGCATGTTGTACAAGGTGGCAAAAGTTGCGGGTGGAAGATCCCTCGCACGGGCCTTGCAGCAGGGTAACGGTTTGCGGGCTGTTTTGCGCAAATGTTTTGACGATGTTCACCGTCTCGTCCGTTGATCCGTCGTCGCTCACGGTCAGCGTCCACTGGCTGTGCGTTTGCCGGGCTATGGACTGCAGTTGCGCTTGAAGGTAATTGGCCCCGTTGTAGGTGGCCAGCAGGATGTGGACGGTGGGCTGATATGGCATGGGTTAATTCTCTTCGAATTTTTATAGGTTTTTTGGGTTCTGGTTGTTCATGTCTTTTTGTTTGGTCGTCCCAACGCGTAACCCCGGCTTGCTGTGGACGCTGTGGTTGCACGCGGTGCGTTCACAGCAATACGTTGTGCCGGGCCTGGTGGTCGACTCCTCCTCAACTGACAACACAGACTTTTCTGCTTTGCCACCTGGCTGGCAGTTGCAGTGCATTGCAGCAGCAGACTTCAACCACGGTGCCACGCGCAATTTGGCGCTTTCACATTTGCCGGCTGGCACCGATGTGGTGGTCTACATGACGCAAGACGCCTTGCTGGCCGATCCACACGCCCTGTCGCGCTTGGTGTCTGTTTTTGCCGATCCTGCCGTGGCCTGTGCCTATGGCCGTCAGTTGCCCCATGCCGATGCATCGCCCGTTGCGGCGCATGCCAGGCTGTTCAATTACCCCGATGTTTCGCGCAGTGTCAGCTTGGCCGACAAATCCCGTTTTGGGCTCAAGGCTTGTTTTCTGTCCAACTCGTTTGCGGCTTACCGTGTGGCAGATCTGCAGGCGGTGGGCGGCTTTCCGTCCGATGTGATTTTGGGCGAGGACATGTCGGTCGCGGCCCGATTGCTTTTGACTGGCAAATCGGTGGCTTATGTGGCCGATGCCTGTGTGCACCATTCGCACAATTACAGCGTGTTGCAAGAGTTCCGTCGGTATTTCGACACTGGCGTTTTACATGCCCGCAGCCCTTGGCTTTTGGCCGAGTTCGGTTCTGCCGGTGGCGAGGGTTTGCGCTTTGTGCGATCTGAGTTGGGTTATTTGTGGCGTCATGCCCCATGGTGGATTCCTTCTGCGCTGGTGCGCACGGCTGCCAAGCTGATCGGTTACCGCCTGGGACGTTTGGAGTCGCGTTGGCCTTTGCGGTTCAAGCGCTGGTGCAGCATGCACAAGGGGTTTTGGGGGTGAATGCCAACCGCAATGAGGGGCGGTGCATAAAATGGCAAAAATTGCCAACTAGGAAGTTTGCATGACCATGAATGTATCTTTGCCCTCGGAGATGGAAGCACGTGTGCGTGAACACGTTGCATCTGGGCTGTATGGCTCGGCCAGTGAGGTGATTCGGGAGGCGTTGCGCTTGTTTGAGGCTTATCAGTCGGTGAAGACTTTGAGCCTAGCGGCCTTGAAGGCAGACATTGATTGGGGCATGAATGATGTTGCTGCTGGTCGCGTGAGCAAGATGGATATGGAGAGCATCAAGGTGCAGGGTCGTGCAGTCAAGGCACGAAGGGTCAACTGATGTTCGAAGTTCTCTTTGCCCAAAGTGCGAAGACGGACTTGCTGGAGATTTGGCCACTTAAGTTGCAAATGCCTGTAGTGAGTTTGTTTTTTTCTTGCATTTGGATCTGAATTGTTTGAATTCCCCTTTTCTCAAAACTGGCGTCGCCTGAGCCCCCTGCAGATTCGCCTGACCAAGGGCGTGCTGTTGGCTGCTGACGCGTTGGCCATGTTGTGGTCGGCCTTGTTGGCGGCTGTGCTGGCCGATGCTTTGAGTGATGCGCCCGGCACCCATTGGCTGGTGACGCAAGACATTCAGCGTTATTGGGCCTGGATGGCGGTGGCGGGTGTGGGCATGGTTTTCTTTTTGGCGCGGTTTCGCCATTACAGTGACCGCAAGCCTTTTTGGACGGAGCTGGGCGAGACGCTGCAGGTTCTGATGGTGCTGGCGGTGCTGGACTTGGCGGTGCTGGCGCTGACGCGCTGGAATTCGTCGCGTTTGTGGTGGGCGCTGGTGTGGCCTTTGGCGGCGGTGTTTGTGCCGGTGGTGCGCAGTTGGGCGCGGACCTTCATGCGGCGCCTGGGCGTGTGGCAGCGGCCCACGCTGATTGTGGGCAATGGCCCCAACGCGCAAGAGGCTGTGGCCGCTTTGCAAAGTGAGCCTGCTTTGGGTTTTACGGTGGTGGGTTTTGTGGACATGGCCTATGCACCCGCTGATGCCGCCTTGCAGCTGGCCCAGTGGGCCAAGGTGCCGGGGGTGCAGTTTGTGCTGGCGCTGGAGCACGGCCAAAACGATTTGCGTGAAGACCTGCTGCGCATGCTGGCCCGCTGGAAGGCCGAAGATGTGAGCGTGGTGCCTGCCATGCGCGGGGTGCCTTTGTTTGGCACCGACATTTCTTATTTCTTCTCGCACGAAGTGGCCATGCTCAAGTTGCGCAACAACTTGCGTTATTGGCCGGCACGTTTGCTCAAGCGGGTGTTTGACTTGGCAGCGGCCTTGGCGCTGCTGGTCTTGGGCGCTTTGCCCTTGCTTTACATCGCGCTGCGCATCAAGCGCGATGGTGGGCCGGCCATATTTGCGCACAAGCGGGTGGGGCAGTCGGGCAATGTGTTTCCGTGCTTCAAGTTCCGCACCATGCAGGTGGATGCCGAGGAGCGTTTGCGTGAATTGCTGGCCAATGACCCGGCTGCGCGGGCCGAGTGGGAGCGTGAGTTCAAGCTGCGCAATGACCCGCGTATCACGCCCATCGGCCAGTTTTTGCGCCGCACCAGTTTGGATGAACTGCCCCAGTTGTTCAACGTGATCCGGGGCGAGATGAGTTTGGTGGGGCCACGCCCGGTCATTCGAGCAGAGTTGTCCAAGTATGGTGACGATGTAGATTATTTCCTGATGGTGCGCCCGGGCATGACGGGGCTTTGGCAGGTCAGCGGTCGCAACGATGTGGACTATGACACCCGGGTGTATCTGGACACTTGGTATGTGAAGAACTGGTCGCTTTGGTACGACATCGCGATTTTGTTCAAGACGATCAAGGTGGTGCTGCGGCGAGATGGGGCTTATTGAGGCGCTTTGGGCATGCAGTATTGAAAGGACCTTCGTGGTCCTTTTTTTATGCCTGCGACAAGCACTGGATTGGCGTGTCATTGCGAGCGAAGCGTGGCTATCTGGGGTCTCGTGGCGTTCGGCCAGCCAGCCACAGCGCCAGCATGACCAGCAGTGACAAGGCGGTGGTGTAGTAGTTGTGCGCGAAGTTGACGTTGGCCATGCTGCTGACGGTGTGCATGAAGGTGATGCAGCCGATGATTTGCGCAGCTGTTTTTTGTCGGGCTTGCACCAGTTGTTTGACCATCCACAGCAGGCCCAGGATGTAGCTCAGCTGGCTGGCCAGCCCCCACAGGCCGTGATCGACCAGTTGGTTGAGGTATTCGTTGTGCAGGTGCCCCAGGCGGCTGATTTCGTCTGACTGGGCTTGTGCTGCCCACGTGGCCAGGGTTTGTTTGCGGCCATCACGGCCATGGCCCAGCCAGGGCGATTGGGCAACGGCCTCGGGGCTTCTTTGCCACATGTAGAGGCGCGAGCCCACCGAGCTGTTGGCGCCTGCTGCCGCCGACTGTTGTGAGCGTGTGATTTCGTGCACGGCGTCGCGCAAGGACTGCGCAGGCCGTTGCAAAACCGGGGTGTGGCTCAGGGCCCAAAGGGCTGCAGCCAGTGCTGTGGTGACCCACAAGGCATGCACCATCAGGCGCCGCTGCGCAAGGGCGTGGTGGCGGTGTTGCCACGCTTGGTGCAGCAGCGCTGCCGCCCACCAAGCCACAATGCCAAAGGCCCCGCGACTTTGGCTGGCCAGCACCGCCAGCAAGGCCAGAAGGCCACCCAACAACCACAGCCGCCGTTGTGGGGCCGGTGCATCGCTGCGCTGCCCCATGGCCAAAAGCCAGCCGCTGACCATGGCCATGCTGACGGCCCAGGGTATGGGGTGTGTGCAGACTTCACCGCGGCCATAGCTCACCACCCAGGCCAGCCCCAGCGCACTGCTGACCGTGAGCGCATGGGCGATGCGATGGACGCTCTGCGAGTCCAGCGCCCTCCAGCGGCTCAGGCCCCAGACGGCCAAGGCGCCGAGCAGCAAGCGGATCTCGCCTTGTCGTTCAGCCCAGGGGTCTGCCCAATACAGCGTGGGCACGGTCTTGAGCACCATGGCGATGGCGCAGGCGATCAGCCAGGTTTTGATCCAGGGGGCGGTGTCTGTTGTGTTGGTCTGTCGCGTGCGCCAGGCGGCCCAAAAACCCACGACGACCAGCAACACCCAAGCAGCACCCATGGCCTTGGTGTTCAGGCTGCTGGCAGCCAGCAACATGAACAATGGCAGCGTGAGGGCTTTGGGCAGTGTCATCGGTCAATAACCGTTGGGGTTTTGCGATTGCCAGCGCCATGCGTCAGCGCACATGCGGTCCACGCCGAGTTCGGCCTTCCAGCCCAGGGCTTCTTGGGCCAGGCGGGTGTCGGCATAGCAGGCGGCCACATCGCCCGGGCGGCGGGCAACAAACTGATAGGGAACGGGCACGCCGGTCACTTGGGCAAAGGTGTCGGCCAGCTCTTTCACGCTCACGCCGCGGCCTGTGCCCAGGTTGACGGTGATGCTGGCTTGCTTGTCTTGCAGGTAGCGCAGTGCCGCCAAGTGGCCCAGGGCCAGGTCGATCACGTGGATGTAGTCGCGCACGCCGGTACCGTCGGGCGTGGGGTAATCGTTGCCAAAGATGCTCAAAAATTCGCGCTTGCCCACCGCCACTTGCGTGATGAAGGGCATGAGGTTGTTGGGGATGCCGTTGGGGTGTTCGCCAATGGTGCCGCTGATGTGCGCACCCACCGGGTTGAAGTAGCGCAAGATGGCCACGTGCCAGCGCGGGTCAGACGCTTGCAGGTCGCGCAGGATGTCTTCGCACATGAGCTTGGTGCGGCCATAGGGGTTGGTCACTTGCAGCTGGCTGGATTCGGTGATGGGCACTTGTGCCGGATCGCCATACACAGTGGCCGATGAGCTGAACACAATGCGGCGCACATTGGCGCGGTCCATGGCTTGCAGCAGGGTGAGGGTGCTGCCGAGGTTGTTGTCGAAGTAACGCACCGGCTCGGCGACAGATTCGCCCACGGCTTTGAGGCCAGCGAAGTGGATGATGCCTTCAATGCGGTGCGCCTGGAAGATCTGGTCAAGCGCTGCGCCATCGCGCACGTCGGCTTGCACAAAACTGAAGTTCTTGCCCGCCAGTGCTTCGATGCGGTCGAGCACCTTGGCGCTGCTGTTGCACAGGTTGTCCACGATGACCACGTGGTGCCCAGAATTTATCAATTCCACAGCCGTGTGTGAACCAATGTAGCCAGCGCCGCCCGTGATCAATATCGTTTTTTGCATCATTTGATTGTAGTGTTTCGTGTGCGCAGAGACTGGATTGCCACGTCGCTGCGCTCCTCGCAATGACGAGAAGTAAGTCATCGCGAGCTCCTATCCCCGCCATCGGGAGCTTCTATCCCCGTCATCGCGAGCGAAGCGTGGCGATCCAGTCTTCGATGACCTCAAAGCCGGGCCTTTCAGCGGGTGTCTCACGCAGACACTGTTGCTTCAAATCCTGCAGCCCTGCCAGCGCGGCTTGGGGCGTGCCGCTCACATCGCACCGGTCCAGCAACTCTTCGAGCAGGCAGCCGAAGGCGCGCACTTCGAGTTGTTGCAGAGCCTGCGCGGTTGAGGGGGCTGTGCCGCCCAGAAGCCAGGCCGCGCCGAAGTCGCCGAGCAGGGCGTGGCCTTGGCCGTCGTGCAGGATGTTGTGAGCATACAGATCGCCGTGCATGACGCCTCGCTGATGCAAGTGCCGTGCGGCCGAGGCGATGCCATGGGCCAGTTGCAATGTAGCGTTCAGCGTGAAGCGGGTGGTCTCGGCATAAATATCTCGGGTGCATGAGGCCAGGCTGGGTGGCCCGGCCAGGTTGCGCATGAGCGGATCGATCAAGGGCATGACCAGGCCTTGAGTGGCCGCAGGGTGGCCCGTGATTTGGCCGAGCGCCGGGATCAGCTGCGGGTGCGTGCCCGCATGCAGGCAGACGGCCATTTCGGTGTGCGGCCAGCCGTCGCTGGTGACGGCACCTTTGAACAGTTTGACGGCCACGGGGCGCAGACCTTGCGGTGTGTGCAGCAGCGCTTGGTGGATGACGCCCGATGCGCCTTGGCCGAGCTGTTGCTGCATCTGCAGGTCTGACCAGGCGATGTGCGCGATGGGTGCGTGGTGCAGCGCCTGCGCTTCAGCGGCTTCGCCCAACGGGTTGCCCCCGCAGGCCAGCCAAGTCAGGCGTGGCATGCGCAGCAGCCAGTCGGGCAGCGCGGTCAGGCGGTTGGCCGAAATGCGCAGCAGCTCCAGCTTGTGGCATGCGGCCAGCTCGGGTGGCAAGGCGCTCAATTGGTTGCCAGCGAGCATGAGCTTTTGCAGCTGGGCGCATCGGCCAATCTCTGCGGGCAGGGCGGTCAGTGCGTTGTCGGTCAGGATCAGCCAGCGCAGCGTTGCGGGCAGGGCTTGGCCAGGCAGGTGGCGGATGCGGTTGGCCTTGAAGCCGACCATGCTGAGCGCCGGGCACTGGCCCAGAACTTCGGGCACTTCGGTGAAGGCGTTGTCGGAGGCAAAGAAGATGCGCAACTTGTGCAGCCGCGCAAAATCATCGGGCAAGGCAGACAAGGCGTTGCCCGACAAATCCAGCACTTCCAGCGTGTTGGCCAAGTCGAAAATTTCACGCGGGAACTCGCTCAGGCCACACGCGATTTTGATCTCGCGGGCACCTGCCAGTTGGCCGGAGCGCAGTTGTTCCAGGGTGTGCATGTTTCAGGACTGAGAGTGCTTGTTTGTGGGTTGGTGGTGCTTTGAAGATGGATCCCGGGTCTTCGCACGGGATGACAAATTTAAATCGTCATTGCCAGCCAGAGTGAAGATGGATCCCGGGTCTTCGCCCGGGATGACAAAACGAATTTGTCTCCGCCCGCCAATTTGTAAGCGCTTGCCGTGTCATCCCGGGCTTGACCCGGGATCCATTGCGTCAGCCCAAGATCGCCCCAACACACAGCACGTCATCGCCAACTAATTGGTCATCACCAGCCAATTTGTCATCACCAGCCAATTTGTCATCAGCAGCCAATTTGTCATCCCGGGCTTGACCCGGGATCCATCGGCGTGTCACGGCACATCATCTCAGCGTGAGCCCGACTTAAACCACCACCTTGATCTTGCCCGCCGCATCCCGCGCACGTTGCAGTGCGTTGGGGCCTTTGGCCAGGGCCACGGCCATGCGGCGGTAGGGGCGGGTGGTGGGTTTGCCAAACAGGCGCACGTCCACGCCGGGCTCGCTCAAAGCGGCTTCGACGCCAGTGAACTTGGGGTCTTTGCCTTCCTTGTCGGCCAGCACCACGGCGCTGGCGCCTTCGACGCATTCGATGGTCGGAATCGGCAGGCCCAGCACAGCGCGTGCATGCAGGTCAAACTCGCTCAGGTTCTGGCTGATGAGGGTGACCATGCCGGTGTCGTGCGGGCGGGGGCTCAGCTCGCTGAAGATCACCTCGTCTTTGGTCACGAAAAACTCCACGCCAAACAGGCCCGCGCCGCCCAGGTCGGTGGTGACTTTTTCGGCCATGTCTTGTGCGGCTTTGATTTGCTCAGGCTTCATGCCCTGGGGCTGCCAGCTGTATTGGTAGTCGCCGCGCTCTTGCACGTGGCCAATGGGTTCGCAAAACAGGGTTTGGCCATTGCGCTGGCGCACCGTGAGCAGGGTGATTTCAAACTCGAAGTGGATGAATTCTTCGGCTATGACTTTCTGGCGGTCGCCGCGCATGCCGGCGCAGGCGTAGTCCCAGCTGGCCTGGATGTCGGCGGCGGTCTTGGCCACGCTTTGGCCTTTGCCCGACGAGCTCATGACGGGCTTGATGACGACCGGGAAACCGATTTCGGTGGCACGGGCCATCAGCTCTTCAGCCGATTCGGCGTAGCTGAACTTGGCGGTGCGCACGCCCAGGCCCACCGCCACATCGCGGATGCGGTCGCGGTTCATGGTCAGGTTGGCGGCGCGGGCGCTGGGGATGACTTCAAAGCCTTCTTTCTCCACCTCCAGCAGCACTTCGGTGCGGATGGCTTCGATCTCGGGGACGATCAAATCGGGCTGGTATTTGGCAATGGCGGCACGCAGCGGTGCTTCGTCCAGCATGCTGAAGACGCAAAACTCGTCGGCCACTTGCATGGCGGGGGCACCGGCGTAGCTGTCGCAGGCAATGACGTGGCAGCCCAGGCGCTTGGCGCTGATGACGAATTCTTTGCCGAGTTCACCAGAACCCAAAAGCAGTATTTTTTTCATAAGAGTTAGGGGTGTAGATCAGGGACAGCCTCTATTGTTGCCCAGTTGGCTGACGCACACCCTGCGGATGGGCTGATCTTGACTTGGATCATGTGCGGCAAGGGCATGGCCCCACACAATGCCCTCATGAATGCTGTTTGGACCTGGATTCGCCAACATGGCGGTCAATTGATGTTGGGCTTGCTGGCCTTGCTGTTGGGCGCGGCCTTGTGGCGCTGGTGGGTAGGTCCGCAGGTGCAGACCGAGGCCGTGCAGCGCCGCGATTTGCTGCAAACCGTGGTGGCCAGTGGCCGGGTGGAGACCCCGCACCGGGTGGACATTGGTGCGCAGATCACCGGCACGGTGGCGCGTGTGCCGGTGGTGGAGGGGCAGGCCGTCAAGGCGGGCGATGTGTTGATCGAGTTGGTCAGTACCGAGCTGCAGTCGGCCAAGCGCCAGGCCGAGCTGGCCGTGGTGCAGGCACAAGGCAGGCTGCGCCAGTTGAACGATTTGCAGGGGCCGGTGGTGCAGCAGACGCTGCGCCAGGCACAGGCCAACTTGGACGCCGCCCGGGCCAGCGGGCAGCGCAATCAGGCTTTGTTTGAACAAGGCTTCATCGGGCAGGCCGCGCTGGACGAGTCGCGCAAGGCTTTGGCGCTGGCCGATGCGCAAGCGCTGGCCGCACAAAAACAAGTGGCATCGACCCAAGTCGGCGGCGCTGAACACAGCCTGGCCGTGGGTGCCGTGGCCGAGGCGCAGGCCAACGCCGAAGTGGTAGGCGCCAGGGCCCGCTATGCGGTGGTCAAGGCGCCCGTGAGTGGCCAGTTGATTGGCCGCACGGTGGAGGTGGGCGATGTGGTGCAAGCGGGCAAGGTCTTGATGACTTTGTCACCCGAAGGGGCCACGCAGCTGGTGGTGCAGATCGATGAAAAAAACCTGCGCCTGATCGCGCTGGGGCAGCAGGCGCTGGCCTCGGCCGATGCTTACCCGCAGCAAAAGTTCAAGGCCCAAGTGGCCTACATCAACCCCGGCATCAACGCGCAGACCGGGGCGGTGGAGGTCAAGCTCGATGTGCTGGAGCCTGTTCACACTTTGCGGCAAGACATGACCGTGTCGGTGGACATGGCGGTGGCGCGCAAGCCGCAAGCGTTGGCGCTGCAGGTGGGGCACGTCAACGACATCAATGGGTCAGCGCCCTGGGTGTGGCTGCGCGATGCGGGCCATGCGGTGCGCCGCCCGGTGCGGCTGGGCTTGCGCGGTGGCGCGTGGGTCGAGGTGTTGGCCGGTTTGCGCGAGGGCGATGCCGTGATCGCCATGCCTGGCGGTGGTGCTAATACGCTGCGCGAAGGCCAGCGCGTGCGTGCGCAACCTTGAACGGGCCTCAGCATGTTCAAGCCTTGGGTGCCGTTTGAATGGATTGTGGCGATCCGCTTTTTGCGCGAAGGCCGCATGCAGACGGTGTTCATTTTGGTGGGCGTGGCCATCGGGGTGGGCGTGATCGTGTTCATGTCGGCGCTGCTGGCGGGCTTGCAGGGCAACTTCATCGCGCGGGTGTTGTCGGCGCAGGCGCACATCCAGCTTTTGCCGCCCAAAGAGGTCACGCGCACTTTGCAGGCGGTCACGCCCAGCGAGGTCAATGTGGCCATCGTGCAGCCGCCTTTGCAAAGGCTCAAGTCGATTGACCAGTGGCAATCGCTGGTGACCGACATCCGCAAAATGCCCGATGTGGTGGTGGTCTCGCCGGTGGTCAGTGGTTCGGCCTTGGCGGTGCGCGGCAGTGCAAGCCGGGCCATCAGCCTCACGGGGGTGGAGGCTGAGGATTATTTTCAGATCGTCAAGCTGCCCGAGAAAATCGTGCGAGGCACGCCGCGCTTGACGGGGCAGGACATTTTGGTGGGCACCGACCTGGCCAGCGACCTGGGCGTGGATGTGGGCGACAAACTGCGCGTGGCCAATGCGGCGGGTGTGGCCACCACCTTGACCATCACCGGGGTGTTTGACCTGGGCAACAAGAGCGCCAATCAGCGCAGCACCTTTGTGGCGCTGCGCACGGCACAGAGTCTGTTGGGTTTGTTGGGCGGTGTGACCAGCATCGAGGTGACGGTGCGCGACGTGTACGCGGCCGAGATCCTGGCCCAGCGCATTCAGGCTGCCACCGGCGTGCAGGCCGACAGCTGGATCAAGACCGGCGCGCAGTTTTTTGCGGCGGTGAGTGCGCAGAGCACCGCCAACACGGCGATCCGGTTTTTTGTGGGCCTGTCGGTGGCGTTTGGCATTGCCAGTGTGCTGGTGGTGTCGGTGGTGCAGAAGTCGCGCGAGATCGGGATCATGCGGGCGATGGGCATTTCGCGTGGGCAGGTGCTGCGCGTGTTTTTATTGCAAGGCGGCTTGCTGGGTTGGGGTGGCGCGGTGTTGGGCTGCGTGGTGGGTGCGGTGGGCTTGGTGCTGTGGCAACACCTGGCCTTGAATGCCGATGGCACGCCGTTGTTCCCGCTGGTGCTGGATCCGGTGCTGTTTGCTGTGGCGCTGGGCTTGGCCACACTCACGGGCCTGGCCGCAGCTTATGCACCGGCTTTGCGGGCAGCACGCTTGAACCCGGTGGAGGCGATCCATGGCTGATGCACAGCAAGATGTGGTGGTGTGTTTGCAGGGCGTGCGCAAGGCCTTCAATGTGGGCACCGGCATCGAGACCGAGGTGCTGCATGGCATTGACCTGACGCTGCGCCGTGGCGACTTTTGCGCGGTGATGGGGCCTTCGGGCTCGGGCAAGAGCACCTTGCTCAACATCATCGGCTTGCTGGACCGGCCCACCTCGGGCTTGCTGCAGATGGCGGGCGAAGAAACCACGCTGCTGGCCGATCAGGCGCTGACGCGTTTGCGTGGGCACCACATTGGCTTTGTGTTCCAGTACCACCACCTGATCTCGGCCTTCACCGCATTGGAAAACGTGATGATGCCCATGCTGGGCGCGGCGGGTTTTCCGAATCAAGCCATGCGCGAGCGCGCCGAAGCCCTGCTGGAGAGCGTGGGCCTGACGCCCTGGAAAAACAACATGGCCAACAACATGAGCGGCGGCCAGCAACAGCGCGTGTCTTTGGCGCGGGCCCTGGCCATGAACCCGGCCCTGTTGCTGGCCGACGAGCCCACCGGCAACCTGGACACCAAGAGCGCCGATGCGGTGTTTGCACTGCTCAGGCGCATCAACCAGGAGCAGGGCACCACGGTGCTGCTGGTCACGCACAACCCGGAGCTGGGCAAGCGCTGCGACAAGACCATCCAGGTGGTGGATGGCCTGATCCAAAGTGGTTGATGTGGTGCTGTGCAGTTTGAAAATGTCGGGTGAATCTGTTGCTTCTGTGATCCCGGACTTTTTTTTAGTCATCCCGGACTTCTTTAATCAGTCATCCCGGACTTGATCCGGGATCCGTTGCATGTAAGAGAGATGGACCCCGGGTCTCCGCCCGGGGTGACAAGGGGGCGCGTCTCCGCCCGGGGTGACAAGTTAGGGGGACTTGCTGCGCCTGTCATTCCGGACTTCTTTTTTTCAGTCATCCCGGACTTGATCCGGGATCCATTGCATGCAAGGGAGATGGACCCCGGGTCTCCGCCCGGGGTGACAAGGGGGCAGGGTTTTCGCCAGGGGTGACAAGTCAGGGCAACTTGCTTCGCCTGTCATCCCGGACTTGATCCGGGATCCACTGCATGCAAGGGGGATGGACCCCGGGTCTCCGCCCGGGGTGACAGTGGGGCTGGTCTTCGCCCGGGGTGACAGGGGTCCAAATCAACAGCCTACGGCCAAATCTACAGCCCCGGGCCAGCTCAGCAGGCCGTTGCAGCTTGGGCGGCAATGCCTTGCAGTTGTGTGGCCGTCAGGCGGTTGCCGTGTTGGCTGACCACGGCAGCGGCGGCGCGGTTGGCCAGGGCGGCGGCTTGCGCGGGGCTTTGGCCGTGGGTGATGCCGTACAGGAAGGCGCCGGCAAACATGTCGCCTGCGCCGTTGGTGTCCACGGCCTTGGTGGGCACGGCGGGCACTTCGATGCGGTTGCCACCTTGCACGACAATGCAGCCTTTGGGGCCACGCGTCAGGCACAGCGTGGTGGCCAGTTGTGACAGCTGGCCAATGATGACGTCCAAATCGGTCGTGCCGCACCAAGTTTGCGCTTCTTCTTCGTTGGCGAACAGGTAGTCCAGACCGTTGCCGATCATGGCTTCCAAGCCAGCGCGGCAGAAGTTGATCATGCTCACATCGCTCAGGGTCAACGCGGTTTGCACCTTGTGTTCAATGGCAATTTGGCGACCTTGCACAGCGGCTTCGAGGCCCGTGGGCGAAGCGGCCAGGTAGCCTTCCATGTAATAGATGCTTGACTTGGCGATGTCCTGCGGGTGCAGGGCGCTGGCGTCGAGTTGCGAGGTGGCGCCCAGGAAGGTGCACATGCTGCGCTCGGCATCGGGCGTGACCAGCACCATGCAGCTGCCGGTCTGGCCTGCTTTCGCAGCAGTGTGGGTCAGGTTGGTGGCCACGCCGTTGGTTTGCAGGTCTTGGCTGTAGAACGCGCCCAGTTCATCGTCGGCCACGCGGCACGAATAAAACGCCTTGCCGCCCAGCTGGGCCAGTGCCACTACCGTGTTGCCTGCCGAGCCGCCACCGGTGCGGCGGGCGTGCAGACCTTGCACGTGGGTCAGCAATTCGGCGCGTTGTGCGGTATCAATCAGCGTCATGTGCCGCTTGCTGACGCCCATGGCAGCCAGCAGTTCGTCAGAGACTTCGTATTCGGTGTCGACCAGGGCGTTGCCGATGGCGTAGAGGTGGTAGTGGGACATGGCCGGTATGAAGATTCAAAACCGATGAGTTTACCGTCCCGGGGTCATTTGCCGTCTTGTTCGCGGTGGCGTTTGAGGGTGAGCCAGCGTTTGCCAAAGCTTTGGGCCAACTGCTCGACCATGAAGACCGAACGGTGCTGCCCGCCGGTGCAACCAATGGCCACCGTGAGGTAGCTGCGGTGATCGCGCTCGATGGTGGGAATCCATTGCGCCAGAAAGCCTTCGATCTGCAGCTGCATTTGCACAAACTCTTCCGACTGACGCAAATACGCTTGTACGGGCTCATCCATGCCGGTGAGGGGCCGCAAGGCACTTTCGTAGTGCGGGTTGGGCAGCATGCGCACGTCGAACACGTAGTCCGCATCGGTCGGGATGCCGCGTTTGAAGGCGAAGGACTCGAACACCAGCGTCAGTTGCGCAAACGGGGCGCTGACCATGGTTTTGACATAGGTTTGCAGCTGGGCCGAACGCAGCAAGCTGGTGTCGATCACGTGGGCGCGTTCGCGCAGGTCGGACAGCAACTCGCGTTCGAAGGCGATGGTCTCGGCCAGGTCTTTGTCGTTTTGCGGTTTGTCACCGCCGGACAGGGGGTGTTTGCGACGCGTCTCGGAATAGCGGCGCATCAGCGTGTCGGATGACGAGTCCAGAAACAGGGACTTCACCGTCATGCCCATGTCGCGCAGGATGGCCATTTGCTCGGGCATCAGGTGCAGCGAGTTGGCGCTGCGCACATCAATGGCAATCGCCAATCGCTGCTCTTTTTGTTCTTCTTCGAGTTTGACAAAGGGGATCAGCAGCTCGGGCGGCAGGTTGTCCACGCAGTAGTAGCCGGCGTCCTCCAGGGCGTGCAGCGCCACCGATTTGCCGGAGCCGGACATGCCGGTGATCAGGATGATGTCCATGTTCAGCCTTGTGGGGTGCCCAGCATTTCGCGGGCGTGGGCCAAGGTGGTGGCCGAGAGTTTTTCGCCGCCCAGCATGCGGGCGATTTCGCTGACGCGCTCTTCGCCGCTGACAGCGCGCACTTGGCTGCTGACCTGGCCTTGGGCTGCGGCTTTGCTGACCAGCAGGTGGTGGTCGGCACAGGCGGCCACCTGGGGCAGGTGGGTCACGGCCAGCACCTGGCGGTGTTGGCCCAGTTGTTTCATCAGGCGGCCCACGGTCTCGGCCACGGCGCCGCCCACGCCGGAGTCGACCTCGTCAAAGATCAAGGTGCCCGCTTCGCCCAGCTCGCTGGTGGTGACCGCAATGGCCAGCGCGATGCGCGAGAGCTCGCCGCCCGAGGCGACTTTACCCACGGGGCGCGGCGTGCTGCCCTCGTGGCCAGCGACCAGAAAACTCACCTCTTCCAGGCCGTGTTGTGCGGGGGCGTCCAGCGTTTGCAGGCTGACCTCAAAGCGGCCACCTTGCATGCCCAATTGCTGCATGGCCGCCGTGACAGCTTGGGCCAGGGGTTTGGCGGCTTTTTGGCGCTGGGCCGAAACCTGCTGCGCCGCTTGCAGGCAGGCCAAGCGCGCGGCTTGTTCGGCTTTATCCAGCGCGTCCAGATCGGCGGCAGCGTCCAGCCGGGCCAGCTCTTCGCGCCATTGAACCAGCACCTGTGGCAGCTCTTCGGGGGGCTTTTTGTAGCGACGGGCCAGCGAGAGCCACAGGCCCATGCGCTCGTCCAGTTCGGCCAGCGTTTGCGGGTCCAGGTCGGTCTTGCGCAGGTAGCTGTGCAGGCTGTGGGCCACGTCTTCGGCTTGCGCCTGGGCCGACAGCAGAACCTCGGCCAAGGCGTTGAATTCGGGCTCCACATGGCCCAGCGCTTGCAGGCTCTGGATGGCGCGGGACAGCTGGCGCAGGGCGCCGCCTTCGTCGTCGCCTTCCAGCAGCAGTGTCGTTTCGTTGGCCGCGTCGATCAGGGCTTGGGCATTGGCCAGGCGGCTGTGTTGGGTGCTGATGTCTTCCCACTCGCCAGCGGCGGGCTTGAGCTTGTCGAGCTCGCCAATTTGCCAGGCCAGGCGTTCGCGTTCGTTGGCCAGGGTGCTTTGCGCTTGCTGCGCGTCGGCCAGGGTTTGCTGGGCCAGGCGCCAGGCGTGCCAAGCGGCTTTGAGCGGGCGGGTGTCGATGCTGGCATAGGCGTCGAGCAGGCCACGCACCGCGTCAGGGCGGGTCAGGCTTTGCCAGGCGTGCTGGCCGTGGATGTCGAGCAAATGTTCGCCCAGCTCGCGCAGTTGTGTGGCGGTCGCGGGGCTGCCGTTGATCCAGGCGCGGCTTTTGCCGGTGGTGTCCACCGTGCGGCGCAGCAGCAGGCTGGCTTCGTTCTCGAAACCCGCTTCGTTCAGCCAGGCCGCCACAGCGGGTGTGGGCTCGAATTCGGCGCAAACTTCGCAGCGGCTGGCGCCTTCGCGCACCACGCTGGTCTCAGCCCGGGCACCCAGGGCCAGTTGCAGGGCGTCTATCAGGATGGATTTGCCCGCACCGGTCTCGCCCGTCAGGACGCCAAAACCGGTGTTCAGGTCCAGTTCCAGTTCGCGCACGATCACAAAATCGCGCAGGGTGATGTGGGTCAGTGCCACGGCTCAGTCGCCCCCGTTCCAGTGCATTTTCTTGCGCAGCGTGTCAAAGTAGTTCCAGCCCTCGGGGTGCAAAAAGCGCACCGTGTGCTCGGAGCGTTGGACCATGATGCGGTCACCCAGGGTCAGGTCGGCCAGCGATTGCATGTCGAAATTGGCGCTCACATAGCGGCCAGCCACGATCTCGATGCTGATTTCGGACGATTCGGGCAGCACGATGGGGCGGTTGGACAAGGTGTGTGGCGCAATCGGAGCCATGACCCAGCCACCAATGGCCGGATGCATCAGCGGCCCGCCCACCGACAGCGAGTAAGCGGTGGAGCCTGTGGGCGTGGCAATGATCAGGCCGTCGGCGCGCTGGTTGGAGACAAAGCGGCCATCGACTTCGACGCGCAACTCGACCATGCCCGAGGTGCCGCCACGGTTGACGACCACGTCGTTCATGGCCAAAGCACTGAAGACCGAGCGCTGGTCGCGCATGACGTGGGCTTGCAGCAAACTGCGGTCTTCGGTCTGGTAGTGACCCTGCAGCATGGGGCGCAACACATCCTGGTAGCTTTGCAGGGGAATGTCGGTGATGAAGCCCAGCCGACCCTGGTTGATGCCCATCAGCGGCAAGTTGAAACGGGCCATCTGCCGGCCAATGCCCAGCATGGTGCCGTCGCCGCCAATCACCAAGCCCAGATCGCATTGGGTGCCAATGTCGGTCATCTCCAGCATGGGGTATTGGTTGAGGCCGGTGTGCAGGGCGGTTTCCTTGTCCAGCACCACGTCGCAGCCTTGCCTGGTCAGGAACTGGGCCACATCGTCCAAAGCCCGGCGTGAGCTCTCCAGCGCACCGCCTTGGGTGGTCGTGTGGTACTTGCCAAACAGCGCAACGTGACGGAATTGGGATCTCATGCGCAAATTACATCATTAAAATGGCCCGATGCTCGACGATCGTGCCAAGTTATTGCTCAAAGCCCTGGTGGAACGCTACATCGCGGACGGCCAACCGGTGGGCTCACGCACGCTCTCGAAAGCCTCGGGGCTGGACCTGTCGCCCGCGACCATCCGCAACGTGATGGCCGACCTGGAAGAGCTGGGCCTGATCGCCAGCCCGCACACCTCGGCCGGGCGCATCCCGACCACGCGGGGCTACCGCCTGTTTGTGGACACCATGCTGACGGTGGACCGCACGGGCTTGCAGGCCCCGGCGCTCACGCCCGATCAACCCCAAAAGGTGATTGCCAGCGCGGCCAATTTGCTGTCGAGCTTGTCGCAGTTTGTGGGCGTGGTCATGGCGCCCAAGCGGGCTTCGGTGTTCAGGCACATCGAATTTTTGCGCCTGTCCGAGCGGCGCTTTTTGGTGATCATCGTCTCGCCCGAAGGTGATGTGCAAAACCGCATCCTGTTCACCGAGACCGATTACTCGCAAAGCCAGCTGATCGAGACCTCCAATTACCTCAACACACATTACGCAGGCATGGCCATCGAGCAGGTGCGCAGCCGCGTGCAGCAAGAGCTGGTCAGCCTGCAAGGCGAGATCGCCACCTTGATGCAGGCGGCCGTCCGGGTCAGTTCGGAAGCCATGGCCGATGACCACAACGAGGTGGTCATTTCGGGCGAACGCAATTTGCTGTCGGTGAGCGATTTTTCGGGTGACATGGGGCATTTGCGCCGGGCATTTGATCTGTTCGAGCAAAAGACGCAGCTCATGCGCTTGCTCGATGTGTCCAGCCAGGCCGAAGGCGTGCGCATCTACATTGGCGGCGAAAGCCAGATCGTGCCCATGCAGGAGCTGTCGGTCGTGAGCTCGCCCTACGAGGTGGACGGCCAGATCGTCGGCACCTTGGGCGTGATCGGCCCGACCCGCATGCCCTATGACCGCATGATCCAGATCGTCAACATCACCTCACGACTGGTCAGCAATGCGCTGAGCCAGTCCAAATAAGCCCCTTCGGCCCACTACAATCACGGCTTCGGTTGGGGCGTTAGCTCAGTTGGTTAGAGCAGAGGACTCATAATCCTTTGGTCCACGGTTCAAGTCCGTGACGCCCTACCATTTATCACCCGCGAACTGCTCTCTACGCCGTTCGTGCATCGCGCTGATGGATATTCATTCATATGCACAAGGCCATGCTGATTGCAGGGAAGTCCTGGATATCAGATTATGTGGACAGCTCATCGCAGCAATACGCAATCAAGTCCGCAATTTTTGAACGAGCCTTATTTCATAGTCGTTGATCAGTTTTTTGAAGTACTTGTAGATCTCATCCATCTTCACATTCAGATGGATGCTGGAAAACCCCTCCTCGTCTTTGTTCAGCGTAATCACGCCAGTGACCACGCTCTTGAAGTGCTCAGGATCTTTGTGTCTGATGGGCTGGCAGGAATCGATGGCCGTGAAGATATCGTCCAGGGTATAGCCATGATCTCTTGTGAGGACCATCAAATCGTAGATGTCCCGAGACTTCACGCGGTCATAGACGACGATGCTTTTCATGACAAGAAGCCCATCGACGCCCAGCACATCAAATCCGCCCTTGGATACGACCACCTTGGGGGTTGACTTCAGGAAGTCAATTTGAACCTTGGGCCGATCACCTTCATTGCGCGAATGAAACGTCACCTTGGCACCATCGATCAGGTAGTCCTGAATGTAGTGGTCCAGGTTCTCTGACGTATTGATCTTGAATCCCAGCTTTTGTTCAGATGTGATCAGGCTTTCAATCGTGGCACCACCGGCAGCCAATTCATCCAGAAGCCCATCGATGGCTCTGATGGGCAATTTCTGGCCAAAGATATTGAAGTCCAAGTCTTCGCTGATCCTGTGCCCAATTTGCAAGGCCAATGCAGTGCCGCCGACGAGGGTGAAGTCCGCCAGCCTGGGGTCGTCCTTGAGGCGAGCAAAGTTCCTTTGCGTTGCCTTTGGCATGAATTCCAGTTTGAGCTTATGCATTGGCATGCTCCTGTGAGGTACGCAGGCCTTTGCTGATGTTGCCCAGCATCCGGGTCACACTGGCAGTGGTCATCGGCTCAAACGCACGCCGCTTGAATACGCGTTTGACCTTGGGGACACCGTAGTAGAAGCACAGCCGCGCCACATCTTCGAACTTGTGCTTCTCAAGCACCTTCCCGATCAGCACGTCGTCCTTGATGTTCGGGTTGGACCAGTCATACGCACCTGACAAACCGATCTTGACGGACTTGCGTGGCGCATTGGCTTGCTGGATGGCTGTGCGCAGCCAGGCTGGAATCAGTGCTGCGTAGTTGTCGATTTCGCCTTCGGCCCAGTCTCCTGTGGCGCGCTGAATCTCCAGCGTCGTGAGGTTTTTCATGCCCTGGGTCCATAGCGCAAGCAAGACGCGGCCCTTGACGCTGGCAGCGAGCTGGACTTTCCTTTGGCTCATGCGTTGGAACTGCACGGTGTACCCGGCAGCCTTGAGGGTGCGCGACAGCCCTGAGGTGGGCACCACCAGTACGTCACCATGTCTTTCGACTGGTGCAAGTCCCACGCGCTCGCCTGTCTTGCGCGCAAGGCCACTGGCCACCGTTTGCGCATCCACACGCTGACCAGCGGCGGCGTACAGCCCTCTGGCCACCCGCACGATCGTCCCGACCTTCATCAATCGAAAGAGCACCTGGTCAACGGCTGCGCGCGTTCCTGCCGACAAAAAGTCGGCACTGGAGAACACCGCACCCTGGGGCTGTTCTGCTATGGCTTGCCGAATCACTTGAGAAGTGCTCATGTCAGAAAGTATATATATTTTTCACTAATTGTAAAAAATTGCGGCTTATGCGTTCACTGGGGGCAACGTCTTGCCAGGATTAAAGAACTGGCGATACCGCCAAAGATTTTTATTGATTTCCTGAAACAGCAGCGATGTCCCTCAGCTCTTCAATAGGAGTTACCAATGCAGCTTGCGAGAGGATGGCTTATGCAAGTGGGCTCATGGCTTGTCGCCATTTGTTAAAAAATGATCGATTTTTCTGACCATGCTTTTCAAAGCCTCATGCGCCCAGTTCTTGTGCCGCAGGCAAGACCCCCAAAGTCGTTTCAACCCCCCGCGCTTGGCAGATCGCGTCCAGCGTGGCCAGTGCCGTGGCTTCGGCGGCCATGACGGTGAGCAGCATCAAATCGGGTGCAGCCGTTTCGCTGCAGGTGGCCAGGGCAAACAGGGTGTCGCCGTCCAGCGTGGTGTGCGCTGGGCGGATGGCTCGGGCCAGGCCGTCGTGGGCGCTGATGGCCAGGCGCTGGGCTTGCGCTTTGCTCAAAGTGGCGTTGGTGGCGACTACGCCGATGGTGGTGTTGGTGCCGGGCATGGGGCGGGTGCTGCGTTCGCCGCGCAGCAAGGCCGCTTGGGTGTCCAGCAGGCTCAGGCCGTCTGCGGTGCGGGCCCCGGCGATGACCTGGCCGTTGGCTGGGTTCAGTACATCGCCCACGGCGTTGCAAGCCACCAGCGCGCCGACCACCCAGGGGCCCACGCGCACGCTGGCGTTGCCGATGCCGCCTTTCATGGCGCGGTTCAGGCCAAACAGTTTGCCCACACAAGCGCCCGCGCCTGCGCCCACATTGCCTGCGGCGGGTGTTTGGGTGGACGCCGCTTGGCAGGCCGCATAACCGGCCTTTGCATCGGGTCGGATGTGGGCTGGGTCACCGGGGCGGAGCACCGGCAGGTCGAACAGCACAGCGGCCGGCACGATGGGCACACGGCCATAGCCGGTTTCAAAGCCGATGCCGTGTTCATCGAGCCAGCGCATCACGCCGCTGGCCGCGTCCAGCCCGAAGGCGCTGCCGCCGCTGAGCAGCACGGCATGCACACGTTCAACCAGGTTGGACGGGTCGAGCAAATCGGTCTCGCGGGTGCCGGGGGCGGCGCCGCGCACATCCACTGCGGCCACGGCACCCTCGGGGGCCAGCACGACCGAGCAGCCAGTCGGGCGTTGGCTGTGCGTGAAGTGGCCGACTTGCAGGCCCGGCACATCCACGATGGAGCCGGTGGCGGTGTTTACAATCTTTGGCGATGTCATGTCGAACTCGTGTTGTCGGCGGTCATTCATCTTAGGCGAGAGCGTGTCATTATTCATTCTCAGACGACTGATCAGCTTTGCACTGACCCTGGTGGCCACCTCGGTCATCGTGTTCGCCGTGCTGGAGCTGTTGCCGGGCAATGCGGCGCAAGTCATTCTGGGCGAGACCGCCACCGCCGAATCGATTGCAGCGATGGAAGAAAAACTGGGCTTGGACCAGCCCGCAGCTGTGCGCTATGCCCGCTGGATGGGCGGCTTGCTGCAGGGGCAAACCGGCATCAGCATTTCTTATGACACCCCCACGGCCGAACTCATGGCCGAGCGCATGCAGGTCACCTTGCCCTTGGCCGTGATGGCCATGGCGCTCACGGTGGCTGTGGCGCTGGCGGTGGGCATTTATGCGGCCTCTCAACAAAACAAGGCGGGCGATGTGGGCGTGATGACGCTCAGCCAGTTGGGCTTGGCCATTCCGAATTTCTGGTTGGCGATCTTGCTGATCTTGCTGTTTGCGGTGCACCTGCAGTGGGTGAGCGCGGGCGGTTTCCCGGGCTGGACCGAGGACAGCGGCGGCGGTGTGTGGTCTGCCATCCAGGCCCTGCTTTTGCCCGCGGTGGCGCTGGCGGCGGTACAAACGGCCATCCTCACGCGGGTGACGCGCTCGGCGGTGCTGGACACCCTGCGCGAAGACTTTGTGCGCACGGCGCGTGCCAAGGGTTTGTCGCGGCGTCAGGTCTTGTGGGGCCATGTGCTGCGCAACGCCATGATCCCGGTGCTGACGGTGATGGGCTTGCAGTTTGGCAACCTGATCACCAGCGCCATCGTGATTGAAAACGTGTTTGTGTTGCCGGGCATTGGGCGGCTGATTTTTCAGGCGATCGCCAACCGTGATCTGATCGTGGTGCGCGATGTGGTGATGCTTTTGTCGGCCCTGGTGATCCTGATCAACTTCGCCATCGACGTGTTGTACGCGTGGATCGACCCGCGCTTGAAGGTGGCCCATGCTTGAGCAAGGCTTTTGGCAACGCGCCTGGCGTCACCCCAGCTTTGTGGCGGGCGGGTGCATGGTGGCCCTGCTGGTGGCCAGCGCATTGCTGTCGCTGCTGTGGTCACCTTACCCGGTGGGCGACATCGACATCCCGAACAAGCTGGCCTTGCCCAGCGCTGCGCATTGGCTGGGCACCGACAGCTTGGGCCGCGACATCGCTTCGCTCTTGCTGGTGGGCAGTCAGAACTCTTTGTTGGTGGGTTTCATCGCGGTGGGCATTGGTTTGGGGGCCGGCGTGCCCCTGGGCTTGCTGGCTGCAGCCCGGCGCGGTTGGGTGGATGAGCTGGTCATGCGGGCGGCGGACTTCACCTTCGCCTTTCCAGCCTTGCTCTCGGCCATCATGCTGACCGCGATTTACGGGCCGGGTCTGGTGGTCAGCATTGTGGCGATTGGCATTTTCAACATCCCGGTGTTCGCACGCATCACGCGGGGGGCGGCGCAGGCGGTGTGGTCGCGGGACTTCACCTTGGCCGCCCATGCGGCAGGCAAGGGGCCTTGGCGCATCACCTTCGACCATGTCTTGCCCAACATCGCGAGTGTGCTGATCGTGCAGGCCACGATTCAATTTGCCATTGCGATTTTGGCCGAGGCGGCTTTGTCTTATCTGGGCCTGGGCACGCAGCCGCCACAAGCGAGCTGGGGCCGCATGCTCAACGAGGCGCAATCGCAAATGTTCCAGGCGCCCCTGTTGGCGGTGTATCCAGGTGTGGCCATCGCTTTGGCGGTACTGGGCCTGAACCTGATGGGCGACGGCTTGCGCGATGTGCTCGACCCCCGCCTGGCGCGGCAAAGGTGAACGCGATGACACCGCCTTTGTTGCAAGTGAACGATTTGCGTGTGGGCTTGCCTACGGCGCGGGGCTGGGCGCAGGCTTTGCGTGGGGTGTCGTTCAGCATGGCCAAGGGCCAAACGCTGGGCCTGATTGGCGAGAGCGGTTGTGGCAAATCGCTCACGGCGCTGGCCTTGATGGGCTTGTTGCCCGAGCGCGCCCAGGTCAGCGGTTCCATGCGCCTGAATGGCACCGAGCTGGTGGGCATGCCCGAGCCGCAGCTGTGCCAGTTGCGCGGGGCCCGCATGGCCATGATTTTTCAGGAGCCGATGACGGCACTCAACCCGCTGCACCCGATCTGGCAACAAATCGCCGAGCCCTTGCGCCTGCACCAGAACATGGGCGCAGCCCAAGCCAAAGCCCGTGCGCTGGCGCTGCTGGAGCGCGTGCAACTGCCCCGCGCCCGTGAGCGGCTCGATGCCTACCCGCACCAGTTGTCGGGTGGCCAGCGTCAGCGGGTGATGATCGCCATGGCGCTGGCGTGCAGCCCGGATTTGCTGATCGCCGACGAGCCGACCACGGCGCTGGATGTGACGGTGCAAAAGGAGGTGCTCGCGCTGATTCAGCAACTGGTGCGCGAAGACGGCATGGGCTTGCTGCTGATCAGCCATGACCTGGGCTTGATGCGAGACCAGGTGGACCGGGTGATGGTCATGTACGGTGGCTCGGTGGTCGAGAGTGCGGCCACGCCCGAATTGTTTGCGCAAAGAGCGCACCCTTACACGCGTGGGCTGTTTGCAGCGCGGCCCCGCCTGGGCCTGGCACGCGGCACCCGCTTGACCACCATCGCAGGCAGCGTGCCTGATTTGGTGGATTTGCCTGTGGGCTGTGCGTTTGCGGACCGCTGCCCTGATGCCGTTGAGGCCTGCCGCAGCCATGCGCCCGAGGTGTTGACCATTGCGCCACGGCTGCCCAGCGACACCGCGCATCAAGTCAGCTGCCCTCGTTGGAGTTTGTCATGAGCACCGCAGCGCCATTGCTCGAAGTGCGGCATCTGGGCAAGCGCTTTGCCTTGCCTCGGACCCGGCTTTGGGGCCCTTCAGACCATTTGCTGGCCTTGTCGGAGGTGAGCTTCAAGCTGGAGGCCGGCAAAAGCCTGGGCGTGGTGGGGGAGTCGGGTTCCGGCAAATCCACCTTGGCGCGCTTGGTCATGGCACTGGATGTGCCCAGCGCAGGCCAAGTGCTGATGAACGGCGTGGACCTGCATGCGCTGGGTGCTGACGATTTGCGCCGTGCGCGCAGTGGTTTTCAGATGGTGTTTCAGGACCCGTATGGTTCGCTGGACCCGCGCCAGAAGGTGCTGGACATCGTGACCGAGCCACTGGCGTGCTTGTCGGTGGGCGGCCCTGTGAGCCGGGCCGAGCAGCGTGAGCGGGCTGATTTGGCCTTGAGCGAAGTCGGGCTCAGAAGCGCCGATCTGGACAAATATCCGCATGAGTTTTCCGGCGGCCAGCGCCAGCGCATTGCCATTGCCCGCGCCTTGATCACCCGCCCGGCCTTGATCGTGGCCGATGAGCCGGTCAGTGCGCTCGATGTCTCGGTGCAGGCGCAGGTCTTGAACCTGATGATGGACCTGCAAGAGCGCTATGGCCTGAGTTATCTCTTTGTCAGCCACGATCTGGCGGTGGTCAACTTGATGTGTGACGATGTGCTGGTGTTGCAATCCGGACACGTGGTGGAGCATGCCTCGGCAGAACAAATTTTTAAACGGCCCGAACACCCCTACACTCGGGCCTTGTTATCGGCAATTCCCGGTCATGGGAGCCGGCCCATTGAGGAGTCAAGATGAAACGCGATCGATCCATTTCCCGCCGTTGGTTGGGAGCCTGTTCAGTAGCCCTGTTGGCCACGGCCAGCTTGGCCTTGACGCCTGCCTTGTCGCAAGCGCAAAGCCGCAAAGACACTGTGGTGCTGGGCATGATTTTGGAGCCCACCAGCTTGGACCCGACCATGGCCCCGGCTGCGGCCATTGGCGAGATCGTGCACTACAACATCTTCGAAGGCCTGACCAAGATCAACGTGGACGGCTCGGTCTCGCCCTTGCTGGCCGAGAGCTGGAAAATGGACGCCGACGGCAAAGCCTTCACCTTCAAGCTGCGCAAGGGCGTGAAGTTCTCGGACGGTTCGACCTTCGATGCCGAATCCGTGAAGTTCAGCTTTGAGCGCGCCAAAGCCGAAAAGAGCACCAACAAGGCCAAAGGCGCGGTGTTCAACAACATCAGCCACATCTCGACCCCCGATGCCCACACCGTGGTGCTGGTGCTCAACAACCCGGACGGCAACTTTTTGTTCCGCATGGGCGAGAACACCGCGGTGATCCTGCATCCCAACAGCGCTGCCAATGCCGCCACCAAGCCGGTGGGCACCGGCCCCTACAAGCTGGACAACTGGGCCAAGGGCTCGGCAGTGACGCTGTCCAAGTCGGACACCTACCGCGATCCTGCGGCCATCAAGATCAAGAAGGTCACGTTCCGATTCATCAACGACTCGGCTGCGCAAGTCGCTGCGCTGTTGGCCGGTGACATCGATGGCATGCCACGCTTTCAGTCGCCCCAGAGCCTCAAGCAGTTCCAGGCCGACAAGCGCTTTGTGGTGGAAGTCGGCAGCACAGCCGGCAAGGGCATCATGACCATCAACAACCGCAAGAAGCCGTTTGACGACGTGCGCGTGCGCCGTGCGCTGTCGCATGCGATCGACAAGAAAGCGTTCATCGATGGCGTGTTTGAAGGCCTGGCCAAGCCGATCGGCAGCCACATGGCCCCCACCGATGCCGGTTATGTGGAGTTGAGTGGCCTGTACGCCTACGATCCTGAAAAAGCCAAGGCCTTGCTCAAAGAAGCCGGTGTGCAAACCCCGCTGAACGTGACCTTGACGCTGCCCCCACCGCCTTATGCCCGCAAGGGCGGCGAGATCCTGGCGGCGCAGCTGGCCAAGGTGGGCATCGTCGCCAAAATCGAAAACGTCGAATGGGCCCAGTGGCTGGGCGGCACCTTCAAAGGCAACTTTGACCTGACAGTGATCAACCATGTGGAGCCGCTGGACTACATGAACTACGCCAACCCCAACTACTACTGGGGCTACGACAGCAAGGCTTTCCGCGATCTGGCAGCCAAGCACTCGGAAGCATCTGGCAAAGAGCGTACCAAGCTGTTTGGTGACATGCAGCGCCTGATTGCGCAGGATGCGGTCAACGTGTTCCTGTTCAATGCCTCCAACACGGCGGTGTACCGCAAAGGCCTCAAAGGACTGTGGTCCAGTTCTCCGGTCTTTGCCAACGACATGTCGGCCGTTTCCTGGCAATAATTTTGGCCGCCGCCCGAAAGCGGCAAAAAATGCCGCTATAATTCAATGCATAGCGCGGCTGTAGCTCAGCTGGATAGAGTACTTGGCTACGAACCAAGGGGTCGTGGGTTCGATTCCTGCCAGCCGCACCATATTGAAAAGCTCACAACGAAAGTTGTGGGCTTTTTCTCTTTGTGGCCCCCACATTTCGCACCATTGGCCAGCACGTCATGAGCAAAGCATTCACCCAAGAGACCGATCAGGACGATGACGACGCTCCGGGCTTGCCCGCATTGCCCAGCGGTACCCGCAATTACATGACGCCTGCGGGCTATGCCCGTCTGCGCGCCGAGTTGTTTGAGCTGATCGATGTCGAACGTCCCAAAGTGGTGGAGATCGTGCACTGGGCCGCCAGCAACGGCGACCGCTCGGAAAACGGCGACTACCTTTACGGCAAAAAGCGTCTGCGTGAAATTGACCGCCGCATCCGATTTTTGACCAAACGGCTGGAAGTGGCCGAGGTGGTCGACCCCTCGGTGCACCATGGCAGTGAGCAGGTCTTCTTTGGCGCCACGGTCACGTATGTGGAGGGCAGCGGTGTGGAGCGCACCGTCACCATTTTGGGCATCGACGAAGCCGACAGTCTGCAGGGGCAGGTCAGCTGGATCTCGCCGATTGCCCGCACCTTGCTCAAGTCGCGTGTGGGCGATGAGCTGAAGTTGGTGACGCCTTCAGGGGTGATCCTGATCGAAGTGCTGGAGGTCCACTACCCAGTCAAGGCGGGGTAATCCAGCTGGCACGCCAGCAGTGCGTGCGCAGTCTGGGTGCCTCAGGTGGGCAAAGCGCCCTTGTTCAGCTGCCGCTCGGCCTGGATGACCGAGGGCGTGCGCTTGAGCTGGCGCAAAACGCTGTCCAAGTGCGTCACATCGCGCACCGCCACCACAAAACGCAGATCGGCCGTGTCTTGAGGCGATTCGTGGCCCATGTCCACGTGAACGATGTCGGCCTCGGCGGTGGCCATTGCGCCAGCCACCCGGGCCAGCACGCCTTTGCCGTTGACCACGGTGACCGCGATGCTGGTTTCAAAGTTGCGCACCGGCTCGTCGGACCATTCGACGCCAATGAAGCGTTCGCTGTCTTTGTGTTCCAGCTTGCGCGCGGTTTGGCATTGGCGTGTGTGCACGGCCAGGCCTTCGCCTCGGCCCAGGTAGCCCACGATGTCATCGCCAGGCAAAGGGCGGCAGCAGGGCGAATACACCACCGATGCGTTTTCACTGCCGTCCAGCGTGATGGCGCCTTGCGAGACTTTTTCATGCGCGGTGAAGCGTTCACGCGTCATGAGCAAGGCATCGGGTTTTTGGCCCAGTTCGCCCAGCAAGACCACCAGCCGCTTGGCCACGATGCTGGCAATCCGTTTTCCCAGGCCAATGTCCATCAGCAAGTCGGCGCGGTTGCGGTTGCCCGTAAAGCGCAGCAGTTTGTCCCACAGCGGTTGAACCTTCACGTCGTCGCCAGGCAGCTGTTCGATGCCTTCGGCCCGCAGGGCCTGGTTGAGCAGTTTTTCACCCAGGTCCATGGACTCGGTTTGGGCCATGGTTTTGAGGTGGTGGCGGATCTTGGAGCGCGCACGGCCTGTGCGCACAAAGCCCAGCCATGCGGGGTTGGGGGCCGACACGGGCGCGGTGATCACTTCGATCACGTCACCGTTTTTCAGCTCGGTGCGCAAAGGCACTTGTTCGCCATTGATCTTGGCGGCCATGGCGTGGTCGCCCACGCGGCTGTGAATGGCATACGCAAAGTCCACCACGGTGGCGCCACGCGGCAAGGCCATGATCTGGCTCTTGGGTGTGAAGACATAGACCGCATCGGGGAACAAATCGACCTTGACGTGGTCCCAAAATTCGGCGGCGTCCCGCGTTTCGCTCTGGATGTCCAGCAGCGATTGCAGCCACTGCGTGCCCAGGCGTTCGGACTGGGCGCTGGCGGCACTGTGCTCTTTGTAGAGCCAGTGCGCGGCCACGCCGGACTCGGCCACCAGGTGCATGGCTTCGGTGCGCATCTGGAACTCGACGTTCACGCCCGAGGGGCCCACCAAGGTGGTGTGCAGTGATTGGTAGCCGTTGACCTTGCCGATGGCGATGTGGTCTTTGAACTTGCCGGGCACGGGCTTGTAGATCTGGTGCAGCAAGCCCATGGCGGTGTAGCAGTCGATGACCGTGGGCACGATCACCCGGAAGCCATAAATGTCGGTGACTTGCGCAAAACTCAGGTGCTTGTCGTCCATCTTTTTGTAGATGGAGTAAAGGGTTTTTTCGCGCCCGCTGATGCGCACATCCATGCCGGCTTGCTTGAACAGGGTCTCGACTTCGCCTTGTACTTTTTGAATCAGGTCGCGGCGGCGGTTGCGGGCGCGTGCGACAGCTTTGGTCAACACCGCATAGCGCCAGGGCAAGAGGTGTTTGAAGGACAGGTCTTGCAGTTCGCGGTAAATCTGGTTCAGGCCCAGCCGGTGCGCGATGGGGGCGTAAATTTCGAGGGTTTCAGAGGCGATCCGCCCCCATTTGCTGCGCGGCATGTCACCCATGGTGCGCATGTTGTGGGTGCGGTCGGCCAGTTTGATCAGGATGACCCGCACATCGCGCGCCATGGCCAGCAGCATTTTTCGGAAGGACTCGGCCTGGTTTTCTTCGCGGGTGTTGAACTCGAGCTTTTCCAGTTTGGTCAGGCCGTCCACCAGTTCGGCCACGGGGGCACCAAAGCGCTCGATCAGCTCGGATTTGGTGACGCCGCAGTCCTCCATGGCGTCGTGCAACAAGGCGGCCGACAGGGCTTGGGCGTCGAGCTTCCATTCGGTGCACAAGGCCGCCACCGCGATGGGGTGGGTGATGTAGGGCTCGCCGCTTTTGCGCATTTGCCCCAGGTGGGCTTCGTCGGCAAAGCGGTAGGCTTTGCGCACCATGTCAGCGTCTTGCGGGCTCAGGTAGTCCAAGCGGGCCGTCAATGCTGCAAAGCTGGCCGCAGCTGCATTGGCCATGGCGGGGCTGATCGCCTTGGGGCTGCTGTGTGCAGAAGTTGAAGAAGGGGGCATGGCTGCGCTCATGGCATCAATGTAACTGAAGCAGCACAAGTCTCAGAGGGAAACAGACGAAAAAAAGCCCCATGGTTGGGGCTTTTTTTGGGGCCGGCGCAAGCCGGTTGGGGCGCCAATCAGGCGACGCGCTTGAGCATTTCAATGCCGACTTTGCCGGCGGCGATTTCGCGCAGTGCGGTCACGCCAGGTTTGTTCTTGCTTTCGATGCGAGGGGTGTGACCCTGGCTCAGCATGCGAGCGCGGTAGGTGGCAGCCAGAACCAGTTGGAAGCGGTTCGGGATCTGTTCCAGGCAGTCTTCAACAGTGATGCGGGCCATGGTGGTTTCCTTCAGAGATTTAGGCGAGATGGAGCGCCGTGAATGTGTCAGCGCGGGCTCTTCGCTGGGCGATGTATTTGAGCCTTTGGGCATGAACGATGGCTTTGAGATCAAACAAAGCACGCTCAAAAACTTCATTGATTATAACGAAGTCGAACTCTTTGGCCTGGGCCAGCTCCACAGCGGCGTTTTTCAGGCGCAGCTCAATGATGTCAGGCGCGTCTTCGCCACGCCGCTCCAGACGCGAGCGCAGCTCTTCCCAGCTGGGCGGCAGGATGAAGATCAGCACCGCATTGGCATACATCTGTTTGATCTGGATGGCGCCTTGGTAGTCGATCTCCAGCACCACGTCCGAGCCCTGACTCATACGCTCTTCGATCATTTTTTTGGAGGTGCCGTAGCGCTGGCCGTGCACATTGGCCCACTCGACAAAGGCATCGGCGAGCACCATCGCGTCAAATTCTTGCTGCGAGGCAAAGAAGTATTCGCGGCCATGCTTTTCCTGGCCACGGGGCGCACGCGTGGTGTGCGACACCGAGGGGTGCACGCCCGAGTCCAGCTCCATCAGCGCTTTGACCAGACTGGATTTGCCCGCCCCGCTGGGGGCGGCCACGACAAAGAGGTTTCCTGGGTATTCCATGTTGAGGGCTTTATTCGATGTTTTGGACTTGTTCGCGCATTTGCTCGATCAGCACTTTCATGTCCACAGAGATGCGGGTCATCTCCAGCACGGCCGATTTGGAGCCCAGGGTGTTGGCTTCGCGGTGCAGCTCCTGGATCAAAAAGTCCAGGCGCTTGCCGATGTCGCCGCCCTTGTCCAGCAAGCGGCTGAGTTCGTCCAGGTGCGAGCGCAGGCGGGTCAGCTCTTCGGCCACATCGATGCGGATGGCAAAGGCGGTGGCTTCGGTCAGGGCCCGGTCCTGGGCCGTTTCGGGCAGGTGATTGCCATCGGCCAGAGCCATGGCGTCTTTCCAGCGGTCCAGAAAGCGCTGGCGCTGCTGCTCGACCAGTTGGGGCACCAGGGGGCCGGCCAATTCGGCCAGTGCGCGCAGTTGGCCAATGTGGCCCTGCAGCATCTCGGTCAGGCGGGCGCCTTCGCGGGCACGTGCTTCGCGCAGGGCGTCAATCGCTTGGGTGGCCACTTGCATCCAGGCGGCTTCGTCGGGTGCGGCTTGGCTGTGGCTGCCGGCGCTCATGCGCAGCACATCGGCCACGCTCAGATCGCGGGCCTTGGGCAGCCAGTCCTGGATCTTGTCTTGCAGGGCGGCGATTTTTTGCAGGGTCTGGTGGTTGGGCGCTTGCAGGGCGGCGCCGTCGGCGCTGTCCTGGCTGGCACGCACTTCGACTTTGCCGCGTTTGATCTGACGGGTGATCAGTTCGCGCAGACCGGGTTCGAGCTGGCGCAGCTCTTCGGGCAAGCGGAAACTCAGGTCCAGAAAGCGGCTGTTGACCGAGCGGATTTCGAGCCCCAGGCGGGTGGCGGGGGCCGTGCTGGCGGCGGTTTCGCCGTCCACCACCGGCGTGCTGTGCTGCACGCTGGCGTAGCCGGTCATACTGTAAACTGACATTGAACTGGTTCCTTCGCGCCGCAGGCCGAACACCGGCTTGGGGCAATTGCCTTGAACAGGCCCCGAAAGGCTTGGCAATGCATGAAACAGGGCATTATCGCAAACTCGCCCGCCACCCCGTTCTGTCCCCGCATCACACCATTCGCAAAAGACACACTCATGACCACTTATGTTCGTTCCGGCCGTGCGGCCGATGCTTTGCGCGCCGTGCGCATGACCCGCGGTTACACCATCCACGCTGAAGGCTCGGTGCTGATCGAGTTTGGTCAGACCCGCGTGCTGTGCACCGCCTCGGTCGAAGAGAAAGTGCCAGGTCACAAAAAAGGCAGCGGAGAAGGTTGGGTCACGGCCGAGTACGGCATGTTGCCCCGCGCCACCCACACCCGTGGCGACCGCGAAGCGGCTCGCGGCAAGCAAAGCGGCCGCACCCAAGAAATCCAGCGCTTGATCGGTCGCTCGCTGCGTGCCGTGTTCGATTTGAAGAAGCTCGGTGAGCGCACCATCCACCTGGACTGCGATGTGCTGCAAGCCGACGGCGGCACCCGCACCGCCAGCATCACAGGCGCTTTTGTGGCCGCGCAAGATGCGGTGGCCTGGTTGATGGCCACGGGCAAGCTGCAAGAGTCCCCCATCATCGACCGCGTGGCGGCGATATCGGTGGGCCTGAAAGACGGCGCCGCCTTGCTGGACCTGGACTACCCCGAAGACTCGGCCTGCGACACCGACATGAACGTGGTCATGACCGGCGCGGGCAACTTTGTGGAAGTGCAGGGCACCGCCGAAGGCGTGGCCTTCACCCGCGTCGAGATGGACCGCATGCTGGCCTTGGCCGAAAAAGGCATCGCCCAATTGGTGCGTCTGCAAACCCAGGCACACGACGAGCCCAAGACCTTGACCTTCAGCGCCTGAACATGAAGATCGTCCTCGCCTCCAACAACGCGGGCAAGCTGGCCGAGCTGCAAACCATGTTCGCGCCGCTGAACATGACGCTGGTGCGCCAGTCCGAGCTGAACATTCCAGAAGCCGAAGAGCCATTTCGCACCTTTGTGGAAAACGCTTTGGCCAAAGCCCGGCATGCGGCGCAGTTGAGCGGCTTGCCTGCGCTGGCTGACGATGCCGGTTTGTGCGTGGACGCCTTTGGTGGTCAGCCCGGCGTGGACACGGCGTATTACGCCACCCGCTTTGGCTATGCCAAGAGCGACGACAACAACGTGACGGCTTTGCTCGAGCAGATGCAAGGCCTTGACCAGCGCCGTGCGGCCATGGTCAGCACGCTGGTGGCGGTGCGCAGCGCCGACGATCCGGAGCCTTTGATCGCCGTGGGCCGTGTGGTGGGCGAGATCGCCCGTGAGCGCTTGGGCAGCAATGGCTTTGGCTTTGACCCGATCATGTTCATCCCCGAATTTGGCAAGACCTTTGCCCAGTTGCCGGTGGAGGTCAAAAACGCCAACAGCCACCGGGGCCGTGCGGCACAAGCCATGCTGGCCTTGATGCGCGAGCGTTGGCTGGACGCACCCACAAGCCCTGCCGCAGCATGAACCCGCTGGATCCGGTTCACGCCATGCGACCGGGCGTGCTGCAGCTCAATGCTTTGCCGCCGCTGTCGCTGTATGTGCATTTGCCCTGGTGCCTTAAGAAGTGTCCGTATTGCGATTTCAATTCGCACGAGTTCCGCTCGGGCGACGATGCGGCGTCCACGCAGGATGCTTACATCAACGCCTTGTTTGCCGATCTGGAAGCGAGCTTGCCCTTGATCTGGGGCCGCAGCATCCAGACCGTGTTTTTGGGTGGGGGCACGCCCAGCTTGTTCGATCCTGAAGCCATCAACCGTTTGGTGGGTGGCATCCGTGCACGTGTGCGTTTGGCACCTGATGCCGAAATCACCATGGAAGCCAACCCCGGCACCTTTGAAAAAGACCGCTTCAAGGCTTTCCGTCAGGCGGGCATCACCCGTTTGTCGATTGGCGTGCAGAGTTTTGATAATGGGCATCTGAAAGCGCTGGGCCGTGTGCACGACCGCGACCAGGCCTTGGCTGCGGTGACCGAAGCGGCCCAGGTGTTTGACACCTTCAACCTGGACCTGATGTACGCCTTGCCCGGACAGACACTGGCGGGTTTGACGCAGGACATCCAGACCGCGCTGGCGTTTGCGCCGCCGCACATCTCGATTTACCACCTGACCATCGAGCCCAACACGGTGTTCGCCAAGTTTCCGCCGACCTTGCCCGAAGACGATCTGGCCTACGAAATGATGGACCGCATCACCGAGCTGACTTCGGCCCAAGGCCTGTCACGCTACGAGGTTTCGGCCTACGCCAAGCCTGGCCATCAGTGCGCCCACAACCTGAACTATTGGCAGTTTGGCGATTACCTGGGCATTGGGGCAGGTGCCCACAGCAAGCTGAGTTTTGCGCACCGTGTGGTGCGCCAGGTGCGTTACCGCGAGCCTGCGCTGTACATGCAGCAGGCCATGAAGGGCGAGCCGGCCACGCAAAACACCGAGGTGTCACGCCAGGACTTGCCTTTTGAATACATGCTCAACGCCTTGCGCTTGCGTGAAGGTTTTGTCTTGAGCGATTTCGTCGATCGCACGGGTTTGGCGATGACCAGCATTCAAAAAGGCCTGCAAGAGGCCGAGCGTTTGAAATTGATTGAGCGCGATTTGCACCGTGTCTGGCCCACGGAGCGCGGCTTTGACTTCTTGAGCGATTTGCAGGCGCTGTTTTTGTCAGAGACTGCCTGAGCTTGAGCGTCTGCCCTGGATCAAGTTCACCAAGCCTTTGAAGGCGTAAAGCATGAGCAAAGCGCCCAACAAATCGCCCACAAACATCGGCCAGAGTTCCACCATCAGCTGGTGGCTGTGCACGTTGATCAGCGCCCACAGCAACTGATGAAGCACGGCATTGGCGGCCGCATAAAACAGCGTGAAATTCAGCAATTGCTGGTAGGTCAGGTTTTTCAGGTCTGCACTGAGCAGGCCCTTATGGCTCATGGTTTTCATGACCACCCAGGGGGTGAAACCTGAAACGATGCCGGTCAGAAAAATGAGCATGGCATGACCATGCAGCAGATGTGCGTGGTCCAAATACAGCGTGCCCAGAAAGATGCCCAAGCATCCCGGCAAGCCCATGCCCAAGACCAAGAGGACCCTGAAACCGGCGGGCAGGAAAATCCAGTTGACGCCTTGGCTGTGTTCGAGTGCTGAAAAGATCAGCTCGTTGAGCCTGAAAAATCCGGCAAACAAAGCCGCACTGACCAAGCTGAGAACCACAGCCTCAGCCATGTTTCTGATGGACAAGTTCATGCCAATGATGTTTGCTGAGCTTGTGTCAATGATTGGCCGAGGTGGTCGAAATAGGCCAAACTGCGCTTGGTCGGTGTCAGGTATTTGGCGCGTCGGTCACCATCGAGGTGCAAGGTGCCGATCATGTCTTTTTCCCGCAAGCGGGTGATGCGCTTGTGCAGGGTGGCGGGTGAGCCCAAGCGATCCAAGCCGATGGCTTCGCGCACGGTCATGGGTTTGCCTTCGTGCCAGCGCAAGACCACGGATTCCAGCAATGCCAATTCGTTGGCATCCATGTCTTCGCCTTCCGGCAGTGCCTGCACCGCACGTGCCAGTTGCAAAAAGCGCAGATAGGCTGAAGCAAAAGGGCTTTTGATATTTTCCATAAATTTAATTTTAACGGCATCTTCTCTGGCTTGTAATGCCTTCGAATTTGTTTCGAGGGTTTGCCGATCCCGGGCAATTGCCCGATCAGGGCGGAAGGCGCTCAGCCAGTGCGAGTAAATATTTTTAAAATGTAAAAATAAGAATTAATTTCAAATTTCGAGAAGAACATTGATGCTGGCCGTTCAGTGTGGCAGCGCACATAATCAGGCTGATCATAGTTAAAGCGATAACAGTTATGAAAACCACTGCACTGAGAATCTTCTGGCTGATGCTTGCCGCCGCTTCACATGGCGCGCTTCACGCCCAAACAGCCGCCCCAAGCGCACAACAGATGATTGAGCAGCTCAAAGCGCCATCGCAGGGTCCGCGTTTGAGAAGTCTGCGCAATTTGACGGTGGAGTCCAACAGTGCAACCACGCCCGATGCGAACGAGACTTCTGCGGCGCCGCAAGCTGCGAGCAACCAGACATCCTCTTCGGCTTCAGTCTCTGCTGCACCTCAGGCCAAACCTTCTTTGTCCTTGCTGATCCAGTTTGATTTCAACTCTTCACAAATACGACCTGAAAGTCAGCAGGCATTGCTGAATTTATCGCTCGCCTTGAATTCGGCCGAGTTGTTGCCGTCCAAGTTTGCGGTTGAGGGACATACCGACGCCAAGGGACTGGCCGATTACAACCAGAAGTTGAGCCAGCAACGCGCTGAAGCGGTGCAGGCCTTTCTGGTCAAGAACGGAGTCACTGTGGCCCGCTTGACGGCAGCTGGCAAAGGCGCCACACAACTGGCCAACGCGTCCAATCCATTGGCCGCAGAAAACCGCCGAGTGCGCATTGTCAATCTCGACTGAGTCAGGGCAGCCTTTTGCGGCTGCTTTGGAGCGAACGTTGCTCAAGCGTCTGGCCTCTTGGCCGGACCGCTGGGTGCTGACTGGGCTGGTGCTCGCTTTTTCAGCGTGGGTGATTCTGGATGTTTTCTTCCTGAGCGTCAGTGGCGGCATTGCACAGACCACCTATGACACCATGGTGCGTGGACGCTTGCTGACAGCCCCGCACGATGAGCGCATTGTGATTGTCGACATCGACGAATCAGCCCTGGCCCGCATGGCCCCCGAGTTCGGCCGTTGGCCTTGGCCGCGTGACACTTTGGCCACAGTGCTCGATCACATCGAAAGTCAAAATCCCGCAGCCGTGGTTTGGGACATTGTGTTTTCGGATGCCGACAGGCTCAGCCCTGGCGGTGATGCGGCGATGGATCAAGCTGCACAAAGAAGTCAGCACAGCCATTTCAGCGTGGTGCGCTTGCCTGCTGCGAACGATGGTCAGAGCAGTCTGAGTCAACAGCATTTGCCCAGTTTGTGGGCGCAAACCCGCGCGGCCGATGCAAGCGTGGAGGCCACCGTGGCCTTGATCCCGCCGGTGCTGCCGCATGTGGCCGTGAAGCCCTTGGGTTTTAACAACGGCTATGTGGATCCCGATGGCATGCTGCGGCGTTACCGTTACTTTGAGCGTTTGAGCGATGGCGGCATCATCCAGTCATTGCCCATGAGTGTGACGCAATCTGTCGATCCTGCCGCTTATGGCTACTGGCTGACCCAGTTTCAGAACAAACCTGCGCCCATCAGCAAACCCGAAGCGACGCGTGATGACGTGCTCATTCACTGGCGCAAAACAGCCACGACGTACCAGCGCGTGAATTTCGCTGATGTTTTTGAGCAGGCCGATGGTGGTCAAGCGAATCCCCGCGTGCCCTCGATGGCCGGAAAAATTGTGATCATTGGCGCCACCGCACCCAGTTTGCACGATACGCACCCCACGCCCTTGTCGGGCACACAGGCGGGTGTCGAGTCCTTGGCCACGGGCATTGACAATGCTTTGCATCGCCGCGCGATCTGGGAGCTGCCCAAATGGGCTGGTGCCGCAGTGGCGATCTTGATGTGTGCAGGCATTGCCTTGTGGAGCCACCACCGAAGCGTGTCGTCCCTGGCCCCTGCCATGTTGGTCTTGCCCGGTGTGTTGCTGGGCATTGGCTTTGCCAGTTTGCACACCGAGCATGTGTTCATTGACCTGCATCTGTCTGCGGGCTTGGCGGTTTTGTTTTTGGCAGTGCTCAAATTTTGGTACACGCTGCGCAAGCGCCATTGGTGTGGCGACTTGCCAGATACAACTGAGCCTTTGGCGGTTTTGCCCTGGGTGTCGGACCAGTCCTGGAGCCATGACCAGCTCGACCGATTGATGGCGTGCTTGCAAGCCTCGGGCAAAGATTGCCGCTTGGTGTCGCTGGATTTGACACCCGGGGACAATTTGTCTGCGCGCTGGCGTCCGTTTTCGCCGTGCTTGGCCATTGTGGGCCCGCAGGCTCAATTGCTGCGCGTGCAACCTTTGCTGTTGCGAGCGGTCAAGGGTTTGTCGGTCCGCCAAGGTGAGGTCACGACGCTGCCGCAAGGCTTGTCGGCACAGGATGTGCGCCTTGCTGTCACGCATCTGGCCCTGGCGGGCTGGACGGCATTGCAACCACCGGTTTTTTCATGAAAAGTTCCACCATGTCTTCATTCATTCGTTCAGGACTCTGGGGTCTGGTTTTCTTGGCAACGGGAGCGGGGGCGCAAAACGCCACCGTTAGCCGTGCGGCTGAAATCAGGCAGGAAAAACTGGCCACATCAGCCGTGCTCACCCAGGTCAGTGTGGGAGCGGCAGTGCGTGTGCTGTCTGTCGAGGGCGGCTGGGTTTTGGTGGAGCTCAACAGCCCGCCGGGCAAGGTGTCCGGCTGGGTGCGTGCCAGCGCCTTGAACATGCAAGCGGGCGCATCGGCAGTGGCAGGCATCTCCAGTGGTCGCGAGGCGGCCGGAAACAACGCATTGACATTGGGCGTGCGAGGCGTACCCACTGCGGCTTCGCGCATCAACCGGCATGCGCTCATCATTGGTGTTGGACGCTACGCCGACCCCAGCGTGCCGCCATTGCCCGGAACCAAGCTCGATCGCTATTCGGCCACACAGATGGCGCAAGTCATGCAGGTGCCTGAAGGCAACATCCAGTATTTGCAAGACGACCAGGCCACGGGCGACAACATCCGTGCAGCGCTCAAAGGCTTGAACGAACGCGTGCAAGACGGTGACCGTGTGTTCATCCATTACTCCGGCCACGGCACACGTTATGAAGACCCGCAAGCGGGCGGTTGTGTGGAGGCCTTGCTGCCCTATGACGGCATGAGCAAGGGCACCATCAACAACAAAGAGATGGCCAATTTGCTGGCCTCCATCACGCAAAAAACCGACAAGTTGTTTGTGATGTACGACGCTTGTCATTCGGGCGGTCTGGTGCCGCCAACGCCCGCAGCACGCACGCGTGGCATGGTCAATGCCAACGACGAAGGTGCTTTGCGACCCAAGTTCGCGGGCACCTCAGAGACCTGCGGAAATCCCGTCAACGTCAGAACGCGTGGCTTGGTCAATGAACAAGTCAGCCAGGGCGCTTTGCCGCAGGACATCATTCACCTGTCCGCAGCCCGCAACAACGAAATCAGTTTTGATGACGAACAAAAAGGCGGTTTGGCGACGCAATACATGCGCGACTGCATGCTCCGTGATGCCAAGGATTTGGATGGCTCGGGCGCCATCAACATCGATGAAATCCGTCAATGCGCGCAAGAAAAAATCAACCGCCGCATGCAATTTGATACCAACTTCAAGCCGCACAACCTGGTGTTGTCTGGCAATGCCGGGTTTGTGCCAGCATGGTTCAGCCAGCCTGCGCCGCAAGTCGCGGCGCAACCGGTGACGGCCTTGCTGGACAACAAGCCCAGCGCCATCAGTGCGCCGCCTGCTGTGAAGCCAACTGCAACTGTGGCAACACCCCTTGCCTCAACCCCGGTGCTTGCAGTGCCAGTGCAGCCTGCGCCTGGCGCGCCTGCACCCGCGCCTGCACCCGTGACTGCGCCGCAGGTGAAGCCTCTGTCGGGCGAACAAGCTTTGCAGCAAATGTTCGAGCAACGCAACGCCAAGCGCAAGGTGCAGGTCACTTTGACCAAAGATGCGTTGACCATCGGGCAGGATGCATTGGAGTTTTCCGTCCAATCTGACCGTGCAGGCTATGTGTATGCCGCTTTGGCCGGATCGGATGGCAAAGCCTTGTACATGTTGTTTCCCAACGACCTTGACCAGAACAACAAGATTGAAGCGGGTCAGACGCTGAAGCTGCCGCAAGGCAATTGGCGCATCAAGTCGTCCGGCCCTGCGGGCACCAACCATTTGCTGGTCATGGTGGCCGATGCGCCGCGAGATTTGACGGCCTTGGGTGGCCGCAAATCGGGCCCCTTCGTGACGTCTCTCAACGACGCCAGTGGACGAGCCCAACTGGGCGCTTTGCTGACCACCTCCACGCTCGTCAGCACGCAGGCCTGTCAAACGCCTGCGAGGGCGAAAAATAACCCCTTGTGTTCCGATGCCTATGGCGCAGTCTTGCTGCCGATCAAGGAGATTCCATGAAACCCCTGAGTCTGTCTATTCTGGTTTTGTCGCTGACCTGCGCGGTGGCGTCGGCGGTGGCACAAGAGTCCTGGTTGGTCAACCCGGCTGAGGCAATTCAATTCGAAGGCGAAGCCGGTTACCTGGCGCAGCCAGCTTTGCGGGCGCGTGCTGTCATGCCCTTGATCGATATCTTGCAGCCTGAACCTGTGCCCGATGCAAAACTGAAGGCGCCGTTTGCGATTGCCGTCGCGTTTCGCCCCCAAAACGATGCGCCCATTGATGTGAGTAGTTTCAAGGTCTTGTATGGCGGACTCAAGTTCGACATCACTTCCCGCTTGACGCAGTACACACAGATCAGCGCTGAGGGGTTCAAGCTGGACAAGGCGAATATCCCCAAAGGCAAGCACCGTTTGACTTTGCAAATCCAGGATGCCAAGCAACGTTTGGCAGAGCGGGAATTGCGCATTGAAGTGGAATAAGTTTTTCAAGGAAAGCCAATGTTTCAGTCAAGCCGTGCCATGAATTTACTCAAGCTGGTGTGCTGCCTGGTTTTCCTGTTGACTGCGGGTGTCCATGCGCAAGATGACCCTGCACAGTCTTTGAAATTGCCGCCTCAAGAGGTCAAGCGTTTACAAGAGGTTCTGGCAACGCCTATGGATCCCAGTGCCGGGTTGGCGACTCAAAAAGAGTTTTTCCAGCAAAAAGACACGGCCGCTTGGCTTTTGGGGGATGTGGTGCTTCGAGAGAGCATCTTGCGTGAATGGGTCAAGATCGATCCCACCGTCGGGTGGCGACTGCGCAATGTTTTATCGATGACCCCAAAAAGGGCCGAGGCTTATGAAATTGGCCATGCCCTCATCAAGGATGGCATCTTCAGAAGGCCAACCGATGTCGTGCGCATACGCACAGAGCTTGCGCTGGATCATCTCCAGGACGGGCAAGTCCAACAGGCGCAAACCTTGTTGGATGAGGCGGAAAACACCATTCGAAGAGAATTCAAGCAAGTTGACGGGACAAGCTCTGGGCCCTATTGGCGTTTGCGTGCTGAGATGGAGTTTCATCACGCCCGTTCAATTTTTCTGAGCCGCAAAGGCAAGTTGCCAGAATCGATTGAATCCGCCAAGTTGGCGGTGGCCAAGGGCAAGGAGTCTATGGCCAACGATGCGCCGATTGGTTCAACGCAAAAAGTGCACGGACGTCACTGGTACATCAAGGTATTGGCCGCACTGGCCTCTCAGCAAAGTGCATCCGGGCTGTTTACAGATGCCGATGTCACTTTGCGGCAAGCCTACCAATTTGCCAAAGCCAATGGCTTCAGCGATGAGCAACTGTTTGGCACTTACAACGCGTATGCAGATCTGAGAAATGCGGCGGGCCAGTTCAATGAGGCGGGGGCCTACGCAGACAAGGCAGAACGTATTGTTTTGAATCAGGGTTTCAAAAAAGGGACCATGCCTTGGATCGGATCTCAAAACAGGAAAAATATCGCGTTGGTGGGGGCTGACAGGTGGAACGATGCGATGGCCAACTTTGAGCGCTTGGATGAAGAAAAGGCCCTCATCGGTAATAAGAGCACTGCCGGTGTTAGACCCGATCTTCGTGCCTTTGTTTACTTGAAAACAGGGCGCACCGAACAAGCCTTGCCACTGTTGAGAGGCAATTTGCGGTGGCACGTGAGCAATTTCGGCGAAAAGCATGACTACACCGCATTGGTTCGCGGAATCTATGCGGCAGCGCTGTGGAAAGCGGGTGACAAAGCCCAAGCCCGCACTCAGTTTGAACAAGCCGTCAAGGTGATGACGGCCCCTGAGGGCTTGTCAGGCGACATGGCCGAGGACGCCTATCGCCTCAAAGTGAAGAAATTTATTTTTCAGAGTTACGTGGAAATGTTGGCCGAGACCGCCAGCCAGGATGCACAAGATGCGGCACTGATTTTCCAATTGGCGGACTACCTCAATGCGTCTTCCGTTCAACAAGCGCTGGCGGATGCGGCTGTGCGCTCTGGGGTGAATGTGCCCGGTTTGGCCGACATCATTCGCAAGGAGCAGGATGCCAAAAATGAAATGGTCAGCCTGATCCAGTACATGACAGGGCAGGGCGCAGAGGAAGACAAACGGCGTAACCCACAAGTCATGGAGCAAATGCGAGCGCGCATGCGCGAGATCGAAGAGTTGCGCAGGGGCTACAAAGTCCAAATACAAAAAGGGTTTCCTGAATACTTTCAGTTGATGCAACCCAAGGCACCTTCGCATACGGATATTGCGCAGGGCCTCAAGCCTGATGAGCTGTTTGTCTCTGTCTTGCCGATGGAAAACCAAACCTATGTGTGGGCCATTGATGCAGCAGGGGTTGTGAAATTTCACCGTTGGAATCTGGGTGAGAAACAAAGTCATGAGCTTGTTGATCGCATCCGCAAGACACTGGATGTGGCGGGTCTGGGCGCGCGTGCGCCTGTATTCAACTATGCCGATGCTCACGAACTGTACAAGGGCTTGCTTGGACCGATCGAGCCCTCCTTGACGGGTAAAACCCATTTGATCTTGGCCACATCAGGTGCATTGGCCAAGATGCCTTTGGGCGTGTTGGTGCGTCAACCCTTCGCATCCGCTAACCCCAAGGATGCAGTCTGGCTCATCAAGGACATGGCTGTGAGCCAAGTTCCAACCGCCAGCGGTTGGTTGTCCTTGAAGCGGTTCGGCAAAGTGCCCTCCAGTGTGCAGCCACTGATGGCTTGGGGCGATCCGGTTTTTGACCTGAAGGCCGCGCAGCAGATCGCCAGTATGGGGGCTGCATCGCATGTGCGATCAGCAATACCGACACGCGCCGTGCAGTCATCCGGTCTCGAGCAGTCGGTGGAAGACAGCTACCTCAATTACAGCAAGATGCCACCTTTACCCGAGACCCGTGACGAGGTGCAGGAGTTAGCCAAAATTTTGGGTGCCAACCCCAGAACCGATTTGGTGTTGGGTGCAGAGGCCACGCGGGCTTCTGTGCTCAAAAGCAGCGCTTCAGGGCAGTTGGGGAAAAAGCAAGTGGTCGTGTTCGCAACGCATGGTTTGTTGGCCGGTGATTTGCCCAACCTGAACCAACCGGCCTTGGCCATGGCGGCGTCGGCCAACGCTGCCGAATCACCTTTGTTGACATTGGAAGACGTGCTCAGTTTGAAGCTCAACGCAGATTGGGTGGTCCTGTCGGCTTGCAACACGGCTGGTGCCGATGGCAAAGCCGAAGAGGCGATGAGTGGCTTGGCTCGGGGCTTCTTCTTTGCTGGCAGCCGCAGCTTGTTGGTCACACACTGGTCGGTCGAATCAGAAAGCGCGATGCAGTTGACCACCCACACCTTCGCAGCTTACAAGAACAACCCGGGCATGCGCCGCGCTGAAGCGCTCAGGCAAGCCATGCTCCAGACCATGAGTTCACCTCAGTTTGTACACCCGGCCTATTGGGCACCTTATGCCTTGGTGGGTGAGGGTGGTCGCTGAAGCGCCATCAGCAACATATTGAAGACGCATTTGCCATGAAAGATTTCTCAAGTTATTTTGCCAAGAGACTGGTGTGTGTGATTGCAGCTTTTGGCTTGATGACGCATGCGGTCTGTGCACAAGAGCTGCCTTCGGGTGCCGAAATGACACCCGCTGTAGAGGCCCAGTTGCGTGAAGTGCTCAAGCAAGCCTTGCCTGCGGGCTTGGCCGACAAAGATGTCGCGCTGCATTACCAAAAACTGGAAGACGCCACCTTCAAACTCAATGACCGCAATGAGCGTGAGCGGGTTCTTCGAGAGTGGTACCGGACACAACCCAACAATTTGTCCCCACGCTGGAATCTGGGCATGCTCCTGATTGAGAAGGGCAGCGCCGCGCCTGAGGGCTTTGGGATCATGGAGGGGATCTATCAGGACACCAAAGAGCCGATCGCTGCGATGCGGGTGCGCATCAAGCTCGCTGGTTCGTTTCTCGATTATGGGAAGTACCAAAATGCGCAGAGGATGCTCACTGAAGCCAGTGGCTTGATTGCAGAAGACATGAAGCGCCAAAGGCCCCCTGAGGGGCGCTATTGGCCAGTCAGGGTGCAAATGGAGTTTGCCATTGCCCAGGCTCAGTATTTTCAGTACCAAGGTCGGTATGGCGAGGCGTTGAAGTTCAGTCAACAAGCCTTAAGCAAAGGTGTTGAGTTGGCGGCTTCGCATGACCGCTATGTCAGTCCATGGTTGGCCAACTTCAGTCGCAGCAACCACGCCAACGCGGCGGTCTCGCACGCGATGATCCAGATGCAGATGGGTGCGACGTCTGATGCCGAAGAGTCGCTGCGAAGTGCTTTGGCCTTGTTCAAGTCTTACGGGTTCACGGACCAGCACCTATGGCATTTGTACCGTACCACGGCAGACCTGTATTTCATTCAGGGTCGTTTTCAGGATTCACTCGACACGGCCAACAAGGTCAAAGCGATGGTCGCTGCCAGTGGCCTGAAAGAAAACACCGCCCAGTCGCTTTGGACCGTTAATCGCGTGATCAGGGCCTTGGCCGGTTTGGAGCGTTGGCAAGACCTGGTGGCTCAAACCGACCAGTTGGACAAAATCACAGCCAACGATCCCGCGCTCAAGCCCATCGCCGCTTTGACCGAGTACCGCGCCTTTGCCTACTTGCAGACAGGGCGCACACAAGCGGCAGAAAATTGGTACCGGGGCCATATGAATTGGGCGGTGGCCAACATCGGTGCGCAGGCGTATGCAACAGGCCTGAGCCGAGGCATGTATGCGGTGGCTTTGTCAAGGAATCCTGCGAAATCGGCACAGGCCAAAACCGAGTTTGAAAATGCCTTCAAGACATTGGCAGATGCGGAGACCTTGCCCGACGTCAATCAGGAGCACCCGTTTTACTTGAAGGTCAAAAAGAAAATCTACAAGGAGTATTTGGGCTTTCTGTCTCGCAGCGCCAAGGCTGAGAGCGCGGACAAGCAGGAGGACGCCAAGCAAGCCTTTGTCGTTGCCAATACCTTGATTTCATCCTCGGTCCAGAAAGCCATCGGTGAGGCCGCTGCACGGGCATCGATCACGCAACCGGCATTGGGCGAAGTGGCCCGTGCGGATCAAGATGCCAAATCAGAGCTGGCTTTTTTGTACCAATACCTGAACAACCAATCCATGTCTGGTGCTGCGGCAGACAAAGCGCAGATTGTCGCGGACATGCGCAAGCGGGTTCAGGAACTCGATACCAGCAGGAAAAACTACAAGCTGAAAATCGAGAAAGAGTTTCCAGATTATTTTCAGTTGCTGCAGCCGCGCACCCCCACTTCAGCAGACATTGCAGGCGTGCTCAAAGCCCGCGAATATTTCCTGGCCATTGTGCCCACTGAGGCGGAGACCTATGTGTTTGGTGTCGGGCCAGATGGTGGCTTGCACTTCCATCGCAGTGCGCTCAAACAAGATGAAGTGGCGCAAATCGTCAAGCGTTTGCGTACCACCCTGGATGTGGCGGGGCTGGGCACCCAAGCACCCAGATTCCGTTATGACGATGCGTTCCGTCTGTATCAGGAGCTGCTGGCGCCACAGGCAAGCCACATGGCCGGTGCGCAGCAATTGATCATCGCCGCCAGTGGCGATTTGGGACAAATTCCTTATGCGGTTTTGGTCAATGCCCCATGGCCTCAAGGGGCTGACAAAGATGCGCCTTGGCTGATCAAGAGCCATGCCATCAGTCAAATTTCTTCGGCCCAATCCTGGTTGGCATTGCGCAAGATGCCCAAGACGGTCTCGGGCCAAGCTTCCATGATCGCGTGGGGGGACCCATCGTTCACTTTGAGTCCCGCAAACGTTGCGGCCCAGAAGGCGGGTGTCCGCTCCGCCGTCACAACCCGTGCCGTGCGCAGTGCAGATTTGAGCCAGCCGCATGTGGACCCGGTCACTTATGCCTCCTTGCCGCCCTTGCCTGAAACACGTGAGGAGGTGTTGGCCCTGGCGCGTTTGATTAAATCGAATGTTGCCACAGATGTTCTGTTGGGCGACAAGGCGACACGCCTGTCTGTCTTGCAATCGAGTGACAGCGGTCAGCTCAAGAACAAAAGATGGGTGGTGTTTGCAACCCACGGTCTGTTGGCCGGTGATTTGCCAGGATTGTCTGAACCTGCTCTGGCCATGGCCAGTTCCGGTTCGCGCGATGAATCGCCCTTGCTGACCTTGCAAGACGTGCTGGGGCTGCGCATGAACGCCGATTGGGTCATCTTGTCGGCTTGCAACACGGCTGGGGCTGATGGCAAGAACGAAGAGGCGCTTTCAGGTTTGGCGCGTGGGTTCTTTTATGCAGGTGCGAAAAGTTTGCTCGTCACGCACTGGTCGGTCGAAAGCGAAAGCGCCATGATGCTCACCACCGAGACCTTCAAAGTCTACGGGGCAGAAAGTCAATCGACCCGGGCGCAGTCCTTGCAACTCGGCATGCTCAAGGTCATGCAAGACGCTCGCTATGGTCACCCCGCTTATTGGGCGCCCTACGCACTGGTGGGGGAGGGTGGGCGTTGATTCTGCCGCCATGGATCGATTCAAAATGAATTCCTGCTTTCAAGAAGTTTTAAGAATTGGAGTGAAGATGTCACAGCGTCTTTCCGTCTGGGCGGCTGTTGCTGTCGTGGTCTTTGGCAGCCTTTTTTCGAGCGCATCCTGGGCGCAAATGGAAGAGGTGGGGCAGCTCAAGATTTCAGCGAAAGAAGCCCAGCGCCTGCAAGAGCTGGTCAATAAGCCAGTAGATCCGGGCGCATTGAACGCCACCAAAGAGGCCTTGCTCAAAGAAAAAAGCACAGCCGCCAGGTTGTTGGGCGACACGGTCAATGAAGAAAAATTCCTGCGTGAGGCCATGCCCTTCGCAAACGACAACTGGGCGAAATCCTCTTTGCGTGAGCTGATGTGGCTCAAAGGGGATCGAGTCGAGGCCTACCGTTTGGGTGAAGAATTAGCCAAGGAAATTCCCTGGTTGCCCTTGAGGGTCAACGCGCAGATTGAGTTGTCCTACTACTACATGCAGGATCAAAATCTCAAGCGCGCAGGGGAGCTGGTCACCCAGGCTGGCGGCATCATCCGCAACGAATTTGGCATGCTGCCGCGCCGTGGGCTTGCGCCTTACAGCATTGCGCGTGCAGAGATGATCTACTTTGCGGGAAAGTCCGAGCTGGAGAGCCGTTCGGGGCAATGGACACAAGCCATCGAGAGCTCTAAATTGGCAGTAGCCAAAAGCAAAGACGTGTTGCGCATGTTGAGTTGGACCTCTGACGCTCAAATCAAAGAACGAGGACAGGAATATTTGTTGGTGATTCAGGCCATGCATGCGAAACGTCAAATGGATGCGGGGCTGGCCTCGGACGCCGAGTGGACTTTGCGCGAGGTTTTTAAAACGGCCAAATCTTTCGGGTTTTCGGAGCCCAGCATGGTCCGCTTTTTCATGATGCTGGCAGAGCACTACAACACGGCCGGTCAGTTCAAAGATGCCCTGCAGTTCAGCCAAAAGATTGAGACCCTTTTGGATGCGCAGAACCTGGACCAAGAATCGCACTTTCGCCTGAGTGCACAAGACAAGATCCATGTGGCCTTGGCGGGCATGGACGACTGGGCGCAGCTGATCAAACGATTGGATGTGGCCGAGGTAGCTAGGCAAAAGGCCGGTCGTGTTGACAAGCAAGTGGCATTGCGTGGTTGGGCTTATTTGAAAGCACAACGCTACGCAGAAGCCGTTAAATTGTTGGATGCGGAGTTGCAAAGCAATGTGGCCTCTTTTGGAGAGGCTCATTTTTATACGGCGTTGACTCGTGGCTTGCTGGCTCAAGCGCTGTCCATGGGCGGTCAAAAAGACCAAGCCCGTTTGGCATTTGACAAGGCCAGCTTGAACCTGAGCGCACCCGAATCGCTGTCAGGTGACTTTGCCGAAAACGCGATTCAGCGAAAAATGAAGCGCTTCATTTTGCAAAGCTACATGCAGCTTCTGTCCACAACAGCTGCCAGCAATTTGCAGGACGCTCAAACTCTTTTCACCGTGGCTGACCAGATCGGCACTTCCAGCGTGCAACAGGCCTTGACCGAAGCAGCCGTGCGTGCGGGTGTGAACGTGCCGGGCTTGTCGGACATCATTCGTAAAGAGCAAGATGCGCGCAACGAAATCACCAACCTGAGCACCTACATTGCGAATCAAAACTCCGAGGTGGCCGAAAAGCGCAATCCCCAAGTGGTGGCACAGATGCGTGAACGCAAGCTCGAGCTGGAAGCGCAGCGCAAGGAATACAAAGCGCAAATTCAAAAGCAATATCCGGAGTACTTCCAACTCATTCAGCCCAAGTCGCCCAGCCACACCGACGTGGCCAAGCAACTCAAAGCGGACGAACTGTTTGTGTCCATCTTGCCGATGGACGATCAAACTTATGTCTGGGCCATTGATGCGCAAGGCGGTGTGAGCTTTCACCGCTCACCCTTGACCGAAAGCGCTGTTCAAGGCTTGGTCACGCGCATTCGCAAAACACTCGATGTGGCCGGATACGGCAGCAAGGCGCCTGCCTTTGCCCATGCTGATTCGCACCAACTCTACAAAGAACTGTTGGGCCCCTTGGACGCCAAGCTGCAAGGCAAAGCGCATTTGATCGTGGCCACCAGTGGTGCTTTGGCGCAACTGCCACTGGCCGTTCTGACGCGCAGCCCCAATGCCGCAAGCAGCCCCGCTGAGTCCTCATGGCTCATCAAGGACTTGGCGATCAGCCACGTGCCCACCGCCAACGGCTGGCTCTCCTTGAAAAAACTGGGGGAACAAGCGTCCAGTCCGCAAGCCTTGATGGCCTGGGGGGATCCCGCCTTTGATCCCAAAGCCAGCCAAGTCGCCGCAGCCCCGGTCGGCTCGGTTGTCCGGTCGGCCGTTGCACTGCGCGCCTTGGAGTCCGTATCGCGCAACGTGATGGATGCAGAAACCTATGTGAATTACAGCAAGCTGCCCACCTTGCCCGAGACGCGTGACGAAGTGCTGGAGCTGGCCAAAATCATGGTGGCCAATCCTGCGCAGGACGTGATCTTGGGTAAAGACGCCACACGTCAGTCGGTGCTCAAGAGCAGTGCTTCGGGTGTGCTGGGCAAAAAGAAAGTGGTGGTCTTTGCCACCCACGGTTTGTTGGCCGGTGATCTGCCCAATTTGAACCAACCCGCGCTGGCCATGGCGGGCAACAGCAACCCCAATGAGTCGCCCTTGCTCACGCTGGAAGATGTGTTGTCGCTCAAGCTCAACGCAGACTGGGTGGTCCTGTCGGCTTGCAACACGGCCGGTGCCGATGGCAAAGCCGAAGAAGCCTTGAGCGGATTGGCTCGGGGCTTTTTCTTCGCCGGTAGCCGCAGCCTGTTGGTGACGCACTGGTCGGTGGAGTCAGAAAGCGCGATGCAGCTGACCACGCAAACGTTTGCCGCGTATCAGAAAGACCCCGCCATTCGCCGCGCAGAAGCCCTGCGCCAAGGCATGCTGTCAACCATGAAATCCCCCAGCTATGGCCACCCCGCGTTTTGGGCACCTTATGCGCTGGTGGGTGAAGGGGGGCGTTGAGCCTGCAGTTCAACGTGCCCACGAAAATTTGACTCACTAATATTTACTTCTCGTGTTTTGCTTTGTCCTGATGCAGTGTTGAAAATGCTTGATTGATTACAAAAACTGGTATTTTTCAGCTCTGAGTACTAGACTCTTTTGTGTCAATTTTATTAACCCATTGTTGTTTCGATGAAGATTTCAATTCACAAGAGGAAAAAATGATCAAGACAAGCATCTCAACAGCCGGTGTGGCCTTACTGAGTTTTGGCCTGCTCGGCATTCAAGGTTGTGGAGGTGGTGGCAATACCGCCAGCACACTAGGCAGCAGCACCATCGCTCTTGCGGGCATAGCCGCCACCGGTGCACCTATGGCTGCCGCCACGGTGCAGATCTACAGCGCTGATGGTGTCGCCTTGCTGCAAAGCCCGGCAACGGTTGCGGCCGATGGGAGCTACAGCGCATCCATCCCCGCAACCGCCAAATTTCCCTTGATCATCATCGCGGATGATGGCTCCACCAAATTGCTCAGCGTTGTGGCCGAGGCAGGAGCCACAGCCACAGCCAACGTCAACCAACTGACCAACCTGATTGCCGCCCGTCTGTCACCTACGGGCGATCCCACAAGTTTGATCAGTGAGATTGCCGCCAAATTGGCCACGATCAGCAGTTCGACCTTGGCTTCCAAAAATCAGGAAATGCTGGCTGCGATCAAGCCTTTGCTCGATGCGCTCAATTTGTCTGCGAACACCAACCCGCAAACCGTCAGTTTTGCCGCCAACGGCACAGGTTTTGACAAGTTGTTGGACTCGCTCGATGTGAAGATTGAGCCTAAAGGCTCTTCTTCCACCATTGATCTGACCTTGCGCAAAGCCGTCAAAGAAGGTGAAGACTTGCCGAATGTCAGCTTCAGCAGCGCCGCCAGTTACAAGACCCTGCCAGCAGTGAATGCCAACGAACTGGCGACCGATGGAATGAGCGTCAAGCTCCAAGCCCTGCTGGACCAAATGACCAGTTGCTATGCACTGGACAAAGTGTCCCGAACCAGCAATGCCAGAGGGACCGCGGCGGATATCACGGCTGCGCAGTGCCAAGCCATCTTTTATGGAAAAAATCCTGGGGCGTACAAACAGAATGGCGCTGTCGTCAAGTTTGACCAGCATTTTGGTGGAATCTTCACGGCGAATCCTGGCGTGAAATTCATCTCCCCCAAGTACCACTACACCGTCGCTGAGTCAGTCGCCAGTGGCCCCAGTGCGGGCGACGTGGTGTTTGGCTACCGCTGGCAAGACGATTACGGCAACTTCCAGTACGAGAAAAATGTGGCGAGGCTCGATCCCACAGATAACCAATACCGGATCATCGGCAATCAATACAACCTTCCAGGCGGGGTGAGTCCTTATGCGCAAAGACGCGAGTTCCCCAAAGATCAGGCCAACACCTATGACAGCGTGGGTTATGTGTTTGACTTGCCGTGCAACGATCGCACCAAAAATTGGGTGAAAGTGGTCATCACCACGCCTCCTTACAATGAGGCAGGTGATAAGGGCCAATTCAACATGAAGCCCAATGTGACCGGAGGGGTGTGCAATTACTCCTACTTGACAGTGGAAAAAAATGGCGCTCCTACGGGGACTGGCTTTCTGCGAATTCAGTCGAAATATGCAGGTGAACCACCAGTGGTTGACATGCATCCTCGAATCAGAGAAAGCTCCTTCTTGTTTTTCGTAGACCAAGACATGACCGATGCACAGTTGGAAAAATTACCACAGTTCGGGACTTGGAAGTTCGATTATTATTTTTCTGGCAATACGACAGATACCGCCAGTGCAACTCAATATTTCAAAACCACCGCCCGCTCCAAGACAGTGGATGGTTTCAAAAAGTCTGTGCCCCTGCCAAACCTGATATCTGCGCTTCCAACTGTCAGTTACCAGGCTCAAAATGCATTGACATTGGTCCAACACCAAAGCATTGGCTATTTCGTTCCCCAGGGCAACAAGGTGGATTTCACATGGTCAGTAGCCAGCGACTCCAATCCATTGCTCAAAGGTTCTGAACCAGCGACATACCGTGCCCGTATTTATGGCGCTTATGGAAACGCTGCGCAATTCAGTGGAGGGAAATGGCTTCGCTCGGGATACGAAGACTCCGTACAGTTCAGGACTTCTGCCCGCAGTTCATCCATTTACTGTGGAGAGGGTGCCGCAGCACCTCAGTGTGTGAACGGAAACTTCAAGAACACTACTTATGAAACCACCGTCACGGACATTGACCTGATCAGTCGGACCAGTGATGCGTGGGATGCGAGCCATTTCTATACTTTTAGAAAGTATTCGAATTGAGCGTGAGGTTCGGTTTGCCCCAGCGATCATTACGTGCTGTTGGAGCAAGCCCATGAAAAAAGCGCCGAATGCGATGCATTCGGCGCTTTTTATTTTTTGGCGGAAGCGGTGTCCGCCATATATGCTGCTCCCCGTGTGCCCCTGAATAAATAAATTGTTTTTATTCAACTACTTACATCTTCAGCACTGTACAAAATAATACAAGATGAGCCACAATGGTACACCACATAAAGGTGGACTGAAAGGTGGACCGACATGCAAGGTGGACTCAATGAACTTCGGTGTAAATCCCTTCTGAAATCTCCCGGCAAGTACAGCGATGGCAACAACTTATGGTTCGTTGTCGGCAAAAATCAGACGGCTAAATGGGTTCTTCGCTACGTAATCGCTGGCAAGCGTCGTGAGATGGGTCTTGGTGGCTACCCGCAGGTTGGCCTGAAGGACGCACGTATTCAAGCCCATAACAGCTCCAGCGAGGTTCGTAAAGGCAATGACCCCATTGAGGCTCAAGCAGCTAAGGCGGCCCAATCGACAGTACCAACATTTGGTGAATGCGCGGCCCAGTACATTGAAAATCAACGCTTGGGATGGCGCAATCCAAAGCATGCCCAGCAGTGGACAAACACCGTCAAACAGTTCTGCAAGCCTACACGCGCTTGTGATTCCACTTGAAGCCCTTGACGTTGCGCAGATACAGGAAAC